>NZ_JBBEXD010000012.1:0-148627 GCF_037782385.1 Ascidiimonas meishanensis
ATTTGTTGAATGGGGCGACCTAGGCCATCAAAATACTGTACGTGTTCTAATACATCGGCATTATGGGTTAGGGTGGTGCTGTTAATGGCGGTCATGGCTTTTTGGGGTGCTTGGGTATAGATGTAGTTTTGGTTGTTGCTGAGTACTACTGGTATATAGGTGTCTTGATTGCATCCTAGGTTGGTGCCGGGTTGTGCGGGGCAGTTGTCATTGTTATTGCGCACATAGCCTAGGGGTTGGGTGCATTGGGTTAGGGTTTGTGCGGGGTCTCCAAAACCGTCGTTGTCTTGGTCTTTGTACCATTGGGTGTTGGGGTTTAGGTTGCTGTTGTTGTCGTTACAGTCGCCGGTATTGGCTACATAGCCTGTGGGCTCGGTGCACTGGGTAAGGGATTGCGCTGGGTTGCCAAAACCATCATTGTCTTGATCGCGGTACCAGCTTTTAGTGGGGTTGATACTGGCATTGGTATCGTTACAATCTTGGTTGTTAAGGGTGTACCCAGTGGGTTGGGTGCAACGGGTGATATAAACGGAGGGTGTACCGTATCCGTCGCCATCTGCATCTTGGTACCAGCGGGTGTTGGGGTTTAGGTTGTTGTTGTTGTCGTTACAATCGGTATTGTTCCTAATGTAGCCGCTGGGTTGGGTGCATTGAATGCGCCAATTGTTGGGATCGCCAAAGGTGTCATTGTCTGCATCGCGATACCAGCGGGTGGTGGGGTTGATGGTGGCGTCTGCATCGTTACAATCTTGGTTGTTGGTGACGTACCCGCTTGTGGGGGTGGTGACAAAGGGGGCGGTTGGGCTTCCCCAACCATCGTTATCACCATCAAAATAGTAATTGGTTGTACCGCCGCCATTGCCGCCTTCGCCTATTTGGGCTAGGGTGCTGGTAACGGTGAAAAGGATGATACAGAAAGTGAAGGGTAGTTTCATAGTGCTTCCTTTTTTACTGATTTTTATAGTGATAGGTGTTTTTAGATAGGAGGTTACCGTCGTGATCGCGTATGGTTTCTAATCGGTTGTAAGTATCGTAGCTATAGGTGGTCTCACGACCTCGGGGGTCTACTTTTTTGGTGACTCCTACCAGGGGTTTGTAGGCAAAAGTGGTGACCATGGCTGCTGGGAGTGCGGTGCGTATTTTGGCGAGCTCTGCCAACAAGGCGGCTTCTGAGCTTGGGTTTTCAAGGATATTGAGGTTGAGGCCTATGCTTGGGGCGGTGACGCTGTTGTAGGTGGCATTGTCTATCTTGGCGACTACGTATTTACCGCCGTAGCCCCAGAGGTAGGTAATGGTCATGCCGTTGGGTTGGGATACTTCTAAGGGGTTTCCTTTGTTGTCATACCGTTGGTATTGGATGCGACTTTCTAGGGTTCCTGTGGTTCCTTTAAGGGTTTGTATTTCTTCTGGAAGTAGGATCTCATTACCCCAATCTTTGAATAGGGTGCGTTGGGTGGCTAACAAATTGCCATTGCGGTAACTTTGGGTTTGTATGGGTTGGCTAACGCGGTGTTGGTTGTTTAGGTCTAATTTTTTAAGGGCGTTTTCTTGGCTGGGGGTTAAACCGGTGATACTTGCGAGATCATCTGGGTAGTATACCTTGGTCTCTAGTGTATCGCCTTTGCTATCGGTGACTTTTGTTCGGGTGATTTGTAGGTGTAATGGATTGTCGTAATAGTAGTTGGTGGTTTTCTCCAGAGGGTTGGATCCGTTTTCATCGTAGAAGCGTTCCATGGTTTGTGTTAATGGGTATCTTTCGGAAACATGATCGTATTGTATCATGTCTATGGGTAAGGGGGTGCCGCCTATGGTGTTATGATTGACTTGAATGGTATAGTTGATGGGCTTGCCATAGCAGGGATGGTATTTGAAGGAGATTTGGTTGTTGTTTCCTGCGGCTACGCATCGTAATCCGTTGATGGGTTTCCAAAAATGTTCATGGTTGGTGGAGCAGGTTATATAGGGGTAGGATGTACTGAGGTCTTCTGTTTTACAGCTATAGTTGGGCCACTGGGCTTCGCATAATGGTTGGTATAGTCTGGTGGTTATGTAGTTGTTGATTACATAATGATAGGTGGTGTCTTTGGGATAAAAGTTTTCTTTTTCATATAGTTTGGTAAAACTGGTGGTGCCATCTTTGCGGTAATAGACAACTCTTTTCTCTAGGCCGTTATCGGCGGCATCTTGATTTAATAATAGCATGGACACGCCGCTGTATTCTCCTGAGCCCCATACTTGGCGGTTTGCATCTAATTGATGGATGATGTATTCGTGTTCTTCCATTCCTGCTTCAAAGTTGTCGCCTCCTAAACTGGTGGTTACTTGTTTGTAAAAAATCATACCTCCACGTTGGTCTACCAGGGTGTTTACGGTATTGGAACTCAGGTTGCTGTAATAACAAAATTTCATTCCGCAACCTACTCCTCCGGAGGTGGTGGAGCTGCATCCAAAACCGGTCATGGTGGCGGTTTCATATCTTGGCGCTCGGTAGTTGGTGCCGGAAGAAAGGGAGCGATTGGCTCTGGGGGTGTAATAATAGCGTTTGACAATCTCTTGCTGGGTTACTGGATCGTACGCTTTGGTTTTTTGTACGCGCATCCCGGGTCCTGTATGGTTGTCTATGAGGGTGGTGCCATCAAAATAGCGTAGTTGTGCTAGGTAGTGTAATGCTCCGGTGGTGGTTATTTTTAGCTCATAGTTGTGATTTTTGGTAAGTGTAACAGGGATGTCTATAGATTGACCTGGTATTACTGTACTTGTGGAGATGAGCTGATTGGTGGTAAGATCTGTCAAGGTAATGGTACCCTCTCCTGTGCATTGATTGCATAAGAGGTTGTCTATATCTTCATAACCGGTGATTCTTGTTGGATAGATTGCTGTATTTTGGTAAGTATTGCCTGTAGCGAATAAAATGGTGGAAGACAGTGTGGGTGATTGTGGATTGGAGTTGACCTGATAAATGGTGTCTTTGTATGTTGTTTTGCCTCCGTAATAGGTGTTGGGTTCATAAATAAGTTGGGTTGATCCGGCGGTGGGATAGGTTACTTTCTTAAGAAGGCCCACTTTTGTATAGAGGGCATTGGGGGTTCTATCGGCGCCTATTAATCCGGTGACATTATTCCAGATGGCAGAATTGGGTTTTACCAGTAAGGTGGTGTTGTTATTTTTGCCGTTGTAATATCCCCAATGATCTTGGGCGTACGATTGTCTGGCGGGAAAGCTGGTTTCGTTGTGATAGCTAAAGTGGTGTTTTTGGGCGGGATTTTTTTGGGTTAGTTTATTTAGAAAGACTCTATTATTGGTGGTGATGGTGTAGGTGAAATCAAATCTTTCTACGAGCTGGCTAGCTTGATTTACTACTTGCATATTTTGAAGTAGGGTATAGTTGGTGATCTCTGGATGTGCTAAGGTGGCATTAAAATTTATGGTTCCGTTTACTGGATTATTGGACCAAATCTTTACTAGTTTTTGACCGGATAAGGTGATCCATTGATTGCAGCTGCTATAATTGTCGTCTGGGCAGGAGCAGTCGCCAATGCCTTTGCCTAAGCTTTTGGAATAGTTTTGACGCTTGCCCATTATGTAATTATAGCTTACCGGGGTGTAGTCAAAGTGTATTTGGTCTCCAAAAGGGTGAGTCATTTTTGTTAAATACCAGGCGGTGATGGCGCTATTGTCGGGAGCACTGGTGACGCATTCATTTGAATTTCTGGTGAGTTCGGTTTTGGTAAATTCGTATTGGATTCCATCGGAGGTGGTGAGAAAGAATTTTCTGTTGGCCTGGATTCCTTGGGAGGTTATTTTCACGGGTGCCGAATTGCGTAAGAGTACCATTTTACCTTCTCGATCAATGACAAACTGACCTGTATTGCCTTGAAAATTGAAATTATAGACATCGTGTTCTCCGTCTTTATTGGCGCCTGCCATCTCATAGATAAACTTGGTAGCAGCTGGATGTAAGTGGTTGTTGGTATTGATAAAATCATTCATGGCTTCATCTGGGAAATCTCTTGTTCCGCCATAGGTTTCATCTGCTATTCCTTTTGCCATGCGGGTTATGACGCCTCCTACATTTAAATTCCATCCTAAGCCTACCCAACTGGAAATTTGATTGACTCGGATACCTGCATTGCTATAACTCAACGAAATGGGTACAGACATGTTTTTAGTGCTATAGGTATAGAGTGGTATGTTTACATTGGGGGTTCCATTAAACTTGCCTACGGGTATTTCACCAAACTTGCCTAATTCAAAGGCGGTGGGTGATGGTGGAACTACGTCTGGTAATTTTGGGGGCTCTTGTGCTGAAATGAGATTACATAAGAAAGCACAAAAAAACAAGGACATGAAAAGTTGCTTCATAAAAAACAAGGGATTAGCGGAATATATAGGCACCAAAAAGCATACCAAAACTACATTAATTAGTGGGAAAATAATAATTTAGTATAGAATTATCTTATTAACCTATGAAGTATTTAACTTTAATGTTGAGTATAATAAATTACTACTTAAAAGAACTTTACCCTTGTAAAATCAAGCTAAATAAGGTGAAAATAGTTGTTAATTTCTTTAAATAAATGAACAGTGAGGTACTAAGTTGTATCAAATTACAGCATGCTACTTTGGTGATTTTTTACTAAAGAAAATGACGTATGAGTTTAGCCCTTGCTTTATTTTAAATCATCGGCTACTAGTAATATTTCATTAGGGTTTCTACAAAACGTAATGTTATCATTCTGTATTATCTAGGGGTTCTCCAAAATATATTTCCTCCAATTCTAAATAGGGAGGACATACAAAGAATATAGAGGCATTAGGAATAGTTTTGAGCGTTTTTAAATCTTTAAAACCATTTTTGAATAATTCTTCGGTATAAAATAAAGCCATATCATAATCCAACTTCTTAGCGGCATACTGGATCACATCAAAATAAGCCTGTATATCCTCCTTATCTGCTAGTGTTCTAAAAATAGTGGCGTACAGCCATTTTTGAGTATCCGTAGAATCTTTTTGTGTCATTGCTACTTCTTTAGCAGCCGTAGCTAATAATCCTTTTAAACGTTTTCCGGTTCTTTTTTTAAAGTAGTCTTTGCTTTTGGTAAAACTGTCTATTTGTTTTAACTGACTTTCCCACCATCCTAGATTATCAAAATTTAAAGAATCTAAATCATCTCTAAAATAAAGAGCATACATGCTTCGCAAATCCTCTTCTTCCCATGTAGCTTCTCTATCCTTTTTCTTTCTTGTTTTGTACGCTTGACCCTTTTTAAGCAAGCGAATATTTTTCTTTAAACTATCTGTATTTAATGGAACATGAAAATTTGTCTGTATCCTTGTAAATTGTTCAATTGCTTTTTCTTTATTATAGGTAGAAAGTTTGTTTGCTTTTTCTATTTCTGTTTGATACTTTTCTATAAGTTCTTCTTTTGAAATCTTATTGTATTTCTTGTGATACCTAAGTTGAATCCATTGAAAAGCTTCGGTTACTAATTGTTGATCCGGCCATTCGTGCGCACCATCAAAAGTGAAAAATTCATTAGGTATTCTTTTAGTATTGAGATATTGTTGTGCAGATTCCATTTCTATATAGTTGAAATCATCATTACCCGCCATACCTACAAAATAAAACTTATGCTTATTAGGATAATAGTTTACGTTTGTAGAAAAACTTGCCCCACAGGCTATTACGGCCTCAATTTTTTTAGTAATTACAGCAATCGTGGTTGCCAAACGCGCTCCTCCTGAGAATCCTGCAGTAAAAATCCGCGTGGTTTGTAAAGGGTAGGTTTTTGCAATTTCTATTGATAACTTATCAAATTTAGCAAGATTCTTTTCTAAGACATCATTCTTTATCACATTAGAAGATACAACAATCAAACCGTACTTTTCTGCTGCTTCCTTAAAAACATTCACTGCTCTTTTGCCATTACCCTCTGGATCAAAAGCAAAAAGCAACGGCCATTTTTTATTCATCTCAAAAGCTTCTGGGAGGTAAATAGAATAGGTAGCGGTGCTATCTGTAACCATAGCAACCTTATCAATAACTACTCCTTTTTTAAGGCTAAATTGTTGTGCTTGACTTGTGGTAGTTAGTACTAAAAAAAGAAAAAAATAGAATTTATTCATTGCTGCTTACTTGTTTTATCTGGAATCTTACATGATAAGCATCAAAAATCTTGCCGCATTGCCATTACCATGATTCATCTAAAGACTATGCAGTAAAGATAAAAAAACCGAAGTACCTGTAGGGCATTCATTCCTCAAATAAATACCCGAACAGCATTCTTATTTGAATCAACCATAAACTAACCCTTATTTATGGAAACCGTGAAGCTTGAATTGCTTGATAATATGTTTTTAATTCTTTAGCTACCTTGGGGGCTAATAGAAAGAGACCTATCATATTAGGAACCATCATGGCAAAAACCATGGCATCTGAAAAGCCTATCACCGCATCTAAACTTGCCGCAGCGCCAATCACCACAAAACCACAAAAGAGAAATTTGTATACGTATCCTGTTAAAAAATGCTTCCCGAATAAATAAGTCCAAGCCTGATAACCGTAATAAGACCAAGATATCATAGAAGAAAAGGCAAATAAAATTACAGCTACGGTTAGTACATAAGGAAACCATGAAATAGTACTTTCTAACGCTTGGGAAGTGAGCAAAACACCTTGTTCTGGTGAAACCATTGCTCCTACTGTTAATTGCCCGGTAATAATAAGAGCTAGTGCTGTCATAGTGCACACTAAAACCGTATCTATAAAAGGTTCTAGTAAAGCTACCAAGCCTTCGCTCGCTGGAAAACTGGTTTTTACTGCAGAATGTGCTATGGCCGCCGACCCAATACCTGCTTCATTGGAAAAAGCACCTCGCCTAAAACCTTGCACCAAAACCCCTACAATACCGCCTGTGATACCGGAAGGATTAAACGCTCCTTCAAAAATTTGCTGGAATGCATGGGGAATCAATGTATAATTTGCGCCTATTACAATAAGTATCGCCAAGATATAGGTAACTACCATGGCAGGTACAATTTTATCGGTCACTTTAGCTATTTTCTTGATACCCCCAATAATTACTATTCCCACCAAAACTGCCATTACCAAACCGAAAAGCCATCCTCTCTGATAGAAAAAACTTTCTGTACCACCAGAAACATTCTCAAATAGTTTGAATGCTTGATTTGCCTGAAACATATTTCCCCCTCCAAAGGAACCTCCCACGCACATGATAGCGAATAATACAGCCAATAACTTCCCTAGTTTTGCTAGCCCTTTCTCCTTAAGTCCTTTACTGAGGTAATACATAGGGCCGCCAAAAACTACTCCGTCTTTATTTACTTCTCGGTACGCGACACCCAAGGTGCATTCCACAAATTTAGAGGCCATTCCCAGAAGTCCTATTAAAATCATCCAAAAAGTAGCTCCAGCACCTCCAATAGACAAAGCAATGGCTACTCCACCAATATTACCCAAACCAACCGTGGCAGACAAGGCAGTAGTGAGCGCCTGAAAATGAGACACTTCTCCTTTAGATTCATTATGCCCATTAGTTACTGTTGTTTCTGATGCTTCTAAATGATCATAATCTCCTTTTACAATTTTGATGGAGGTAACAAAGCTCCTAAAATTTATGCCTTTAAAATAGAAGGTGAAATAGCTTGCGCCTACCGTTAAGATGATTAAAACCCAAGGAATCCCTACAGACGATGCAATAGGAATTTCTGCATTAATGGCATCTACAAACCAACCGGTTGTATTTTGAAACTTTTTATTAATTAATTGATCTGTTGACTCTGAGAAAACAAACGATGATAAAAAAAAGAAAATAGTTTTGTGAAGTAATAGAAGCATCTGAATAAAATTTTGATGCTGCTAAATTGAAGTAAGATGTATTCCAATCAAAGATTAAACAGTGGTTAAAAACGAATCCTGAAATACGTACGTACGTACTTAAGTAGGCTTCTCATTTTGCGCAATGGTAGCGTGTTTTCCTAACTCATTAGCCTCTGCATATGCAATTAACTGGTCTTTACCGCTTGCTCCCTTGATCTGTAGTAATTTTTTAATCTGATGGATATGGGCTTGAAATCCGTCTGGACTAATGTGCATGGCATCTGCAATTTCGGTATACGACTTTTTACCTTTACAAATCCATAAATTGGCGAGCACTTCTTTTTGACGATCTGATAATTCAATTCGTGAATCTTCTTTTAATTGAGTAAGAGAATCGCGCGTATCATGGAGTGCTACTTTAAGGTTTTCTATGGTATCTAAATGACTTTCTATGGCTGTTAAGCTTCTTTGGTTGGTTTTCTTTAACTCATTATTTTCTTGAATTACCATTTCCAATTGCGTTTGCCTTTGTTCGGTTTCTGAGAGAAACTTCCAACTGTAGAGTAAAATGGTAAACAATACAATGAATAGAAATTTAAATACAATAGCCGTAATCATGCCAAAAGACTGCCAAACCTCCGTTCCCATATATGCTGACACTTGTGAAACCGGAAAAATTCTATGAGAAACTGCAATTACAATCAGTATAAACAATGCAAAGGATGGTAAATACATAAACTGCATACTTCTACTGGCAAATGCCTTATTGAGTTCTTGCAATAGAATAAAGGCTACAATTAGTGAGATAGGGATATCTATAAGCCAGATATAGGTATTGCTAATAGCGCCTGTCCCTCCAAAAGTAGCGCTAATAAATACAAACGCTATAATCGCAAATAGTCCTCCAAAAATCACAAATACTTCCCGGTTCGTAAAGCGCTCTATCATTCGTATAACGATGTTGCGGTTGCCTTTATGTTCAATGGAAGGGATGGAGAGTAAAATAAAAAGGGAGTTTAGTAATGAAAAAACGACTCCTAAATAAATAATGGTTTTATCGTCTACAGAAAAATAAAAACCGTACACCAAAATAAGATTAAGCAATGCGCCCAATCCCCAAATAAAAATAGCAAGACCAAACCATTTAATTCCGTTAATGGCTAGTTGAGAAGCGTTTCTCTTTTTTTCTTTGAAATAGATTCGCTGAATAACGAAGGCCGTAATTAAACACACAAGTGCAGTAACACTATATTCTATACTGGCAAACATTAGCTGGCTGATTTGTTTCAATTTTAAAGATACTTAAATTGAAACAAACCAGTTATCTTACCTATTAAAATTACATATTTCTGCGATACTGCCCACCCACTTCAAAAAGTGCATCTGTAATTTGACCCAATGAGCATACTTTAGAAGCTTCCATTAATTCTTCAAAGATGTTCTCATTTTGCACAGCAACTCTTTTAATGTTTTCTAATTTTTTTGTGGCTGCTGCCTTATTGCCTTTTTGAAGATTTTTTAAGGTTTGAATCTGTTCTTCTTTTTCTTCTTCGGTAGCTCGTATTACTTCTGCTGGAAGTACTGTTGGTGAGCCTTTACTACTTAAAAAGGTATTTACGCCAATAATGGGAAACTCTCCGGTATGCTTTAAGGTTTCGTAATACAGGCTTTCTTCTTGAATTTTTGAACGTTGATACATAGTTTCCATAGCCCCTAATACGCCTCCCCTTTCCGTTATACGATCAAACTCTATATAAACGGCTTCTTCTACTAGATCTGTAAGCTCTTCAATAATAAATGCACCCTGAATAGGATTTTCATTCTTAGAAAGCCCTAATTCTTTATTGATGATTAATTGTATAGCCATAGCTCTGCGCACACTCTCTTCTGTTGGTGTGGTGATGGCTTCGTCGTAGGCATTGGTATGTAGTGAATTGCAATTATCATAGATTGCATACAAGGCTTGTAAAGTGGTACGAATGTCATTAAAATCAATTTCCTGCGCATGTAAAGACCTACCAGAGGTTTGAATATGGTATTTGAGCATTTGCGCTCTTTCATTGGCTCCATATTTTAAACGCATAGCTTTAGCCCAAATTTTGCGAGCCACCCTTCCAATTACCGCATATTCCGGATCAATTCCGTTAGAAAAGAAAAAAGACAGATTGGGCCCAAATTCATTAATATCCATACCACGGCTCAAATAGTATTCTACATACGTAAAGCCATTTGCCAGTGTAAATGCTAACTGACTAATAGGATTAGCCCCTGCTTCTGCTATATGATATCCTGATATAGAAACCGAATAGAAGTTTCTGATTTTTTGCTGTATAAAATATTCCTGTACGTCACCCATTAAACGCAAGGCAAACTCCGTAGAAAAAATACAGGTATTTTGCGCCTGATCTTCCTTTAAAATATCGGCCTGTACCGTACCTCTAACTTGTGCTAGTGTGCTGGCTTTAATTTCTTTATATATTGCTTCTGGTAGTATTTGATCTCCTGTTACTCCTAATAACATTAATCCTAAACCATCATTTCCTTCTGGGAGATCTCCATGATATTCAGGACGTTGTACTCCTTTCTTTGTATAAATAGCCGTTATTTTTTTGGCTACTTCTTCTTCTAATCCGTTTTCTTTGATATACAATTCGCATTGCTGATCTATAGCGGCATTCATAAAAAAGCCTAAAAGCATAGGTGCAGGACCATTAATGGTCATACTCACCGAGGTCATAGGATCTGCCAGATTAAACCCTGAATACAATTTCTTGGCATCATCTAAACAACAAACGGAAACACCAGAATTACCTACCTTTCCATAAATATCTGGACGATAATCTGGATCGTTACCGTATAAGGTAACCGAATCAAATGCAGTAGATAGACGCTTTGCGGGCAATCCTATACTTACATAATGAAAACGTCTATTGGTACGTTCTGGCCCGCCTTCTCCGGCAAACATACGAGTGGGGTCTTCTCCTTGTCTTTTAAATGGATAAATACCTGCGGTAAATGGAAATTCTCCAGGTACATTCTCTTTAAGAATCCACCTTAAAATATCTCCCCATGCTTCAAAGCGCGGTAAAGCTACTTTAGGTATTTGAATATGAGACAGCGATTCTGTATGCGTTTCAATCTTTATTTCTTTATTTCTTACTTTGAAGGTGTATACCGGATCTTTATATCTCTTCACCTTTTCTTGCCAATTCAAAAGGGTTTCCCAATGATGGGGATCTAAATTCATCTTAACCCTGTCAAACTCCTTGACCAATAAATCTACAAAATCTTGTGTGCTAGCAGCTACCGTTTCAACTTCAATTCCATAGGTAGTGAGTTTGGGTGTTTTCTCTGCTAATGTCTCTACTGTTTTAAAGATGCCAAAAAGTTGCTGTGCCACTTTCACTTGCTCTTCAGATCTTTTGGTATAACCCCGGTTATTTTCGGTAATCTCCGATAAATAACGTGTACGATTAGGCGGAATTATATATTGTTTTTCAGACATTGCCTCTGTAATCTGAAAAGAGCTTTCAAATCCGGCTCCCGTTTTTTCATTCACCTTATTTATTAATACCCTATATAAAGTATTGGTTCCCGGATCATTGAACTGAGAGGCAATGGTTCCATAAACCGGCATTTTTTCTGTATTAGTATCCCATAATTGATGATTTCGCTGATATTGTTTTTTCACATCCCGAATAGCATCTAATGCACCTCTTTTATCAAACTTATTAAGGGCTATTACATCTGCAAAATCAAGCATATCAATTTTTTCTAATTGAGTAGCGGCTCCGTATTCTGGAGTCATAACATATAAGGATGCGTCTGAATGATCAAGAATCTCTGTATCACTTTGTCCGATCCCTGAAGTTTCTAGAATGATTAAGTCAAAACCAGCTACTTTCAAAATAGAGATGGCGTCATCTACATATTTGGATAGGGCAAGATTAGACTGTCTGGTTGCCAGAGACCTCATGTACACCCTGCTATTTTTAATAGCATTCATTCTTATCCGATCTCCTAGTAAAGCTCCTCCTGTCTTTCTTTTAGAGGGGTCTACAGACACTACTGCAATTGTTTTATCTTCAAAATCAATAAGATACCTTCGCACTAGTTCATCTACTAAACTAGACTTTCCAGCGCCTCCAGTTCCGGTAATTCCCAAAACGGGTATCTGAATTGTTTTTGCCTCACTTCTTATCTTAGCTAAAGCGTCTGCATGTTTCTGAGGGAAATTCTCAGCAGCAGAGATCACTCTTGCAATCTCTCTATGATTGGAAGCTGAAATATTTGCGAATTCACCATTCACATTCTCTCCAATGGCATAATCAGATTGATGAACGAGGTCATTAATCATCCCTTGCAATCCCATAGCTCTCCCATCATCTGGATGGTAAATTCGGGTAACTCCGTAGTCCATCAAGGCATTGATTTCGTCTGGAAGTATGGTACCTCCACCTCCACCGAATATTTTTATGTGACCTGCCCCTTTTTCCTTAAGTAAATCATGCATGTACTTAAAATACTCATTATGCCCACCTTGGTAGGAAGTCATCGCAATTGCATTGGCATCTTCTTGAATGGCACAATTCACCACTTCTTCTACACTGCGATCGTGCCCCAGATGAATAACCTCTACTCCAGTAGACTGAATGATCCGTCGCATGATATTGATGGCTGCATCATGCCCATCAAAAAGAGAGGCAGCAGTAACTATTCTTACTTTATTTTGGGGCTGATAGGGCTTTATTTGTTCCATTGATAATTAAACGAGTTATTTAAGGGTGCAATTTACGGAATTCTCAAAAAAATTGATGTATTACTCATATTTATATAAAAATTTAATGTCTAATTAAAACCTTTGCATTTTGAAGTAATTTTAAATTTTTATTTCTTGATCAATTTTAATTATTCAATTACGAATGAATCATCTTACATTACTTATTCATTGTCCAGATCAAAAAGGCATCATCGCATCTGTCACCAGTTTTGTGCAACAACAATCTGGAAACATCACTTACATAGACCAACATGTTGACAGCCAGCATAAAGCTTTTTTTATGCGTCTAGAATGTGCTTTTGAAAACCCTACTTTTGATAAAGCGAGTTTTGAATCCAATTTTCACAGTTCATTGGCTAAAAAATACAAAATGTATTGGCAGTTATTTGATGCTCAAAACATTCCCAATATGGCTATTTTTGTATCAAAATACGATCATTGTTTATTTGATATTCTTGCAAGGTACCGTTCTGGAGAACTTGGTGTAAAAATACCTTTTATTATAAGTAATCACAAAGACTTAGGGTTTATTGCAGAAAATTTTGAGATTCCTTTTTTTCATATCCCCGTGACTAAGGAAACTAAAGTTGCCGCAGAACAACGTCAATTAGAATTATTAGCAGCTCACAAAGTAGATTTCATTGTTTTAGCAAGGTATATGCAAATTGTTTCGGGCTCATTAATTAGCCATTATACAAATCGAATTATCAATATTCATCACTCTTTTCTTCCCGCATTTCCAGGCGCCAAACCTTATCATTCGGCTTTTGAACGTGGGGTTAAAATTATTGGAGCTACCAGCCATTATGTTACCGAAGAATTAGATGCAGGCCCTATTATCGAACAAGACACTACTCAGGTAAGTCATGTACATACCATTAAAGATTTTATAGCAAAAGGACGTGATCTTGAGAAGATAGTACTTTCACGAGCGATAAAATTGCATTTGGCAAGAAAAACAATGGTCTACAACAATAAAACCATTGTTTTCACTTGAGTAAAATCTAGTCATAAGGAAAATACTTACTATTTAAATGAATCAAAAAAGAGCGCATAACGCGCTCTTTTTTTTAAAGTGTATACTTTTTTGGATTAATCTAAATTTAATATAAGAACTCTAATGCTACTATATCAAACGGACCAAACTCACCGTCTTCCCCGAGACTAAAACAAGATAACATTAAAGAATTAGGATCAAATCCTGACGGAGTTCCAGGAATATAAATAGCTCCAACTCCACTATCTCCTTCGTTTTGGAACCCACCACAGCTTTGGCGACTAAAATAATCTGTATGTCTTAAACCCAGACTATGACCAATTTCATGACCTATTACATGTTCATTTACATTGGTATCATAATTCTGCATCCCTGCAAAAATTTGTACATACTTATTAGGACTTCCTCCTGAAGGAAAACCCGCTGATCCACCTGCTCCTGAGTTTTGAAAATTTCTATAAACTACAATATCCGCATTAGTACTTGCTCTAAAACTCAATGAAAAATTAAGCCCAATATTAAGAGCATTGTAATTGTCAATAGCCCAACCTAAAGCGGTACGCATTTTTGATGTTAAAGCATAAGACCCTCCGGTATATCCAATGACTGTTATTGTCTGTGGGGAACTAACTAAATTATTTGTACGGTACTGTTCTGAAGTTATACCTTCAAAGATACTCATTGCTTCTAACTGCTCTGCAGCAATAGCGATATCACCTTCTACCATGTACACAGTTTCTGTGCTACCATCTGGACGTTCAACGTCTTGAATAGTCATTCCCTCAGGATTCAGTGCAAGTGATTTCACTTTTTCAATTACCTCAGGTGCTATTGCCTGAGAATTGTTGATTTCTGTTGCTTCGTCTTTGTTACAAGAAACAAATATCAAACCTAATCCTAGGAAAGACATTACAACTTTTAAATTAAGATTTTTCATTTTGTGAGATTTTTGATTTTATGTTAACAATTAGCTAAAAATAACTGACTATTGCATACACTTTATATCTTGCTAATTATGCAACAAATCTACAAAAAAATTAATTTTACTGAATTAAAATCAGTTAAACAAAGAATCTTTTAACAAAAATTCAGGTTAATTGCGGTTTTGATAAATTAAATGCAATGTTAAGAAAGAGTTTTCAAATCGTTATGGGGAGAGGTTTTATCGACGAAATACATTTGCAAAAATCAGGTAAATACCGTAAATGTTAATTTTTACTCTCAAGTAAAACACATTAAAATAATGCGTAAAAATTACGGTTAACCCTCAAATTAAAGAAGGTTAAAAACCCTAAACAAAAATTAAATTACTGATTTTTCTAATATTTTAAAATAAACTCATACGGAAATACAGCAGCTTATCTTTGCAGCAACTTTTGTTTATTTTATATAATTAAATTCTTGTTTTAAGGATGCATTTGAATTGCCACCAACATATACTTTAAATGTTCCTGGCTCTGCTTCCCATTGATTGTTACCTGAATAGTATGTAATGGTTTCTTTGTTTATGGTAAAAGACACTACTTTAGATTGCCCTGCTTCTAATGTAACCAATTCAAACCCTTTTAGCTCTCTTACAGGTCTAGTGGCACTTCCTGCAATATCTTGGAGATACCATTGTACTACTTCTTTGCCAGCTATAGCTCCGGTATTTGAAACTTCTACCTGAAATGTAATTGACTTATCACCCTTAAAATTCATGGCATCTGACTCGAGATTTTTGTATTCAAATGTAGTATAACTCAAACCGTACCCAAAAGGGTATAGAGGAGAGTTCTCAACATCTCCATAATGAGTCCAAAAAACCAAATCTTCATCTTGTTCTGGCCTACCAGTGCTTCTATGGTTATAATAAATTGGTATTTGACCCACACTTCTTGGAAAACTCATTGGAAGCTTGCCAGATGGGTTATAATCACCATATAATACTTTTGCGATTGCATGTCCGCTTTGTGTGCCTAATTGCCATGTTTCCACAATTGCTGGAATATTTTTATCAGCCCAATTTAAAATAAGAGGTCTACCATTCATTAAAACCAGTACTACATTTTTATTCACCTCATAGACTGCCTCAAGCAATTCTTGCTGCATTCCCGGTAATTCTAGAGACACACGACTACGGGCTTCGCCACTTTGATATCCGTATTCCCCTAACACCAGTACTGCAACATCTGAATTTTTAGCTGCGTTCACTGCCGCTTCAAAACCTGTTCTATCTGTTGTATTTATTTCGGTCTCCAAAACGAAAGAAGGCTTTCCTTTAATTAAGTTAGGTCCCTTTTCAAAGCTCATAGAATTACCGTTATATTCGTTCATTCCTTCCAGTACTGAAATAGCAGTATTATCATCTGCGGCTAGCCGCCAGCTTCCTAAAGGACTATTTTTATCATTAGCTAAAGCACCAATTAGTGCTATTTTCTGACCTTCTTTTTTAATTGGCAATAAGTTGTTTTCATTCTTCAATAAGACAATAGATTTTAAAGCCATATCCAAAACTGCCTCATGATGTTCTTTCTTTCCCAGCGTCTCTTTTTCTCTTTGAGTATTACAATATCTATAAGGATCATCAAAAAGACCTAACTCAAATTTCACTCTTAAAATTCTACGAACTGCATCATCTATTAAGGATTCTTTAATTTTCCCTTCTTTTATTAATACCTCTAGATTATCTAAATATAAAGCAGACTCCATATCCATATCAGAGCCTGCGCTTGCAGCTATGTAAGCAGCTTCTTTTGCATCTTCAGCATATCCATGCCAAATCATTTCTTCTATAGACTCCCAATCAGACACTACGAAACCATCATAACTCCAATCTTCTTTTAAAATATCTCTTTGTAAAAACTTATTTCCAGTAGCAGGGATTGCATTTAAAACGTTAAAAGCATTCATAAAGGTTTTAACTCCGGCATCTGCTGCGGCTTTAAAAGGTGGTAGCACTACATTATATAAAGTAGAAGTGCCTATGTCTACCGTATTATAATCTAAGCCACCCTCCACAAAACCGTATGCTGCAAAGTGCTTAGCACAGGCAGCTATTGTAAAGGGGTCACTTAAATCTTCTCCTTGAAAACCTTTGATTCTGGCTTCTGCTATTCTACTCCCAAGAAAAGGATCTTCACCAGCTCCTTCCATCACTCGGCCCCACCTTGGATCTCTTGAGATATCTACCATTGGAGCAAATGTCCAGTTGATTCCAACAGCAGCTGTTTCAGCAGCAGATACTTCTGCCGACTTGCGTATTGCCTCCAAATCCCAGCTTGCGGCTTCTGCCAAAGGTATTGGACTCAAGGTTTTATAACCGTGAATAGCATCAAAACCAATAATTAATGGTATTCCCAAACGTGTTTCTTCTACGGCTATCTTTTGAATTGCTCTTACCTGCTCAACACCTCTTACATTTAACATGGAACCTACAAGACCATTTCTCAAGTCTTCATATTTTTTTTCAGCGTCGCCTTCTTTTGGAGCGGGGCCTGTAACATCCCAAAAGCCATTATACTGATTCATTTGTCCAATTTTTTCAGGAAGAGTCATCAATTTTAAAACAGAGTCTACTTTTTTCTCTATCTCATCATTACCACTGATGTTTGACATTGCTTTTTTATTTTTTTCAGAACAGGAATTAAAAAGTAATAAACTGCATATCAAGAGAGTTGCACATTTTGTAAAATAACTCATAAAGTTTGTTTTTTTATTTTAAAAAACTAGAATTTTAATAGTATTAAAGCCTTTAATTATTGTCTGCTTTTAATCAACTTGTTTTACTTCAATTGTATTGAAATTATAATTCTTGGAATCAGGCAACCTTAAAACAAGTACTTTAGATCTCCAAAATGTATTCCACGAGGCTTTTCTCATGTACCAATTCCATTTTTTTTCGCAAACGATATCTTTTTATCTCTACGCTTCGAGGCGATATATTGAGTAAAGGCGCTATTTCTTTTGAGGATAAATTTAACCTTAGATAAGCGCAAAGTCTTAAATCATTGGGCGTTAAAGCAGGATGCTTCTTTTTTACCTTTTTCAAAAAGTCTTTATCGGCATTATTGAAAGCATCTTTAAATATATTCCAGTTGTCTTCTTCATTAATATTCTGATCTATTATTCGCAATACAGATTTTAAATTAACGCCCTTTTCCTCCTGTACTTTTAAGCTCTTTTTAATTTGTCCTAAAATTTCGTTCTTATTAATTAAGTTCATTGTGGAAACTGCCAACTCTCTATTCTTGCTTTCTATGTCTTGACGTAACTGTTGATTTCTCATTTTAACAATCTCCTGCTCATTGGCAAGCTGCTGTAATCTTAGTTTTTTACTATTCTCCTCTATAAGGGCAGCTTCTTGCTTACGGTAGTAGGAACGATAGGCATAATGGATAAGAAATCCTAATAGAACAAATAAGATAAAATATAGCACTAATGCTTTTGTAGACAAGGCCCAAGGTTTTAGTACCGTAAATCTAAACGAAGCGACATTTTCACTAAGATTTTTTCCACATCTAGACCTTACTTTAAATGTATACTCGCCAAAAGGAAGGTTATCAAAATTAATATGATTCTCCTCGCTCCACTTACTCCATGATTCATTATAGGGTTCAAGATAATATTGATATTCTGTAATACTATATTTGTCGTAAATTGGTGTGCCATATTCAAAAGCGATCGTATTGTTTTTAAACGGAAGCTGTGCTTCTTCATCAAACGCTATTATTCTAGAAGTAGCATCCGCATTTTTTTGAACTATCTTGTTAATACTTATGAGACCTTTTGAAATTTTATAAGATGATAAATCTACTAGAAAATAACCATCGTTAGCACCAAATAAAAAGGTCTGATCATCTATCAATGTTACATTTTCATAACCTGTAGTTGTTTGACGAAGCATTAAGGGAATAAATAGAAAATCAATGACCGGTTCTTTACTTAATTTTCCGGGCGTTATGTGTATTATTTTATTACGAGAAAATAACCACAATCTGTTATCTTCGGTAACAACCATCTTTCCAGAAATGTATTTATCATCTTTAAAAATATTACTAATAAGAGTGTCTTTATAAAAAGTAGCCTCTTTTTTATGATACTTAAAAATCCCTTCTCGGTAAAAATAGTAGAGATTGTCATTATACTTAACAAGACTTGCATCTTTACCTTTTATAGGAGATTCTAATTCTTCTGAACTTATAACCCGTTTATAATCTTTGTCAAACAGTATTTTAAAAACACCCTTATATTCATGACTCATAAATGCTTCATTATCATTCAATAATTCAAAGTGTTTTGAAGAAAGATTAAAGTCTTTTATTTTGTTTGAATAAATCCATTTATCTTCAAATTTTCTAAGCACACTAAATCCGTTATACCCGCCCTGAAGCAATATTTCAGGTTTGTTCTTTACGGCAGAGAAGTGCCAGGTGCCAGAAGAACCATTCAATAAGGCTGCTTTTCCATTTTCAATTATAAACGTTCCAAAATCGTGACCACAAAAAAGTGTATTATCATGCGTAAACAAAGACCATACCTGTCCTCCAGTTCCTTCTATTAATTTGAAACTTCTAGCACCATTTTTTAATTTAACAAATAGCCCCTGGTTGGTTCCCACATAAAGATTTTCATTGTGAAACATGGATGCATAAACAGTTCCTAAAATTCCAGAATCGTCATTAAAAGTGCGGATTGCAGATTTTAGATTTACACAATTGATCCCATTATCCAGACCAGCCCATAGATTTCCTGATGTATCTTCTAATAAAGAAAGTACCGTATTATTGCCCAGTCCGTCTACCTGCCTGATTTGATTTACTAATTCTCCTTTAGAATTGAGCAAAATAACTCCCTTAGCTATGGTTCCAATAACAATATTTTTATTTTCTAGTTGGATGCTACTATAAGCATTTACACTACTGAGCAACTCATCGGTTTCGGTATTCCACTTACTTATTTCTCCATCTTTAAAGAGGTAAAAACCATTATTACGGGTATGCAACAAGTGACCTCTTGGATGATCAAAAACATTTATAATCCGGTTTTTTTTGATATTCACATCTGCTGAAACTAAATGTGATGTACCATTTCTTATTTCATAAAGCGAATTATCATTGGATTGAAATAATACCGTTTCTTTTGATTTAAATATTTTGAGTATTCCAGAAGGTGTATCTATAACTTCAAAGGTGTCTTTATTCGTATTATACAGATAAATACGATCAAGTGATTGAAACAGCATCCATTGATCATATTCAATGATGCCCCAAAACTGTTCATCCTCAATAATTTTTCCTTTTATTTGATCGCTAAGAGAAGTATAAACGAGTTCCTTTTGATTGTCAAAAGACCAATATCCAAACTCCATGTATGCGCCGGTGTAGATTTTATTTCCAACACATTTAACAGAACGCAGAATGGTTTCATTGGGAGAAGGATAGAGTCGCCATTTTTCACCACTAAAATGAAGTAATCCCTCATTATTTGCTACAAAAACATGTTTCTCTTCATTCTGAGAAAGCATCCAATTCTGACTTCCTCCGCCATATTGATTATAAGAATATTGTATAATAGGCGGCAGATCCTGACTAAAAGAAAGAAAAGTGAAAAGCCAAAATATGGCACCTATATACGATTGCATGATTTTTATGAAAAATAGATATAAATAAAGATTACTGTAATTATAATACCTAAACCTATAGGTTTAACAAACTTGTATGGTGTAATTTCTACTTGCTTTGTATAAGGAAGATCAAAGGCTACTTTACGAGGTTTAATAAAACCTATCACTAACATAATCAAAATATTTAAAACAAAAAGAATTGCCATTATATGAAGAAAATGCGGATAGGCGAGTATCTCAACCTCTTTAAGTTGATCTGGGTTTGTAATCCCCGAAGCTTTAGCAGCTTCTACTGCTTTAGATATAAAATGAGGTTTTAATACAAACTGACTTAAAGAATATAATACTACGCCAGAAATAATTCCAATTTTTGCTGCAAGCGCTGGTACTCTTTTGGTAAGATATCCAACCACAATAATGGTAAGTATTGGTATACTATAGCATCCATTTACTTCTTGAAGGTATCCAAAAAGACCATCTGGAGCATTTGCTATAAAAGGAGCAATTAACATAGATAAAACAGCCAGAAATACCCCAAAAGCTTTTCCATATTTTACAATGGTTGATTCTGAAGCTTCTTTGTTTATATATTCTTTATAAATATCAATCCCAAAAAGAGTAACTGAACTATTCAGAGCACTATTAAAAGAGCTTAAAATAGCTCCAAAAAGAACCGCAGCAAAGAAACCTACTAGTGAAAGAGGCAATACCGTATTTACCAATTTAGGATATGCTTGATCTGGTATTTCAAGATCTCCACCAAAAATATGAAAAGCAATAATACCAGGTAGTACTACTATTAGTGGCCCTAATATTTTTATAAAGGCTGCTAATAAAAGGCCTTTTTGTCCTTCTTTAAGGTTTTTAGCGGCAAGCGCTCTTTGAATAATTGCTTGATTAGTTCCCCAATAAAACAATTGCACTAGCATCATCCCTGTAAAAATAGTCCCAAAGGGAATATAACTAGTTTCGCTTCCTATGGAATCAAATTTGTCTGGATTTGAGTTGATTAACGTAGTAAGCCCACTCAACATATCTCCATCTCCAATGTACATTAATCCAAAAATAGGAATTAGTATTCCTCCAATTAACAATCCTACGGCATTCACTGTGTCTGACACCGCCACCGCCTTCAATCCACCAAAAACCGCATAAATAGATCCAATAATACCAATACCCCACACACATAACCAAATGGCTGTGGAATGAGATATACCAAATTCTTCTGGTATATTAAACATCGTTACAATGGCTAAAGATCCAGAATATAAAACAATTGGTAAAAACACCACCACATAACCAGATAAAAACAATAAAGACGTTATTGTCTTTGTTGTGGTATCATAACGGTCTTGTAAAAATTGAGGTACAGTAGTAATTCCACCCTTTAGATAACGAGGTAATAAAAACAGTGCCGTAACTACCATAGCAATAGCTGCAAGAGTCTCCCAAGCCATTACTAAAATACCTTGCTCATATGCCTGTCCATTTAAACCAACTATTTGTTCTGTAGACAGATTGGTTAATAAAAGTGAACCTGCTATAACCCCAGCTGTAAGGCTTCTGCCGCCAAGAAAATATCCATCAGACGAGGATTCATCGGTTTTTCGGGTTGCAAAATATGAGATCAATCCTACGAGAAGAGTAAAGCCTGCAAAAGTAACAAATGCCATATACCGAAAATTTAAAAGCCCTAATATAATGGATTACTAAATTAAAGGGAGTGAAATATGCTAAAAATACACCTTTTATTTTTTAAGTGTTTTTTAATGTAAAAAAAAAGTGCTAAAAATTAGACAATTTCTGCACTTAAACCAGCCTGAAGGAGCTTACTACATCTGGGTTTTAATTCTTCGTAAGGACCGGTTTTAACCGTACACTTTCCTTTATAATGAACAATAATAGAACACTGTTCTGCCTGCTCAGGAGTATGATCACATGCGTAGATTAACGTATCTACCACATGATCAAATGTATTGACATCATCATTAAAAAGAATGATCTCATTTTGCTTGTCAACCTCTTCTAAAATGAGCAGATCTTCTAAACTTTTTTCCTGTGTACTCATCTGGGGAATTTTTTGCTAATTTACGTATTTTAAAGAAACCCAAGAATTCTTCTCCAATTTTTCAGTTAATTTTAACGAATACTTGACACAGCATTCATCAATTATTATGATATCTTTTTCATAAAAACCACTTAAAAGAAGTATCCCCTTTCCAGATAAAACCTTAGTATAGACTTTTATGTCTTCAAGCAGAATATTTCTATTAATATTTGCGATAATTAGATCATATTTTTGAGCATTTAATAAAGATGAATCTCCTTCATAAACAGAAGTATTTTGACAATTATTTCTTTCTATATTCTCTAATGAATTTTGATAACACCAATTATCTATATCTATTGCATCTACTTTTTTTGCACCTTTCATATCAGCCAAAATTGCTAAAATTCCTGTGCCGCAACCCATATCCAAAACAGTTTTATCCTTTACATTAAGCTTTAAAATATGCTCAATCATCATATGCGTGGTTTCATGATGCCCTGTTCCAAAACTCATTTTTGGTTCTATTACAATATCGAACTTAGTACTAGGTATTTCGTGAAATGGAGCCCTAACAGAACATTGATCATTTACAACTATGGGATGAAAATTTTTCTCCCATTCCTCATTCCAGTTTTGTTGTTCAATTTGTTTGTAAGTAAATTTAGTGGTAAAATTAGGGTTCTTGAGAAAGTATAATTCTTCTAAAATTTCAGGCTTCCAATCTGTCTCTGGAATATAGGCCATTAAAGAATCTTCTTCAGAAAGAAAACTTTCAAAACCTAAAATACCCAGCTGCGCCGCCAAAATATCCTCTCCAGGATCCTTAGGTGACACCACAAATCTGTATTCATAGTAATTCATTGATTATTCTCTTAATTTAAGTTTCATCATTACGTCTGTTTGCTTATCTGTTCCTACCATAAAATGATGAACACCAAATGCAGTAAAGCCATGTCTTTCATAAAATCTAATAGCCGAGTCATTCTTTTCCCAAACTCCCAGCCATATAAAATCCAATTTATACTCAACAGCCCATTCAATAGCAAAATTGATTAAAAAATGACCAATTCCTTTTCTTTGATAGGATTTTAAGACATAAATACGTTCTAATTCTGCACTATTCTCTGTTTTTAATTCTATTTGAGCATCTCCTATATTGAGTTTTAAATAACCAACAATCAACTGCCCTAACTTTACAAAATAAAAGTGCGAGTTCTTGTTTATTAACTCTTTAGATAGCTGCTTTTTACTAAAAGCGCTCTCCAAATAAGAATAGAGATCTTGCTTGTTATTACCTTCAGAAAACTTCTCAGAGAAGGTATGAATACTTAACTCTCTTAGAACATGTAGGTCTTTTATGGTAACCTCAACTAGCTCTAATTCCTCCATTCACCCTAAATTGCTGCTATAATAGAGGCAAAATCTGAAGCTTTTAAAGACGCTCCTCCTATTAATCCTCCATCAACATCTGGCTTTGAAAAAATTTCTTTAGCGTTTGCTGGTTTCACACTGCCCCCATAAAGAATTGAAATTTTAGAGGCTAAGGCTTCATCATATGCAGCGGTAATTGTCTTACGAATAAATTGATGCATTTCTTGAGCCTGTTCTGGAGAAGCTGTTTCTCCAGTTCCTATAGCCCAAACAGGCTCATAAGCCAACACGATAGTATCCCAGGCAGCAGCTTCTAAATGGAATAAAGCATTTTTAAGCTGGCTTTCAACGATTTCAAAATGCTTATCACTTTTTCTATCTTCTAGTTCTTCTCCAAAACAAAATATAATGCGCATTTCATTTTCAAGTGCTGTATTTACTTTTTTAGCTAAAAGCTCATCATTTTCACCAAAATAGGCTCTTCTTTCTGAATGACCAAGAATTACCGTATTAACACCTACACTCTTTAACATACTTGCCGACACCTCACCTGTATAAGCGCCATTTGCAGCGAAATGCATATTTTGTGCTACTACTTCTATATTAGATTGACGGCATGTTTCAAAAGCACGAAACAAATTGGTAAACGCTGGCGCTATCATTACCTCAGCATCAGTAGCATCTAATGTATTTTTTAGTTCAGTTATTAAAGCTTCTGTTTCTGCAAGGTCATTATTCATTTTCCAGTTTCCTGCAACAATTTTGTTTCTCATGATATTTTGTTTCTTTATTTAGTTATATAGTTATGTTTCATTTTACAAAGGTAAAAATGCAATATATTTATCCTTTCAAAATTCCAATCTATCCAAGTCATTATAATGCACTTTTTGAAGTATTGTTCCCTTTTTTAATTTAACCACCGCAGGATTAGATCTTACAATAGTTTTTAGCGTAGTCTGGTCTGTAAAGTAAAAGTCAAAATCTAATTGATGTAATTTTTTGATTTTTAAAACCTCCTTATATGAGGAAGCAGACATTCCTATGATTTTATACCCATTCTTTTTGGCTAGTTCTGCCACTGTTTTTATTTCTGCTAAACCTTCTGGAGACGATTTTAAAAGATCATAAGAAATCACCATAAGCAAATTATCTTCCAATAACATCTCTTTTGTATAATCTTCCCCTTCCCTTTCTATAGTAAAATCGTGTACCGGAGGCTCATAACCAGCCTGAAGCAAGGTAGTTTCTACTCCAATAAATTCACCATCTATTGAAGGATAATCACCAGGTGTTTTTATAATCTGCTCTTTTCCATTCACCTTAAACTTCCATGCATATTCATATATGGGTTTAGGTGCTTCTTCTGGAATATTCATGTTTTCCATAATATTAGATCCTTCTTTATAGGCTCTAAAATCAATAACAGGGAGATGATTCAAAACATGATTTGCAAAGGCAATACATGCTAACAAGCTTAGAATCATACTAAAGGTGGCAAATCTCTTCGTAATAAATGGTTTAATTAATTTAGCATTAAAAAACAATAGCAATATAAGTACCAATAATACAATGTCTTTTGTAAAAGACTCCCAAGGAGTAAGTTTTACTGCATCTCCAAAACAGCCACAATCAGTCACCTTATTGAAGTAAGCAGAATAAAAAGTGAGAAACGTAAAAAATACAATCATCAACAATAAAGACCATAATGTAAATTTAGGCTTAAACCCTACCAATAACATTACACCTAACACAACCTCTGCAATTACCACTATTAAAGCAATAATCAACGCATAGGGTTCTAAAAATGGAAGATTTAGTACTCCTTGACTAAAATATTCTTCTAATTTAAAAGAAAAGCCTACGGGATCATTTAGTTTCACAAACCCACTAACAATGAATAAAACACCTACAAAAAATCTAATTATTTGCACTATCCATTTCATGCTTCACCAATTTCTTTTTATTATTTATTTTGCTCAAACAATATCAATGCAAATACTGCATAATTAATCATGTCTTGATAATTTGCGTCTATTCCTTCACTTACCAGTGTCTTACCTTTATTATTTTCAATTTGCTTCACTCTGAGTAGCTTTTGAAGAATCAAATCTGTAAGTGAGCTAATGCGCATCTCCCTCCAAGCTTCTCCATAATCGTGATTTTTATTCTCCATGAGTGCCTTTGTCTTTCTAATATGTATATCATAACATCTCATGGCTTCATCCAACGAAAAATCTGGCTGCTCTGCTATTCCTTTTTCAAGTTGAATTAGCGCCATAATAGCGTAATTAATAATTCCAATAAACTCAGAAACCTCATCTTCATTTACTTTGCGGGTTTCATTTTCCTGTAAACTTCTTATACGTTGTGCTTTAATAAAAATCTGGTCTGTAAGAGAAGGAAGCCTAAGTATGCGCCATGCACTGCCATAATCTTTCATTTTATTAACAAACAAATCTCGACAAATGGCTATTACTTCATCATATTGTTTTGAGGTGTCTTGCATACTTTTGTTTGTATTTTGCGTAAATTTCGCTTAAAATTTCGAATTGTTCAAAGTTCAGAGTTAGAAGTTCTTTTTTTTTTCAAATCTCTGCCTAACTAGTTGTTTAAACCATGAATATTAATTGTAAAGGGACATTAATTGATCTTACAGAACCAAAAGTAATGGGAATTTTAAATGTAACTCCTGATTCTTTTTTTGATGGAGGACGCTTTCAAGATGAAAAAGCTATCCTGAAGCAGGTGAAGTTGCTCATAGAAGAAGGAGCCAACTTTATTGATATAGGAGGGTATAGCTCCAGACCAGGTGCTCCAGATATTTCCGAAAAGGAAGAATTACAACGTGTATTACCAGTTTTTGAAATGTTAAGTGTTGAGTTTCCTGATGTCTTATTATCCATAGATACTTTTAGAAGCGAGATAGCAGGTGCCTGTATTGATGCAGGTGCAGCCATTGTTAATGATATTACTGCGGGAAAAGTAGATGAAAATATCTTTTCTGTAGTAGCAGAAAAAAACACTCCCTATGTAATGATGCATATGCAGGGAAATCCAAAAACGATGCAACAACAGCCCAATTATGATAATATAGTACAGGAAATTCTATTATTTTTTTCTGAGAGAATTGCTAAGGCAAGATCTTTTGGAATTAATGATATTATTTTAGATCCTGGTTTTGGATTTGGCAAAACAATAGCTCATAATTATGAACTTCTTTCAAAACTAGCGTTATTCAAATTCAATGAATTACCATTGTTAATTGGAGTAAGCCGGAAGTCAATGATCTGGAAGGTTTTAGATATTTCTGCAAATGAGGCTCTAAATGGAACTTCTGTACTGCACACTATTGCATTGCAAAAAGGAGCTCAAATACTAAGAGTGCATGATGTAAAAGAAGCCAAAGAATGTGTAAAATTAATTACACAGCTTAAAAAGCATCTGTAATGAAGAGAATTTTTCTATTATTATTAATTTTTACATACACAGTCAATTGTTCGCAACCACCAGAAATTCAGCTTTCAAAGGTTAATCGAAGTTCTATAACAGATATAAATAATCATTCTCAAGCCTATTTGTTTTATAACATCAAAGAAGTAGACAGCGTAACATTGAATCGTAAAAATTTAATTCTTAATACAAATTGGATTGTTCACATAGATGCGCGTTTGTCTTTGAAGAAAGTACTCCCTAAACTGGCACTTCTTCATAAAAAAAGAACTAAAAAAAGTATTCACAGTAAAGAAGGAATGAAAAACTATTTCTCTGTCTTAGATCTTTCTTATAAACGACTCGCATTTATTGATTATTCTGCTTTTCAATTCAAATATCCAGACACACATTCCAAATTCTACATAAAAAAATCCCCAGAATTTCATATTCCACTTTACAACCTTTCTATAAATTTTGATTATTTGAATCAAATTACGGTTGATTCTAACCCAGTTGCTGTAAGTGAACTCAATAGCTTTTTAAAAGAACAAATAGATTTTGCCTCAGAAGGAAAGAAAACATTGTTATATCTTAATTTTGATGAACGCCTTTCATTTGAAGAATATTTAAACAATTATTTGTTAATTTCTGAAGTGGTTAACGAGCAAATAAAAATTGCTGAGCAGCAGTTTGTTTATAATTACGATAAACTGCCAGATTGTAATTGCAAATTATAAGGCAATTTTGTTATTTTTACCAAAATCCATTCCGCTATTGAAACTTTTTGACTTTTTACATTTCAGTGTAATTGACATTATTGATATTTTACTAGTGGCTACTCTTCTTTATTATGTGTATAGACTAGTAAGAGGCACGGTTGCCATCAATATTTTTATTGGTATTGTGATCATTTATCTCATTTGGAAACTTACAGAGGCGCTACAAATGAAAATGGTAAGTGGTATTTTTGGTGGATTCATGAGTGTTGGCCTTATTGCCCTTATCATTGTTTTTCAGCAGGAAATTCGTAAGTTTTTATTGATGGTAGGCTCTACGAATTTCACCGGTAAAAAACGATTTTTAAAACAATTTAAATTACTAAGAAATGAAGCTGCCAATATCGTAACAGATGTTGATGCTATCGTAGAGGCCTGCGCTAAAATGGCTACTACAAAAACGGGGGCCCTTATAATTATCCAAAGAAATAATAAACTTGATTTTATCAAATCTTCAGGTGATAAAATGCACATTGAGGTTACCCTCCCCATTATTGAGAGCATCTTTTTTAAAAATAGCCCTTTACACGATGGAGCAGTAATTATTGAAAACAATTACATTACCGCTACCCGAGTGATATTACCGGTGAGCAATGAGCGAAATATCCCCTTACGTTTTGGATTAAGGCATAGAGCAGCCGTTGGTATTACCGAAAAAACAGATGCACTTGCGCTTGTAGTCAGTGAAGAAACAGGGCAAATCTCATATATTAGAAATGGAGAATTTGCCTTATATGAGAATTTAGAAGAGTTGGCTGTTTTAATAAAAAACGATCTAACTTAAATAACACATATCATGAAATGTAGAAATTGTAATCTTGATTTAAAGGAAGAAGAAAATTTCTGTAAAGAATGTGGAGCAAAGGTGATTAGAAACCGGCTTACCTTAAAAAACTTATGGGCAGAAGTCTCTGAACGCTTTTTAAATTATGATAATGCCTTTGCAAAAACTTTTAAAGATCTTTTTAGTAAACCCGTAGAAGTTATTGATGGTTTTATTCTTGGCCTCCGAAAAAAATACGTTAATCCGGTAAATTATGTAGCAATTACGGCTACCTATAGTGGGCTAGTTTTTTATTTGATCAAGAAATTTAGACCTGGTTTTTATGGCAACCTAAATTTTCAGGGGCAAAATCAAGAGGCCTTCTCAGAATTCATGAATGGTATTATGGATTTTCAAGGATTTCTTTACTTTCTTTCCATTCCATTTATGGCGATAGTTTCTATGATTGTTTTCATGAATATCAAAAAATATAATTTTACAGAACAAAATGTTATTTACATGTATACAGGTGCTCAGAGCTCTGTATTAACCTCTACCCTGATATTACTAACACTGCCATTTTATACTGTTGCTCCTTTAGCACTCAATATTATAACCTATGCCATAATGGTAGGCTTTAACGGCTATGTATTAAAAAAACTTTTTAACTTAAGTCTAAAACGAATACTGTTTAAAACCCTAGTATTTTTCTTTGTTGCCTTTACCATATATATCATGTTGATTGTAGTTGTAGGGCTTATGATAGGGGCATATTTTTTAATAACTGGTGATATTCCTGAAGCTTTTATACCTGTAAAAGATTAATGCCTTTTTGACTTATTTCACTAGGTAAAAACTACTTAAAAGAAATAATGCTTTCTAGACAACGAGTTACTTAAGAGGATTTGTCTCTCTAAAATTTTTGTATTGATCTATGTAAGCGTTTCCTCATTCAGAAATTGAACCTCGTAAAGATTTCTATAATACCCATCTTCCTTTTGAAGCAATTCTTCATGAGTTCCAGTTTCCACGATATGTCCTGCATCCATCACCAAAATTTTTGAAGCTTTTTTAATAGTAGCTAAACGGTGCGCAATCACAATAGAGGTTCTTCCTTCGGTAATTTTATCAGTAGCTTGTTGAATTAACCTCTCGGCGTAGGCATCAACGGAAGAGGTAGCTTCATCCAGCACTAAAACACCTGGATTACTTACGTAGGCACGAAGAAATGAAATTAATTGCCTTTGCCCGCTAGACAGCATAGTTCCTCTTTCTTTGACATTGTAATTGTAGCCATTAGGTAAGCTCATAAAAAAGTCATGAATACCTATTTCTTTTGCAGCTTTAACTACCATTTCTTCGGTAATAGCTGGATTTCTAAGGGTTATGTTATTGAGGATAGTATCAGCAAAAAGAAAAACGTCCTGTAGTACTACCCCAATATTGTTACGTAAAGATGCTAGTGAATACTCCCTAATATTGATTCCATCTATGGTTATAGAACCCACTTGTATATCATAAAAACGACTTAGCAAATTGATAATGGTAGATTTCCCAGCACCCGTAGCACCTACAATTGCCACCGTCTCTCCTTGTTTTGCTTCAAAAGAAATTCCATGGAGCACTTCTTCGTCCTTAACATAACCAAAATGAACATTAGAAAATTTAATAATTCCAGTTAAATTTTCTACTTCTTTGACTCCAAAATCTTCAATTACACTTTCCGTATCTAAAATTTTAAATACGCGGTTGGCAGCAATCATTCCCATTTGAAGCGTGTTGAATTTATCTGCAATTTGTCTTAATGGTCTAAATAACATTTGAGACATTTGAATGAACATTATAATAGTTCCTGCTTCAAAATTTTCCGAGGAGGCAACCCCTTGCTTAGCACCGTACCAAACCAATAAGCCAATGGTTACAGACGATGCCAGCTCTGCTATAGGAAAAAATATACTGTTGTACAAAACCGTCTTTACCCAAGCCACCTTATGTTTTTCATTAATCTCTCTAAACTTCTCAAATTCAATATCTTCACGATGAAATATCTGAACGATTTTCATTCCAGTAATTCTTTCTTGAACAAAAGAATTTAGATTAGCCACTTGCGTTCTCACCTCATTAAAAGCTGCCTTCATTGCCTTTTGAAACACCCTTGTGGCATATAAGATAACAGGAAGCACTGCAAATACGATTAAAGATAATTTCCAGTTAAAAAATAACATTACTCCTGCAACCACTAACATCTTTAGTAGGTCACTAACAATCATAAAAAAACCTTGACTAAAAATCTCGGCTATACGCTCCATATCACTTACTGCTCGTGTAACCAATAAACCAACAGAAGAATCATTAAAATACTTCATTCTAAAACGAAGCATATGTTTAAAGAGTTTGATACGTACATCTCTAATAATACTTTGCCCTAGCCAATTTGAGTAATAAATAAAACTTAGCTGACTTACTACTTCTAAAAATAAAATCAACGCCATAAAACCAACAAAAAGCAATAAGCCTTCATTGTCTTTATTGAGTATATAAGTATCTATCGTTTCCTTTAATAAAATAGGTCGTGCAACTGCAAATACTGAAAGCATTATTGCTGCTAGCGCCACCCCATAAAAAGTAAGTTTATAGGGTTGGGTATGTTTTAGAAGTCTTTTAAAGAGCTTAAAGTCAAATGCATTGCCATTGGTATCACTCATAAATTTTAAGATAGTGGTTGCGCATATACTACACTAGTCAAATATAAGGCATGTGCTGGAACTGAAACCCCCGCCATACTCCTATTTTTACTTTCAATGATTTTTTTAACATCTTCTTTAGAAATTTTACCCAAACCTACATCTAACAAAGTACCCACAATGGCTCTTACCATATTTCTTAAAAATCTATCAGCAGTGATTGTAAAAACTAATTTATCTGGTGTAACTTTCCAACTAGCCTGACTGATATCGCACAAATAGGTTTTTACATCTGTATTTGATTTAGAAAAACATTGAAAATCTTTGTAGACATATAATAGCTCGGCTGCCTCGTTCATTAAATTAACATCTGGTTTTTTGTGACAATAATAGGAATAGGCGCTTAAAAAAGGATCCTTTTTATTTACCACCCAATATTCATAAGTTCTTGAAATTGCATCAAATCTGGCGTGTGCTTCTGCTGCGACTTCAAATACATTTGTAATAGCAATATCAGAAGGGAGAAATGCATTCAACCGATTTATTAAGAAATCAAAATCTGATAGTTTAGTACTTTCAAAATGCGCAAACATTTGTTTTGCATGTACTCCAGCATCTGTTCTACCTGCCCCTGTTACGGTAATGTTTTCTCTAAGTAACAATGACAAAGCGTTTTCCAGCGTTTCCTGAACGGAAATAGCACTAGGTTGTCTTTGCCACCCATGATAGTTCTTTCCATTGTAAGCAAATTCAATAAAATATCTCACCTTAAACTATTATTTTTGTAATCACTGTAAAGATACAAATGCTTACTGTCTCTTAACAAAAATCACTTCCTGACTCCGATAAATGAAAAAAATATTACTACTCTCTGATACTCATAGCCATATAGATGAAGCTATTTTAAAGCATGTTCTCTGGGCAGATGAGGTCTGGCATGCAGGAGACATTGGTGATCTAAATGTAACTGACACCATTAAAAAACATAAAACGTTACGTGCTGTTTATGGCAATATTGACAATGCTGAAGCCAGAATGGAGTATCCAGAAGATTTATTCTTTACCTGCGAACAAGTAAAGGTTTTTATAACCCACATAGGAGGTTATCCAAATCGTTATAAGCCAAGGATTAAGACCTTACTAGAGAAGCATAAGCCTTCTTTATACATTTGTGGACATTCCCACATTTTAAAAGTTATATATGACAAAAAGCTCCATCTTCTTCATATGAATCCGGGAGCGGCTGGAAAACATGGTTTTCATCAGGTTAGAACAATGCTTCGTTTTCACATTGATAAAAGCGACATTAAAAACTTAGAAATAATTGAATTAGAAACCAGGAAATAAAAAACCCGGAGCTTCCCCCGGGTTTACGCACTAATAATACTAAGACTAAAGGTTTATCGCAATCGATCTACAGATTTTACGAGATCTTCATCCTTTTTGATTGCTTTATTAGAAAGCACTAAAAAAACGATAGAAATAACTGGTATAAGTATCCCAATATCCTTCTCAGAAATAAAATTTTCTCCGGATAAGTTTAGCGATCGGTATACGAAAAATCCAAGTAAAGTAAAGTTTAATATGATATTCAATCTGTTTAACACAAATTGGAGTTTTCTATCTTTAAAAATAAATATTGTGACTAAAGCTGCTATTGCACTAACTAGAAATGCCGAGGAAACAAATACTTCATTCTTTGCAAAAACCTGATTTCCCTCCATATCTGTCCATATTGCCAACCAAAAAGGAAGTGCCCCAGTTAAGATGGCAACAATCAATAAATACAGACTCTGAATTCTTTGTAGCATTACAAATTCTCATTAATAAGGACAAAAATAAGAGTTCTTTTTAAAAAATTGTACTAGATTATTAAAATAAATTTGTATTATTGCGTAATAGATTAGAAACTACACCAATAAACAAATCGTTTATACTTCGGTTAACTTTTCAATAATAACAAAATTCGATTCACTTCAATACGATATATAATTTATAGACATTTCAATGTTTGACATTTCTGACCTAAAAAGCAAAAAGCTGGTAGAATTACAAGGTATAGCTAAAGAGCTGACTATTCCTAAATACAAATCGCTTAAAAAAATGGACCTCGTCTATCAGATTCTTGATGTTCAGGCCGCAAATCCTAAATCGGTTTCAACCGAAACGACTGCGCCTTTAACAGAATCTAAGGAAGAGACTCCAGAATCTAAACTTCGTAAATCGCGAACCAGAATAAGCAAAAAACCTGCTAGAAAAAAAGAAACTGCAGCAAGCAATGCTCCAGAACCGAATCTCTTTGAAGAAGACAAGCCTAAAAAAGTTTCTGCTGAAAAAAAGATTCTAAAAACGTCTTCAAACACTCCGCAAGTTAAGGAAAAAGAGACAAAAGCTCCTCCAAAAGAGAAGGCAAAAGTCTCCCATGAACCAAGAGAAAAGAGTCCTATACCCAAAAGAGAACACAAATCTAAAGAGGATTACAAAAGAAGAGATTCCAAAAAACCTCATTATAAGTCAAATGGCGCTAATCAATCTTCCCAAGGAAGAGACCATGTAGACCGCGACAATTTTGATAAAGAGAAGAAAAACAGATATCGTGATCCTGATTTTGAGTTTGAGGGAATAGTTGAAAGCGAGGGAGTCTTGGATATCATGCAAGATGGTTATGGTTTCTTAAGATCCTCAGATTACAATTACCTTTCTTCTCCAGATGACATTTATGTGTCTCAATCTCAGATTAGACTTTTTGGTTTAAAAACAGGAGATACTGTACTCGGAAGTGTTAGACCTCCTAAAGAAGGTGAAAAATATTTCCCTCTAATTAAGGTTAGTAAAATAAATGGTCTTGACCCGCAAGTGGTGAGAGATCGTGTTTCTTTTGAACATCTTACACCATTATTTCCAGAAGAAAAATTTAAGCTTGCAGAAAAAAGGAGTACCATCTCTACAAGAATAATGGACTTGTTTTGTCCTATCGGAAAAGGGCAAAGAGGAATGATTGTTTCGCAGCCTAAAACAGGTAAAACCATGCTTTTGAAAGATATTGCAAATGCGATCGCAGCAAATCATCCAGAAGTTTATCAAATTATTCTTTTAATAGATGAAAGACCAGAAGAGGTAACCGATATGCAAAGAAACGTGAGAGGTGAAGTTATTTCTTCTACCTTTGATGAGCCAGCAGAAAGGCACGTAAGAGTTGCTAATATTGTGCTGGAAAAAGCTAAGAGATTAGTAGAATGCGGTCATGATGTTGTTATTCTATTAGATTCTATTACAAGGTTGGCAAGAGCTTATAATACCGTACAACCCGCAAGTGGAAAAGTACTTAGTGGGGGTGTTGATGCCAATGCATTGCACAAACCAAAAAGATTCTTTGGAGCGGCCCGTAATATTGAAGGAGGAGGATCTTTAACCATTATTGCAACAGCACTTACAGATACCGGATCTAAAATGGATGAGGTGATCTTTGAAGAGTTTAAAGGAACTGGTAACATGGAATTACAACTTGATAGAAGAATTGCCAATAGAAGAATATTCCCAGCCATAGATCTTATTTCCTCTTCCACAAGAAGAGATGATATATTGTTAGAAGATAATAATATCCAAAGAATGTGGATTCTGAGAAAATACCTGGCTGATATGAATCCAGTAGAAGCCATGGAATTTATGGAAGATAGAATTAAAAAGACAAAAAATAATGATGAATTCTTAATGACTATGAATCAATAAGTCATTCATAACATACATTTCTTTTATAAATCCCGCTCTTGAGCGGGATTTGTTTTTTTGGCATTAACCATATTAGACTCTAAGTAGCTGCTAATTAAGAATTTTCTACTTTGTACATCTCTTTTTAATTAGTAGTTTTGAATAGCCTCATTATAACCAACTTCACTTCTTATTGCGATTATATTTCATGTGATTAGAAAAGTAGTCTTTATATTAGTCTCATTTATTTTTTCTGTAAGTTTTGCACAGGAGAGAGAAGCTTCTTATTGGTATTTTGGATATTTTTCTGGTCTTCATTTCAATACTGATCCAGTAGGGGTTATTGATGGCAAAATGAATATTGAAGAAGGCACATCCGTTGCTACAGATGAAGATGGAAATCTTCTATTTTACACAAACGGCGTAAATGTTTGGAGTGCCAGAACCTATCCGCATACACTTATGAGTAATGGTACCGATTTACTTGGGGGCAGTAATAGCACTCAATCTGCACTCATTATTCCTAATCCTGAAAACAAAAATATTTTCTACATATTTACAGTGAGCGATTTACTTCGCGTGAATAAAGTACTTACTGTTGGTAATGGTTTAAATTATTCTATCGTTGATATGTCATTAAATGGTGGTGCTGGTGCGGTTACGAGAAAAAATGTGCATCTCATCACTTATAACGAGGATAAAAGAGATGAAGATGATCTTAAGTGTTCTCAAAAACTTACAGCCGTAGCTCATGCCGATGATACATCTTATTGGGTAGTAACTCACTTTCTAGATCGTTTTTTCTCATTCCATATTACCAACAGAGGAGTTTCTACAAGACCTGTAGTAAGTGAGATAGGCCCTACGCTTTTCTCTGGGAACTACCTTATTAATGCAAAAGGGCAACTCAAACTTTCACCAGACGGTACGTATTTAGCTATGGCCAACATGGCAAACGGGTTTGATTCTGAAGGAGAAGGCACGGGTAATCTATACCTTTTTAATTTTGATGATACTACCGGTGAAGTTACCAATTCACAAAAACTATTACCAAATGATTTTGTCTACCCCTATGGAGTAGCATTTTCAGACGACTCCAAAAAATTGTATGTCACCATGCGGAGTTTTAGAGATGGAACCATTGACCGAGGTAAAAGCAGTCTCTTCCAATTTGATCTTACTAGTTCAAATATCCCTGCTTCTGGTTATAGTCTATACAAAAACGACAAGCAGAATGCAGGTGCCTTACAACTAGCTATAGACAATAAAGTTTATGGCGCTGCAAACAACAAATCCAAATTGCTGGTTGTTAACAAGCCTAGAGAACTAAGGGGTAATTCAGACTTTAGTGAGGAAGGTGCAAACCTGCTTGGAAGACCCAGCAAGCGAGGACTACCATCCTTTATTCAGTCCTATTTCCACGTAGAAATCAAAAAAGAAAACACCTGTGCGGGAAGAGAAACGGCAATCGCCATTAATTATCTACCTGAACCCGTTACTATAGATTGGGATTTTGGTGACGGTACGCTTCTGTTAAATTCAACCAATAAAAATCCAAAACATATTTATACCAGCGCTGGAAATTATAGGGTTACGGCAACCGTAGATCATAATGGCTCCATAAGTACCTATACTTCTACTGTTACTATTTACCCTCTTCCAAATCTTAATACGGTTAGACTTACGCAATGTGATGATGATGGTGATGGATTTAGTGAGTTTAACCTTAAGGAAGCCAGCGCTCAAATAGCTTTAGACACCAGCTTAAGGTATAGTTATCACCTTACTCAAGCGGATGCAGATACCAATGCCAACCCAATTAATGGAGCTGTTGCTTTTTCTAATAGGACGGCCTCCCGTATTTATGTTAGAGCGTTAAACGAAAATGGATGTTATCAAACAACCACCATTGATCTTGTAGTAGTCAATACTGCTATTCCTTCTAACTTCAATATTGATTTTTACAGCTGTGATGACTTAAGTGATGGTGATGATGCTAACGGTATTACAAATTTTGATTTTAGCGATGCCACCATACAGATTCGGGCATTATTTCCTTCTACTCCCGGACTGGTTGTAAAATATTATGAAAACAGAAGGGATGCACTAGCTGAATTAAATGAATTAAACCCTCAATCGTATAAAAACACCTCCCCTTTTACGAAGCGCATCTGGGTGCGTGTAGAAACTACCGCTGGTAATTCCTGTTTTGGGCTTGGGGAGCACCTCACACTTTATGTGAACCCAACTCCTGTATTTGAAGTCAACAATCCAGAGATTTTATGTAAAAATCAACCAACATCCATTGCGCTTCAGGTTCAAAACACAACGGATAATTATAGCTATTCTTGGACAGATTTTAATGGAAATATATTACCTGCTACATCCAAACGTATTTTTGTAAATGAAGAAGGAACTTATACTGTTACGGTAGCCAAAACAGATGGCACTGGATGCACTAAAACGGCAAACTTTGTGGTAGAAGCTTCAGATATTGCTATTATTAACGATGTTGCCATTGTAGACAATTCGAGCAACAACACTATCACCATCAATGTGAAAGGTATTGGTATTTATGAATATGCATTAGATGATCAAGGATTTGTTTCAGGAAACCAGGATGATGGTCATCAATTTAAAGGCGTTTCATTAGGAGAGCATACAATTTATATTAAAGATATAAATGGCTGTGGTATGGTTTCAAGAGAAGTATCTTTAATTGGATTTCCTAGATTTTTTACTCCCAATGGCGACTCGGTAAATGATACCTGGCAGCTTACTGGGGTTAGACTACAGCCAGGATCTGAAATTCGTATTTATGACCGTTTTGGAACTTTTATAACCGCATTAGACCCTACCGGAAGCGGCTGGGATGGCACATTTAATGGTAAATTACTTCCTTCTTCTGATTATTGGTTTTTTGCTCATTTAGATGATGGAAGAATTTACAAAGGACACTTTGCATTAAAGCGGTAATTTCTATTCCTTCAAATTTTTAATTTCGTTTTTTAGCGTTTCTACAGATTGTTGTAGTTGAGAGAGAATCACCTCTTGTGATGGATTAGAATCGATATCAAAACTAAGCTTACTTTTTACCTCCCATAATTCCTGAATATCATTTACTTCAACTGTAAAAGGTGGATAAAAATCGTTTAATGAAATTAACACCAATTTGGATGGATCCTGAAGTTTTTGAATTTTTTTAACCACCACTGTATCTTTAGTCACAATTACACAAATCACACCATTAGTTACTTCATCAATAGAAATAATCGCTTTACCCAAAACCCATTCACCGGGTAAAAGTGAAGGTAACATGCTATCCCCTTCAACTTCAAAACCTCGATATGTAGCATTACGAAATTGAGGTAAAGGCAAATTGAAAGCGGGCAAAGCATCAAACCATTCCACATCCTGAAGATTACTTGGATAACCAGCGGCGGCTTTCACATTTACCATAATTAAGTTCTCGTCTCCCTCTGGGTTGGTACTCACCACCTTTGGAGATACATTTTGCAAGGTTTGAATATACCGCTGATTGCTTTCTCCATAAAGCCACATAGGATTCACCTTAAATTGCTTTAACAACTCCATCACAATTTTGCCTGAAATTTTACTTTTACCGCGTTCAATATCTGCGGTAGAGTTTTTAACTCCTAATAAAGTGGCAAAAGCTTGCTGGGTATACCCTTTTGATTCTCTTATTTCTTTGAAACGTTTAACCTCTATTTGTAAAGACTCCTCCATATTACAAATATAAACTATTTTGGAATATTTCCAATTTTAACATCTAATAATTTTTATTTATTAGGAATATTTCCATATTTTTGGAAAAATAATTTATATGACTTCCTTTAGTAGGATCCGTGAGAAATTAAACATATTGGCCGATGCTGCCAAATATGATGTTTCATGCGCCTCCAGTGGTAGTAATAGGAAAAATTCCAACAAGGGTCTAGGCAATGCTTCTAAGATGGGTATTTGCCATTCCTACACAGAAGATGGTCGCTGTGTGTCTTTGCTTAAATTACTTCTTACCAATCATTGTATTTACGATTGCGCTTATTGCGTGACCCGGAAGAGTAATGACATTAAGCGTGCTGCATTCAAAATACAAGAAGTGGTAGACCTTACCATCAATTTTTACAGAAGAAATTATATTGAAGGTTTGTTTTTGAGTTCTGGTATATTTAAAAGTCCAGACCACACTATGGAGAGACTTATTTCCGTAGCCAAAAAGTTAAGACACGAAGAAAATTTTAATGGATATATTCATCTAAAATCCATTCCCGGAGCCTCAGATGAACTTATGTATGAAGCAGGTCTTTATGCAGATCGTTTAAGTATCAATATCGAAATTCCTACCAAAAGTGGTCTTAAGCTTTTGGCCCCAGATAAGAATCATACTGATTTCATTAAACCGATGAAAAAGGTTCAAAATGAAATTATCAAGTATCGTTCTGAACATAAAATAATAAAAAGCACACCTAAGTATGCACCAGCGGGTCAAAGCACACAAATGATTGTTGGTGCTACAGGAGAAACAGATTTACAAGTGATGCTCACCGCTAATCATTTCTACAAAAACTTTCACTTAAAGAGAGTTTATTATTCGGGATATGTACCCATAAGTACAGACAACAGGCTCCCACAACTAGGTTCTCCTGTTCCCATGTTACGGGAAAATCGTCTATATCAAACAGATTGGCTACTCAGGTTTTACGGATTCTCTATTACCGAAATCCTAAATCCTCAATATCCAAACTTAGATACAGAGATTGATCCCAAATTAAGTTGGGCATTAAGAAACCTGCATTTGTTTCCTGTAAATATTAATATGGCTGAGAAAGAAATGATCGCAAGAATCCCGGGAATTGGCATGAGCTCTGTATATAAAATAATGCAAGCTCGAAAATATCAAAAATTGAATGAAGAACACCTTAAAAAGATAGGTATTGCCTGGAATAGAGCCCAATTTTTTATCACCTGCAATAGTTATAATTCATTTAAAACTGATTTAACAGCTACCCAAATCAAATCAAGAATTCAAAAAACAGCTAGCTCCAAATACAAAGCTACCTATAACAATCAATTATCATTATTTCACAGTCCAGACCAACTACCAGTGTAATTAAAACATGTATACTATGAAAACAATTCTAATTTATGACGGTTCTTTTGATGGTTTTTTAACCGCAGTTTATCAGGTATTTCAAGAAAAACTTGATAATGTCCAAATTTTAAAACCTAAGCATTATGAACCAGATATGTTTTCAACCTGCCAAGAGATCATAACAGATATAAAGAAATCAAAAAGAGTTTGGAAAAGTCTTATCGTTAAAGCAAGTAAAACGGGAGCTAACGAATTGCACAGAACCTTTTTGAGTGAAATTAAAGGGGTAGAAGCACTACTACTAAGGTATATCATATATGTATACTCTACCGAAACTTTCAGTCATAATAACTACAGTAATAATGATGTGCTAAGAGTTTCTCAGATAGCACGAATGGTAGGAAGAGAAAAGCATCGTATGGAAGCATTTGTAAGATTTCAACTTACCAAGGATGGTATTTACTTTTCTTCAGTTGAGCCTGATTTTAATGTATTACCGCTTATCGCAAGACATTTTAAAGACCGTTATGCAGATCAGTTATGGATTATCTACGATTTTAAAAGAAATTATGGTCTTTATTATGACCTTACTTCTGTAGAACGCATCACGTTTGAGCATACATTAGATGCCGAGGCTATCACGAACAACACCTCTTTGTTTGATGAAAATGAAATGGCCTACAAGGATTTATGGCTTAATTATTTTGAAAGTACTAATATCAAATCTAGAAAAAACATGAAGCTACATTTACGCCATATTCCTAGAAGGTACTGGAAATACTTAAGTGAAAAACGCAATCAAAACATGATCCCATCAAAGGGCTTTAATTAATAGCACTAATGATGTCATGTTTGGTCACAATATGATATTTTTCATCTCCCAATGAGACCAATACCGCCTGGTTATCCTTATTAATAAGTTTAGAAACTTTGTCTATTGAATCTGTCTTTTCCACAATAGGAAAAGGATCACTCATAATTTCTCTAATAGGCTTTTCTGCTATCTGTTTGTCATCTATATAAGCTCTAAATAGTGCCGTTTCATCCAAAGATCCCACAAAACCATTTGTGTCTCTTACTGGAATTTGAGATATCTTATATTTTTTTAGGCGTTCAATGGCATGCGATATCAATTCTTCTGTCATCACGGTAACCAATGGCTTATCTAAATGATCTTTAACAAGATCTTCTGCTGTAGTTACCTTATTGTCAAGAAACCCTCTGTCACGCATCCAATCATCATTGAACATTTTACCCACATATCTGCTACCTGAATCGTGAAAAAGCACCACAACCACATCTTCTGGTTTGAATTTATCCTTTAATTGCAAGACAGCCTTAATAGCCGCTCCTGCGGAGTTTCCAACAAAAATACCTTCTTCTTTAGCTAGCTTTCTTGTATAGACAGCAGCATCTTTATCTGTTACTTTTGTAAAACCATCAATAATGTCAAAATCCACATTTTTTGGCAAAATATCTTCTCCTATCCCCTCAGTTATATAGGGATAAATTTCATTTTCATCAAAAACACCCGTTTCATGGTACTTTTTAAAAACAGAACCATAGGTGTCCACGCCCCATATTTTCACATTAGGATTATGTTCTTTTAAGTATTTCCCAACACCTGAAATGGTACCTCCGGTTCCCACTCCAACAATAAAGTGAGTAATTTTACCATTGGTTTGTTCCCAAATTTCAGGTCCTGTTTGCTCATAATGAGCAACTGCGTTGGAAGGATTATCATATTGATTTACATACCAAGAATTAGGGGTTTCTTCTGCCAATCTTTTAGAAACTGAATAATAAGATCTAGGATCATCTGGCTCTACATTTGTTGGACATACAATCACTTCTGCACCAACTGCCCGAAGAATATCCATCTTTTCTTTAGATTGTTTATCACTTATCACACATACTAATTTATACCCCTTTACGATAGCACCAAGCGCTAGCCCCATACCCGTATTTCCAGAAGTACCTTCAATTATAGTACCTCCCGGTTTAAGTCTTCCGTCTGCTTCTGCATCCTCAATCATTTTAACCGCCATTCTATCTTTAACAGAATTACCGGGATTAAATGTTTCCACTTTTGCTAATACCAAAGCAGGAACTTCAGCGGTGAGCTTATTTATTTTAACCAAAGGGGTATTACCTATCGTTTCCAGTATATCTCTTGCGTATTCCATTTCTGAACTTTAAGGCTGCGAAGGTAAGGCTTAATTTAGTTTTTGAAAAAATGATGTTGTTAATTTACCGTTACATCGGATTGAAAAGCCTATATATTTTATTCAAAACGAATTGCCTTTACGGGTGTGATTTTGGTAATAATAAAAGAAGGAATTAAAAGCATGGTAAAACATAACAATAAAGTACCTAGGTTTAAAAAAATAATATGAGATATCTCTATATGCACAGGTGCTTTATCTACATAATAAGTAGCGGGATCTAATTTAACAAAGCCTCCATATTTTTGTGCTAAGAGAATTCCTATTCCAATCACATTTCCCCAAAACATCCCAATAAGAATTAAATAAGAAGCATTATACAAAAAAATTTTACGGATACTCCAATTAACAGTTCCTAAAGCCTTAAGCACCCCAACCATCTGAGTGCGCTCTAGTATTAAAACTAATAAAGCGGTAATCATATTTATACTCCCTACTAAAATCATAATACCAATAATGATGGCTATATTAAAATCAAATAGTCTAATCCATTCAAAAATATAATCATACTTATCTACTATAGATTGTGAGTCAAGTGTAGATAGCGTCTTTCCATAAATTGCATTGCCAATTTCGCTTATCTGCGAAAAATCATCTATAAACAATTCAAAAGCACCTATTTGGTCTTCGGTCCATTTATTCATTCGTTGTATATGACGAATATCTATAAAAATATAGGTAGCATCAAACTCCTCAAAATCACTGTCATAGGTGCCTACTATGGTGAATTTTCGCTGATTGGGTATTTTACCACCATCATCTTTTAGGAAAAAAGAGAAAAAACTATCTCCAACATTCAAGTTCAGACGCTTTGCTAGATATTCTGAAATGAGCGTTTCATTATTTAGCTTACTTGAATAATCAGGTAATCGGCCCTTTACAAGATACTCTTCAAAAAAGCTCCAATTATAGTCTGTTCCCACGCCTTTAGCTATAATACCTTCAAATGTATCTTCTGTTCTTATAATTCCGCCCTTGGCAGCAACTGCTTGAATATGGTTTACTCCACTAACGAGATTGAATTGCGGATAAAATTCTTGTTTCTTAGAAACCGGAGTTACCGAAACCTCTGAATAATTTGTGTCAAAATTATAAATTTGAATATGTCCATTAAAGGCGGCCACTTTTTCACGAATTTTTACTTGCAAACCAACACCACTTGCTATGGCGATTAACATCATAATCATACCTAGTGCAATAGCAGCAATTGCTATTTTAATTATTGGTCCTGAAACACTACTTTTATACTGTTTATTACCAATAATACGTTTTGCTATAAAGAGTTCAAAATTCAATGAATATTGCATTTATGAAAATCAAAAATACGTTTTTTTTATTGTTATATATCTGCTGTGTCTCTTGTATTAAAAGTCAACAGATAACTCCTGTTACTATAAAAACTCAAGATGAAAAACCTGTTACGGTGAACGACATAAATTTCACTGCAACAGCAAATCAGAATGTTACTGTTGGTGCCAATCGTACCGAAGTATATTTTCCCTTATTGAAAAACAAAAGAGTGGGATTAGTGGCTAATCAAACCACCGTAATCTACAAAACAAAATCCATTACAGGAGGTAACAATTCCAAAAGCGATGGTAATTCATTACAAGTTTACACCACAGATTTTACTCATATTGCCGATTCGCTTTTAAGTTCAAAAATAAAATTAGTGAAAGTTTTTGCACCAGAACATGGTTTTCGTGGAACTTCCGATGCAGGAGAAACCGTTAAAGATGGGGTGGACAAGAAAACAGGTTTACCCACAATTTCTCTTTATGGAAAAAACAAAAAGCCTAGTCAAGAGCAATTAAGAGGAATTGATATTATGATTTTTGACATACAAGATGTAGGTGTTAGATTCTATACATACATCTCCACTTTACATTATGTAATGGAGGCTTGTGCAGAAAATAATATTCCTTTACTTGTTTTGGATAGACCTAATCCTAACGGATTCTATATTGACGGCCCAGTATTACAACCTAAACACCAAAGCTTTCTTGGAATGCACCCCATACCTTTAGTTCACGGTATGACTATTGGTGAATATGCAAAAATGATAAACGGAGAGGAATGGCTTGCCAATGCTGTTTCCTGTGATTTAAAAGTAATTAGGTGTCAAGATTATGACCGTAATCATTCATATCATCTTCCTATAAAACCTTCACCCAATCTCCCCAACGATAAAGCAATAAATTTATATCCGAGTCTAGGTTTATTTGAAGGTACTAACGTAAATGCAGGACGTGGATCAAATAAGCAATTTCAAAGATTTGGAGCTCCATTTCTCAATCCTTATAAATACAAATTCACATATACACCTAAACCTAACAAAGGGGCTAAAAACCCAAAACACAAAGGAGTATTATGTTACGGCAGGGACCTTTCAGAAACTCCCCGTTTAAAAAGTGTCCAGCTTTCATGGCTAATAGAGGCCTATGAAAACAGTCTTGATAAGGATTTATTTTTTAATTCAAAATCTTTCACTTTACACGCAGGAAATTCTAATTTACAACATCAAATAGAACAAGGTTTTAAGATGGAAACCATCAGGGAAAGTTGGAAGCAAGGCATTGAAAATTTTAAGAAGACAAGAGCAAAATATCTTCTTTATCCATAGTATTCAAATTGGTATCCTTTTTAACATTCGCTCCACAATCTGATATGCTGCCGGGCAAATTGAAGTATTTTTTAAAGTTAGATTACTGATTTGATGAAATTTTTTTCTATCTGTATGCGGATATTCACGACAAGCTTTAGGCCTTACATCATAGATAGTACAATAATGATCAGCTCCCAAAAAAGAGCAGGGTACTTCTTTTAAAACCATATCTCCATCCTCATCTTTTTGAAGGTGTTTTTGTATAAAGGCACCTGGTTTCATTTTAAGATATTTGGAAATACGCTCAATATCTGCAGAAGTAAAAAGAGGCCCCGTTGTTTTACAACAGTTTGCGCAAGAAAGACAATCTATTTCCTGAAAAGTCTCTACATGCAATTGCTGCATTATTACATCTAGCTTTTTGGGTGGTTTTTTGCGAAGTTTAGAAAAAAACTTTTTATGCTCTTTATGTTTATCTTTGGCGAGTTGCGGTAATTTTTGGAGAAACTCTTTCATAATATCGTGTACAAAGATTGGTTATGGTGAAATTACTAAATAACGTTGAATGAAAGACCTTTTAGGGAAAGCTTTACTTACGTATTTTTATGATAAGAATACTGAAAATCTCCTAACCGAGACCTCTATTTCTGAGGCAGATGAGTTGCCTTTGTCTTATTTCTACAGAGGTTTTGAGCAAATGCCACTTTTAGAAAAAATAGCCCTAGAACAGGCCTCCGGCACTGTGCTGGATATTGGAGCTGGTGCAGGAAGCCATTCTTTGTATCTTTTTAAAGAAAAAAAACTAGATGTAACCTCTATAGATATTTCTGAAGGAGCTTGTAAAGTTTGCCAATTAAGAGGTTTGGAAAAAGTTTTTCAAAAAGATTTTTTTTCAATAAAAGATCAAAAATTTGATACTCTTTTACTTTTAATGAATGGTACCGGAATTTGTGGGAGTTATAAAAAACTACCTTTATTTCTCAAAAAATTAAAACAACTCCTTAATAAGGGAGGTCAAATACTTATAGACTCCTCAGATATTATTTATATGTTTGATGAAGATGAAGATGGAGGCAGATGGATACCTTCTAATACAGAATATTATGGTGAATTAACATTTAAACTACAATTTCAAGGAGAAACTAGCAAAGCTTTTAAGTGGTTATATCTTGACTTTAACACGTTAAAAAATGCTTGCAAGCTTCAAAATATGCATTGTGAACTCATTGCTAATGGTGAGAATTACGACTATTTAGCACGCATTACTTCCATAGAATAAATCAAGTTATCAACATCTTTACTTTTTTTACGTAAAATATCCTATTTATTTGTAAGAATTTTATATATTTACTTTGTAATCCAAAAATAATTTGATTATGAAATCTAAATTAATGAACATTAAAGGTGCACAAGTACTTTCTAAAAAAAGTCAGAGAAATATTCTTGGACAAAAAGGAACTTGTTCTGGCTGGGATCTATCTCTATGTGGTTGTTCTTGTAGTGGTGCTGTAACTGGGCCATTCTACTGCAATCAATGTATAGGGTGCCTACAAGTATATACTTGTGGTGATGATATTTAGTAAAATTTTAAAAATTCTGCTTCAACTAAGTGTGAGCTCCTTACAAATTTCTTATTCTTATTCTCATTAAACTTCTCACGGAGCTCACTTTAGTTGTTTTTCTTTAGTTATAATCTAATCGTTTCTAAATCTAGGATGGTGTTACAACTCCATTGGTAGGGGTATATTAGTATTTATAACTTACTACTTTTAGTAGCTTGTTTTTTACTTTTGGAATCTTCATCAAAATTATTCATTTAAAAATTCACTAAAACGACTATTTTTATATTTCTTTCAATAGAAATTCTTTTTTCTTACTTTAATCACTTTTTATTTGTAAGGATGTTATATATTTAGTTTATAATCCTAAAAAAATTGATTATGAAATCCAAATTAATGAATATTAAAGGAGCGCAAGTTCTTTCAAAAACCAGTCAAAGAAATATTCTTGGACAAAAAGGATCTTGTTCTGGCTGGGATTTATCGCTTTGTGGTTGTTCTTGTAGTGCTGCCGTAACTGGTCCATTTTATTGCAATCAATGCATAGCATGCTTAGATGTATATACATGTAATGATATTTAGTAAAATTTTACAAATTCTGCTTCAACTAAGTGTGAGCTCTTCATAAATTTCTTATTCTTATTCTCATTAAACTTCTCACGGAGCTTACAATTAGTTGTTTTTTTCTTTAATTATCATCATTTCTACATCCATGATACTATTAGAAAACCTCTGGTATCGAAAATTAGTCTTCACAACTTACTACTTTCAATAGATTATTTTTTTACTTGTGGAATCTTTACCAAAAATTATTCATTTAGAAATTTATTAAAACGGTTACCCTTTATTTCTCTTTAATTAACATCTTTTCTGAGTTCATAAAGGCTAAAAGAGATATAAGTGGATTTTAAAATTTGAAAAAACTAAGGAATATTTAAATACTTATGCGTCTGCAAAGACACCTTCCATTTGGGATTTTTCATCACATAATTAACAATTTCTGGAATCATAAGATCACGCTTACTCCATTCTGGCTGAAGATATAAGATACAAGACTCAGATACATTTGCTGCTTGTTCTTCGGCAAATTTAAAATCGTGTTTGTTGTATACAATAACTTTTAACTCATTTGCCTTAAGATAAACTTCTGGAGTGGGTAATTTATTTTTTTTTGGCGAAAGACAAATCCAATCCCAAATACCTGTAAGCTTATATGCGCCAGATGTTTCTATATGAATATTGAGTCCTTTTGATTTCAAACCAGCCGTTAAAGGTCCCATATCCCATGTCAACGGTTCACCACCAGTGATAACAATAGTGTCTGAAGCACTTGCGGCATTTGTAATAATATGTTCTATTTTAGTGGGCGGATGAAGTGCTGCGTTCCAACTCTCTTTTACGTCACACCAATGACATCCAACATCACAACCTCCTACTCTTATAAAGTATGCTGCTGTACCTTTATGAAAACCTTCTCCCTGAATCGTATAAAATTCTTCCATTAACGGAAGCATAAGCCCTTGATTCACTAATTGCATAACTTGATCCTTAACCATAATGCAAAGATACTTAGATATTTTTCTAAAAAATATTCTCTCTAACCCTAAGGTTAATCAGGTAAATTAACATTTCAACGAAAAGTAGTTTAAGTTTTTTGGAAATAAATCAAAGGAAGCCCATATTTGTAGTACCAAAATAGATATAACATATTGTTGGCCCTCCAATTATTAAAAAAAGTCTGAAAATTAATTTTCAGACTTTTTGCTTTTTAGTGCTATACATTCTATTTCAATTAAAGATTCTCTTGCCAAACCAGCAGCTGCAAATGTTGTACGCGCAGGTTTATTAGGAAAATAATTCACATATACCTCATTAAAAGCTGCAAAATCTTCTATATTCTTAAGTATAACCGTGCACTTTATCACATCCCGTAAACTAAGTCCGTGATGAACCAAAACACCTTTTATATTCTCTATAGCTTGTTTTGTTTCACTCTTAATTCCTCCATTAATCATGGCTCCCTGTTCATAATCAAACCCTATTTGACCAGCGAGGAATAAAAATCCATTGGCCTCAACAGCATCACTAAAAGGAGCGTTTTGCTTTTGTTTTAAATGCGATGAATGAAAAACAGCACCGTTTTGTTGTGCATAGTTTTTATGGGGTATAAACAAAAAGCTCATTAATAAAATGTATCCAAACAATTTCATAAAACCAATTTTTACAATTGATTAAAATTAACTTATTTTTATGCAAATTTAATATTCATGAGCAAGAAAGAAGCATTTTTAAATTCCATTACAGAAGGGTATCAAACAAAAGGTGATTATATCACTATGGGTGCAGCAATGCTTGATGGTGAAACCATAACGAATGCTCATGTAAAAATACCCTTAAAAACACTCAATAGACACGGGCTCATTGCAGGAGCAACTGGTACTGGAAAAACCAAAACTTTACAAGTAATGGCAGAGAATCTTTCTGAAAAAGGAATTCCTGTCTTGTTGATGGATTTAAAAGGTGATTTGAGTGGCATTGCAAAAGCAAGTCCTGGACACCCTAAAATTGATGAAAGGCATGAGAAAATTGGACTTCCATTTGAAGCTAAAGGGTTCCCAGTTGAAATACTTTCTTTATCTGAACAAGAAGGAGTACGCCTGAGAGCAACGGTTTCAGAATTTGGTCCTGTATTGTTATCCCGCATACTAGATCTTACCGAAACACAACAAGGCATCATGTCTGTTATTTTTAAATATTGTGATGATCATCAACTTCCATTGCTGGATCTCAAGGATTTAAAAAAAGTCTTACAATTTGCTACTGCCGAAGGGAAAAAAGAGTTTGAAGAGGCTTATGGAAGAGTGTCTACTGCCTCCACAGGTGCTATTTTACGAAAAATTGTGGAATTAGAACAACAAGGAGCAGATCTCTTTTTTGGAGAGAAATCTTTTGAAGTGGAAGACTTGGTTAGAATTGACGAAAATGGTAGAGGATACATCAATATTATTAGACTTACAGACATTCAAGATAAACCAAAGTTATTCTCCACTTTTATGTTGAGTTTGCTAGCAGAAATATATGCTACATTCCCAGAACAGGGAGATAAAGGACAGCCTGAATTAATCTTATTTATTGATGAAGCCCACTTAATATTTAAGGAAGCCTCTAAAGCTTTACTCAACCAAATTGAAAGTATTGTTAAACTAATTAGATCTAAAGGAATAGGACTTTATTTTGTTACACAAAATCCTACAGATGTTCCAGATGATGTGCTTTCGCAATTAGGTCTTAAGGTACAGCATGCGTTACGGGCGTTTACCGCTAAAGATCGCAAAGCAATTAAGCTCACCGCAGAAAATTATCCAATATCAGAGTACTATAAAACAGACGAAGTACTTACCTCCTTGGGTATAGGAGAAGCTTTAGTTTCTGCCTTAGACGAAAAAGGAAGACCCACCCCTTTAGCTGCTACTATGTTACGTGCTCCTATGAGTAGGATGGATGTACTGGAAGAAACAGAATTGAGTGAATTAATAGATGTATCCAAACTCATCAAAAAATACAATGCTGTAATTGATAGAGAAAGTGCTTACGAATTACTTCAGGAAAAGATAGAAAAAGCATCTAAAGAAGAAGCCTCACAAGAAAAAACAACTACTAAGTCACGCCAAAGAAGATCTAGTGCTTCTAATAAAATTGACTGGATAAAACCTATACTTAAGGTAGTTACCAGTGCCACATTTATAAGAGGGGTACTTGGCATTCTCAAAAAGAAATAATCAACCAAATCAAAATTATACGATGATGCGTAAACTAATTATGCTAATACTAGTAAGTTCTTTTATTCAATGTACTCAAAAACAAGATCCTTTTCTTATCTCAGAAAGTCATATTGGCAAACTTCCTAAAGATGCCTATACTGCTCAATTAGATTCAATATTTAAAAGTGATTCACTTGTTAATATAGCAAAAAATAAGAAATTTTCAATAGCTGGAAAATCCTATTTTGAAGTTTACGAAAAAGGAGGCAAACAACTGCTTTCAATTACCCCAAACACTATAAAAGATAGTTTGCAAAGTATCCAAAATATTCAGATCTATGATGATCGTTTTACTACAGACAGAGGAGTTTCTTTAAAGAGTACTTATGGAGATATTAAAAAGCAATACAATATAAAAAATGTGATGACTACTCTTAAAAATATAATTATTAATTTAAAAGATTCTGATATTTACTTCACTATTTCCAAAGAGGAATTACCGGAGGAATTAAAGTATGGTAATCAAAAAATTGATCCTGTACAAATCCCAGATGAAGCAAGAATCAAATATATGATGATTGATTTAAGTCTCCGAAAATAATCTTAAATTCATATTAGAATTATTGCATTACCGCTTGCAGCGATTCAAACGAAACACTTGGTATGAAAAAATACAAAATACAAAAAGCCCCTTTCATTGTACCAACAAATGATGGTAAAATTATCAGGGAACACAACGGACTTGCTACGGATGGAAATAAAGAAATAAGTATTGCGCATATGATTGCTCCTCCTGGTTGGAGCGAACCCTTTCAAACTCCCGAATTTGAAGAGTATACTTTAATTATTAGGGGTAAAAAACAATTTATCATAGAGGGTGAAACCATCATTTTAAATGCAGGTGAATCTATAAAAATTCAAAAAAACACCCGTGTTCAGTACGCAAATCCGTTTTCTGAAGAATGCGAATATATTGCCATATGTAGGCCTGCATTTTCTTTAGATTTGGTACATAGAGAAGAATTATAAATATTAGAATAAAAAAGTATTCAATTCATTCACTAAAAAGTAAATTTTGTACGTTCTACTAGTATGCTTTAATTAATAAAACCAAATTTTACGCCTCATGAAAAATCTTTTCTGCACTTACAGTCTTTTTGCTTTACTAGTTGCGATTACTTCCTGTTCAGATCTTGATGACGATGCTAATGTAAGACCGCCAGAAGTGATTGATACAGTGTTAATAACACAAACAACAGCTACAGATACTGATGGTAATCGCTATGAAATTGGTTTTAATCAGGCTGGTCCTGAAAATCAAAATCCTTTTGTCCGAAAGAAAACAGGCGCAGGACAAATTATTTGGACCAAGATTTATGAAGATAGCCCTGTTAATGGAAAGGCTGAATTAATTCAAATAGATGATCAAGGCAATGTATGGGTAATCTTTAGTTTAGATGGAGGTAGCAATGAATCTGGTTTTATTACCCAAAAAGAGGTAGAGGGGGCAGCGTTTAGTAATGTGTATCAAAGTAGCTATGGAAGCGGCGGTGGGCCTAGAGTAGCGGTTATCACCCGTATAAATCCTGCAACTGGTTTAATTATAAAAGGAAGTTTTGTTACCGCCAGACTCAACAATGGAGACACAAATACATTAAGAGCTACTAAAACAGGATTCAATAATGGTAATTTTGCCTTTGAAAGTTCTACGGCCTCATTTCCTCCGGGAACTGGCACTGCTTATGAAAAGTATCCAAATATCACTGATCAAGATCGCGTTGATGGTGCATTTAAAGTTTATTATGAACTAAATTTTGGACTAAGTGAAATTACCAGAGCAGTATTACTTATTGAATAGTTCTAGCTGAATTTTAATTCTCAAATATTCAAAAAACATGTCTAGTATAAGTCCATTTCATATAGCAATTCCCGTTCATAATTTAAATGAATGCAGAATATTCTACCGAGAAATTATAGGCTGTGAAGAAGGTAGAAGTAGTGATCATTGGGTAGATTTTAATCTTTTTGGACATCAATTGGTTATTCATTATAAACCTCTTGAGCCCAATAATGATGCACATTATAATACGGTAGATGGCAAAGAAGTTCCTGTACCACATTATGGAGTGGTACTCCCGTGGAACACTTTTCAAGAATTTGCAAAGACGCTAGAAGAAAAACAAGTTTCGTTTGTGATAGCCCCCTATATCCGTTTTAAAGGTGAGGTGGGAGAACAGGCTACTATGTTCTTTAAAGACCCCGCTGGAAATGCGCTGGAGTTCAAGGCATTTAAAGATTTAAATCAGTTATTTGCCAAGTAATCTGAAGATACATTAAACACTATATTCTGTAATCATATAAAAGAAAGAGGACTCTACAAGAGAGTCCTCAGACATTACTTAGATAACCAATTAAATCAAGTAAATTCTTTTCCTAGTAAGATTTGGGGTTTCTTTTCTGGGGGCTTAATTAAAAGAGTGTAAGAGATTCTTTAAGAAATATACTCTCTTTTAAATTCAACAAAATGGCTTTGAATCATTTTGACTTGGGGTCTTAGTGATTTTGCTATATAATCTATTTTAAACTTTTTAGTATTTGGATCGTATTCAAAACAAAGTTCTCCTTCATTATAGTTTCCTGGAAATAAGAACGACATTAATTGAGAGAAATCTAGTTTGAAATGCATAATTCTATCAAAGTGATCTTCGTCAAAATTGCTTGTCCCAAGTGGCGCTTTAATTTTAAGGTTTAACATAACGGGGGCGTTTTTAATTACTATTTGTTTCCTACTACACTAATAAAACAGCTCACTTTAAAAAAACCCTACCTTAAAAATCATTTTTTTTCAAAAAAACATGTTTATTTTGATAATTTCCTAAAAATCAAACATTTAATCCTTATAAATTTAAATCTTAGAAACTAGGTAAAACTATTAGGGCAGTTAAACCTATAGAATAAGATGACCAAAGTCTTCAGCTATTTTTTCATAAAAAACATCACTACTATAAATTCGTCACCTATTGCAGATCCTGCTCACAATTACAGTTCATATATAGTATTTTCCCTTGAAATAAGATTTGTCAATACACTGAAAATATTCATGTGGTTACTTTCATTGAACTCAAAGGCTCCATAATCATTTAAAAAAGAAAGAGGACTCTACAAGAGAGTCCTCAGACATTACTTAGATAACCAATTAAATCAAGTAAATTCTTTTCCCAGTAAGGTTTGGGGTATTTTTTTGGGGCTTGATTATAGAGTGTAAAAGTCCGTCAAGAAATATACTCTCTTTTAAAATCAACAAAGTGGCTTTGAATCATTTTGACTTGGGGTCTTAGTGATTTAGCTATATAGTCTATTTTAAACTTTTTAGTATTTGGATCGTATTCAAAACATAGTTCTCCTTCATTATAATTTCCAGGAAATAATAATGACATTAACTGTGAAAAATCCAGTTTGAAATGCATAATTCTATCAAAGTGATCTTCGTCAAAAGTGCTCGTCCCAAGAGGAGCTTTTATTTTAAGGTTTAACATACGAGGGGGGTCGTTTTAAGTTAATACTTGTATCCTACTACATTAATAAAACAACTCACTTTAAAAAAACCCTACCTTAAAAATCATTTTTTTTCAAAAATTTGTATCAGAAAACATAACTATTTGAAAATAAATTAATTAAAATCTAAAAATCCAATTAATTTTTTTAAAATTAATTGGATTTTTACCTATATTTTGTTCAGGTATACTTCTTCAATTCATTGCTGAACGATGTCTTTCCCTTGCTAATAATGTATTCTTTAGCAACATAGCTATGGTCATTGGTCCCACTCCACCCGGCACCGGAGTAATATGACTTGCCTTTTTACTTACATTTTTAAAATCTACGTCTCCAACAATACGATAACCTCTCTCTCTGGTATCATCAGGTACTCTTGTGATGCCAACATCTATAATCACCACATCATCTTTTACCATCTCTGCTTTTAAAAAGTTAGGAACACCTAATGCAGATATAATAATATCTGCTTGAGAAGTAATTTGAGTAATATTTTTAGTATGACTATGCGTTAGAGTTACAGTAGAATTACCAGGAAAACCTTTTCTACCCATCAAAATACTCATGGGTCTACCCACAATATGGCTCCTGCCTATTACCACGGTATGCTTGCCTTTGGTTTCTACCTCATATCGTTCTAGCAACTCTAAAATACCAAAGGGCGTTGCTGGTATAAAAGTACTCATATCTAAAGCCATCTTTCCAAAATTCATTGGATGAAAACCATCCACATCTTTATCTGGATGAATAGCCATAATTACTTTTTGGGTGTCTATTTGCTCTGGTAAAGGTAATTGCACAATAAAACCATCAATATCACTATTCTCATTAAGCTCTTTTATTTTTCTAAGCAATTCCAGTTCACTGGTGGTACTTGGCATTTTGACGAGTGTAGATTCAAAACCAACTCTTTCGCAGGAGCGTACTTTACTTCCAACATAGGTAAGACTGGCACCATCATTCCCCACAATTACAGCAGCTAAATGTGGTACTTTTTCACCACGTTCTTTCATTTTAACTACCTCCTCAGTAATCTCCTCTTTTATTTGGTTAGACACCTTTTTTCCGTCAAGAATGGTCATATTAATTACAGATTTTCAGTTATTTTATAATTTTAGTAATCGTATGTATTTTTGATTATAAATCTTAAGCGCATTCTACCTCATTTTACCCATCATCTGCATTAGCTTCTTTCCACCACCACCTTGCATCATTTTCATCATTTTACTCATTTGATTAAATTGCTTCAATAACTGATTCACTTCTTGAATGGTTCTGCCACTACCTTTTGCAATTCTCTTTTTTCTACTCGCATTTAAAACAGAAGGAGTAGATCTTTCTGAAGGTGTCATTGAGTGGATAATAGCTTCTACATGTTTAAAAGCATCATCTTCAATTTCAACTCCTTTCATTGCTTTTGAAGCACCGGGAATCATCCCGACCAAATCTTGCATATTACCCATTTTCTTTACCTGTTGAATCTGGTTAAGAAAATCATCAAAGCCAAATTGATTCTTGGCAATTTTTTTCTGTAGCTTTCGGGCTTCTTCTTCATCAAATTGTTCTTGTGCCCGCTCTACAAGAGAAACCACATCTCCCATTCCCAAAATACGATCTGCCATTCTGGTAGGATAGAAAACATCTATCGCTTCCATTTTCTCACCAGTACCAATAAACTTAATAGGCTTGGCTACTACAGTTTTAATAGATAGTGCTGCACCCCCGCGGGTATCTCCATCTAGCTTGGTAAGTATTACGCCGTCAAAATTAAGAATGTCATTAAAAGCTTTTGCCGTATTTACAGCATCCTGACCCGTCATAGCATCTACCACGAAAAGTGTTTCTTCTGGAGTAATTGCTTTATGAATACTGGCAATCTCCTTCATCATTTCATCATCTACTGCAAGTCTACCAGCCGTATCTACAATTACAACATTAAAACCATTTGCTTTTGCATGTGCAATTGCATTTTTAGAAATAGAAACAGGATCATTATTTTCACGATCTGAAAACACTTCTACTCCTATTTGTTCTCCTACTATATGCAACTGGTCTATAGCAGCTGGCCTGTAAACATCACAAGCTACCAGTAAAGGATTTTTAGATTTCTTAGATTTAAGATAATTGGCTAGCTTTCCAGAAAATGTAGTTTTACCAGATCCTTGAAGACCAGACATTAATATCACGGTTGGATTTCCAGAAAGATTAATTCCCGCTGCATCTCCACCCATTAATTCGGCAAGTTCGTCTTTTACCAACTTCACCATCAATTGTCCTGGCTGCAAACTGGTTAATACATTTTGACCAAGTGCTTTTTCTTTTACTCTATTCGTAAAATCTTTGGCTATTTTAAAATTAACATCGGCATCTAGCAATGCCCTTCGCACTTCCTTCAGCGTTTCGGCTACATTAATCTCAGTAATCTGCCCATGCCCTTTTAGTACATGAAGTGCTTTATCTAACTTTTCGCTTAAATTATCAAACATAATCCTATCACATTTAAAAAAATATGCCTTTTGATCAGGCAATTGCAAATTTAATTATTTGAGATGGATTGAAGAAGTTTATTTTAATCGCTTTATTAAGTTTAGCGATCTCAAAACCGCTATTACCTAAAATTGTGAGGTAGTTCTACGCATAAAAAAACCGTCCCTAGTTACAGGAACGGTTTAGCAGTTGTTTTTTTTGCCCTAAAAAAACTGCGACCTAATAAAACGTTGTTTGCGTTTAAGATAAAATATTATTGTGTTCTAATCTCCAAATATTATTGTTTTAGTGACTCCATCCCTTGTGACCTCTAGTTGAATTATATCATCATCCGCTACCAATAACTTCCATCTTTCATTCAAACTTTTCAACGACCCATTGTTCTCAAAATTTATTTCAACAATTACGCTATTATCAGAAACATAACTTAGCCAACTGCCCTCAGAATTATTACCTGATTCTTCAGCAATCGTTAGCCCATTGGCAGCGAACGTAAAACTATAATTCTCAAAAACACTAGTATTATCAGAACCGTCCTCAGTAAAAGAGTCTACTTCCCAAGAATCCGAAGTTATAACACTTTGTAAATTTTCTAGTCTTGATTCATTTTCATTTTCATCTACTTTAATCAATTCAAGACGGTTAGTATTCCCTTTTTTTAAACGTATTTCATTATTTTCAATACTTTCTACATCCCACGCTTGATTTAAGGATGGCTGACCCGAGAAGGTAATTCTTAATATATCCATTTCTTCTTCCTCCTCCGATTCTAAATACTGCCAGCTGCCTTCTTCTTCTACTCCTTTTATTCTCAAGGTAACCACCCCTGCTGTTTTAAACGTTAACGGAATGCCTACATAATCGCTTTGATCTCCGGGGCTTGGGGTTTGTAATAAGCCAATAGACCATGCTTTATCTTCTAAAATACCCTCGGCACTTCCACTACCTCCATCTGAACATTCTTGATTAAGTTCTAAAAAGCTTCCTGTAGATGAAAAGATATAAATAGTATTGCCATCTACTTTATTCACTTGCCATTGCAATGAAAACGCTACTACTCCATTCATGTCAAGATCAACAAAACTTCCTTCTTCTGTAAATCTAGTCGTCCAGGTTCCATCAATTCCGATGATCTTAAGTGGATCTAAAATCACTACATCCCCATTGGCATCAAACTCTACTGTCCAATTAGTAAAGGGTTGTACCGAGCCATCTCGCTTGAATCTACTAATCTTCCATAGACATTCTACCAATAAACTTTCTAACTCTCCGTCTTTAAAGTCATCATCATTAAAGTTGTTGTCATCATCCTCATCACAATCATCTTCTACCCCAGAAATAGCAGTGGTAAGTTCTTGATTTGAGTTCACAGTAATAATATCCCCTTCTAAAAGGACTAAAGAAACTGGATACTTTAGACTCACTACCTCGTCTTCTTCGATCCCTTCAGTGAAAATAAACATGTCACGATCTTTAGTTACCTGAACTTGTGAAGTGATTTCTGTAGTGGTATTAAAAACAAAAAAAGTAATTGGATATACAAAATCTATACATTCGTTATCAATATCATCTCCGCCCTCCACACAAGTATTTGCATTCAACTGCAATTCTGCAACATTATTAATGATGATTTGATTAAAATTATTATTAATCACAGTGATAGGATAATCAATTTCCAGGAGATCTACATCTTCAATATCACTATCAAAAATTCCTTCTACTGTAATTAAATCATTTTCACTCAATATTTCAACGGGAATTCCATTTACCGTAACATTTATAGGATATACTATAGTTAAACAACTAGCGCCATCAATAATATTATCTTTAGAACCATCTAGTGAGGCAGCTTTCATCATAGCTTGTGCAGTCACAGAATTTGCCTGAATAGGCTCACGCTCTGGTTGTGTATCCAGAGAAGATACGTTGACCTCGCTTTGACATGACGTTAAAGCAATTAAAAAACTGAGTAAGATTAAACAAGTAAAATAATTAAGAATTTTCATATACATTACATAAAGCATTCATAGCTATAAAATTAAAACAGTTTACCTTTAAAAAACCCTACCTTGAATACTAATTTTTTTTTAAATAGATTTGTAACCACAGACCCCCAACTTATGAAAGAAGCAAATAAGCATGTTTGCGCTGAACCGGTTTATCAAAACATTTTCCGGGAGCATGCAAAAAATCTTCGGAATTTTATTTACTATAAATGTGGAGATGCAGATAGGGCAGCAGACATTGTACAGGAAGCCTTTGTAAAACTTTGGCAGAAATGTAGTACGGTACCTCCTGAGAAAGCGAAATCGTTTTTATTTACGGTTTCAAACAATATGTTCCTTAACGAGGTAGCGCATCAAAAAGTAGTTTTGAATTATCAGGCAGGAGATCATAAAAGCAGTACAAATGAGAACCCAGAATACCTTATGGAGCTTCAACAATTTGATGCAAAGCTCCAAAATGCTATCAATAATTTAAGTGAAGCACAACGGGAAGCATTTTTAATGAACCGTATAGACGGAAAAAAATATGCCGAAATAGCATCTTCTCTTAACATTTCTGTGAAGGCGGTAGAAAAGCGAATTCACGGGGCTTTAAAGTCATTAAGAGAAGAATTAATAAAAATTTAGATTTTTCAGGTAGGGTAAATAACCTTTCAACTGTTATATAAACAAATACCAGCACTATGAGTACCGAAAATTACTTAGCAAAATGGCTCTCTGGCGATCTTAGCGACACAGAGCTCAAGGCATTTCAACAGCATCCTGAATTTCAGGAATATGCTAGAATTGCAGCACATACCAAAAACTGGAAAGCACCCGGGTATGATGTATCTAAACAATTGGCTATACTTCAAAAGAAAGTTAATTCCAACGAAGTAAAAGAAACTAAGGTAATTCAAATGAATCCTGCAAAGCTATGGCTAAGAATAGCTGCTGCAGTAGTTTTAATTTTTGGTGCTACTTATTTCATGATGCGCGACACTCAGGTGAGTACAGATTTTGCTCAAACAGACACTGTAATTTTACCCGATGATTCTGAAATAATTTTGAATGCTGGTTCAAATGTTACTTATCACAAACTTTCTTGGGATAAGAACCGATCTGTCAAACTTGATGGAGAAGCTTATTTTAAGGTAGAAAAAGGTCAAACATTTGATGTAGTTACCAATCAAGGTACTGTTTCTGTGCTTGGAACACAATTCAATGTTAAAGATCGTAAAGATTTCTTTGAAGTGGTCTGTTATGAGGGACTTGTAAAGGTTACTCACGAACTAAAACAAATTCTATTGCAACCTGGAGAAAGTTTCAAGGTAGTTTATGGTGAATTTAAAGAAGAAAGCAGACTCAAAGCTTTAGAGCCTTCGTGGATTCAAAAAGAAAGTATGTTTAAAAGTGTGCCGCTACAAATGGTTTTCAATGAATTAGAAAGACAATTCAATGTTAAAATTCAGGGAGTTGACAACACAGATAAACAACAACTCTTTACTGGCGGTTTTAAGCATAATGATCTTGAAAAAGCACTGCAAACCGTATGCATCCCATTAAATTTATCGTTTAACATTAATAATGACGGCACTATAACCATTGCCAACCTTTAACAAAAGGCGTCCCGTTTTTTTAATTGGTTTTGCTTTCTTTTTTGTATTCCTGAATGCTTTCGCGCAGCAAACAGATGTTATAAAGATAAGCTTAAGGGACGCCTTTATCCAAATTGAAAATTCATTTGAGGTTAAATTTTCATATCAGGATGCTATTGTAAATGGTAAAATAATAGACCAGATTTCTTCTTTTCAAAATCTGAATCAGGCACTTAATTTCCTTAGAACACAAACCAAACTAACGTATCAACTCTTGGATGACAGATTCGTTGCTGTTACCAACCCTTCTAAAGTTGATCGTATCTGTGGTATCTTAAAAAACATAAATACCAATGAAGTACTTTTTGGTGCTTCTGTCACTGTAGTTGCTATGGATAAAGGTGTAACTACAGACGAAAAAGGTTTTTTTGTACTTAACAATCTTCCTGGTGACGGTAGTATTAAAATATCTTTTGTAGGCTATGAATCTATTGAAATTCCAATTAACCAATTAAATATAAACAATAAATGTGCTCCCATTTTCATGATTCCTTACATACAAGAGTTAGAAGAAGTGGTGGTAATGAATGTATTCTCAAGAGGAATCAGTGAAAAGCTAGATGGTGCTATTAAACTCACTCCAAAAGAATTTGGTATTCTCCCCGGATTATCTGAACCAGATGTTTTACAAACCATACAAGCACTTCCTGGCATAGAAAGTGTAAATGAAACCATTTCCAATATTAATATCAGAGGCGGTACTCACGATCAAAACCTGATTTTGTGGGATGGCATCAAAATGTACCATACGGGACATTTCTTTGGGCTTATATCTGCGTTTAACCCTTACCTTACAGAGAAAGTGTCGGTTGTTAAAAACGGAACCAGTGCTTATTATAATGATGGTGTTTCTAGTTTGATTAGTATGGAAACCAGTGATAGACTAGCTGAAAAATTTTCTGGAGGGGGTGGTTTTAATTTGATAAGCGCAGATGCTTTTGCAAGAATTCCTATCAATAAAAAGTTAACTGCTCAAATTTCGGCAAGGCGTTCTGTTATAGATTACTTCAATACTCCAACATTTGAACAGTTTTTTCAGCGTTCTTTTCAAGATACAGAAATTATTAATGAAGCTAATTCTGAAAACATAGAAAATCAACAGATCACTGGAAACGAAAACTTCCTCTTTTATGATTTTGCGGCTAAATTACTTTTTGATGCTTCAGAAAAAGATCAATTAAGACTTAGTGCAATCAACGTAAATAATGAACTTTCTTATGATGAATTTGGTACAGAGGAAGACCAAACCAGAACAAGTTCATTAGACCAGGCTAACCTAGGCATTGGAGGCAAGTGGCTACGCAGGTGGAACACAAAATTCACCACTATTGTTTCTGGGTATTTAAGTAAATATAGTATTGAAGCAGTTAATAATGATGTGGAGACTAATCAAATACTGGAGCAGAAAAATGAAGTATTAGAAACTGGAGGAAAGCTTACCGGACTCTTTCAACTTAATGAAAACACAAGTCTTAAAGGTGGATATCAATTTTATGAATTGGGAGTTACCAATGCTGTAAATGTAATCAACCCTGATTTTTTTCGAGATACTAAAGGGGTCATTAGAAATCATGCTGTTTTCACAGAAGCCACTTGGCAAAAATCAAATACGTATATAAGAGCTGGTTTAAGAGCCAATTATGTTCCAAAGTTCAGTCGTTTACTTATAGAACCCAGAGTAAACTTTCGTCAGGAGTTAGGTAAAAATTGGACTTTAAAGGCACTGGGAGAGTTTAAAAGTCAATATATCTCGCAAGTAATAGATTTACAGGAAGATTTTTTAGGAATTGATAAAAGAAGATGGTTATTAGCCAATGAAGAGGACACGCCTATAATTACCAGTATGCAGGGTTCCGCCGGAATTCAATACAAAAAAAATGGATGGCTTATTAGTAGTGAAGCTTATTATAAGAAGGTTGATGATATTAGCAGTAGAAGTCAAGGATTTCAAGATCAAAATCAGGAAGTGAATACAACAGGAGGTTATAATGTTACGGGTACTGAATTTCTTATTAATAAACGAAACGACAGCTACAGTATCTGGTTTACCTATACGCTTGCTAAAAACACTTATACTTTTGAAGGTTTAAATCCTTCAACCTTTCCTAACAACTCAGATATTAGGCATTCCATAAGTTTTGCAGGTTCCTATAATTATAAAAAACTAAAACTTTCTGTGGGTCTTAATTATCGCAGTGGTACACCTTTTACGCTACCTGATTCTGGAGACCCTGTTAATGAGGAAACTGTGCCATTTGAAATTAACTATGCTATGCCTAATGGTGCAAACCTTGAAGATTATTTGAGAGCAGATTTTTCTGCTATTTATGATTTTCAACTAACTGATAAACTTCCTGCCTCGGTTGGCGTTTCGGTACTTAATATTCTTAACAAGGAAAACCTAATCAATTCGTATTTCCGATTGGATGAAAACAACGAATTACAAAGATTAGACAGTCGCTCATTAGGTCTTACACCAAACATGAGTTTACGAGTAAACTTTTAGAAAACTTTTGAAGCCTATTTTACATCTGCTTTGGCACCTCAATTCCCAATAAAGCGAAAGCCGATTTGATTACGTCTCCAACTTTAGCAGAAAGTTTCACACGAAATGCAATTTCTTCCTCAGTATCTGCCCCTAAAATAGAAACATTTTGATAAAATGAATTGAATTCTTTCACCAGCTCATACACGTAATTTGCAATAAGCGCCGGACTATAATTGGCTGCTGCCTGCTGGATCACCTCAGGAAATAGCTGTAATTGTTTTAGCAGTTCCTTTTCTTTTGCATTAAGGGAATAAGACGTTGCTGTTGATTCGGTTAATGTTACCGAAGCTTTGCGTACAATAGATTGAATTCTAGCATAGGTGTATTGAATAAAAGGACCTGTATTTCCTTGAAAATCTACAGATTCTTCCGGATTAAAAAGGATTCGTTTTTTAGGATCTACCTTCAGAATATAGTATTTCAAAGCTCCCAGACCGATTGTTTTATAAAGTACCTTCTTTTCAGTTTCAGAGAAACCGTCCAATTTACCTAATTCGGTAGAAATAGACTCAGCAGTGGTTGCCATGTCTAAAAGTAAATCATCTGCATCCACTACCGTACCTTCGCGACTTTTCATTTTTCCGGAAGGTAAATCAACCATTCCATAACTCAAATGATATAATTTTTCTGCCCATTCAAATCCGAGTTTCTTTAAAATGAGAAATAATACTTTAAAATGATAATCCTGTTCATTTCCCACGGTGTAAACCATTCCTCCAATATCAGGATAGTCTTTTACCCGTTGTATTGCAGTGCCTATATCCTGAGTCATATAAACAGCTGTTCCATCTGCTCTTAAGACAATTTTCTCATCAAGTCCTTCATCTGTGAGATCTATCCAAACACTCCCATCTTCCTTTTTGAAAAAAACACCCTTCTTTAGACCATCAGCAACTACATCTTTCCCTAAAAGATACGTATTGCTCTCGTAGTAATAAGAATCAAAATCTACACCAATATTTTTATAAGTTTCTTCAAAGCCATCATAAACCCATTGATTCATGGTTTTCCACAATGCCACTACCTCTTCATCACCAGCTTCCCATTTTAGGAGCATTGCTTGCGCCTCTAATAGAATAGGAGCCTTTTTTTCAGCCTCCTTTTGATCCATGCCTTCCGCTACAAGATTTGCAATTTGGCTTTTATATTCTTGATCAAACTTAACATAGTAATTACCAACCAATTTATCTCCCTTTGTTTGGGTTGATTCTGGAGTCTCTCCATTCCCAAATCGCTTCCAGGCCAACATAGATTTACAAATATGAATACCACGATCATTAATAATCTGCGTTTTATAGACTTTTTTACCACTCGCCTTTAAAATTTCAGCAACAGAATATCCTAAAAGAATATTACGTACATGCCCTAGGTGGAGCGGTTTATTGGTATTTGGAGATGAGTACTCTACCATCATCGCTTTTGAGGTATTGTCTGAATTTACAAAGCCATAATGTGAGTTTTTCAAGATATTATTGAACTCTTTTAGATACACTTCACCAGCTATCACAATATTTAAAAAGCCCTTAACCACATTAAAATCAGTTACCTCTTTTAATTCTGTCTTTAGGTATGCGCCAATTTGTTCACCTATCTGCTGGGGATTTCCTTTGATAATGCGGAGCATGGGAAATACTACGATGGTAATATCTCCTTCAAAATCTTTTCTGGTTGCCTGAAACTCTACTATTTCTAGTGTGGCGCCCCAAATAGACTGGATAGCTTCTTTCACTTTTGTGTCCAGTAATTGCTGAATATTCATAGTCTTCGCATTTTACATAAAGGCTGTAAAGATATAGAATCTATACAAAGTTTAGCCTTTGCTTAACGCTTAAAAAAACAGGAAAATAGTATCTTGCGATTAAATTATCTTTTATGGAACATATGTTTCGTGCAGTTCCTGTGCTTGCCTCTCTTAATATAGCAAAGTCGGTCTTTTTTTATAAAGATAAATTGGGGTTTGACAAGTTAGGCTACCAAGATGAGAATTATGCTATTATAGGAAGAGATAAGATTGAAATTCATTTTTGGAAATGCAATGATAAGATTCATCCAGAAAATACCAGTTGCTATGTTCGGGTTAAAGAAATAAATGAGCTTTACGAAGAATTAAGTGACAAAGATGTAATTCATCCTAATGGAAGACTTGAAGACAAACCATGGGGTATGCGAGAATTTGCCATTTTAGATGAAGACGGAAATATGATTAAATTTGGACAAGAACTAAGCTAAAGAAAAACAATGTTATTAAATATTTCTTACAACCAACCAGAGGTTACTCGTAAAATTGACAACGAAGTTGGAAAACCATTTACGCTTAGAGAACGCTGGAGACTCGGAGGAGTAGGCTCTCCTAAATTACATATTACTACTAGTAGTATTGATATTCATAACCTCTTGGTTTTAGACAACAATTCTGATACTTGTAATGTAGAAATACGGCCTAACGGCATCATTATTAGATTTCGTTCTCTCTTAGAAACTTTTGCGTTAATTATACCTTTTTATAAGCTATCCCTCTACAAAGGAGATTCTCATGAATATTCTATGTATAGAGATCACTATTTTATAAAGGTGAGAGCAGACAAAAAGGTGCATGCTTTTATGAAAAAAGTATTAAACTACAAATCAGAAATGGCTCCTACCCATATTGAAGATCTTTAAATTATTTACTTACCTACATGGCTTAGTTACAGTTAGCTGTATTTCCATTTAAATACATTAGTTTCCATGCGGTAGTATGCCCTGTTTTCTGAGCAAACCAAGTACGCCATTCATTAGAATCTTTATTGGCAGGCTCTTCTCCCAAACTACAATTTCCCGTTAGAATGGTATACATATAAGCACCTATAGCCTTGTCCAAATCCCGACTCATATGCCAACTGTCCCTATATGCAGAGAAATTAGGAATTTCTTCTTTTATTTGTGCAAAAAGAGTTCTAATGGGTACCGCCCTTCCATAAGGCAACTCATTTTCTCTTTCCATAAATAATGCAACACCTAAATCGGTACCATTTTCCGTTTCTGTTAATCTTTTATCAATACCATATAACATAGAGGTATTTCCATTGTTTCCATGATCTTGCATTGGAAAGCCAAAAGAAAAATCAAATCTTGCCGGATCAATTTTATAACGTTTGCCTGCTTCAAAATTAGTATTTGCTCTCCCATAATTAAAATGTATTGGAGGCGTACCATCTCTTACCAATTCCACTTCATCTTTTCCTAAAACCCATCTTAATCCTCCTAAAATTCCATTTTCCGAACTTGTTCCTGTGTGATTAAAATGTAGTATATTATCTTCAATATTACACTTGTCAAAAGGTGAATTAAACACTATTTCACCCGTGTAATGCTCTTTATCTGCTTCTGTTGTAAGGGTTGAAAAAGCCAAATTTGCTATATCATCATCGTATACATAGGTTGATTCTGTTGCACTTTTTCCATATATATGAGAGAAAATTGATGCAGCGGTTAGGTAAGCGCCATTTGGAGAGGGATGTATATTCACATTTTCTTTTTTTGATTCTGATAGATTTTCCCAAGCAATACCAGCTGGAATAACAGGTAAATCAACATCTGCTCCATCTGCGGCACGATAGGTAAACTCTTCAAAATGATCTTGAGTTTCTTCTTTAGACCACATCATTAATAAAAGTGGCTTAGCTCCTCCATCACTTACTTTAGTAGCTATTTTATGAACTCCCAGAGAATAAAATCCTGGAATTTTAGAAATTATATAAGGATCTGCAGCAATCACCACATAATCCCATTTATAATCACCATTACCAGATAAGTTTTCCATTCTAGCCTCTAGCCCTTCTGGCCAATAATAATATTGAACCAGTGAATGTGAATAATGGTTCCAATTATAAATAGTACCACCACCTCCAAGACCTAGTGTTACTTGCTTGCTTTTGTAGATATTCTCTTCAATAACATTTATTTCTAAATCTTTAGAGATCACCTCTGATGACAGAATATTTTGAAGTTCACTAGAAATTAAATCTGGAGAAAATGCTTCTCCATTGTTTTTTATAGATTTACTAGTACCTATAACCAGAATATTGAGGCTTCCATCTTCATTTACATCTGGATTAAATACTTCTTCCTGAGGGTCAGGATCAGGATCTAAATCGGTAGACAGGTCTTCATCTGAGCAACCAAATCCAAAAAATAGTAATATAAGAGAACATACAATTTGATTTTTAAAAAATACAAGGCTGCGCAAGTTTTTATGGTTCATGAGGGTAGGGTTAGATATTTGGGTTATCTTATAAACGACATATTAAGGTTACTATTTTAATGGTTATCTTTTTTTAACATTTTAAAAGCTATTCGTTAGCTTTCTATATTATTTGTGCTTAATCTGTAAAATTATTTTCTAAAACACTTAGGATTTCAAAATTTGAGAAATTAGGTATGGTAGATTAGCGTTTTTTTTTTATTGTTTACTAATGAGATATGCTACCCATAAAATGAATAAATATTCCTATAAATAATTATAATCATGAGGTTAAAGCAGTATCTTGTTATCAAATAATAAAGTTATATAAACATGATTAGCATAGTTTCTGTATTTATCGCTAACAGTAGGGAAAAATCTTAGTATTTTACAACATCCTTTACTTTCTAAAAAAAGCATTTAAAAAAGTTTACGATTTTACACAAAAACTGCTGGAATAGCATGAAGAAAAGGTCCTGTCCATATTACCCATTATTAAAAGATTAAGTATCTGTAAAAAAATTATAAAATGAAAATTCTGTTAACCGGAGCTAATGGTTACATTGGTATGCGTATTCTGCCAAAATTACTGGAAGAAGGGCATGAGATAGTGTGTGCAGTTAGAGATGAAAAACGACTATCGGTTTCAAAAGAAGTTAGAAATCGTATTGAAGTAGTTGAAGTAGACTTTTTAGAAAAAATTACTTCTGGACTTATTCCTCCCGATATTGATGCAGCCTATTTTCTTATCCATTCTATGACCGCTTCTACCAGTGACTTTGATGAGATGGAAGCTATCGCGGCCAAAAGTTTTAATACTTACATGAAGGAAACCAAGGTAAAGCAAGTGATTTATCTCAGTGGAATTGTGAACGACCAAGTGCTTTCAAAACACCTTTCTTCTCGTAAAAATGTAGAAGATATACTTTACCAAGGCAATTATCATTTAACCGTTTTACGTGCCGGAATCATAGTTGGATCTGGAAGTTCTTCCTTTGAGATCATAAGAGATTTAGGTGAAAAATTACCGGTCATGATTACTCCAAAATGGGTTTTAACCAAAACACAGCCTATAGCTATAAGAGATGTAATTGCATTCTTAACCGGTGTTTTAGGAAATAAGGAATGTTATGATGATTCTTTTGATATAGGGGGGCCAAACGTACTTACTTATAAAGAGATGTTACAACAATATGCAAAAGTAAGAGGTTTTAAAAACTGGATCTTTACGGTTCCCGTAATGACCCCTAAACTTTCATCTTATTGGTTGTATTTTGTAACCTCCACTTCCTATAAATTAGCCATGAACCTAGTAGACAGTATGAAGATGGAAGTAGTTGCAAAAGATAATCGTTTACAACAGCTTTTGGAGATTAAAACGCATACCTATCAAGAAGCTATTGAAATGGCTTTTGCCAAAATAGAGCAAAACATGGTAGTGAGCAGTTGGAAAGATAGTATGGTGAGCAGTCGTGTAAAAAAAGACCTCAGCAACTATATTCAAGTTCCTAAATATGGCTGCTTAAGAGATAGGCAAGCCCTTAGATTAGAGGATCCTGATGCCGCTTTAAAGAACATTTGGAGTATTGGAGGAGAAAAAGGATGGTACTATGCCAATTGGCTTTGGAAAATACGAGGTTATGTAGACAAACTTGTAGGTGGAGTTGGCTTAAGAAGAGGAAGAACGCATCCTGATAAAATCTACACCGGAGACTCTCTTGATTTCTGGAGAGTATTGTTAGCAGATAAGAAACAGAAAAGACTCCTACTCTTCGCAGAGATGAAACTTCCCGGGGAAGCATGGCTAGAATTTGACATTGATGAGCACAATGTGCTTCACCAAACAGCCACTTTTCGTCCAAGAGGTTTATGGGGTCGTTTATACTGGTATACGATGGTTCCTTTTCACTATTTTATTTTTGCTGGCATGTTGCATAATATTGCTAAGTCCAACAAATCCTAAAAGATAATAATGGTAAACCTATAAAGTGAATTGTATGAAAAAAGTTATTGGTTTTTTACTCATCAATGGATTAAGTATTCGTTTAAATACTTAATAGATTATTTAAGATGCACAGGCAGGAGGAGCAGTTTCACACCAATATATAGTATAATAACAAGATCTTTGATTGGTGTCTCTTCCACCCTCTAATTGAGTACTTCTAAAATTAGAGACTACTTTTTTTGATAGCTTAAGCGATTTAATTAATTTTTTATTTTTCATAATAGTAAGTTTTAACTTCATTAAATATAAGATTTTATTTTCTTATTTAAAAAAACTTAACAAAAGTCTGCTGTTTTTATACGATGTTTACTTCATATACGTTATTACTTTGCCCTTATACTAAATAGTAACCCAAATCAATACCAATAGAATCCCTAAATAACACCTACTTTTATGATTATCTTCGGAACCAGTAGCGTAAAATCTACTACCCAATCCGCTGATTTCAGCTGCCCCCAGCATAAATCGCAAAAAATATATCGGCATCCTAAAGCAAATCTATTTATAATGGATTACGCTACTACTGGAATGTTTTCAGGCGGCTGTGATAAAGAAATCATCCCTGCTGGTTACATGACTACGGGAGTTTATACAAACAAGATTAGAAGTATTTTCAATTAATTTTTTGGTGACCCTACCGGTTTTTTAAAAAACAAGGCGGTTACCACCACCATAAGGCGAAAAGCGGCATCGGCAAGGATGTCGCTTTTATTTTATAAAAATTTATTGTTCTACAAATTATCTAATTGATTGCTGCTTTTATCTTCGCTGATAGTCCAGAAAAATCCAATAAAGAAAAAGCTATCTGCAGCAGGTCTTAGTGCACGCCTGTTGAAATTACCATTTACATCTGCATTCTGTGTATATTGATATCCATTAATATTACGCGTTCCCAAAACATTGTTTACAGAAAAGTATAAGATTTTTTGCGGACTAATAAGATATGCACAGTTAAGGCTTACATTATGATAGGCTTTTGTTCGCTCTGCCAAGAAAGCATTGGTGTTAGGGTCATTATATGGTCTTCCCGAAGCAAAATTATAAGCAATTCCTATTTGACTTTTCCATTTCTCTACCCAATATTTACCTACTAAAGAAAAATTGTGTTTTGAAGTAAATGAAGGAGCTGCGCTTTCTGGAAAATTTTGAAAGTCTCTTTGCGTATCCAGATAGGAATAGCTTACCCAGTAATCCATATTTTTAATACTGCTATTGTCTCTCCAAAAAAGATCCAGTCCCTTTGCATATCCATAACCATCATTGGAAAAAACACTCCCAGGAATGGGGAAGTCTGTATCAAATTTCACCAATGCGTCATAATTTTTATAATAGGCTTCTACTCTAAATACTCTGCCATTATTATTGTATTGGTAATTCATAATATAGTGCGTAGCCTGCTCTGCACTCAGGCTTCTGTTAAACTTTAAGGCATCGTTTTGGGGATTTTGAAAAAATTCGCCGTACGCCCACGAAAATTGAGAATGCTCACCAGATTTCCATGCTACAGAAAGCCTTGGTGAAAAAGTACTTTCCTTTAGTAATTCAGAATATTCACCTCTTATACCTGCTTTAAAAGCTAGTTTTTTTGAAAAGAAATAATCTGCTTCGCTATAAACACCTATAATATTATTGTTAAAGTTACTTGTAAATGTTTCTGTATCCGCTCCTTTAAAATTTTCGGTAAAAGCTGTATTAAAATATTCTGCGCCAAAATTGATTTTAAATCGGCTGCTAAACGCTTTCTTAAGCCCTGTTTTTACATGAACAGATTTTTCTTGCTGCCTTATATGATCACTGATTACATTAAGATTGGTATTCCCAAATGTATAACTCGCACCGGCATGGAGTATCCAATCATTTTTTAACGCCCCTATGTAGCTGCCATTGAAATACAGGTTGTTATTATTTAGTTTAAACCTAACCAAATCTTCAAAGTTTATATCTTCTTGATCTAGTTCAAATCCAGTATGATCAAAAGCGGTATATAATTTTAATAATCCATTTTTGTATTTACGGCGAAAAACTGCCTCCCCAGAAGCACTTTGAAAAGGTTTAATCCAATCATTCCTATCGGGAAAAATTTCTAGATAGGGAGCTAAATTTATATAAGAGGTATTTACACTTAGAGATGATTTTTCCCATTTCTGCGTATTTCCTAAAGTTCCACCAACTGTCATCATACCAATATCTGTTTTTTCTTGATCAGGTTCATTAATGGTATTTAGTAATAATACACTAGAAAGCGCCTGACCATATTCTGCAGAATATCCACCTGTAGAAAAAGTAATTCCATCAAACAAAAATGGAGAATACCTGCCACGGGTAGGTACATTATTAGTAGTAGGTGTAAAAGGTGTGAATACTCTAATACCGTCAATAAAAATTTGGGTTTCCCCAGCATTTCCACCTCTCACAAAAAGTCTGCCGTCTTCGGCTACTGTGCTCGTTCCTGGTAGTGTTTGCAATGCCCCTACAAAATCTCCCAAAGCGCTTGCTGTAGTTACCACATCTAATGGTTTTAAAACTGATACTTTTGAATTATCGCCCGCCTGAAAAGTCCCGGCCGTTAAAGTAACTCCGCTAAGTGAATTGACTTCTTCTCTTAATCTTACTTTTAAGGAATTCATATGTTCTACCAGATCAGTTTTGGTAAACGTTTCATAAGCAATATAAGATATCACCAGATTTTTTTCTCCAGTTTCCGTTGTAGAAAAGGAGAAATCACCTAAATCATCTGTGGAACCTCCCTCATACGTTCCTTCTAAATAGACATTGGCTCCAATAATTGGTATTCCCCTTGAATCGGTCACTTTGCCTGAAATGGTATATTGTCCAAAACTAATACCTGTAATTAATAAAAAAGCGAGCGTTATAACTGATTTCATTTTTGATTGATTTTGTTTGATGATGTAAAATTGCGTACAACTACCGCCAAACCATAAAAAAAAGAACCAGACTGTTAAAAGTGGTGTATGAATTGTGAATAACTGAATTCCTTAGACAACAATTCACACTTACTCATTATTATTTGCCTAATATTAAGTATCTTAGGTAGTGCTAAAAAAAAAGATATTATGAGCATTAGTAGAAGAGACTGGCTTAAAAGTGCATCACTTACAGGAGGGCTAACATTATTAACAGGCGTTGGTGCACTGCAAACACTTACTGCTGCTGAGCGTAGAAAATTTAATCCGCGCGTGTTGGAAAAGCCTATTAGGCTCAGCTCTAATGAAAATCCGTTTGGTCCTTCTTCTCAGGTACGTGAAGCTATTACAAAAGCATTTGACCACGGTTGTAGATATCCGTATGCGTATGCAGATGAATTGGCACGCAAACTCGCCATTAAAGAAGGCGTGGAACCAGAAAGTATTATTATTACTGGCGGCTCAACAGAAGGGTTGAAAATTACAGGACTTACCTTTACGGCTAATGGCGGAGAGATTATCGCAGCGAAGCCTACCTTTTTGGCCATGATGAATTATGCAGAACAATGGGGTGCAACTATTAATTGGGCGCCTGTTGGAAAGGACATGGGGTATAATCTGGAAGCTATTGAAAAAAGGATCTCTTCTAAAACTAAATTAGTTTTTTTATGTAATCCTAACAATCCTACTTCTACCCTACTCCCAGCCGATAAATTGGTTGATTTTTGTAAAACAGCTAGCGAAAAAACAATTGTTTTTAGCGATGAAGCGTATTATGACTATATAGAAACACCTAACTATCCTTCCATGGTGTCTTTGGTAAAAGAAGGAAGAGATATTATTGTTTCTAAAACGTTCTCTAAAGTATATGGGCTTGCTGGTTTGCGTATTGGCTATCTAATTGCCAAACCTGAACTAGCTCAAAAAATCAGGAAAAATATAGTTGCTTTCTCTAATGTACTTGCTATAAGTGCGGCTACAGCATCTCTTTTGGATAATGAGTTCTATAATTTTAGCCTCCAACAAAATAGGAATGCAAAGAAAATGATCTATAAGACACTGGACGATCTCAAATTAAGCTACCTAGATTCACACACTAATTTTATTTTCTTTAGAAGTGGAAAAGATATAAGAGCTTTAGGTGATCAAATGTTAGAGAAAGGTGTTAGAATTGGCAGGCCTTTTCCTCCTTTTTATGATTGGTGCCGAATAAGTACAGGTACTCAAGAGGAGGTTCAAGCTTTTACACAAGCACTTCAAGAAGTTTTAGGATAATTAAAAAAAGGGTTAGTTGGCAACTTCACTTATAAATTTGACGCGGTATAAACGCATTTCTTCGTCTTCATAATCCCCTTCAAATTCCTCTATCGCCAAAGCTATTTTATCACTTTCAGACTCAATAAAATAGTCATGAATTTCTTCTTGTTGATCTTCGTCAAGAATTTCATCTATCCAATAAGAAATATTTAATTTGGTTCCACTATAGACAATTTGTTCCATTTCCTTGATAAGATCATCCATAGTTAATCCTTTAGCGGCTGCAATATCATCTAAAGGAAGCTTTCTATCTACATTTTGAATTATATATAGCTTAAGAGCAGAGTTAGAACCTGTACTCTTTACAACCAGATCATCTGGACGTATAATATCATTTTCTTCCACATAAGTGGCAATAAAACTTAAAAATGGTTTTCCATACTTTTTAGCTTTTCCTTCTCCAACACCATGAACGTTGATGAGTTCTTCTCTGGTTATTGGATATTTTAAGGCCATGTCTTCTAAGGAAGGGTCCTGGAATACTACAAAAGGTGGCACCCCGTGCTTTTTGGCTTCTTTCTTTCGCAGATCCTTTAACATCTTCAATAACTTTTCATCTGTTGCGACTCCACCAGATTTGGAAGCTGTAACAATTCCATCATCCTTTCCATCTTCAAAGACGTGATCTTCCGTCATCATAAAAGATACTGGATTCGCTATAAAATCTTCACCCAATTTTGTTAAGAAAAGTACTCCGTAAGTTTCAATTTCTTTCTTAAGAAGCTTCTTTATTAAAGCTTGCCTTATCAAAGCCATCCAATGTCTTGGTTCTTTATCGTCACCAATACCAAAGAAGAGTTTTTCATCGGTTTTATGCGAATTAATCAAGGCATTTGTCTTGCCAATAAGCGTATTTACTACCTCTTTAGCTTTAAATTTTTGCATGGTATCTCTTACTACGGTTAGTAGTTTTACCATGTCTTCTTTGGCTTCTTTTTTCTTTTTTGGATTCCGCACATTGTCATCCATATCTGCTCCTTCACCGGTTTCAGAATCAAAATCCTCACCAAAATAGTGCAGTATAAATTTCCGCCTTGAAATAGAGGTTTCTGCATAAGAAACTATCTCTTGTAACAAGGCATGTCCTATTTCTTGTTCTGCCACTGGTTTCCCAGCCATAAACTTTTCCAGCTTTTCCACATCTTTGTAGGAGTAATAAGCCAAACAATGGCCTTCTCCTCCATCACGACCCGCTCTTCCAGTCTCCTGATAATAACTTTCAATACTTTTGGGTATATCGTGGTGAATAACAAAACGAACATCTGGTTTATCAATACCCATCCCAAAAGCAATAGTAGCAACTACTACATCTACATCTTCCATTAGAAACATGTCTTGATGTTTAGACCTTGTTTTAGCATCAAAACCTGCATGATAAGGCACTGCCGAAATACCATTTACCTGAAGCGCCTGTGCTAATTCTTCTACCCGTTTTCTACTCAGACAATAAATAATACCAGATTTTCCTTGATTTTGCTTTACAAACCGAATAATATCTGCGTCTACATTTTTAGTCTTAGGACGAATTTCATAATATAAATTTGGACGGTTAAAAGAAGCCTTGAAGGTATTGGCATTACTTATTGCCAAATTCTTTAAAATATCATCCTGAACTTTTGGAGTAGCTGTAGCAGTAAGTGCAATTACAGGGATATTATCTCCTAAACGCTGAATAATAGTTCTTAGATTACGGTATTCCGGTCTAAAATCATGTCCCCACTCTGAAATACAATGTGCCTCATCTATGGCCACAAAAGATACTTTTACCGTTCTCAAGAACTCAACATATTCTTCTTTTGTAAGTGATTCCGGCGCTACATAAAGCAATTTGGTAACCCCAGAAGATATATCATCCATCACCTGTCTTATTTCAGATTTAGTAAGTGATGAATTCAACACGTGTGCAACACCATCATTTGAGGAGATCCCACGAATGGCGTCTACTTGATTTTTCATTAAAGCAATCAAAGGAGACACTACAATCGCTGTTCCTTCTTTAATTAGTGCAGGTAATTGATAGCAAAGGGATTTACCTCCCCCAGTTGGCATAATAACAAAGGTATTTTCATTATTTATGATACTTTTTATAACATCTTCCTGTAACCCTTTAAACTTACTAAATCCAAAATATTTTTTTAATGATGCGTGCAAATCAAATTCCGCTATTCCCATTCTCTAGTTTTACTATTTTACATACATTTGTATTATTAAAGATAAAACAATCTTTAATTTTACAAAACAAAAAATCAAAAACTTTGAGCCGTAAAAATTCCATTATTTCTGTTGCCAGAAAGGTTATAGAAACGGAAGCAGATGCTATTAAAAATCTATCTTCTTTACTTGATGATGAATTTGCCGATGCCGTTAAACTTATCTACGATTCTAAAGGAAGAGTTGTTATTACAGGAATTGGAAAAAGCGCTATCATTGCTACGAAAATAGTTGCCACTATGAACTCTACAGGAACGCCTGCAATTTTTATGCATGCAGCAGATGCTATTCATGGAGATTTGGGTACCATTCAGTCTAGTGATGTTGTTATTTGTATTTCAAAAAGTGGGAATACCCCAGAAATTAAAGTATTGGTTCCCTTAATAAAAAACGGAGGTAATCACTTGTTGGCTATTACGTCTAACAAAGATTCCTTTTTGGGGCAACAGGCAGATTATGTACTAAATGCTTATGTTGAAAAGGAAGCCTGCCCTAACAATCTAGCTCCTACAACCAGTACTACAGCACAATTAGTTATAGGAGATGCACTTGCTATTTGCCTGCTTGAATTAAAAGGATTTAGCAGTAAAGATTTTGCCAAATACCATCCCGGAGGGGCCTTAGGCAAGAAACTCTATTTAAGGGTTCATGACATTTCTTCTGCAAATATGAAGCCTCAAGTATCTGCAAATTCAAATGTTAAACAGGTAATTGTAGAAATGTCTGAGAAAATGTTAGGCGTTGTTGCCGTGACTGAAAATGATGAAATAATAGGTATTGTTACTGATGGAGACATTAGACGAATGCTAAATAAATATGATGACATTAGTGTACTTACGGCTAATGATATTATGTCTACCAACCCAAAACGTATTAAAGCAGATGCCATGGCAGTGGATGCATTGGACGTGATGGAAGCTAATGGTATTTCTCAATTATTGGTAGAAGAAAAAAACAAGTACTCGGGGGTAATACATATTCATAATCTTATAAAAGAAGGAATTATCTAATGGCAGAAAAAAATCCTGAAGAAATGTCTTTTCTGGACCATCTTGAAGATTTAAGATGGCACCTTATCAGAGCTACCATAGCTGTAGTTATTATTGGCATTGGCGCCTTTTTAGCAAAGGACTTTATCTTTAATGTTATTTTGTTTGGTCCTAAAAACCCAGATTTCATCACTTATCAAGTATTCTGCGATATTTCTAAAGCTATTGGCTTAGAAGAAGCTTTTTGCAGTAAAGAGCTTAATTTCCGAATTCAAAGTCGTACTATGGCAGGTCAATTTTCTGCGCATATCTGGACTGCTATTTGGGCAGGCTTCATCATATCTTTTCCTTACATTCTCTACGAAGCATGGCGATTTATAAGTCCTGGTTTATATGAAAATGAGCGTAAGAACGCCCGTGGTTTTATTTTTATCGCATCTATGTTGTTTTTTAGTGGGGTCTTATTTGGTTATTATTTGATAGCACCATTATCCATAAACTTCCTTACCAACTATCAAGTGAGTAAGGAGGTCTTTAATGATATTGATTTAAGTTCTTACATTTCTACTATAAGGGCTTCCGTAATTGCTTGTGGACTTGTTTTTGAATTACCCATTATTATTTATTTCCTTACCAAAATAGGATTGGTAACCCCAGAGTTTCTAAGGAAATACAGAAAATTTGCTTTGGTGCTGGTGCTAATTCTTTCTGCTATAATTACACCACCCGATATTGCCAGCCAGATAGTAGTTGCTATTCCTATTTTAGTACTTTATGAAATAAGTATTTATATTTCTAAAGTGGTGATCAGAAATCAGGAACGAAAAATGAAAAAACATGTCAAAAAATATAGTTGAAGAATTTAATGAATACCGTGAACGTATGAATACACGTATTCTTGAAGATAATAATAAAATTGTTAAACGCATTTTTAATCTGGATACCAATGCATATGCTGCGGGAGCTCTTGACGTAAAAACGAAAGAATTGTTAGGTTTGGTAGCCTCTACCGTATTGCGCTGTGATGATTGTGTTAAATATCATTTAGAGACTTGTTATAATGAAGGCTTAAAGAAAGAAGAAGTAATTGAAGCCTTGTCTATTGCAACATTGGTAGGCGGCACCATTGTAATTCCGCATCTAAGACGTGCTTATGAATTCTGGGATGCGCTTGAAAATTCTCAGGCATAAACAAGTACACAAGGTGTTAAAGTAACTCAAAAACCTTCCAGTGATCGCATCGTTTTAACTATTTTAGCAACAATTTAATCCATTTATGAAGCTCAGGGCAGATAATATCATGAAATCCTATAAAGGCCGTAAGGTTGTAAAAGGCATTTCTTTAGAAGTAAATCGTGGAGAAATCGTGGGATTGTTAGGGCCTAATGGTGCTGGAAAGACCACGTCTTTTTATATGATTGTAGGACTGATTAAACCTAATGGAGGACAAATATTTCTAGACGATATGGAAATTACTAAATTTCCCATGTATCGCAGAGCACAAAATGGAATTGGCTATCTCGCTCAAGAAGCTTCTGTTTTTCGTAAATTGAGTATTGAAGATAATATCTTAAGTGTGTTACAACTTACCAAGCTTTCCAAAAAAGAACAACTGTTAAAAATGGAAGGCCTCATTGAAGAGTTTGGTTTGGGACATATTAGAAAGAACCGCGGTGACCTTTTGTCTGGTGGCGAACGTCGTAGAACCGAAATCGCCAGAGCCTTAGCAACCGATCCTAAATTTATTTTACTAGACGAACCCTTTGCTGGGGTTGACCCTGTAGCGGTAGAAGATATTCAACGTATTGTTGCCCAATTAAAAAATAAAAATATAGGCATTTTAATTACAGACCATAATGTACAGGAAACGCTTGCCATTACAGAACGTTCTTACCTAATGTTTGAAGGGAGCATTCTAAAAGCTGGAGAGCCTGAAGAATTGGCGGCAGATGAAATGGTTAGAAAAGTATATTTGGGTCAAAATTTTGAACTTAGAAAAAAGAAATTAGATTTTTAAAAGCAAATCTTCCTAGAATACTCTCATACCAATGATTACGTATCGTAAGGCAAACGTAGAAGACGCAACTAGTATTGCTGCATTGCATGCATTGAGTTGGCAGGACGCCTATAGTGCTATTTTGTCTGAAAAATTTCTTACCCAAGAAGTAGAAAACAATCGTTTATTGGTTTGGCAGGAAAGGTTTAAAGATTCTATAGATTATCGTGTATTACTTGCAGAAAAAGACAAGAAACTTATAGGGTTTGTTTGCCTTATTCCAAATCATGATGAAAAATGGGGCGCTTTGCTAGATAATATTCATGTGCATCCAAAATTAAAAGGAACTGGGGTAGGGAAAAAACTATTTCTGGATACTCTCAAAACTGCGCAATCGCTCTCTACCACCACAGCCATGTACCTTTGGGTTTTTGATCAAAATATTGCAGCTATTAAATTTTATGAAAACCTGGGAGGTAAACACATGGAAACTATTGAAGAGTATGTTCCTGGCGGAGGAAAAGCTCGCATAAGAAGATATGCCTGGCGTTCTTGAGTTATTTCTTTAGCATTTTCATTAACTGCGTTTTAGAACCTTTGTAAATATTCAAATCCACCTTTTCATCTATGCCATTGATAAAGGCTTCTTCTGTAAATTGCCAAAAGTCCCAGTCTCTGTCTATGGTCTCCACATAAAAATTATAATTTGCAATCCAACAACTATACTCTTCAAAATCTTCGTAGAGGTAGTCATTATAAAAACTATTGCTCGTATAGATAATGGGTTTTATTCCATAATGAGCCTCTACTCTACCTAGCCATCTTTTTAATCCTTTTTTCAAACTATCCATACTTTGAATATTAGGCATGGATTCTATATCCAATACAGGAGGCAAATCTCCCTTTTCTAGTTTAACTGCTTTAATGAAATTATCTGCTTGCAAAATAGAATTCTCATTAGGCCGATAATAATGATATGCCCCTCTTATGAAATCTTGTTTTTTACTTTGTCTCCAATTACGTCTAAACTTTCTATCGGTTACATTTCTACCCGCAGTAGCGCGAATAAACACAAAATCTAGCTGAAAACTATCTTGTACATTTTGAAGGTTCTTCCAGTCAATAACTCCCTGATATTGAGAAACATCAAAACCAATTACTCTGTCTTTATGGGCGTTCAATACATCAAAAATTCGCATCTCATTGGTAATGGAAGGCTTACGATCATTAGCAGTAGCTTTTGTAATAAAATAATAGATTGGATATCTATAATGCCAACTTACAAACATAACACCCGCTAACAGTAAAGGCAATAAGATGTATTTACCCGCTGAAAAGTTTTTTTTAACCTTTTTCCTTTTTATTCTTGGCTTTGAGGCTCTTGAAGTATTCTTTATTCTATTTTTTAGGATAGACCTTCCTGACTCTGGCATGCTTCTAGACCTTAAAAACGCGATTTACCAGTACAGATAGTAAAATATATAGAATAATGATTAAAGGAATCGCCGCAAACTGAAGCACCACTAATAAAACAATACTTAATAGAAGAAATGTGTAACGCACTGCATTATCCTTGAATGAACTATTCTTAAACTTTAATGCGAACAATTTAATGGGGGCATTCATTACAAATACTCCAAAGGCAATTACTGCTAATAAAAACCATTTATTGACAATTAAACTGTTCATCAAATCATTGCCTTGATAAGAAATAATCAATGGTAACGATAAAACAAAAAGGGTAAATGCAGGAGTAGGCAATCCTATAAATGAATCTACCTGATTCTCATCAATATTGAATTTAGCCAATCTGTATGCCGCTCCCAAAGTAACCAGAAAACCAGCATACGGCAAATAAGAAGAACTTGCAAAATCATATTCAAAAAAGTGCCATTCTGGCTCAGCCAGATGCAATAGTTTAAACAATACAACCCCGGGAACTACACCGCTAGTTACCATATCGGCTAATGAATCTAGTTGCAATCCTAATTCACTCTGAGCATTTAGTATTCGAGCTGCAAAACCATCAAAAAAATCAAAAAATATACCTAGAAAAACAAATAAAGCAGCCATTTCAAGATTGTCTTCTGTTGCAAAAACAATCGCAATACAACCACAAAAAAGATTGAGTAAAGTAAGTAGATTGGGAATAAATTTTTTCATGAATTATCTTTTATTTGGCTTCTGCAGCAATGCAATTTAACTAAAAAGTACAGAATGGGTTTCTCTAAGTTAGAAAAAGTTAATATTTTGATAGAAGTAAGGTTCGTACTGCGGTAATCTATTTTGTTTTGTATTATTGCACCAACAAAAAATGCATCCTTGCTCCTATGAATAAAAATTTAGTGCTTGCTTTTATTTCAGGTTTGCTTCTTGCCTCAGCATGGCCCACTTACGGATTTGCCATTTTTATTTTTATCGCATTTGTACCCCTGCTGCTCGTTGAGAAAAATATAAGAAATGCATCCTTTAAGAAAAAAGGATGGAAATTATTGGCTTGTGCTTATCTCACATTTTTAGTATGGAACGGTCTTTCTACCTGGTGGCTCTGGAACTCAACCATATTTGGAATGTTATTTGCCGTTTTGGTGAATTCATTGTTTATGTCTCTGGTTTTTCTAAGCTACCATTTTGTAGCGAAAAAATTTCCTAAAAAAATACATTTCATCTATCTCCCAGCTGTCTGGATGGCATTTGAACAATTACATCTGGAGTGGGCTTTTTCATGGCCATGGCTTAATCTAGGAAATGTTTTTTCTGAATATTATACATGGATTCAATGGTATGAATATACTGGTATTTTTGGTGGAAGCTTATGGGTATGGATGGTAAATATTGCTCTTTTTGTGTTAATAGAGCAGTTTCTGGCCACTAAAAATTCCAAGAAACTAGCTTTTGGAATAGCTCGTACTTTACTCATCATTGCATTTCCAATCATACTTTCATTATGGCTCTATCAAAAAGAAGAAGCTGAAAACAAAACTGCTAGGGTTGTTGTTTTACAACCAAATATAGATCCTTATACCGAAAAATACGGACGTACAAATTACGAATCATTAACAGATTTATTAGCTATTGCTGGCAAACATGAATTATCTAAAACCGATTTTTTAATAGCTCCGGAAACTTCTCTTAGCAAACTAACTTCTGTAGATTATTTAAAGGTTACCAAAGAAAGGGTTGTTATAAACGCATTGACCAATCAATACACAAATCTCAACTTTCTTACGGGAGCAGATCTTTTTAAACTTTATGAACAAAAAGAAAAACCCTCTCCTTATGCAAATAAAACGAGTAGAGGTGACTGGGTAGAGTTATACAATGCCGCACTATTCTTTAATAAAAGCACCCAAGAAATCCCCTATTATATTAAATCAAAATTGGTAGTAGGAGTAGAAACGTTTCCATTTAAAAATATTTTAGACCCTCTATTGGGGAATGTAATGATTGATTTAGGAGGTACCGTCTCTGTAAGGGGTGTACAGGAAGATCGCAATGTATTTTCATCTGCTAATGGAGAGTTCAAAGTTGGTCCTATTATTTGTTATGAATCTGTTTATGGCGAATTTGTCACTGGATACGTAAAAAAGGGGGCTAACTTTTTGGCTATCATTACAAATGATGGTTGGTGGGGCAATACCCAAGGTCACAAACAACACTTAAGCTATGCCCGTCTTCGTGCTATAGAAACCAGAAAGAGTATTGCCAGAAGTGCCAATACCGGTATCTCGGCCTTTATTAGTCCTAAGGGTGACATTATAAAGGAATTAGGTTACGAGAAAAGAGGAAGTATTTCACATGACATCTCTCTTAATGATAGTATTACTTTTTATGTTAAGCACGGCGATTATATTGCTCGCTTAGGTGTTTTACTAGCAGGCTTTATACTGCTCTTTGCGCTTGCCCGAAAAAAGAAATAGTTATTAGCGTCCGCGGTAGAACAATACCGTACTTAAGGTTTTTACAATAATTCTTATATCCAGAAAAAAGCTACGGTGCTTTATGTAATACAAATCGTATTGCAGCTTTTTTAAACTATCTTCTTTAGAAGCACCATAAGCAATACAAACCTGTGCCCAGCCAGTAATACCCGGTTTTACAATATGCCTGGTTTCATAAAAAGGAAAAGAAGTAGAAAGTTCTGCAACAAACTCTGGCCGTTCTGGTCTGGGGCCAATAAGACTCATGTCTCCTTTTAAAACATTGTAAAATTGAGGAATTTCATCCAAACGTGATTTTCGTAAAAATTTTCCAAAAGGAGTAACTCTTGTGTCATTCTCAGCTGCCCACTTAACCCCATCTGCTTCTGCATTTACAACCATGGATCTAAACTTGTAAATATCAAATGGCACACCATTTCTTCCGGTTCGTTTTTGAGTATAAAACAATCCACCTCTACTCCCTATACGATTGCCTAGCGCAATAAATGGAATACAAATTCCACAAAACAGCATTCCTAAACTTCCAGCAAAAATGTCTACTACCCTGTTTAAAAATAAATACAATCTATTCTTATTCGTTCTGCTAAATGGAAAATACCTATAAAACTCGTTTCCAACATATTGAACAGGCACTCTATTGGTCAATTCTTCATATACCTGTGCATACTCTCTTATAGGAATCCCATTTTCCAAAAGAGCTATTAAATCTTGAAATAACTCCTTGTTAAAAGTGCCTTTTCCATTATGAGCTATAATAACTTCTGAAACTTTGTTCTTAGCTACTATTTCCTTCAAACTTCCTTTGTCAATTTGTTTCATTTCAGGAAAATCATCAGGAAAATCAGATTCGGGATTTAAGTTATAATACCCTAATACTGTTGAGGTATGGCTTGTATTGACTATAACATCATGAATAAGTTTTATTTGTGGAAGATTCCCCACAAGAACATACCTTTTATTAAAAACAGGAGAGGTAATAAAAAAAATGTATGCCCATCGCCAAAGTAAAACAGAAGCTGTTATAGCAAATAAAAAGTACACAATTTGCAAGCGATTCTCTGGCAGTACCGGAGTAAAAAAAGGTGTTAATAAATATAATAGAGTGGTAATAGAACTTACAATAAGAATATCTGGGAAAATAGTTTCAAACTTACTAGATTTTTGAAGATCGTAGAGCTCAAACACATTGGCAAGCAAGATGAAATAAATAATTAGTACAAAAATCCACTCCCAATTATTCGCCGTAATTCTAAAGTATTCAAAATTAAAAATAGTACCTACCAGATACAAGCCTAAAAGCATACTAAGTACATCAAATATTCTTAGTAATACTTTTCGTTCTGAAACTTCAAAATGAATACCTGAATTAGCCGACATGCCTCAAATATAAGAGATAAAACTTTTTGTTTTTGATGTATTAGAAGATTTTTGTTCTAATCTATTAATAGTGAACGTAATATCACTTCCAAAATATTTAACGATCTCCTTTTCAAGCAACTGTTTTTCTTCTGATAAAATTTCTTCCAAAATATAGAATTGTAAAACTCCCTTATCTCTTTGTTCCACCAAGTACGTAAGCTTCAGTTGATGATTTATGGAAAGGTTTTTAAAAATATAATAAAAATAAAGACTAGGATACATATTCACTTTGCCATAAACATTGGCCCCTATTCTTCCAGTGACCTCATTGAGAATACGGTGTTCCCTTCCACATTTGCAAAGCTCATCTTTAGCTGCCAGTTCTATATAATCACCTAATTTATAACGAATTACAGGGAAAGACTTCATTTGTAGATTGGTAACAACAATTTCATTGTTTATTTCTTCTACAATCACTCCTTCCATGTTGATATGCATTTTACCTTCAGGGCATTCAAAGGCAATAATTCCAGATTCTGTAGCCCCATATTCACTAATAATTGGACAGCCAAAAGCCTGCATAACCTCATCTTGATAACTATCCAGTATTTTTTCAGAGGTGCCTTTTACCATTTTAAGCCTGTTGGGTTTAGGTAATTGTTTTTGGTTAAGGAGCTTTGCAGATTCAAAAATCATGGAAGAATAGCCATGAAGATATCTTGCTTTTTTAAGTTTTTTAACAAAGATTTCAAAATCCTCGTCGTCGTATTTAAAAATGCGAAATCTATTTTGAAGTCTGTCTAAGATTTGCATCTTTAAACGGTTCAAAAAAGAAAAATTAAATCCCCAAAAATAGCCATTGCGTTCCCATGGTTTTACATGATACCAAGAATAGCCCCTACACATAGAAGCTCTGTTAAAAGAATCTGCAGATTCATCTCTGTAAAATGCTAATGAATTACCCGAAGAGCCTGAAGTAGCGGCTAAAAACTTCTTTTTAAAGGGGAAATTGGTATGGATTCTTGTATTTTGAGCTAGGAGTATTTCCTTCGTTAAAATGGGAAGTTTTTCTAAATCTTGTAGTGATTCCAATTCTTTAGGATGGAAGGAAACTGCGTCCATTTGTTCTTTATAAAATACAGAATGATGATATGCAAAAGTGACAAGTTCTTTTAACTTGTTTAATTGATATTCTTCAAGCTCCTTTTGGCTCCATTGTTCAGAATTCAACAAAAACTGAGTCCACTGAGTCATGGATGGATTTCTAAGTCGCTGCCCGATATTGAAAATCCATTTATGCATCATTCTCCAGTACTTTTAACCATTTGTTTTTAACAATTTCCCAATCAAAAGAAGCCGCTTTTAAACGTGCATTCTCTGTGATTCTTTCTACCGCTTCTGGAGATTCTAAGAGCTCTTTAATTGCCTGAGCCATTGCTACTGAGTCTTCTGGCTCCACTAAGAAAGCGTCTTCTTTATCCGATAATAAAAAAGGAATTCCTCCTACATTGGTAGATACCACAGGAAGACCTAAAGCCATGGCTTCAATTACACTTACAGGCATATTATCTACATTGGTTGTGTTGATAAATACATCATATTCTGTAGCTAGTTGCGCCCATTCCCTTTTGGAGAGTTTTCCAGTAAAATTTACGTTGAGTTGATTTTGTTTTGCATAAGCTTCGGTAGCTGCTTTTGATCCATCTTTTTCCGGACCTACCATACACAAAGCAGGCTTCTCTTTCAATTTTATTAATGCTAAAGTGACATCTACCGCCATTTTTGGATTGTATATTTGGGAAAAAGAACGCACCCATAGTAATTTGGGAGTTAGTTGTTTTCTATGCTTAAAAGGGTAATTTTCAATGTTAATAGTATTAGGTATATAATGCACTTCTGGATATCCATATTCTTCAAATACCGATTTCAAGAAGTGGGAAGGAGCCACCAATTCTTTGGCATTTTTAAAAATAATTTCTGAAAGAAACTTAGAATGCTGTAACCGACTCTCTAAATTCCCTCCATGTAAAATACATACATACGGTAATTGCAAAATGCTACACATCATGGCAACGCCAAGTGCATAGTAGAAATTAAGTGTACTATACGTATCTATAAGCACAAGATCTACCTGATTGCGATACTTTATACATGCCCATAACATATCTAAAAACCGTAAAAAAATATTGGATTTGGAGGAAGCATATGAAATAGTATATCCCTCCCCTTCCAGCAATTTCCCTAAAGTTTCAATAGTAGTAGGGGTTTGGTTGCTAGTTTTTAACTTATTTCCTATGTATAACAGTCTTTTCAGATGTAATAGTTAAAAGGGTTAAGCCATAGACAAATGCAGGTGCTGCAATTCTCATGGCACTATGATTAATGGTGAGAAACCAAAAAAGAAAAAAAGAAAACACAAATACATTTCTATGAAAGCTTAAAAATCTCAGAATGGGTGTGAAAAATATAATCAGTAAAGCAAAAACTCCTGCTATGCCATGTTCTGAAAGGATACGTGTGACTTCATTATGAGAGGCAGATTCTATTCCGGTGGTATCAAATCTAAAATATTTATTATTACCAACCCCAATTCCTGTAAAAGGATTCTGGTAAAATGCGGCTAATTCGGTTTCTAAAATATCGAATCTTCCAGATGAAAAATCTTCTTCCTCTTGCCCTAATGTATTCTTTCCAGTATATCGGTTTTCTATAAGTCCGCCAGAGACACTCACGGTGTAGGTCCAAACACCCGTAATGGCAATGAGTCCAAAAAAACCAATAACCAACACATTGGAGCGCATTCTCGCAGTAGAATAAAGAAATAGAAAAAAAGTAAATACAGCTATCATAATAAGTGCTGTTAAAAACCCTCCTCTAGAAAAAGTAAGCAACCCTCTAAATGATATAATTATAAATAAAGTAGCATTAGCGAGCTTCCAGAATAAACTGGGTGAAAAAAGAAAGAAACGAATTGCACAGATAAACATTCCCAATCCTAATACCGTACTTACTTGATTAGGCCCGTAGCCTCCAGATGTGTATGCATTAGATTCTGTATTGGTTATAACATCTTGTAAATCTGGCGTGTATAAAAAGAGATACACGGTTATAGAAATAATAGGCAACAGAAGGTATAACATCAATTTATTAAAGAACGCATAATCTATTTTACGGTTGTAACAATACAAAGCGGCCAAGCCTAAGCATACCGGTCCTGCGAGATTAAACGCAATGGCTTTTCTTATAATGATATCCGTATTAATATCCATCATGGTCACAAAAATACCAGGTATTAGCAATACGAGGTACAACAAGTATATGGTACTACTTCTCGCAATTTGTTTATTGATAATACCTATTAGAAAAAATATAACCACCAAGTATTTACAAAACTCATAGAGCAAAAGCCCCTTACTCATTCTAAAAAGCACCTCTGCTCCAGTGATATAGGCACTGTAGAGCAATACCTGATTCTTTGCATCGCTGTTCTTTACAATTTGAAAAATAGCAAAACCGCCTATGCCTACACTTAGAACCGTGGATAAAAAAGGAGCTATAAAGATGGCCACTCCCAAACCTAGATGAATTAGGATGAGTAAAAACTCTTTATTATCTGCCTTTATTTCTTTTACAAGTGTATTCATTACCCAGCTATGGAGTCTGCTAATAATTCATATTTAATTCGGTCTATATAATTTGCATAGGTAAACTTCGCTGCCAGTCTGTAATTGGCAAAAATCATTTGTTGCAGCAAGGCTGTTTCTGCTTTCAAGATACGCTTAAAAATATGTTTGAGTTCTTCTGCGGTATTGGGCGCTATTAAAAAACCGTTTTCACCGTCTTTCACATATTGTCCAATACTTGAAACATTAGAGGTAATTGGAATACAGCCAAAATTCATTGCTTCCCCAATTACTTTGGGAAAACCTTCAGATTTTGAAGGCAACAGCAAAAAATCACATTTTTTATACTGCTCAAAGACTTCCTTCTGAGGTAAAGAGCCATAAAAAGTAACGGGTAAATTTTCTTTTTTTACAGCCTGCCTATAGGTTTCTTCTTGCGCTCCGTTACCTATAAAATGAATCTTAAAGGTTGCTCTTTCCTCTTCTGATAATTCTGCGAACGCCTGCAATATCTTATCTACTCCTTTCGCATCTTCTAATCGCCCTACAAAGCACAGATTAAAAGGCTTTTTGCTTGCTTTCTTTGTAAGACTTTTTTCCCCTTCGCATCTATTTTCTATAGATAAACTTGGATTTTCAAAAGGGATGCAATGAGAAGGTGCATCTGCCCATTTACCATTAACGGTTACATACCTACTTTGTTTTTTAAGCATCCACCGCTGTAAAGCATATCCTTTAGGAGCAGATTCCTGTTTCCAGTTACCCGCATATTTGAACCATCCCCTTTTTCTGGTAAAAAACGATAGATAAGGTATCATATAAACACCCATACCAGTAGGAGCTCTAAACTGAAAACAATCTACCTTCGCAAGGTATTTATTTACTTTTAATAGGTTTTCTGGAGCCTGAAAAACAATACTCAATTTATCTTTTAATTGCTTTCCTCCAGAGGGTTTTATGGGGACAAACGTAACCTTATCACTTTGGTATGGAAGTGTATTTCCTGGGGCAGGTGTATTGTACAAGACGCCTATATGATAAATCTCGTCAAATAAATCTAATAGGTGATTGAGTTCTGTTACGGTAGATGCCAGCCCTACAATATTTCCAGAGATATCTTTATAGTGTTCTGTATGTGAGATAACCAACAATTTCAATTTTGAAGGTGTTTTAGATACTCATGAATAACGTTTTCCCACTGGTGTTTATTTCCCCATCTAATAGCTTCCTCCTGATAAGATTCTTGTGCTATGGTAATTTTCTGTATCGCTTCTATAAATGCCTCTGTGTTGTTATATACAATTAAATGACCCGATTTACCTTCCAGGATCGCATCTTCAATTCCACAATTTTTAGCACCTATGGCAGGAATCCCCAGATAATTTGCCTCTAATAAAGCAATCCCAAAGCCTTCAATATCTCCAGAATCTGTTTCACTGCTTAACATCACAAAAATAGTACTTTCTAGTAAGCATCCTTTTAAGTCTGCATCTGAGAGCGCACCGTGAAATGTAAGCTTTTCTTCTACACCCAAGGCTATTGCTTCTTTTAAAAATTCATCCTTACAACTGGGAATTCCTACAGAATGGTAATGAATCTCTGGAAAAGCGGTTGCCAAATCTGATAATTGTCTAATCACATTTAACTGTCCTTTTCTGTGGGTTACATTGCCTACCGTAATGAGTTTGGGGTTTCCAACCAGCTCTTTTTTATTTGCCTTAACCTGATTAAATTTCTGTGCATCTATACCATTGGGAATTACGACACTTTTTAATTGATTGGTTTCTGTTAGCAAACTTTTGGTGTGGTGAGAAACTGCAATTATTTTAGGAAAGCGTGCCAATGCGGCATCTATAGATTTTCTTAAAAGAGTCTGTTTAAAATTCACTTCTGTACCGTGTACCACCGCAATTATTTTTACCGAATAGAACAATTTGATAAAAGCACCTAGCCAAATAGGAAACTTGCCCGATACAATAATGGTTTTATGATTTCTTGCCAGTTTGAATGCCTTCCTAATTCTTGAAAAATACATTAAAACACGTGGTCTTGTAATGGGTATTCTATACACCTCAAATACACAAGCCTCATCAAAGACCTTTTCTTCCTCGCCAGCTTCTGAACGATTATCTACCAAGACAGATACCTTGCAATTTTGTAATTGCAGTTGCTTTGCCAAGTTGTAGGCATGATTACCTATGCCCCCCGGCTGGGGTGGAAACTCGGAGCTTAAAATCAATATCTCTTTGGCTTCTTTCATTCTGGTAGGTTTGGAATCAATGCGCCTTGTTTTAGCTTCTTTGAAGCTTTTACCCAAGACCGTTGCGCCTGTATACATAAAATTGGCGCCATTATAAATGCAGATAATACTGCCAAGGGAAACCATTTTTTATTTTTCTTCAACCGATAGGGCACCATAGAGGTTGGAAGGGTTTGCACCAAAGCTAGTCTTGCCTTCCTAGTTCCATAAAACATCCTATAGTAATACAATACACTAGGCACAGGGCGCGGAGCCCACCAATTTACGGGTCTAAATGCATCCCAACTTCCCATTTGCCTCAAGCCACCACTTGGCACTTTGAGATGTAAACGTTCTCCATAGGGGTTAGAAATATTTAAAAAGCCCTCTAAATACGCACGCAAACCAAAAGCACCATCTCCCATACGCTGTTTTTCAAACTGACGATCAAAGAGTCCGGTTACTTCAAACACTTTTCTACTGATTAAAACATTGCCTGTATCTAACTGATCTGAAATGCGGAAATAGCTATAATTTTCAGGCACGGCATCGCCTATCTTAGAGATGGACACCCCAGAAGAGATGCTTGCCTTAAAAAAGTCTACGCATTTTAAATGATTGGTAATCCAATCTTTTTCAACCCGGCTGTCATCATCAAACAATAGCAACCAATCTGCATCAGATTTTTGAATGGCTGTATTGCGTGCCAGCCAAAGGGCTTTTTCTTCTTGATGAATTACTTGAATCTTTAATTGGAAATCATTGTAAAAATCTTTTTGAAAAGGTACCGACTGATCTACTACTAGCACCTCAAAATTTTTATACGCTTGCTTTTCAAGATCTTCTAATACATCTTTTAGATATTCATAACGGTTAAGTGTTGGAATAATAACACTTACCTTAGGTTGTTCTGCTACTAATTCCGACTTAAAAAGCTTCCAGTTCTTATAGGGTATAGGGTTGGCAAAAACGTTCTCATAAGCCACTTTTCTAGTTGCCCAAAAAGCATTGAGTTCTCTTATTGGGTTTTTAAGTGTGATTAATCGTATTGCCAAAATATACAAAGCCCATACTTTTTTAAAATAGGTACGAATAAAACGGTACTCATCTTTTATGGAATGCTTTACTCCAAAGTAAGGGAAACTTTCTCTGCCTATATACCCTTTTTGAAACGCTTGCCAGGAAAGGTCTGCTGCAATTGCCTCTTTCCCTTCAAAAGTATGTTGCTTGCAATGAAGCAATACCTCTTTGGGGAGTTGAGACGGATCTGGAAAGACTACACTGCCATTCTTCTGCCGAAGATTAAAATACCAGATAGGTTTTATATATTTTAAGAAACTAAAAATCAATTTTTTATAATTTTAGCGGGTACGCCTGCTAGGACAATCTTATGTTCTTCAAAAGATTTCACCACGCAAGCCCCTGCGCCTATGGTAATGTGATTCCCCAAAGTTAACGGTCCTACAATACTTGAGTTAGCCCCCATTTCAAGACAATCTCCTATTAAAAACGTTTGTTCCTTTTCTGAGGCACGAATCCCTATACAGTTTCCTCCGGTAAAAATTGGATAATCGCCAATAGTAAATAAACCGTTGACTACCACACCAAGAGACGGATGTAAAATACGAATCCCTTTACCGATGTTTGCTTGGTAATGTAACTCGCAGTTTGAATAGGATTGAATCAGGTTAAAAACAGGTAGTAAAGGTATTCTGATATATTTATAATAACTGCCAAAAACATGAAAAAGACTGCGTTCTAAACGGTAAAGAAAAATTCCTGCAAAGGCTCTGCTCAATAACACATTAAAAAAACGCAATTTATTACGTCCCATCATGCGGTTGAAATCAGTGCCTAATTTTGCAAACTCTGTCATGGTATCTTAGTCTATTGGAGCTTTTATTACATTTTTGAGCCTCAGTTTTTCTTCCCATAGCTTTCTGTTAGCCTTTTGCAAGGCTTTAAACGATTGAGAAGTATGCTCTTTATGGAATGTTTTTATTTTTTCTTCTAACAATTCTAATTCATTTGATTCTATCCAGACTACATGTTTTTTCCAGTCAATTTCATCTTCAAAAGGTAGTAAACAATCCGTATTGATAAAAATTGGAATCCTACCCATTGCTAAGGTTTCATAAAACCGAACTGAAAAATTTCCACCTCCTCGCACACAAATTACATAATCTGAATCTACCATATTCTGATAAAATTCTTGTGTGGTTTGTTTTTTGGTCAATTCATCAGAAGCTCCGGCTCTGTACTTCTTACGTTCAATAAAATTTGCTTCTAAATCTGATGCTTTCTTAATGATTTTAAGTACCCGTCCGCGAAGATAGGAAGAAGAAAGAAGTTCTTGGGGTTCATGAAGCACCCTACCTATCTTAAACTTGACATTGCGAATCCACACTCTCGTTATTTCTTTCATGGCATTTAATACAGAGTCATTGGTTTGTCCGCAAAACCCAATAACAGGATTCTCTTGCAACTCTCTTATTTCCGGGGCGGTTTGTTGAAACCATTTCTGCAACGGATCTCCAATAAAAACAGGCATTCCGTGATGATATTTTGGAAGTCTGGATTTATTACCACTCTGTCGGTATACGATAAGATTATTAAAAGCGGGTACTTTCACTCCAAAATCGCCCGAAGTAAAAGAGATTACTTTTTTGCCTAAAACAGCCGCTCTATTTACAAATTTTTCTGCTACTTCTATTTTCCCTTTTGCTCTGTAGTAATTCCAAGACATGGGGAGAATCCATAGCGTTGCCTCTTTGCCTTCCTCAACAATTTGATAGGTACTTAATTCAAAACCATATTGAGCCAGACAAGCTTCATTAGAAAACCCTGTAGCTTTACCTAGATAAGGTTTTAGCACCGGAAATAATTCATTTCTTGCTAGTGAATCGTACTGTGTTATGTCTGTATAAATCTTCACGCTTGTGTATAGAATTCTATAAATTGTTGTTGTTGCTTTTTAATATTGAATTGATCCTGTATTTGATGAATCCATTTAGTACGCATCTTATGTAACGTTTCCTGCTCCATTTTCACCACTTTTTCAAGCATGACCGCCATTTGATTTGGATCATGAACAGGCACCACCCAGCCAGTTTCTCCATTTTTCACGTTTTCTGGCAAAGCTCCCCCATTGGTAACCACACAAGGAATTCCTAACACTTGTGCTTCCAGTACCGCATTACAGAACCCTTCATTCAAGCTGGGTTGCAGATAGATGTGGGCATCTTTTAAGATTGAAAGTGTTTGCGCATGTGTACATTTTCCATGAAATACAACCTGCTTTTCCAATGCTAAGAGATGTACTAAAAACCGAATCCGTTCTTCTTCTTCGCTACTTCCAGATCCTATAATATGATACGTTACTACAACGCCTTTAGATTTCAAAATAGCAATCGCTTTTAAGGCAATATCCAGCCCTTTAATCCAATTAAAACGCGCTATGGTTACGATTTTATTTCTTGAAAGTTCCTGAGCCGGCTCAGGAAGCGATTCTATTACTACTGCAGGTGTAATAATCTGCGAAGAAACTTCTTTGGAAAGCCCTAATTTTTCCGCTTTCTCTAAGAGGTAATGTGAAATACTATGTACCTTATCTATATTTTGCCATAACAAATAATAGCATGCCGCATGCTTTAATGGATATACATTGATATCAAACCCACGAAAACTTACCGCCATCTTTGCGCCTATTGCTTTGGCAACATTTTCACTACCTACCGCTAAAGTAGCAAACCCAAAATGAACCCAGTCTGCTTTGGCTGTTAGTAAATGACTATTTATAAACAGATGTTTTATACTAGTAAGGTATTTTCGGTTGCTTTGGCGTTCTAGTTGAAGAAATCTATATACTGCTTTCCAATGGGGGATTAATGTAAAGAATGTTTTGGTAGCTATCTCTATCTTATGAAACACATTGCCTGCAAAATCTGGCGCCTGAACCACCGGACAAAGCTCAAAATTTTGCTGCCGTATCCTGGTATAAAGCGTTACCTCAAAGCCATTTTGCTGTAGCCCTTTTATTTTGCTATTAAAAAAGGTTTCAGAATAGGCAGGGGTATTTGCTAAGACCAGCGCAATCTTCATATTAGTTTTTGCTTAGGTTTAGATTATCTGGTTTTACTAATTTGACCTTTTTACTATTATCATCTAACGCCTGAAGCTCTTTTAAAACAAAAGGTATCTCATCTGTAGAATTAGTATTCACTAAGATACTTTCTGCATTTACCAATTGCTGTTTCTCTATCTGCTGATACGCCTGTCTCACAAATTTGGCTCCATTAAAAACAGGGATCAAAACGCTTACTTCTACACTCATTTTTTCACTAATTGGTCATACAGTTGTTCACAACGTTGTACTTCATGGGTTATAGTATAATTTTGCAAAACATGCCTACGCAATGCTACTCCTTTTTCTGTACGGGTTTCTTTGGTTTGTTTAAACGCATTTTTTAAAGCTTCCGTCCATTGCGGTATATCACCCGCTTCTACTAATAACTCCGGAAATATTGCCAGTTGATCTTTAATTCCAGCAATGGCAGATCCCAGTACATATGTACCGCAAGCCATGGCTTCTAACATGGCAACTGGAGAACCTTCTTTTCTTCCTTTATTTAAAGTAGGCAAGGCAAATACATCTGCCATATTTAGATACGCCGCCACTTGGGTTTGTTTTCCTGTAAAAATAACATTTCCTATAGAACCTTTGCTCTTTACGTTTTCTTTTAAACTTTCTCCGTAGGCATTGTTGGCATCACCTACTATCATAAGAGTCCATTGAGGGAATTCGGTTGCTACATTCTCAAAAGCTTCTAGCAACACTTCTATTCCCTTTACGGGTACCAAATTTGCTACACACATCAAAATAAGATTATCTGGTGCTAACTTCCATTGTTTACGAAGGGATAGCAGGGGTTCTTTGGGTTGAAACTCCATAACGTCTACTCCTCTGGGGATCAGAGTTGTTTTGTTACTTCTTTGAAAAAACTCCTTTTTCATATCGGTATTCTGTACAACAATTGCTTTAGCTATACAAGAGCGCAATTTCCAGCCATTGGCAGATTTACCACCCCAATTCATATTTTTTTTAGTGTATATCCATGAAATGCCTGCCATTTTAGCGGCTAGGGCTTCAGAATAATCAGGTGCATAATGAAAACTATGAATGAGATCTGGTGCTATTTTCTTGAAAATAAGACTGATGCGATAACAATGTTTAAGCCCTTGAAAATAGGGTTTCATAGGTATGGTATACCTGATGATATGAATGGGAAGTCCGCTTTTTTCTACTTCCTTAAAAAAGCTACCGCCACTATGCATACAAGCTATATGAGCTTCAAAACGGTTTTTATCTAATGCCGCGGCCACTTTTAGTAATGCCTTGCCACTGCCTGCGGTATCAAAGTTGGGAATGGTAAACAGTATCTTTATTTTGTCCGATTTTGCCATGTCGCCAAAGAATAAAGTGTGAATAATAACCATTTATGATCTGCTTTCCCTTGCTGGTGTTCTTTCCAATACCCCTCTAAGGCATTTTCTGAAATACCAAAAGCGTCTATAAATTGGGTTTGTTTAAGCATCTCATATACCGGATGCTTGAGTTCTTCTCGTAGCCATTGTGCAAGCGGCACTGTAAAACCCCGTTTTCTATTGTCAATAGGTGCTTTTGGAAGCTGCTGTTTCAACAATTTTTTAAGTATTTCTTTTTTCTTCAGCGCCCCGTAACTCAACATAGGATGTATTTTTAGGGCTGCTTCTATGACGGTTTTCTTTAAAAAAGGAACTCTTAATTCTAAAGAATGTGCCATACTCATGCGGTCTGCCTTGATTAAGGTTTTCTGCATCATCCCGTAAAATTCTGCTTTTCGCATACGGCAGAGAAGTTCTATTTCACTCCCTTTATCGGAATATTGATAGGCACTTAATAACTTCATACTTCCTTTCTCTTCGGGAAACAGGCTTTGAAAAGTAGTGGCTGAAACTCTTGAATGCAAACCTTGATGGGCTGCTGCAAAATTGGGCGCAGTGATACATTCACTTAGATGTTTGTTTTTAAACAGTAATTTATCTGCCGCATAGGCAGGATACCGAAATGCTTGCGGCAACCAGCGGTAGTTATAATTTTTTAGTACCGAATAAAAACGTTCGTACCCAAAAAACAATTCGTCCCCTCCATCCCCAGAAAGTACCACAGTGCAATGTTTCTTGGCTAAACCAGCCACCAAATAAGTAGGTAGCAGACTAAAATCTGCAAAAGGTTCTCCTAAATGGGTCATGCTATCTAAGAGCATCGCTGCTGCTTTGCCTGAATCCATTTTGATGAGATGCTGTGAACATCCTATGAGTTTGGCATAGGTTGCCGCGTCTTCAGACTCATCATGCACCTTACTATCACTACCAATGGTAAAGGTGTTAATGCCTTTGTGTTGAGTATTTGCATACTTCGTTACTAAGGGCGAATCTATCCCGCCAGAAAGAAAACTCCCTACGGGAACATCGGCTACCAATTCTGCTTTAACCGCCTCTGAAAGTACGCTGTCTAGATAGGCTAATGCTTCCTTCTCATGGGTGATTAAGTTTTCAGATGGCGTATCTGGAAGTTCCCAATAAGTTTCTGAATGTTGCTTCCCGTTGGTATCAAATTTAATCCATTGCCCGGGAGCCACTTGAAAGGTATGTTTTAATAACCCATAGGGCGCGGGTATGTAATGCATTCGCATATAGGTTTGTAATACTTCTGGATCAATAGTTAATTGGGTATTGCTCTGATGATCTGCTATCTGATCATAGCTACTGCCAAAAACTAAATCCCCTTCTTTAAAACTGTAAAACAAGGGTTTTATTCCTGCAAAATCACGAATTAGGTACAAGGCATTTTCTGTAGTGTCAAATAAGGCAATGGCAAACATGCCATCCAGCATTTTCACGGTTTTGTGAATACCGTATACTTCAAAAGCGTTTAAAATTACTTCGGAGTCTGAACTTCCTCTAAACCTAATTCCTGCCTTTTCTAAGGCTCTTCGTATTTCTCTATAGTTATATATCTCCCCATTAAAAACCATGTTAAAACGGCCTCCCTGTGATTGCATGGGCTGATTTCCAGTTTCTGAAAGGTCTAAAATAGCTAGTCGCCTAAAACCTAAACTGCAATTTTTACCATTACTCCAATACCCTTCTGCATCTGGACCACGAGACGTATTGCGATTGTTCATCGCTCTAAAATATGCTTTAGATGAGAGTGTATTCCTGGTAAAGAATTCGCCAAAGATGCCGCACATAATTAGACTCTGAATTTTTTAGCAAACACTGCCAGCGTTAGCAGCATACTCAATGGATGCGACCAGTAAACGGAATCTTTTTCATTAAAATTGGTAAGTATTTGTTGCGTGATTTCACTAGGTATAAAATCTCGCATTTCTACACTGTTGAGATAGGTTTTTAATTGGGTCTGCTGTTGGCCTCCTAAAAATTGTAATTCCCAATTGCGTTGTACAAACTTTTTCCCAAAAACACCATTTAATTCGCGTTTAAGTTTATGTACTGCTCTGTATGGGAGATTGTAAGGCTCTCTGTTTAAATGGGCATTGTATAAATTAAAAGGTTTGCTTTCCTGCCATGTAATACGTGCCAATTGGGGTGCTTTTCTTTTGATGTATTCTTTTTGTAATTTTCTGTCTGCCAGATAGGCTTCTGGTATGGTGCAAATAAAATTACACATACGAGCATCGTAATAAGGTAACTTAACTGGATTTACAGACTCAAATACCGATAAATTTACGGAGGTCCACCTAGGTGCCCAGTATTTTGATTTAAAGGCTCTGATGCGCGCATTGGGTTCTTCTATGCGGATGGTAGCCAACATAGCGCTTACCTTTGCTTCTAAAAATTGGGCAAAGCTTCCGTTTAATTCTTTTGCTTTCCAGATAGCTTCTGCCAGTTCTGCACCTCCTTTTTTTATAATCTTTTTAATGAGCAAGTGTACTTGTTCGTCATGAGACATGGGCGGTAAATTTTCATTATCAAATAACACATCTCCCCAATGTCCTAAAGAAAATACATTTCCTAAGCTTTTTAACTCGTCTATTACGGCTAGTTGTCTTGGATGGGTAAAATCTGCATAACATTGATTCATTTTAGCGAGATTATCAATCTCATTCCACAAATAACCAGATGGAATGGTCATGGCGGTAAACGGAAACTTACTAGCTTTGGCTATTTTAGCTGAAATTTTATGTTCTGGATAGCCTCCTTTAAATGAATAACTATAGGCGTGAACCGTCGCATTTAATCTTTTAAGTGCCACTGCTTGGGTACGGCTGTCGAGTCCGCCAGAAAGTGGCAAAATCACTTTCATACCTTTACTTTGTTCTTCTACAATAGACTCAAACAATTGGGTAAACTCTTCTAATGCACGTGAAAATGAGATATCTCTGGGCTTGTAATACCATTGAAACCAAGGATTGGATTCATGTACATATCCATTTTTGGTTATAATGCTTTCGCTTCCGGGGGGCAGTACTTGTCTGTATTTATAATAGGTATCTGTACCTGGAAAAAAGCCTACTGCTACAAAAAAGCAAATAGCTTCCCAATCCAGATCTGCATCTCCAGATTTGTAGACAAATTCTTGCCTAACGGGAATAATATCGGTTCTAATTTGTTTCATGGAGTTGGCGGTACAGGGTTTCCATTTCGGTAATCATACGGGTTGCAGTATGCTGTTCATTTACTTTGTTTCGTGCTTTAATACGTACTTGTGCAATCACATTGTCTTGCTTTTTTACAAATGCCAGTACCGCTCTTGCCATTCCTTCGGGGTCTGCAATATCGGTAAGCCATCCAGTAACCTCATCGTCTATCAATTCTGCCATGCCGCCGCATCTGCTACTAATTACGGGTAAGCCCAAAGCCATGGCTTCAATAGCTACATTGGCAATACCTTCTTCCAAAGAAGGCAAAAGCAATAGATGAGATTTTTGCATTCTTTCATATACTTCTTGCTGCGGTACTTTGGCAATAAATTGTACGTGTTCTTGAAGTCCTAACTCTTGCCTTAAATAAAGTAACTCTTCATTTTCTTGCACGCCTAAAAGGGTGTATTGAAATGCAATGCCTTTATCTTTTAATAATTTACAGGCAATAAGTGCGTATTTATATCCTTTTTTCCAGTGATTTCTACCTACTGATAAGAGCTCTAGCGTTCCTGAAGGTTTTTGATAGGTTTCCCGAAAGGGGAATTTATCAAGTGACAAACCTGAATATACCACTACATCTTTTTTATGTTCACTTGTCCAGATGGCATTACTTTTGGCAGCGATGGCTTTGGAGACGGAGTGAAATCCGTTGAGTCTTGGAAACCATTCTTGCAGGTATGCTTTGTTTTCTTCGTTTACAAAGGGGCGTACATTGATATGAAAGCCTCGCTGACTCAATAGTACGGTATGCTTTTTTTTACGGATTATTTCTTCAAACATGGGTAGGTTGGCTACCCATTGCAAATGAATAATGTCTGGATTCTCTAATCGTATTAATTTATGTAAATTCTCTTGTTGCAGGGTCTTTCGTTTTCGTTGCAGCAAAAATAGCACAAACCGAAAGCATTGCGCCACATCTCCAAACTTAAAAAGCGTTTTCACAGAGAGTACCCAACCGGCTCTTATAAACTTTAGTAGGTAGGTATTGTCTCCTAGCCCACTATAGCGAACCCCGGGTACTTTTTGGGTGATGCTTTCATTAAACCCGGCAATGAGTACCTCATTTTTTTGTGCGAGACCTTCGGCCAGTCTATTAATAAAGGCAGTGGTGCGAAAGGTTCCGTCAAACAAAAGTATTTTAAGAGGTTGAGGCTTCATGCTAAATACTGATCTGCTTTTTTACTCGCATTTATTTTTTGTTTTTCTAAAAATTTAATCGCTCCAATAGGATTTGTTTTCAGCAAGATACGGATAAATGAGTTTTTCCATTTTTTGCTGTGGATTACATATTCTTGAAACAGTTCGCTTTCCCCCATATTTTCTTCTCCATTACGGAGTTTAAATATAATTCTTGCCAATAATAAGGCTTTTAGTTTGTGCCTTAAGAAGGGCTGTTCTATGAAGGTGCTGTTTCGGAGGGTTTTGGAAATATGAATTATTGATGGTGCTTTTTGAGTTTCTGTTTTGTCTTTTGCCTGATCTGATAGTTTATCGGCTCCTCCTTCTTCGTAATAGACCAATGGTTCTTTTACTACACCTACCTTATTGCAGCGCACGGCTGCTTCGGTATCAAATGCATAATCTTCCCAACTGCGGGTAGGCAGCCATCGTTGCGTTCCTAAAAGGGACTGATGCCAAAGACAGGCAGAAGTACACCACGGACGCCTGTTTTTAAAGATGTCGGGGATAACCTGTTGTGTGTCTACTATTTGTAGATGGCGTAAACCTGTGTTGACGTCTTCTTTTACGGTGTAACTATTGGCATAGACAAATAGCAAGGGCTCTTTGGTGTTTTCAAACTGTTGCAGACAGGATTCCAGAAATTGGGGTGCCCAATAATCATCACAATCCAGAAATGCCAGGTAGCTGCCATTGGCTTTTTGCATGCCTGTATTTCTGGAAACTCCCGGGCCGCTATTTTTTTTGTTTTTTAGCAGTTGTACTTTGGGAAATGCTTCCAACCCTTGGGGTGGAATGGTGGAGGCATCATCTACTACCAGTACTTCTATATTCTTATGGGTCTGCTGCATTACGGAGGTAAGTGCCCGTTGTAGCTTTTCCGGGCGGTTGTAATAGGGAATAATAACAGAGACCAGTGGTTTCATTCAAAATAGTTCTTACTATGTGAATTATAAATCAAGATAATGATTTCCTTCTTTTTTATTAATATTCATGCTTTCATTAGATTCTTTATTCCACTTTAGTGTAAATTGATACTCTTTGTAAAACTCTCTAGCTTCCTTAAATTTTAATTTTAGAATAGCTTTGATAACTGTGTTTCTCAAAATTTTTAAATATACTGAAGCATTCTTTGGACTATCAATATCAGCATACTTTATCTTAAACTTAGTTTCCTTAACTTTAAAATAAGAATCATCAAATAATTTAGGTTCTTTTCTTTTTACGCCTTCCCTATCATGCCAAATAAAAGCTTTAGGCACCACCCCTATCTTTAAATTATGGAATAGCACCCTCTGGCAATAATTATCATCTTCTCCATAGTGAAAGAAAATTGGATCAAATCCTCCTATTTTTTTAAATGAAGATACGGGAAGAAACCATGCTGCGGCGTTTATAAAAGTTACCTCGTATACGGGCTTCAACTTATTCATTATGGCATCGAAGATAAACGTTCTATTACGATCATATCTTAGATAATTTGAAAAGCTTCTATCTAAAGCATCATTTGTACCATTGCAATGTACAGGGCTGTATATACCAAATTCGGGATTTTTCTCCGCAGCTTTAATTAATTCTGGAATGGTGTTATTATTTACCCAAGCGTCTTGATTAAGAAGAAAAACATACTCTGCTCCCTTCTTAATGGCAATCTCAATTCCTTGATTATTAGCTTGACCGAAACCTTTATTCTCTAAATTTTGTAAGATGTTAACTTTCGGGAAATTCGTCTTAATAAAATCCACCGTATTATCAGTTGAATTATTATCGATTATAATAATTGATTCTTCTGGGCAAATTGAATTTAGAACTTTGTCCAACCACCGCATTCCATTATAAGTTACAATTACAATAAAAACATTCTTTGACATTATTTAGGATTTTAATTTTCCTTTTATTTTTATGAATAATGATAGAAGTATCAAAAAAGGATTTCTTAAAAATTGATTGTTTTTAAAGAAATCAATAAGAATTTTTCTATTAATTCGTTTCTTATTTTTTTTAATTATTTCAAAATAAGCTATATATTCTTCGGCTTTATAACTCATATTTAAATGCCTTTCAGCAAAATCTCTAAAAAAAACTCCATCCTTTGAATCATATTTTAAAAATTCTTTAGCAAGTGTCTCGGCTGTGTAGGTTTTAGCACTATAACGACCAGAGCAATTGTTTAATATACTAAAACCTAGTATATCACGAAGATAACCATCACCGTAAGAATCCATATATTTTCGACTATCAAATGCAACAACTGGTCTACCGCAGGCCATTGCCTCATAAGCAGATCTACCTAACCCAACAACTAAATCATTTCTATTTATATATTCTTCAACACTCCAATCTGCTTTATCGTATTTATTTAATACTTCAAAATTTGCTCCAACCAATTCACATGCTTCCTTCACAACTTTATTCGCTTCTATAGAATGACAGAGACTCAAAACATTTTGTAACTTTTGATTAATTGGATTTTTAGGTGTAAATCTCTCTAAACTTATCCCATTCCAAATAATTTTACTCCTTAAACCTTTTGCTAAGAGATGGTCATGAACTTCGTTCGATATACTTACATATGCATCGGCTAGTAATGAAGGTTGTTCCAATGAAGGAAAGATACCATGGCATGTCTGAATTACAAATCCTTTTCGATATAAAAAATTAACACAAGTTTTATGATTAGCCAATATAAGATCATATTTAGACTTAGTCATAAACCTCACATTCAAGTCGGTTTCAATTGAGTTTGAAACATCTCCTTGATTGAAAGTAAAATATTCAATAGAATACCCCTTAACCACCAATGATTGAATTAGAGAATAAGTAAATGTTTCAGATCCACCCAGACTATCAAGAGAATTATTTGCAACAAGTATATCTAACCTCTCCATAGACCATTTAAATAAACATTCCCTAAAGCTTCTGTAACTTTTTCACCTGTAGCATTTATATCCTTTGAACTAATAGAAAAAGTTAATACATCTTCTAAATAGGTTAATCTAGCAACTCCTTTATCGGCTACACTTATCGATACTGAATAATTACCTGGAGTCAAAAATAAATTTTTTATTTTATAATTAATTTCATCAGAGTTTAGCTGGAAATCTTTACAGAAATATGTGGTATCACCAGCAATTGCATTGCCTTGTTTTGATATGTAAAAACCAATCCCTAATTTTTGATAGATTTTTTTAAATAGTCTTTTTTTAAGTCCTATTTTGAGTTCGAATTGATCACCTACTTCAAAATAATTCGTTTGAATTTTCCCATTTCCTATTGAAATTGAATTTATAAAATCATCATTCATATCATTTATACATGACGATGTTTCTCCTTTAGTACTAAGATAATCTGAAATAGCATCTGATGTTTTTCCGGTAAAAACTACATTTCCTTGCTCAAGTACAATAGCTCTCGTACAAAGGCTCTGTACCGCAGCCATATTATGACTCACAAACAAAACGGTTCTTCCGTCTCCCCTTGAGATGTCTTGCATTTTACCGATGGCTTTTTTCTGAAATTCTGCATCGCCTACGGCTAGTACCTCATCTACCACGAGTATTTCGGGTTCTAAATGCGCAGCTACTGCAAAGGCAAGCCGTACTTTCATCCCGGAAGAATATCTTTTTACGGGGGTGTCTATATAGCGTTCGCAACCACTAAAACTTATAATCTCGTCTAATTTTGAGTTTATTTCTGCTTTGGTCATCCCTAGAATGGCACCGTTGAGAAATACATTTTCTCTTCCAGTTAATTCTGGATGAAACCCGGTACCTACTTCCAGTAATGAGGCAATACGCCCTTTGCTTTTAATAACTCCAGTGGTAGGGTTGGTTACTTTGGAAAGGATTTTTAATAGCGTTGATTTGCCTGCCCCATTTTTTCCAATGATGCCTAGCACTTCTCCTTGTTTTACTTCAAAATTAATATCTCTTAAAGCCCACACATAGTCACTGCTTCCGGTTTCTTCTCTGTTATTGGCTTCTCCAATTTTTAAATAGGGGTCTTCTTTGCCTCTTATTTGATGCCACCATCTATTGATGTCGTGAGACAAGGTGCCTGTGCCTACCACTCCCAGACGGTATTGTTTTGATATGTTCTCTGCTTTGAGGATAATCATTTGTTGCTTTGTGCTTACTTGGTTAAAGGTTATTAGGTGCTTTGTGTTATCACGTTTGGGTGTTTGTTTTGTATTTTTAGTTATACCGTATCTATAAATGTTTTCTCGGTTCTATTGAAAACGAGTGTCCCAATGATTAACAGTACAAAGGTAACTACAATGCTATAACTTAAACTTCCCCAGGTAAAAGTGCCTGCGCCTAGAAATCCGTATTTAAAAGCTTCAAAAACCGCGGTTAGCGGATTTAACTCTGCAATCCAGCGGTATTTTGGATCTATTTCCGATAGGGGATATACTACGGGGGTAGCATACATTAAAAGACTTACCCCAAATTTCACTAAGAAGGTAAGGTCTCTGTACTTGGTGGTCATGGAGGAAATAATGAGTCCCGCACTTAAACCGAGTCCGCCCATAATCAGCACCAACACGGGGAATAATAAGAGGTATGTATTGGGTTGTATCTCGCTTTCGGTAAAAAACAGAAAGTAGAAAAACGTCGCTAAAAACAATCCTAACTGAATAAAAAACTTACCTAGGTTAGAGACCACTACAGAAAGTGGCATGACAATTCTAGGAAAGTATACTTTGCTAAAAATGGCTTCATTCTTTTTAAAGGTATCTGCGGTAAGGTTAAAGCATTCCGCAAAATAATTCCAGGCTACAATTCCAGAGAGGTAGAACAGAATTTGTGGGATTCCATCGGTAGGAATGTTGGCAATTTTACCAAAAACCACCAAAAAAACTACGGTGGTCATAATGGGTTGAATAAAAAACCACAAGGGCCCTAGAACGGTTTGTTTGTATACGGTAACAATATCTCTTTTTACAAACAACCACAATAAATCTCTATAGCGCCAAATCTCTTTTATATTGAGATCAAACAGGTTTTTACGGGGCGATATTTCAAACAACCAGGTTTCTTTAGTTTCGTCTGCCATAAGATATGTAGGTATGCTAGCTTTTGGGGTAAATTTAGTAATCTTTCAAAGAACTGGTGAACGATTTACAGTCTTTGATGAAATCCTTATTTGTTATTTGACTATTTGTACTACAATTCATCATAATTACGCGCAATCAGCCTACTTCTATATTTCAAATCGTTTAGAATAGCGGTTGCTGTTTTCGGGTTTTGAAAACCATTGCACGGTTTTATCTAGTCCTTTATCCAAATCATAAACGGGTTTCCAGTTGGTTTTAGTCTTTAAAAAAGAGGCATCCCCATACAAGCGGTACACTTCACTATTTTCTGGACGAAGCCTTTGGGCATCTTCTAAAAGCTGCGTGTCTGGCTTTATTTTTTGAATGAGCTGGGTAGCCAATTCTTTTATGGAAATCTCTGTACCCGAACAAATATTAAAGGTTTGCCCGGCTAAGGTGGGTTGTGCAGCAATTTTAAGAATGGCTGCAACGGTGTCTTCTATGTATAAAAAATCACGGGTGGGTTTTAGATTTCCTAGTTTTAATGTCTTTGTTCCGGCTAATAATTGGGTGATGACTGCCGGAATTACGGCTCTGGCAGATTGTCTGGGGCCATAGGTATTAAAGGGCCTGAAAATAGTAACGGGAAGTCCAAAACTTTTATAAAAAGAAGTTGCCAAGGCATCTGCCGCTATTTTAGTAGCTGCGTAGGGCGATTGCGGTTGTAGCGGGTGCCGTTCATTAATAGGCACGTGTAATGCGGTGCCATAGACCTCTGAACTGGAAGCTACTAAAATATGATTCACTTGTGCTGTGCGGGCGGCTTCCAGTACATTTAGGGTACCTTTTATATTGGTGTCTACAAAAAGACTTGTTGCCTCATAGCTATAAGGAATACTTACTTGGGCTGCCAAATGAATTACTGTATCACAGCCTTTAATTGCTTTGGTTAAGGTATTTGCATCACAGATATTTCCCATTACCACAGTTGCATTTTTTAAAAGCACTTCCGGTAAAGTATCAAGCCAACCTCTGGTACCAAAAGAATTGTATAAGCAAAATGCAGTTACATCTAATCCGTTTTTTAAAAGTGTCTCTGTAATATGAGAACCAATAAAACCATCGGCTCCGGTAACTAAGATTTTTTTCATGGGCATTCAAATTGTAAATACAACGTTTTGATTAGGCTTCTGGTATGCCTTTTGACAAAATACGGATAAAATAATTAAATAAAAATGTAGCTGTTTCTTAGCATATAGGCTTTTAAAAACAGGAAGATCTTTTTCACAAAAAGGGTACATCTCCCCTTTTCCAGCCTTTTAAGAAGCGGTATCTTTAAAATACTTTTTTGACGTATGCTTTTCAAATGCATCAATTTGGTCTACCCTTCCCTCAGGCATACTTTTTATAAGAACTTTTAAATCGCACTAATTATGAGAGATTATCCATTTTTTATAGATCCCCGTTTTGTAGCAGGCTCTACGGTAGAAGGTAAAGTATTAGCCTTACTCAACAGCCTCAATACAGTGGCCGAACTTACGAGTATCCCGGATAGGCATCGCGCAGGGTATGCGCAAGAAGGAAGAGGATATGGCATTAGAATAGATGTAGCGCAAAATATTTTGGATGCGCGCCCAGCAGAAGGTTTTACCAGCCTGTCTCAGATAGCCACGCTGGTAAGAAGAAGGAATACTCCAGAATATTATGATTATCAAATTGAAGGGTTGGGGCTTGACACCTTTTCAGATATTGTATTGGCAGCAATTGCCGCTTCACCCGGCACAGACCACCGCACGATTACTGGGAACTTTCGTATGATTAATCCAGCTGCTGCCGGCCTTGCCGATGCTACCATTCCTTTAGACCGTGATTATGATGTGATTGCTTTTGGAAAGTTTCAAGGGAGTTCATCCTCAGCTATTTTTCCGGTTCAGATTGCTACGCAAGACGATGAAGGTAATTTTACGTTAACGCATATTACCAATGATTTTGAAGAGTTTGCACTTGTTGGAATCTTTAGAAAAGAAGGAGAGGAAGAAGACTTGTCTCAGTTTGATCTTTTTCACCGCTCTGGTTTAATCCCCATACAAAGCTTTCCGCTTAATGAACTTATTTATCGGCCTATTCTTATCAACCAAACGGAAGCAGTAACTGCCAGTTCTTTTCAAGACGATATTAAGGAACAGGAAGGGAGTGAAACAGAAGATGGAGAAATTATTGAAAGTCTGAATTCTGAATTTAAAGAAGGCCTTATTGAAATTAAAGGCAGGATCCGCAAAGAAGATACTGTTTTATGGTTTGATAGCACTGTAGATTTTACCTCTGAGTTGTTTCTTTATCCTACTTTTTATACATCAGACTGGGTGCGAGATCTCAACAAAACGGTACTTACCACTTCAAGAATTACAGATCAAAACCATTCTAATAGCGGCTTCTGGATTCTGACTGCACTGAGTTTTCTGGTTCCTGGCATAGGGGGGCTATTAGGTATTGGTTTGGGCATTGCCTTTCTGGTGATAGATAATAATGAGGATGCCAGTGAAGAAACGAAAGCGCTATTGGCCGCAGAATTGGAAAATAGCCTTACCACAGAGCTTATTACGCAGTTTGCCGAAGTAATACGAGACGGGGTTGAAAATGCCTCAGACTTAGAACGCTTGGGTCTTGCCTTTTTAGCTTCTTTTGAGGAAGCGCCTGCTGATCCGTTTGAAGCCATTATTCAATTTATGATAGGGCATAAAACGGTAAGAGCTATCACTGTAGACCCAGACAATTTAACCATTGATGCCTGGTTAACACTTCCGTTTTTTGTGGAATCATAAATTTTATAGAAGTATCCTTGGTTTTTAACACAGAAACTCAGGTTACTTATTAAAAACAACCAATTTTACGGCATTTTAGCACATACAAAAAAACGCTTCACAAAAAGCGAAGCGTTTTTATATTTTTTAAATAGTACTATCTAAACTTATGCGCTAAGTGATACTACATATTTTTGAAGACTGCTTTTTAAGTTTGCTGCCTTGTTACTGTGTATAACATTTCTTTTAGCTAACTTATCAATCATAGAAGCTACGGTAGGAAACATGGTAGCTGCTTCTTTTGCATCTTCTGTACTGCGTAATTTTTTGATCATATTACGAGTAGTTTTATGCTGATATTTATTTCTTAGCCTTTTTGTTTCGCTATTGCGAATTCTTTTTAATGCCGACTTGTGATTTGCCATCTTTCTCTTACTTTTTAAAAAAGCTCTTTGCTTTTTATCTTATTTCATTAAATAGTAGTCCGTAGGGGAATCGAACCCCTGTTACCAGGATGAAAACCTGGCGTCCTAACCCCTAGACGAACGGACCAGTTATTGGATTTTAACGTAAAAACCAATATTTCATTGAACTATTGTAGTCCGTAGGGGAATCGAACCCCTGTTACCAGGATGAAAACCTGGCGTCCTAACCCCTAGACGAACGGACCAGTTATTGGATTTTAACGTAAAAACCAATATTTCATTGAACTATTGTAGTCCGTAGGGGAATCGAACCCCTGTTACCAGGATGAAAACCTGGCGTCCTAACCCCTAGACGAACGGACCATACATTTTTATCTAAATGCGGATGCAAAAATACAACTATTTTTAAAAGTTCCAAGAGCTATAAAAACTTTTTTTTCTAAAAATTTTTAATAAGCTTTTGCAAATAAAACCCTACGTATAGAGGGGCTTCCTGTTAAAATACAAGTACCCTGTTCTTCTTTTGTGTCTAAAGGAATACAGCGTATGGTTGCTTTGGTTAACTCTTTAATCTTTTGTTCAGTCTCAGCGGTCCCATCCCAATGGGCTAAAATAAAACCTCCTTTATCTTCCAATACTTCTTTAAACGTTTCAAAGTCATCTACGCTAGTAACATGAGCATCTCTATAATCTCTTGCCTTATTAAAAATACCCTGTTGAATATCTTCTAATAATTCTGGAACTTTTTGAACCAATTGCTCTGCGGGAATAATTTGTTTTTCTAAGGTGTCTCTTCTTGCCACTTCAAATGTACCGTTTTCCAAATCTCGTTGACCTATAGCTATTCGTACGGGAACTCCTTTTAATTCATATTCATTAAATTTCCATCCAGGCTTATGGGTGTCTCTGTCGTCAAATTTAACAGAAATTCCTTTTGCTTTTAACTCCTTTATATAAGGAGCTATATGAGCTGTAATTGCCTTTAATTGATCATCACCTCTATAAATAGGAACTACTACTACCTGAATAGGCGCCAAATTTGGCGGTATTACGAGACCGTTATCATCACTATGGGTCATTACCAAAGCTCCCATTAGCCTTGTAGATACCCCCCAAGAAGTAGCCCATACTAATTCTTGCTTGCCTTCTTTGGTAGTAAACTTAACATCAAAGGCTTTTGCAAAGTTTTGCCCCAAAAAGTGTGAAGTTCCAGCCTGCAATGCTTTACCGTCTTGCATTAGCGCTTCAATGCAATAGGTTTCTACTGCCCCTGCAAAACGTTCGCTTTCACTTTTGGTTCCTTTAATAACAGGCACGCCCATAAAGTTTTCAGCAAAATCTGCATATACATTCATCATCTGTTCTGCTTCTTCAATAGCCTCATCCTTGGTAGCATGAGCTGTATGGCCTTCCTGCCATAAGAATTCCGCAGTTCTTAAAAAGAGTCGGGTACGCATTTCCCAGCGCACCACATTAGCCCATTGATTAATTTTAACTGGTAAATCTCTATACGATTGAATCCACTTTCTATAAGTATCCCATATAATAGTTTCAGACGTGGGCCTAACAATTAATTCCTCTTCTAATTTGGCATCTGGATCTACGATAATGCCACTGCCATCTTCTGCATTTTTAAGTCTGTAATGGGTTACTACGGCACACTCTTTTGCAAAACCATCTACATGAGCAGCTTCTTTACTTAAAAAAGATTTAGGAATAAAAAGCGGGAAATAAGCATTCTCATGCCCTGTTTCTTTAAACATGCTATCTAATTCTGCTTGCATCTTTTCCCAGATTGCATATCCATAAGGTTTGATTACCATACAACCTCTTACCGCAGAATTTTCAGCTAAATCAGCCTTCACAACCAATTCATTGTACCATTTTGAGTAATCTTCGCTTCTTTTAGTTAATTTTTTGCTCATTATTTGCAGTTTGGCACAAATGTTGTGACTTTGTTAAATAAAAAAATAGTTCGGCAAAACTAACTATTTTTGTAATGTACAACAATAAATTTTTGCAATGATGAAAAATTCCAACACTTCCCTTCGCTTTAAAATATTATTGTTGATACCCCTTGGCGCACTCTTATTTACAAGCTGCGGTTCGTATCAACAATCATCTTATTATGATAATGATGGTATTTACGGAGATACAGAACCCGTATATAGACCGCAGCAAAACAGAAGAACAGAAGCACCCTCACAACAAATTAACGAAGATGCTATTGCCTATGAAAATTATTTTGGGCAAAAGGCAAGAGAATATGATGAACTTTTACAAGATTCTGAGGCCGTATTTACAGATATAGATGGTTATTCAAGTCTTACCCTTCAAGATAGTATTGATATTGCAATGGACTTTAACAGCCGTTATGAAACGGGCTATGCAGGATGGGGTGACAACCCGCAAACAACCTCTATAAATATTTACAATAATCCCGGTGGTTTTGGATGGAACCGCTTTGGATGGAGAGGCGGCTTTGGCTTTAACAACTGGGGCTGGAATAATTGGGGCTGGAACAACTGGGGTTGGGGCGGCGGCTTTTACGATCCTTTCTGGGGACCCGGATGGGGCTGGGGAGGTTTTTATGGACCTAATTGGGGCTTTGGCTTAGGTTGGGGTTGGAACAACTGGGGTTGGGGCTGGAATAATGGCTGGGCTTTCAATAATTATTGGAACAATGGATACCGCAGATCATTCGCAAGAACAAACAGCAGAAGAGGCTATTATTCAAGAAATGCCGTAAGCAGTAGAACCGGACGTTCTTCCGTGGGCGGAAGAAACGGATATTACAGAACACGAACAGGCACTTATAGAAGAGGAGGTAATAGAACTGGTGTAACCCGAAGAAACTATAGCAGAGGTTATAACAACCGCGCTAATGTAGGAGCACGCGGACGTGGGAGAACCACCGGAGCCGTAAGATCTTCAGGAAGAACATACAGACAAAATAGTAGCGGTGGAAACAGAACTTATCGCAGAAGTAATAACTCATCTGGCAGAAATTCTGGATACTCCAGATCAAGCGGTAATACCAGATCTAGTGGATCTGTAAGGTCTTCCTCAAGAGGTGGAAGTAGAAGCAGTGGTTCCGTTAGATCATCTGGTGGAGGAAGATCATCTGGCGGAGGAAGGTCTTCAGGCGGAAGCCGCGGAGGAGGAAGAGGAAGAAATTAGAACCTCTCTCTTTTACACTCTAAAGATGAAGCATATATCACTAAAGATAAAACAACCACCAACTGTTATCTATAGTTTTTTACTTGAAGTTCAATCTTAAAAATATACTGATGAAAAAAATACTAGTTTCATTAGCAGTTATTTTAACTGCATGGGCAACTACTGCCCAAAATATCACAGATGTAGTACGTTTTGGAACGGAAGACCTACAGGGTACCGCCAGATTTCAAGGAATGAGTGGCGCCTTTGGCGCACTTGGTGGAGACCTCTCTGCACTAAATATTAATCCTGCGGGATCTGCTGTTTTTGCCAACAGTTTCCTTACCATTTCAGGAACTAACTACAGTGTAAATAACAGCACTCAATATTTTAATGGCTTTAGTGAATCTACCACAGACAATCTAGAGTTAAATCAACTGGGAGGCGTATTTGTATTTCAAAGTCTTAATAATTCTAATCGTGGATGGAATAAGTTTGCGTTGGCATTTAATTATGATATTGTTAATAATTACGACGCTGAGTTTTTTGCAGCAGGTAACAGTAACCAGTCTATTGATCAATATTTTCTAAATTTTGCCAATGGAGTGTCTTTTGGCTCTTTATTAATTCAACCTAATGAATTTATTGAAGATGCCTATCTAAATATTGGTGCCGACTTAGGGTTTGGACCGCAACAGGCTTTCCTTGGGTACTTTGGAGGAGTGATTGATCCGGTAGATCCTAATGATGACAATAATACAGCCTATATATCTAATGCCGAATTTTCATCTATTCAGCAGCAGTTTACTCAAATTACCACAGGATACAACAGTAAATTTACAGCAAATATCGCTGGTCAATATGATGATAATCTCTCTATTGGAGCATCCCTAAATTTTCATGACATCAATTATGAAAAAGCTACTTTTTTAGATGAAAACGGATTTAATGCAGACTCTCCAATTCAAAGCATTCGTTTTGACAACCTCTTGAGAACTTATGGTAATGCATTTTCACTAAGTGTTGGTGGTATTGCTAAACTTAATAAAAACGTACGTGTTGGAGCTAGTTACCAATCGCCTACCTGGTACAGACTTACAGATGAGCTTTCTCAAAGCATCAACTCGAATCTGGCAGATAGTGAAATAGATTTTATAAATTTTTCTTTAGTGAATGTATTTCCTGATTACAGAATCAAAATACCTTCTAAACTTACTGGAAGTGTTGCCCTTGTATTTGGAAAAGAGGGGCTGTTAAGTTTTGATTATGGATATCAAGATATGTCTAATGCAGAATTAAGACCCGCCACAGACCCAGACTTTGCTGATGCAAATACACAAATTGGAAATCAATTAAAGGCAGTTTCTACCTATAGAATTGGTGGTGAATACAAAATTGACAGACTTAGCCTGAGAGGAGGATATCGTTTTGAAGAAAGCCCTTATGAAGATGGGAGCACTATTGGAGATCTAACCGGATTCTCTGCGGGGCTTGGTTACAGTTTTGGAGGAACCCGTATTGATCTTGCCTACAGCAGATCTGAAAGAGATATAAATCAACAACTATTTGATACTGGTTTTACTACACCAGCAAGTATTGAAAATGTAAATTCAAACGTTACATTATCCTTGAATTTTAACCTATAATAGTTGATCGCTATTTTATGAAAAACCGAATCTTCACAGATTCGGTTTTTTTATCTTTTTAAGGTAAAGTGATTTCGCACTTCTCTTTGAACTTCTACACCAGCAGCATCGTCTAAATAAACAAATCGAAACCAATAATCTGTAGAAGGCAAGGGGTTACCATTAAAGGTTCCATCCCAACTATTGCCTGGGTTTAACTGTTTTAATAATTTTCCATATCGGTCAAAAATAAAAACAGTAGCCGCAGAAAAGGTTTCCATCCCAATAATTTGCCAGGTATCGTTTATGCCGTCTCCATTAGGCGTAAAAAACTTTGGGTAACCCGCTACCAAAACCTCTACAGTTGTGCTACCACATCCTCTCTTGTCATTTACCGTAAGTTGATATACACCCGGACCTACGTTCAAAAAATCTGGACTGTCTTGAAAAGGGCTGTCTTCTAATTGATATTCATAATCACTTGGCCCATTTACAATGGTTCTAATGTTATACACATCTGCAATATCTTCAACGATCACGTCATCTATAACAGGAGGTCCAAGAAAGGTAATTACTACTTCGTCTTGAAATACCTGAAAAGGGGTGTCTACCACTACAGAATAGGTTCCGGAAACAGAGGTGTCTACCGTTAAAATGGGGCCCGTTTCTGGCAAAACCTGTGGTCCTAGCCCAGTATCTAAAGACCATACATAGCTGGTAGCACCAAACTTAGTGGCATTAAGTGTTACTATTTCTCCATCACAAACCAGCCTGTCTAAGCCTAAAAATTCATCTATAATAGAACAATCCAGTCCGTCGCCATCAGGATTAGATGTGATTAAGTCTCCTGTAAATTCAATCGTAAATCCAACGGGGTCTCCAGAAAAATTAGTGTTGAAATTATTGATGAAAATAATATACTCTTCTCCTTCCACTACATCTAACCAAGTATCATATTCTAAAGATTGATCTCCAGTTATGGGATCTAAACCTACACCAGTATAACCTGTGGCACCGGTTTCATAATTACAGCGAATAGGATTGGTTAAATCTCCACATAGTGTATCAGGGCCGTATACTGCAAAATCCCAATCTTCGTTAAGACTTAAAAATTGAATATTGAAACCTAGCTGACCGGTACCACCTGCTTTGATTCTGTACCAAGCAGAATTGTTTTCTAAAGTAGCAACAGCAAGCCCGCCCTTAAACAGGCAACCTGAGTTAAATGCTTCATTAAAATCGTCATCTCCCATACCGTCAACAAACCCTACAACGGGTCCGTTAGCAGCACAAACTGGTATAGCGGGCAGACAATCTGGAGCAGTTATTTGGGCAAAAAGGGAAACGGTACTTACCATTAACAAGTAATAGCTTAAAAGTATTCTTTTCTTCATGTTTTGAGGGCTTAAACAATAAAATTTCTAGTTAAATCGTTTCAATCTGATTTACTTATTTTTCTTTAACGAAAAAAACTTCTTAATATTGGCTATCTTTGCAATCTTATTATTGTAAGAATTATTTGGTCATGAAAATAGACAGGGCGCTAGAAGAACAGTTTGAAGAGTTTGGTGACAATCATGCAACATCCGCTTCAGAAACACCAATGCGTGCAGATGCATTTGAATTATCTGATGAAGAAAAAATAGACTCCATAAAAGAAAACGTTTTCAATATTCTACATACATTAGGATTAGACTTAACTGATGACAGCCTTAAAGGTACTCCTCACCGTGTTGCCAAAATGTTTGTGAAAGAAATTTTTGGAGGGTTAAATCCAGCTAACAAGGTAAGCGCATCTACTTTTGACAACAAATATAAATATGGTGAAATGTTGGTAGAGAAAAACATTACGGTTTATTCTACTTGTGAACATCATTTACTTCCTATTGTAGGTAGAGCTCATGTGGCTTATATTTCTTCAGGAAATGTTGTCGGACTCTCAAAAATGAATCGGATTGTTGATTATTACGCAAAAAGACCACAAGTACAGGAACGTATGACCATTCAGGTGGTAAAAGAATTGCAAACCGTGCTTAATACAAAAGATGTGGCATGTATAATTGATGCAAAGCACCTTTGTGTAAACTCAAGAGGGATTAGAGATATTGAAAGTAGCACTGTTACCGCGGAGTTTGGTGGACGCTTTAAAGAGAAAGAAATAAAGCGTGAATTTTTAGATTATATTAAACTAGACACAGAATTTTAAGATCAAGTCCCTTAGCATGCAACTTTATAAAGAGCAAAGCCTTCAAATATATAATTCTCTTACCGGAAAAAAAGAAATTTTTACCCCAATCAATGAGGGTCATGTTGGCATGTATGTTTGCGGACCTACAGTGTATAGCAATGTGCATCTAGGTAATGTGAGAACATTTATGTCTTTTGATGTGATCTTTAGATATTTAAAGTATTTAGGATATAAAGTACGCTATGTACGAAATATAACAGACGCCGGACACTTAGAGAATGATGCTGACGAGGGAGAAGATAGAATTGCTAAAAAAGCAAGATTGGAGCAAATTGAGCCTATGGAGGTGGTGCAACGGTATACTGTTGACTTTCATCAAATCTTAAATAAGTTTAATTTTTTACCTCCCAGTATTGAACCTACGGCTACAGGCCATATTATAGAACAAATTGAGATCATTGAAGAAATCCTACAAAAAGGACTTGCTTATGAAGTAAATGGCTCTGTCTATTTTGATGTATTAGCATTTAATAAAAATCATAATTACGGCAAATTAAGTGGTCGTAATGTTGAAGACCTTATTCATAATACCCGTGAATTAGCAGGGCAATCTGAAAAGAAAAACCCTCAAGATTTTGCGCTTTGGAAAAAGGCAGAACCTCAACATATTATGAGATGGCCTTCTCCTTGGAGTGATGGATTTCCTGGATGGCACTTAGAGTGTACTGCAATGAGTACAAAATATTTAGGAGAACATTTTGACATTCATGGCGGTGGAATGGATCTTAAATTCCCACATCACGAATGCGAAATTGCACAAGCAGAGGCTTGTAATAATTCATCACCTGTAAACTATTGGATGCACACCAATATGTTAACACTCAATGGGAAGAAAATGGCAAAATCTACTGGTAACAATATTTTACCTAATGAGATTATAACCGGGAATAATAAAATTTTGAGTAAACCTTTTTCGCCTAGTGTAGCAAGATTTTTTATTTTACAAGCGCATTACCGGAGTATTTTGGATTTTAGTAATGATGCCTTAGTTGCCTCAGAAAAAGGATTTAATAGACTTATGGAGGCCTATGACTTACTTAAAAACATTAGTGCTAGTGAATCCTCTGGCGGATTTGATGTCTCTGCATGGCGCAGAGATTGCTTTGATGCTATGAATGATGACTTTAATACACCTATACTGATTGCTCACTTATTTGAGGCGGCCAAAAACATCAACCAGATTAAAGATGGCAAGCAAACGATCTCTGTAGAAAATCTGGAGCTTCTTAAAACTTGCATGCATGATTTTATCTTTGAGGTATTAGGTCTTACGGAGGCTAGTAACTCTGGAGACACTAATGACAACAAGCTTAATGGAGTTGTTGAGCTACTTATAGAGCTAAGAGCAAACGCCCGAATCAATAAAGATTTTGCAACTTCTGATAAAATCAGAGATGAACTTGCCGAAATGGGAATTCAGCTAAAAGATGGAAAAGAGGGTACCACTTTTTCGGTTTTATAAAATCTAACCCTCCTAAACCTTATTCTTGTGAAAAAAATATGGATCGCACCTTTTGTTTTTTTAGTTAAGATGTATCAATATTTGATTTCACCCCTCACACCTGCTACTTGCAGATATAGCCCAACCTGTTCTCATTACACTATTAAGGCATTGAGGAAGCACGGCCTATGGAAAGGAGGTAAATTGGCACTAAAACGTATTTTTAGTTGTCACCCATGGGGCGGAAGCGGGTATGACCCTGTTCCTTAACAAATGACACTAGCAAATAGCAATATCCCTCTTAAAAAAATCTGGCTCACACCAGATTCTTCATGATAATTATAATATTATTCTAATTGTTGCACCGTTAACTTATCTGTATCTAACTTATATTTTAGCCATCTAGTAAGACGTGCTTCATCTTTATCACGAATATTATCTTCTATACTATCAGACCATTTTACCAAGAATACCGCCAATGTATCACTCGTCTTAAAATTAGTTTTGATGACTGATGAAAAGCCTAGTTCTCTTAAGTTTTCGTAATTAATTTGAGCTTCTTGGGTAATTTCCTTTAATGGTACTTTGTTAAATGGTAACCTACTAAGCCTTGCTACCTCATCTTCCAACAAGGAAATCTTTGAAGCCATATTTGCAACTTCTTCTTTCTTAGATTCATATAGCTCTGTAACAAAGTTAAATTTCTGTTCTGAATCGTCTTTCCCGCCTTGCACTATTCGCAAATCTGCTTTTACCAACTTGGAGTAAGTATCTTTTTGTGTTTTCCATGTTTGAATTACATTATCAGGAATTAATTCATCCCCCATAAAAACCAACTCTATTACATTAGTAGTGTCTTTATGATATTCAATATCACTAAAATCTTCCAAAAACTTTCCTGCATTCTTGAACTTGTAAGGGACAATATTTTCTTCAATAAATTGTTTAGCTTGATTTTTAAATAGCGACTCCTGAAAAACATTATAAAATGTATAACCTGCTGGTATCATAACAACAACCGCTGTCAAGGAAGCCAAACGTGCAATCAGTTTCCTTCTTTTAGAGTTTGCATAACGAACCATTGGAAATCGCAATAACTTAAGTACAAGGAAGGTAGCAAGGCCTATAAAAATAGTATTAATAATAAATAAGTACAGAGCCCCCCACGCATATTCATAATTATTAATTGCCAATCCAAAACCTACGGTACATAGCGGAGGCATCAAGGCGGTAGCGATGGCAACTCCAAAAATAACACTCGCAATGGTTCCTTTTTTTGCTCTTGCTATTACCAATGCCAGTCCGCCAAAAAATGCAATTAATACATCTCTAATATCTGGAGCTGTTCTTGCTAACAGTTCTGAAGATTCGTCTCTTAATGGAAAGAATTTAAAAAATAAAAAAGCGGTGAGCACGCTTAGCACCACCATAACACCAAAGTTTTTTAAAGAACGACGCAGTGTGTCTATATCATTAATTGCCAAAGACATACCCATACCCAAGATAGGCCCCATTAATGGAGAAATAAGCATGGCTCCAATAACTACTGCTGTAGAATTGGCATTTAACCCAACAGAAGCAATAAAAATAGAACAAATAAGAATCCAAGATGTATGTCCTTTAAAAGGAACATCTGCAATGATGGCATCAATAGTAGCTTTCTGATCTGTATTGTATCTAATATCAAGAAGTTCTGAAAGAAACTTTCGCAAGCTTCCCAGCAAACCACTAAAATCCTTTTTAACCTCTTCGCCGCTGTTTGGTTCAGGGCTTGTAGGTGTAATATTATCTTGATTAAGATTTTCTTTCATTTTTATAGTATTAAATACACGCCTTCAATTTTTTGGCCGCCAAATGTAGTTAAAAATTAATTACCCTAAATGATTTCCGTAAGTATCTTTAACTTTTTTAAGCACTTGTTTAATATCTTGCTCTTTAGACTTTGGATATATTAAAAGAACGTCTTCTTTATCTACTATTATATAATCACTAATACCATCTATTACGACTACTTTATCTTTGGAAGTACGTATCATATTACCGGAGGCTTCCTGTGCTATCACTTTTGCATTTACTATTGCATTGCTGTGCGTGTCTTTCTCTAACTTATCATAGAGTGAACCCCATGTACCTAAATCATTCCAATCAAACGTAGCTGGTAAAACATAGATTGATTTGGCGTATTCTAAGATAGCATAATCAATAGAAATATTTTCGGCCTTAGGATAATTATCTCTAATAAATGTTTTTTCGTCTGGTGTATTATAAACGGCCATTCCACCATACATCAAATCATACAAGTCTGATTGATGGTTTTTAAATGCGTTCACTATAGTGGCTACACTCCACATAAAAATCCCCGCATTCCAAAGGAAATTTCCGCTATCAATAAATTGTTTTGCAATTTCATACGTAGGTTTTTCCCGAAACTGAGTTACCTTTTTAATTTCATTTTGGTTTTTTTCATATTCTATATAACCATACCCTGTATTTGCGAATGTTGGAGTAATACCTAGCGTAAGCATGACGCCTTCCTTTGTACATGCATCAAAACAACTTTGAATATTTGCAGTGAAAGCAGCTTCATCTTCAATCCAATGATCACTTGGCGCAACAATCATTAGTGCTTCTGGATTTTCTTTTTGAATTTTAAGTGCGGCGTATAAAATGCAGGGAGCTGTATTTCTCATGGCAGGTTCCAATACAATTTGTCTTGCCTCTACTCCATCTAATTGGTCTAACACCAGCTTTTCATAGCGTTCATTGGTAAGGATAAAAATATTTTCTTTTGGTATAAGTGTATTCAATCTTCCAAAGGTTCGCTGTAAAAGTGTTTCACCCGTTCCCAGCATATCGTGAAATTGTTTTGGAAAATCAGTAGTACTTACAGGCCAAAATCTGGAGCCTATACCTCCTGCCATCAAAATAGCATAGTAGTTTTTGTTCATTATTTTATTTTTAAAATTTTGCAACCATTTTCAGGAATAATCATATTACCACAACTAATCATAATCAATTATTCTGTGAGGGGCTCAACTTCTGCATTAGGATTGAAAAGATATATTCTGTTGGTAGTCATCTCTACACATTCATAACGCTTAATTCTTTTATTCCCTTTTTGAAAAATTTTACCATTATACAATCGAAAAAGACTTCCTTTGGGTAACTCAAAAATATAACTTTTATCATTTACAGGATCATACTTCTTTAAAGCTAAAGCTAATTTTGCATCTGTATCACTGCTTGCCTTAGGGTTACGAAAGTGGTTTGCCAGAAGAGGCAAAAGTTTTGATGGAAATATATCTGGATTAATTAAAGGCAACATAAGCTTCTGAAATGTTTTTTTCCATTCAATACCATGAGGTTTTATAAACCTTCCGTACTTCTGAAATGCTATGAGATGCGCTATCTCATGAATTAAGGTAATTAAAAACTTGTATTTGTTTAAGGAAGCATTTACGGTTATCTGGTGCTTTCCATCTGGTGTTCTTCTATAATCTCCATGCCTGGTCACCCTATCGTTTACAATTTTCAAATGAACCCCATTACTTTTAATGAGTTCAAAACAAGGTTTGACCGAACGTTCCGGAAGGTATTTTTCCAAGACATGCTCCATTCCGTAAAAATATACTTTTTAATGCGTCTTACAAAAAAGTTATAAAGATCAAGATACTAATACCATTGAATACACTAAAAAAGAAATACAATTGACACCGTGAAAGAAACATTGATTGTATCACTATAGAACATACATAGAAGCCATACACAAATTGTTATTACAAGAACACTCCATTGACACCCAAAGGAGATACTGTTGAGAAACTCTGAAACAATGCCATTCTAATTTCTAAAGACCTGTAGCATTAAAACACCATATTAACTCTGGCTCAAAAAAATGAAACGCATTCAAAACATCATGGGGTAGAACTGCTTACTTGAAGTAACTTCCCATTGTAGAATTGATGCCCCTTCAAAGCAAAGTCATAAATATAAGATGCCATTGCATTAGCACTTACTGGCGCCTCATAACCAGGAAATGCTTCTTCTAACATTTCTGTCTGTACCGCTCCTAAAGCTAAAACATTAAAAGAAGGTCCAGTTTCTTTAAATTCTTCAGCTAGTAATTCTGTTAATGTAATCAAGGCCCCTTTGGAAGAACTGTACGCAGATAAACCTGCAAACTTCATACTACCCTGAACACCTCCCATACTGCTTATATTGACCACATGCCCATTCTTATTCATAAACGGTAATACAGTTTTAATAAGCGCTGCTACTCCTAGCACGTTCACTTTGTATAGTTCTTCAAAATCTGCAGCAGATGTCTCCATAAATGGCTTATGTAGAAGTTTTCCAGCATTGTTAATTAGTATGTCTACTTCTTTCCAATCAGATGTCAAGAAATGATTTAGTTTTTCATGACTTTCCATACTACCCAAATCAAAAGAGAAACAGCTTACATTGGAAAGCTGCAATGAGGCAATAGGGTGTGCGTTTCTAGATAAAGCCAATACACGATGACCGGCTTCTGCAAATAATTTAACTAACTCATATCCTATTCCTCTACTGGCACCTGTTATGATTACGTGTTTCATCTGCTATAATTAAATAATTTTTGAAGTTCTTAGTCAAGTTTAATTTCCTTAGTAGGAGCATTAGCCATTTTCTCAAATGCGGGTATTATCTCATTAATTACGTAAACCATATGCGATAGATCCATCTCACCTATTTCATCATCTACATGATGATAATAATCAAAATTTGTAAAATCAAAGGTACATATGGTTTGTGAAGGTACCTTAAACTCTTTATAAAATGGATAGTTATCGGATCTTTGAAACAATAAATTCTCTTTAGCTGAGGGTAAAAATCCAATGGTATTCTTATCTGTATATTCATTGAATTTTGCAGCCATATTAGATTTTTCATAACCGGTCACATACGCCAGATAGTCTTTCCCTTTAAGGGGAACGCCTATCATCTCAAAATTAACCATCGCGTATAAATCAAGTTCTCTTTCCTTTAACTTTTTGGCAAGATGCTTAGACCCTAACAACCCCATCTCCTCCGCTGCAAACAAAACAAAAAGTAAACTTCTTTTTGTTTTCTTATTTTGACCAAAATATTTTGCCAATTCTAATACGGCAGATGTGCCGGAAGCATTGTCATTGGCACCATTTGCAATGGTATCATTATTTATTTTTTCAGCAAAACCAATATGATCATAATGTGCTCCTATGATTATAAATTCTTTTTTTAAATCCGAATCATTTCCTTCCAGATAGCCCACCACGTTGTAAGCTGGTATTTTAAGGTTTGAGAGTGTGTCTTTATAAGATTCAAAGTAAGGCTTTAAATTGTATTCTTTAAATATTCCTTCAATGAAGTTGGCTGCTTCTTCAATTTCAGGCGAACCTGTTTTTCTTCCTTTTAAAGCATCTGAAGCTAAAAAATTTAAAGAATTTTTTATGGACTCATAGGAACCAATGGCACCTGATTTTATCTTTTCATTTGATCCTTTTGCATCTTCAAATACTTTCTCTGGTCTTAATACATCTGTAGACGATCTGCAACAAGAAAGTACAAGCGCTAAGGCAATAAGCCATATTTTTTTCATAAAACTCCACTTAGACCCTAAAGATAAAAAAAGCATCCTGAAAAACACGATTGTAACAGGATGCTTTGAATTCATTATTTAAGAAAATACTATGCTAGCATGGTTACAGGATTTTCGAGATACGAACGTAGCGTTTGGAGAAATTGTGCTCCAGAAGCTCCATCTACCGTTCTATGATCACAAGCCAGTGTAATTTTCATTGTATTACCTACTACTATCTGCCCTTCTTTAACTACAGGCTTCTGAACAATAGCGCCTACCGATAAGATAGCGGAATTAGGCTGATTGATAATTGAAGTAAACTCTTGAATACCAAACATTCCTAAATTTGACACCGTAAAAGTACTTCCATCCATTTCCTGAGGAGTTAATTTTTTATTTCGCGCCTTTCCTGCGAGTTCCTTTACTTTTGCACCAATCTGAGTCAGGCTCATTTGATCTGTAAATTTAAGAACCGGCACTACCAATCCATCATCTACAGCCACTGCAACACCCACATGAACGTGATGGTTGTAACGAGTAGCATCTCCTTTCCAGGTAGTATTTACCTGAGGATGTTTTTTCAATGCCATAGCACATGCCTTCACCACGAGATCATTAAATGAAACCTTCGTTTCTGGCAAGGCATTAATTTGAGATCTTGATGCCATTGCATGATCCATAGCTACTTCAATAGTAAGATAATAATGGGGTGCAGAAAATTTAGATTCACCTAATCTTTTAGCGATTGTTTTACGCATTTGAGAGTTCTTCACATCCTCAAAACTTTCTTCTCCTGCAGGTACAAAAGGAGCAACATATCCTTCTGACGCAGCTTTTGAGCTTGCTGCTTCCGTTTTGGTAGCCATTGCTTTCTCAGCAGGTTTGTAATTTTCAATATCTCTTTTAACTATTCTACCATTCTCACCACTTCCGGCTACTTCAGACAGGTCAATCCCTTTGTCTTCTGCCATCTTTTTAGCCAATGGAGAAACAAAAATTCTCCCTCCATCATTGGTTGTGTTTGTGGCTTTTGAAGATGTATTGGAAGAAGTAGCACTTGTAGGAGTCTCGCTTTTTTCTTCTTTTTTTGCAGGTTCATCTACAGTTTTATCTCCAGAATTTCCGGCTGCTTTAAGCGCCGCTTCTACATTAGTACCATCAGGTCCAATAACTGCTAAAACAGAATCTACCGGAGCAGATTCTCCTTCTTTAATTCCTATGTACAACAATTTACCTGAATAAAAAGATTCAAACTCCATTGTTGCTTTATCAGTTTCAATCTCAGCAAGAATATCGCCTTCCGAAACCTCATCTCCAACCTGTTTTAACCAGCTGGCAACAGTTCCTTCCTCCATCGTATCACTTAAACGTGGCATAGTCACTATTTCTACCCCCTCAGGCAACTCAGTAGGTTCATCAGAAGAAGTGCTTGAATTAGTGCTAGGAGCTGATTCTGTTTCTTCAGCAGCAGAGTTGTCAGTACTATTTCCGTTAATCAATGCTGAAATATCTTCTCCTTCATCCCCAATAATTGCTAACAAGGAATCTACTGGAGCTCCTTCTCCCTCTTCAATACCAATATATAATAGTGTTCCTTCTTGAAAAGATTCAAATTCCATAGTAGCCTTGTCAGTTTCAATTTCTGCAAGGATATCTCCTTCTTCTACTTTATCTCCAACACTTTTAAGCCATTTAGCAACCACACCTTCTTCCATGGTGTCACTAAGCCTTGGCATATTAATTACTTCTGCCATCTAATTATAATTTATGAGGTAAAAATGGATAGTCTTTTTGTTCATAGACTACATCATACATAATATTCTTTTCTGGATATGAGGATTCCTCAGCAAATTTCTCGCATTCAGAAACTCTTTCTTTTACCCGTTTATCTATCTCCTTAATCTCATCTTCGGTAGCGTATTTCTTTTCAAGAATTACATCTTTTACCTGAGTAATAGGATCTATTTTTTTGTATTCTTCAACTTCATCTTTCGTCCTGTAGTGTTGTGCATCAGACATTGAATGCCCTCTATAACGATAGGTTTTTAACTCTAGAAAAGTAGGCCCGCCTCCAGTTCTAGCTCTTTCAATTGCTTCACTAACAGCTTCTGCAACCTTTACGGGGTTCATTCCATCTACAGGCCCACAAGGCATTTCATAGCCTAAACCTAGTTTCCATATTTCTGTATGATTTGCTGTTCTGGAAACCGATGTACCCATCGCATAACCGTTATTTTCAACTAAAAACACTACAGGAAGATTCCATAGCATCGCCAGGTTAAATGTTTCGTGCAAAGAACCTTGTCTTGTTGCTCCATCACCCATATAGGTAAGTGTCACGGCATCTCTTTTAAAATATTTATCTGCAAATGCAAGTCCGGCACCAAGAGGTATTTGACCTCCAACAATACCATGACCTCCATAAAACCTATGTTCTTTGGAGAAAATATGCATAGAACCTCCAAGGCCTTGAGAAGTACCCGTGCTTTTACCATAAAGTTCTGCCATCACTTTTTTGGGATCTACTCCCATACCAATAGGCTGTACGTGATTTCGATATGCTGTAATCATGCGGTCTTTAGTAAGATCCATAGCATGTAATGAGCCTGCTAAAATAGCTTCCTGACCATTATAAAGATGTAAAAAACCTCTCACCTTTTGTTGTATGTAAACCGCAGCAAGTTTATCTTCAAACTTTCTCCAGAAAAGCATTTCTTCGTACCAGTTTAGGTACACCTCTTTGGTAACTTTCTTCATTTGTAATGGTTATATTTTGTAATCTTCAAAAAAACGAATAACAAAAGTAACATATTAAAACAAAAGAGAAAAAATGAAAACGAACAATTGTAATGTATTTTGTAGAATACGCAGTTATCAAGGTGTTCTTTTAAATAGCTACTAAAGAAAAGAGCTATCAAAAGTGAGGGGAAGTAGATTTTTTACAGAATTTGATTTAAAGATTTTACCTTCTGCACCCATAAAATAAATTTCTATAGGTTCTTTTTGATTGATTTCATATTCTACTAGAGATTGCCTGCATGCTCCACACGGAGGCGCAGGTTTTTTGACTGTATAGTTATCTGAGGATACAGAAATTGCCAACCTCTTTATGGAAACTCCTGGAAAGTTAGCGCCTGCGCTAAAGATTGCTACGCGTTCTGCACAAAGCCCAGAAGGATAACAGGCATTTTCCTGGTTATTACCAGTAACCACCTCTTGATTCTCCAAAAGCAATGCTGCACCCACTCTAAATTTTGAATAGGGAGCATAGGCTTTATTTCGAGCTTCTACTGCTCTATACATTAAATGGAAAACCTCTTCATCTAACTCTTCCAGTTTATCGTAAACTGTAAATGAAGCAGTAATATTAATATTTTTCATCTATTCTGCTTAGTACTGAGAATATTCCTCTCCAAAATTAAGCGTTAAAGAGAACCTAAGTGTATTTTCTAATGGGTTTCTAACCTGAGAGGTTGAAAATAAATAAGATACATCTATTGTAGCCGCTTTAAATTGAAAACCTGCCCCTAAGGTAAAAAACTTACGAGCTCCTTTTTCATCACTTTCATTAAAGTACCCAGTTCTAAAAGCAAAAGAATCTAAATAAGTATATTCCGCTCCTAAAGCCCAGGTAATCTCCTTTAATTCTTCTCCAAAACCATCAGGTGCATCTCCAAAAGACTTAAAAATACCACTCACAAAACCTATATCTTGATACTCATCATTATCCGCAGCGTCAATTACTCCATCATTATTAAAATCCTGAGGTGTAGGAACTAATAATTTATTGAATTCTGTATTCAATGCAAGCTTATTAGCTTCGTCAAAAATAAAATCAAATCCTGCACCAAATTTAAGGTTGGTTGGTAGAAAGTTTTCTTGTCCCCCTTCATCGTACTGAATTTTAGGACCAATATTGGAAACATTAAATCCTGCCCTCCATCTTCCATCAAAAGAATTATAAGGTATTTCATCAGATTGATAATAGCCCGCTATGTCTACTGCGAAAGTGTTTGCAGCTCTTGCATTAGCGTCTACTTGCTGTAACCTCAAGTTGGATCTAATGTATCGTCCGGCAACAGCCATAGCAAACTGATCACTCAACTTCAAAGAATACGAGCCATCTAAAGAAAATTCATTTGGTTTTACAATTTCACCCGGGTCATTAGCCGATTGTCTTAATTCTATTTCTCCTAAACCAAAATACCTAAGGCTTAAGGCAAAAGCACTTCTTTCATTAATTCGATTATGAAAATTGGCCTGTAATAGCGAAATATCATTTACAAGCTCTGCAAGGTATGGCGTATAACTTACACCCACTCCATATTGATATTTAGAGAATACATATTTAGCAGGGTTCCACTGTTGTGAATATCCATCTGGTGAAGAAGCAACGCCAATATCACCCATCCCAGAAGCTCTTGCGTCAGATGCGATTAAAAGAAATGGCACACCGGTAGTTATAACTCGATCCTGTTGTGCAAATAATACACTCGTAAAAAAAAGGATAATAACTGGTAGGAATAATTTTTTCATGTATGCAATAAATTTTGACAAATGATAGATTTCGTTAAAAGGCTTACAAGATATTAAAATTTAACGTTTTCTTATTTGTAAACGTGCTTTAATCAATAATCTTATAAAATCATTGTTCTTTTCTTAAAAGTTCTAAAAATTCTGTTTTAAGAAAAGTTTAGCAATTTAAAAAAAACATTTTCAATTCTGTGTTTTTTCTTTTTTTTCTAGAATCAGTTATTTTTTTTAACCGACTGTAATAAAATAGGATTCATCTATAAAAATTCCCTTTTTTACAAATTTTGAAATTAAACTGTGTATGATTTTACTATTTTGACAACACAATTAAAGGGGTTGACAACAAATACCCTTCACAAACTAATTTAATCACATAAATTTGTTCTTTCAGTATAATAAACCATGCTGAATTACGTTTTATGCTTGTTATAATAGCGGTAACACGTAATTAAATCAGAAACCTATAAAAAATTGAAAATTTAATGGTAATCGTTATATTGCACCGATTTTTAGATAACTCAAATCTTATCGTATGAAACTAATTTCTATTAGAACTCTATTGCTTTTTGCAATGGTAGCAGCCAGCTTTACTGGGTGTAAGAAGAATTCTTCTAAAAACACCTCCAGAGCTACCGGTTGGCAAATCAACTCCAAAAATGGAGGTTTCCAATACAATTCTAACTTTAAAGACCAGGAAACCGCCCCAGGTTTAACTTTTATTGAAGGAGGAACTTTCACCAAAGGTAAAGTACAGGATGATGTAATGCATGAGTGGAACAACACACCTACGCAACAGCATGTTCAATCTTTTTACATGGATGAAACAGAGGTGACCAATGTTATGTATTTGGAATATCTTGATTATCTTAAAAATGTATATCCACCGGAAGACCCAAGATATACTAATATCTATAACGGTGCGCTTCCTGATACCTTAGTGTGGAGAAACCGACTCGGTTATAATGAGGTAATGACTAATAATTATCTAAGACATCCTGCTTATGCAGAATACCCTGTTGTGGGTGTAAACTGGGTGCAGGCAGTTCAATTTAGTGAGTGGAGAACAGACAGAGTAAATGAAGCAATTCTTGAAAGAGAAGGTTTTATAGAAAAAGGCACAAAATATGCAGTACTTGAGGGAGATGTTGGAGGAACTTTTAGCACAAAATCTTATCTTCAAAATCCAGGTGCTTCATACGGTGGTGAAATAGATTCATTACAAGGCAAAGCAAAAAAAGACTCTATCAATGTATATGCAAAGCAGACTAGCGGGATCATACTTCCAGAATACAGACTTCCTACTGAAGCAGAATGGGAATATGCTGCTATAGCGCTTGTTGGGCAAAGAGAATACAACAATTATAGAGGTAGAAAGAAATATCCATGGTCTGGTGACTATACACGTTCTGGAAAACGGGTTACCAGAGGCGACCAATTAGCAAACTTCAAACAAGGTAAAGGAGATTATGGTGGCATCGCAGGATGGTCTGATGATGGTGCCGATATTACCGCTCAGGTAAAATCGTATCCTCCAAATGATTTTGGACTCTATGATATGGCTGGAAACGTAGCAGAATGGGTAGCAGATGTCTATCGCCCAATTGTAGATGATGAAGCAAATGATTTTAACTATTATAGAGGAAATGTTTATACCAAAACTTCTATAGGTAAAGATGGGAAAGTAGCAATCGTTTCTGTTGATAGCATTGTATATGACACTTTAAGTAATGGTAGAATTATAGCTAGGGATTTACCAGGAGAACTCGCAAAAGTTCCTATAACCAAAGATGATGCTTATTTGAGACCTAACTTTTCTCAAAGTGACAACCGAGGTTTTCGTGATGGAGACTTGAGCTCTACAAGGTTCTATGATCGTTTTGCGGATGAGTTAGAAGAAGACGGTAAAAACATTAGTATGTATGACTCCCCAAAGCATTCTGTTACTAAAGATACCTTAGGAAATATGATTAAAGAATATGATAAAACAACTCGTACCTCTTTAATTAATGATGAAGTTAGAGTTTTTAAAGGAGGTTCATGGAGAGATAGAGCCTACTGGTTAGATCCAGCACAAAGAAGATACCTGCCTCAATATATGGCTACTGATTACATTGGCTTTAGATGCGCAATGTCTAGAGTGGGTTCAAAATCCAAACAAAAGAAAAGACCAAGAGGTTAGCATAAAATATAGCAGTTAATCATACGAAAAAAAAGCTCTGTTAATCAGAGCTTTTTTTTATTTTTAACCTCATATGAAAACGGAAGATCTCTATATTTTATTTAAACGTTGTAGCTGTGTAATTACAGATTCCAGAAAAATCGTAAAAGACTGTCTTTTTATAGCGTTAAAAGGCGATAATTTTAATGGCAATTTATTTGCGAAAGAAGCGCTGCAGAAAGGAGCGGCTTACGCTCTAATTGATGAAACCCAATACCAAAATTCTGACCGTATTATTCTGGTTAAAGATACCCTTACAGCTTTACAAAAACTGGCTTCATATCATAGAAAAAAACTCAATACTCCTATTATTTCTCTAACGGGGAGTAATGGAAAAACCACTACAAAAGAACTTATTAATGCGGTTCTATCTAAAAAATACCAAACCATTGCAACTATAGGCAATCTTAATAATCATATTGGAGTTCCTTTAAGCCTTTTACGGTTAACAGAAGATACAGAGATTGGAATTATAGAAATGGGCGCTAACCACCAGAAAGAGATTGCCTTTTTATGTAATATTGCTAATCCTGATTATGGGCTGATTACTAATTTTGGAAAAGCACATCTAGAGGGTTTTGGCGGAGTTGAAGGAGTCATTAAAGGGAAAAGTGAAATGTATGACTATCTTACTAAAGAAAATAAATATATTTTTTATAATGAAGACGACCCCCTCCAGTTGAAAAAACTAAAAACATATGCATATAAAGAAGGTTTTGGCGCAAGCAATAGCTCCAGTTTCCAGGTAAGTTTACAGGAAAATAATAATCATTTTTTGAAATTAAAAGCAGATGGTAGCGTAATCAATACCCAACTTACTGGAACCTACAATCTAACTAATGTTGCTTATGCAATTTTAATAGGAAACTATTTTAAAGTTTCTAAGACGGACATCAAAGACGCCATTGAAAATTATGTCCCTGAAAATAACAGGTCACAAATACTTGAAATTAATAATAATCGGATTATTCTAGATGCTTATAATGCAAATCCTAGCAGTATGAAAGCAGCTTTAGACAATCTGGAAGCCATTAAGGGAGTAGCCAAAATGGCAATTCTAGGCGATATGTTTGAATTAGGCGATGAAGCTGCGGCAGAACACCAATCAATAGCAGAAATGGCCGTTTCATTGACTAACACAACCGTTCTATTGGTTGGTGAAAATTTTTATAAAACAAATACTTCTTTATCCAAATTCAAAACATTTGAAGAAGCGCAAGAACACCTTTCTGATAATTTACCTCAACAAAAAACTATTTTAATTAAAGGCTCTAGGGGCATGGCACTGGAACGGTTACTTATCACCTTAAAGTAGCCATGCTTTTTCAATATAGTTCACAACACTACAAATCAAAATATCAACTTTAATGATTAATTGTTGTGGGTATTACTGGATTCGAACCGGTGACCCCTACCCTGTCAAGGTAGTGCTCTAAACCAACTGAGCTAAATACCCAATAAAATTTAAAATTAACTAAATCCTCTTTATTTCCAAGCACCAATACCATAAATAATTCACAAACTCACGTTTTGGAATTGATTCATTTTATTCGCAAATAAAAAAAAGCTTTCGAGATAAAAACTCTCGAAAGCCTTGTATTTACTTGGTGGGCGATACTGGGTTCGAACCAGTGACCCCCTGCTTGTAAGGCAGGTGCTCTGAACCAGCTGAGCTAATCGCCCTTATTAGCCTAAATGCGGATGCAAATATAGAATAGTTTTTCTTTAAGCCAAAATAAAAAGATAAAAAATCAAATTATTTCTGCAACTGTAAATGTACTCCCACCCACATAAATGAAATCGGTATTTTTTGCCTGCTGCAAGGCTATTTTATATGCTTCTGAAACAGAAGCATATGCATTACCTTTTAAACCATATAATGCTGCTTTTTCTTTGAGTAAACTAACTTCAAGGCCTCTGGGAACACCTGGCTTACAAAAATAATAACTTGCGCCTTTTGGAAACAAAGGTAATATTTCTTCTAACTTTTTGTCTTTCACAACACCCAAAACAATATGTAAATATTGGAAATCATACGCTTGAATTTGCTCCATTGCCAATGCCAAACCCTCTTTGTTATGTGCTACATCGCAAATAACTATGGGATGCTCTTTTAATTGCTGCCAACGCCCCCGTAGTCCTGTATTCTTAGTTACGCTTTCAAGACCTTTTGAAAAATGAGAGTTTGATAGAAAAAAGTGATCTTTTAACTCATTTAAAGCAACAGTTGCGGTTTGCATATTTTTAGATTGATAGGAACCTTTCAAATCTGTGTTGAAATGAGCTTTTTCCTGCTCATAAGATAGCACTAGGGATGTCTGCATTTGTTGTGCTTTTTCCTTAAATATGGGACAGGTTTCTGGATGATATTCACCAATAACAACAGGAATATTCTTTTTAATAATTCCGGCTTTCTCTGCTGCTATTTTGCCTAATGTATCTCCAAGCATGTCTGTATGGTCATATCCTATATTGGTAATCACTGAAAGTATGGGCGTAATGATATTAGTAGAATCAAGCCTTCCCCCTAATCCAGTTTCAACAATAGCGATATCAACCTTTTCTTCTGCAAAATAATTAAATGCCATAGCCACTGTCATTTCAAAAAATGACAATTCGTGTTCTTCAAGAAACTCTTTGTTCGAATTAATAAAACTAATTACCCTGCTTTCAGGAATTTGCACTCCATTTATTCTAATACGCTCCCTAAAATCTTTAAGATGTGGTGATGTGTAGAGTCCTGCATTATAGCCTGCTTCTTGAAGCACGGATGCCATCATATGAGAAGTAGATCCTTTTCCATTGGTGCCTGCAATATGTACCGATTTAAAAGTGCGCTCTGGACATCCTAAATACTTTGAAAAGGCAATGCTATTATCTAGCTTTGCTTTAAATGCAGATTTCCCTTGTCGCTGGTACATTGGTAAGCGACTAAACATCCAAGCCACTACTTCTTTATAAGTATTCATGAAATTACTCGCCCAGCTTAAAATTGAGTTCTATAAAACCTATTTGCGAAGAAGGTGCTTTACTATCAGACCTCCATCTAAAAGACATCGCATTGCGTTTTGCAGCATCTAAAAGACAGGGGTGATTATTTGTGGTTCCTCTTACACCAGGATTTGCCTGAATCACTCTTCCTTCCTGATTCACTTTAATCTGTACAACTACTCTTCCCGCTTCATTACACTCCTGTGGAGTAATAGAAAAAGTAGGTTTTCCACGTCCGTTAAGCCCATAACCAACCCCTCCGGTTCCCCTACCTGGACCTCCGTAGTAACTAGTAGCATAAGGATCTCCCTTAGGATCTCCTTTGTCTCCTGAAGTACCATCTGGACCTTCCCCTCCAGATTTAGTGCCATCATTCTTAGGCCCATTCAAAATACTGGACAAAGCATCTGTTGTTGATTTTGATGGCTTAGGCTTTTCAACTGGTTTTTTTACTTCCTCTGCAGGCTTGGTAGTTTCTTTGTTTGTTTTAGGTGTTTCCTTTTTAGTAGGAATTACCGGAGCTTCTTCCGCATCATTCGTAAGTACTTCTTCCGTTTTCTCTTGAGGAGACGCGACTACCTCTTGTTTTACTTCTTCTTTGGGTTGTTCTATAGGTTTAGGAGCTGTGCGTATTTTTTCTCTTGGCTGAATTTTTCCACTTCCTTCATTAGTCGTGCCAAAATTGACCGAGATTCCACTTTCAGGTGGAGGGTCTAAATAAGTAAGACCTACATAAAATAGCATTACAATGAGTATTGCCAGTAAAATACTGGTAAGGGTGAATGATTTTCTTTTATGTACTGTATCTAATAATGACATTATTTGGGTCTTACAGCCAGAATTACTTTATAACTATTTGCGTTTGCAATATCCATTACATTAACTGCTTCCTCAATAGGGACACTTTCTTCAGCTCTTAGAATAATTGTTGGCTTCTCCTGTCCTTTTAACTTTCGCTTTAGCTCCGTCTCCAGGAATTCAGGATTAACTTTTTGACTATCTATATAGTATTCTAAATTCTTATTAATACTTACCGCTACATTTTGTGTGTTTGTAGATTTACCTTTCGCCTTTGGCAACAATAAATCTAAAGCATTAGGTGCATTAGACGTAAGCATAAAGAATACCAGTAACAAGAAAACAATATCTGTCATAGACGACATACTGAATTCTGGTGATACTTTATTTCTTCCTTTTACTTTCATATTAGATAGGTTCGTTCAATAAATCCAGAAACTCAACAGCATTTGCTTCCATCTGATGTACTACTTTGTCTGTTTTCACAACCAGGTGATTATATCCTATATAGGCAATAATACCAACTATTAATCCGGCTACCGTGGTAGTCATCGCAGTATAAATACCTGATGCCAATGAACCCATTTCTGCCTGTCCTCCGCTACTTGCCATTTCATGGAAAGCAAGAATCATACCAATTACAGTTCCAAGAAACCCGATCATTGGAGCAGCTCCGGCTACAGTTGCCAGTATACTTACATTTCTTTCTAACTTATAAATTTCAAGCGTACCTGCATTTTCAATGGCTTTATTGATGTCTTCTAAGGGTTTTCCAATTCTTGAAATTCCTTTCTCAGTAAGCCTTGCCACAGGAGAGTCAGTTTGTGCACATAAAATACGGGCAGATTCCAGCTTTCCTGTAGATACATGATCTTTGATCTGATTCATGAAATTTTTGTCAATTTTTGAGGCAGCTTTAATTGCAAAAATTCGTTCAAAATAAATGTACAACGCAACAAATAGTAAAACAAAAAGAACCCCAATAATGATCATACTTGCGGTTCCGCCATTTACGATAAGATCTGCCACTGAGAGTGTTTTTTCTTCCACCAGTGTTTCATCCAGCACTTCTTGTGCCACTTCTTGAATTAATAGCATAGGTTAAATTAAATAGTTTTGTTAATAACGGTTGTTTGGGTATAAAATTATGTGTTCAATATAAATTCTCTAATTAAAACAAAAGCCCCTGCACCAGCCAAAAAGCCAATTAATGCAAGACCTGATATTTTCTTAAGGTACCAGAAAAAATCTATTTTTTCCATACCCATAGCTACTACTCCAGCAGCAGAGCCAATAATAAGCATACTACCTCCTGTACCAGCCGAATAGGCAATAAAATGCCATAAAGGCGCATCAATACCTTCAGAAAACATTCCTATGCTTGCTGCTACTAGCGGCACGTTGTCTATTACCGCAGAACCCACTCCTAAAAGCATCACCACTATATCAGTATTAGGTATTGCTGTATTAAGACCTTCTGCAAATTGAAAAAGCATCCCTAAAGATTCCAGTGCTGCAACGGCCATTAAAATTCCTAAGAAAAACAAAATACTGGGTAATTCAATTTTGGATAAAGATTTATGAACTGGGCTGTGATGACTGTCTTCTATATGCTCATCACCTACTTTACTAATACTGAATTTAGTTTTACTGTATATTTCTGCAAAAGTAGCAACAATGGCCAACGAAAGCATCATTCCTACATAAGGCGGTAGATGTGTAATTGTTTTAAAGATAGGAACAAAAATAATAGCGCCTAGACCCAAATACAGCATTCTGGCTCCATGCTTGGTAGTAGGGTTTTCTTCTTCCTCTAAATCACTCTCTATCTCTCCCTTAAAAACCTTAAGCCTGCTTGCTACCACTGTTGGAACCACCATACATAAAACAGAAGGCACAAATACATGCTCTATAAGATGAAGCGTGGTTACTTTATTTGCAATCCACAGCATGGTGGTAGTAACATCTCCAATAGGTGACCAAGCTCCTCCTGCGTTTGCCGCAATAATAATCATTCCTGCAAACCACAATCTTACTTCTCTTTCCTTTATTACTTTCTGTAAAATGGTAATTAATACGATGGTTGCAGTTAAATTATCTATAATAGCAGATAGAATAAATCCAAGTACGCAAAAAATCCATAAAAGTCTCTTTTTACTTTTGGTTCTAATAAAACCTTTAATGGTAGCAAAACCATTAAAATAATCTATAATCTCTACAATAGTCATTGCCCCTAAAAGAAAAACGAGAATTTCTGCTGTTTTCCCTAAATGATGTAACAAGATCTCATCAATATGAGAAGGCTCTAGCTCTTTCAGCTCTGCATTTACCTCAAAGACACTCATATGATTGAGTGCAATAACAGCCCAAAGCAATGCCATCATTCCTAAGGCAGGAATAAGTTTGTCTATTTTAAGATTATGCTCTAAGGTAATAGCAAGATATCCAAAAATGAATATTAGAATAACGATTGTTTCCATAAATTGTATTGTACCGGTTGATTTTCGACTAAATTAGTTGTTTTAATGCAATTTCAAAAGCGGTAGAACTAATTCGTGTTTTAGAAGCACTCTGTTTAAATGAATTTACGAGGGCTTTTTTAATAATTTCGGAGGTATCATTAAATATGGCAGTGTCATCCATAGCTACTCTGCGCTCCATAAAATAAGCAAAAACTCTTGCCATTCCACAATTAGAAATAAAATCAGGAATTAAACTCACCCTTTCATCTGTAAATTCCATAATAGGACCAAAAAATATTTCTTTATCTGCAAAAGGAACATTCGCGCCACAAGAAATCACTTCAAGACCTGTATTGATCATCTTATTAATTTGATCTTTTGTAATAAGTCTTGAAGCTGCACATGGAACAAATATTTCTGTTGGTAAAGACCAAATCCTTTCATTCATCTCCTTAAAAGGAATTAGTTTTTCAGCTTGTAATGCATTTCCTTTTTTTCTGAGATAAAGCTCTTTTATTTCTTCAAAATTAAACCCTTCTTCCTTAATCACTCCGCCTCCAATATCAATTATACCCACAATTTTAGCTCCCATTTGTGCTAAATAAAACGCAGCAGCAGCACCAACATTTCCAAAACCCTGCACAATAGCTCGCTTCCCTTTTACCGTCCCACCATAAATGTCATAATAGTGTCTCACCGCCTCAGCCACTCCAAATCCGGTAATCATATCAGCTACTGTATATTTATGACTTAAACCTGGTGAGTACGTTTCGCTTTCAATTACTTTAATAACCCCTAATCTCAACTGACCTATTCTATTGATTTTATCTGCTTCAGAAGGTTTAAAATGTCCATTGAATACTCCTTCCTGCGGATGCCAAACTCCACAATCTTCCGTAATAGGTATTACTTCATGAATTTCATCAACATTCAAATCACCTCCAGTTCCATAATAACTTTTCAAAAGAGGAGAAACAGCCTTATACCAACGTTCTAAAACCCCTCTTTTTCTGGGATCTTTAGGATCAAAATTAATTCCAGATTTGGCGCCTCCAATTGCCGGTCCAGAAACAGTGAATTTAATTTCCATGGTTTTAGCTAAAGAAACCACTTCATTCATATCTAAACCCTTACGCATTCTCGTGCCTCCACCGGCGGCACCTCCTCTTAAAGAATTAATTACAGTCCACCCTTCTGCCTCCGTTTCAGGATCTTTCCAATTAAAAACTATCTCAGGATCTTTATTTTCATATATTTTAAGTAATTGTTTCATTAATTTCTTATTTTAATTGACGCAAATATAAAGATTGAATTGGGTTTTATTTTGTTTCCGATTTAGCATTTTAAGAACATTTTAGAAAAATAACAGGTATAAATTAAGCAACACCAGTTATAGCAAGAAGTTTGAGTATATTTTCATATCAACAAAAATTATCGAAAACGATTGAAATTTTCGCATTTTACCCTTATATTTGCCCTTCTTTTTTAAAGAAAATATAATTTATTTGATTTATGGATTTTAATCTTACCGAAGAACATAAAATGATTCGTCAAGCGGCGAAAGATTTCGCCCAAACGGAACTATTACCTGAAGTTATAGAAAGAGACGAACAACAAAGATTCCCTACCGAAGAAGTAAAGAAAATGGCAGCGCTTGGTTTTATGGGAATGATGGTCTCTCCAGAATACAATGGAAGTGGTCTGGATACGGTTTCTTATGTGTTAGCTATGGAGGAAATATCCAAGATAGACGCTTCTGCCTCTGTAATTATGAGTGTAAATAACTCTTTAGTATGCTGGGGATTAGAAACCTTTGGGAATGATGCGCAAAAGGAAAAATACTTGAAACGCCTTGCTTCAGGTGAAATTATAGGAGCTTTTTGTCTTTCTGAGCCTGAGGCAGGAAGTGACGCTACTTCTCAAAAAACTACCGCTATTGACAAAGGAGATCATTATTTACTTAATGGTACCAAAAACTGGATCACTAATGGCAGTTCTTCCGATGTGTATTTAATAATAGCGCAAACAGATGTTGAGAAAGGGCACAAAGGGATTAATGCGCTTATCGTTGAAAAAGGAATGGAAGGATTTGAAATAGGACCCAAAGAACAAAAATTGGGCATAAGAGGTTCTGACACTCACTCTTTAATGTTTACTGATGTAAAAGTACCAAAAGAAAATAGGATAGGTGAAGATGGTTTTGGGTTTAAATTTGCCATGAAAACTCTAGCAGGCGGAAGAATTGGAATAGCAGCTCAAGCTCTTGGAATTGCATCTGGCGCTTATGAACTGGCTAAAGAATATTCTAAGGTTAGGAAATCTTTTGGAACCGAGATATGTAATCATCAGGCGATTGCTTTCAAGCTTGCAGATATGCATACTCAAATTGAAGCCGCCAGACATTTAGTACTGAAAGCTGCTTGGGACAAAGACAATGGTCATAATTACGATCTTTCCGGAGCTATGGCAAAACTATACGCATCTCAGGTTGCAATGGATACTACGATTGAAGCCGTCCAAATACATGGAGGAAATGGATATGTTAAAGAATATCATGTGGAAAGATTAATGAGAGATGCCAAGATTACGCAGATTTATGAAGGTACTTCAGAAATACAAAAAATAGTAATTTCTAGAACTATTCTTAGAGATTAAAAAAACTAATAGAATAAACTAGAGGGCAAACAACCCTCTAGTTATTTTCACACCCCCCCCCTTAAAATAAATATTACTGATTACGTTTTGTGTATTTCACAGAAACAACCCCTATTTACCATTAATAAACATCATTAATTATACAAATAAATAGCTTCCTACCCCTTGATTTTGCATCTACTAGTTAAATCACTTTTCAGATTGTTTTTTTTGTAATTATTCCTCGTATAATTACTTATTCTGCATTTTTCGTAATAAAAAATTACAAGAGTCTTATTTATTTTATATAAATGAATATATCTTTCATTATTATACATGTATATCGATATTTTTGTAGAAATATCATAATTATGACACCAACAAAACAAGGCCTTTATTCTCCTGAATTTGAACATGATAATTGCGGTGCTGGATTCATTTGTAATCTTAATGGAGTTCGTACAAACGACATCATCCATAAAGCACTAGATATTTTGGTTCGCTTAGAGCATAGAGGCGCTGTAAGTGCAGATGGAAAAACGGGAGACGGAGCTGGTATTTTAATTGAGATCCCTCATGAATTCTTTAAACAATCTTGTGATTTTATAATTCCAGACCGTAAAGAATATGCTGTAGGAATGGTTTTTCTTCCAAAATCTCAGAATCAGGCAGCAATTTGTACAGAAATATTTACTGAAAATATTAATAAACAAGGGCTTTCTATACTGGGATGGAGAAATGTGCCTGTTAATCATACCTGTATTGGGGAAATAGCCGCTAAAACAGAACCTGAAATTAAGCAGGTGTTTATTGGTAAAAACAACCTAGAGCTTACTGAAGCAGCCTTTAATGCTAAATTATTTGCTGCGAGGAAACTAACAGAGCATACTATTCTTAAGTCTGGATTATCTGAAGTTGGATATTTTTACTTTTGTAGCCTCTCTACCACTACTATTATTTACAAAGGTTTACTAGTACCAGAAGATATTAGTGCTTATTATAAAGATCTTACAGAAAATTCAGTTGTTACTAAATTGGCTTTAGTTCACCAAAGATTTTCTACCAATACTTTCCCTACTTGGGATCTTGCGCAACCTTTTAGATATATGTGTCATAACGGTGAAATTAACACCCTGAAAGGTAATTTAAGCAGAATGAAAGCTCGAGAAGAGTTATTTGAAAGCCCCATATTTGGAGATACCATAAAAGATATCCTTCCTATTGTCTTAGAAGGAAAATCAGATTCTGCTTCTATGGATATGGTGCTGGAATTACTTTTGCAAACAGGAAGATCTTTACCAGAAGCAATGATGATGATGGTGCCAGAAGCATGGGAAAAGCATAAATCTATGCCCGATAATAAAAAGGCTTTCTATGAATACAATGCCTGCATTATGGAACCATGGGATGGTCCAGCATCTATTCCATTTACAGACGGCAATTATATTGGCGCCCTACTAGATAGAAATGGTTTACGCCCTTCCAGATATACAGTAACCAAGAATGGTTATGTTATTATGTCTTCTGAAACCGGGGTTATTGATATTAAACCAGAAAACGTTTCTTACCATGGAAGATTAGAACCTGGAAGAATGTTTTTAGTAGATATGAATGAAGGGCGAATTATTCAAGATGAGGAAGTAAAAGACAAAATTGTTTCTGAAAGACCTTACAGAGAATGGTTGGATAAAAATCTTCTTCCCTTGGCAAAAGTTCCATACACAGACTACAAAACACCCATAGAACCAGAAGCCAGAATTACACGTCTTAAAGTATTTGGTTTCACTACAGAAGATATTCAAACACTTATTATCCCTATGGCAACCCAAGGCAAGGAAGCTATTGGTTCAATGGGAACAGATACTCCTTTGCCTGTACTATCTGAAAAACCGCAATTACTTTACAACTATTTTAAACAATTATTTGCGCAAGTAACAAATCCTCCTTTAGATGGAATTAGAGAAGAAATTGTTACTGATATAAGTCTCTCTATTGGTGGAGATAATAATATTTTTGATGTTGTTCCAGAGCAGTGCAAGAAGTTACGAATTCAAAATCCCGTGATTTCCAATGAAGATTTAGATAAAATTAAATTTATAAATCACCCTGATTTTAAAGCAGAGTCAATCTCTATTCTTTATGAAGCGGAAAAAGGATTAAACGGACTGGAATCTAAGTTAGACCAAATTATAAAGGAAATTGTAAGCCATATTGACCAAGGCTACAACACCATTATTCTTTCAGATAGAAAAGTATCAGAAAATCTCGCACCCATTCCTGCTATTTTAGCCTGTTCTTATGTTCATCATACCCTTAAAAAGTTAAAGAAAAGGTCTGCTATTGGAATTATAATTGAATCCGCAGAACCAAGAGAGCCGCATCATTTTGCCATGCTCTTTGGTTATGGTGCCAGTGCTATTAATCCATATTTAGTTAATGAAATTATTCAAGAGCTAGTTGAGGAAAAAGAAATAATAGGTATTTCGGCAGATGCAGCTATTCAAAATTTCAACAAAGCAATCGCCAAAGGTATCGTAAAGATCATGAATAAGATTGGGATTTCTACCTTACATTCTTATAGAGGTGCTCAAATATTTGAAGCATTGGGTCTCAATAAAAAATTCATTAATACCTATTTCTGTAATACCTCCACCCGAATAGAAGGGATTGGACTGTATGAAGTTGAAAAGGAAATTCAGAAAAGATTTAATAAGGCCTTTAAAACCGACTCCATTTCTGGTGACTTAGATCTTGAGATTGGCGGCGAATATAGATGGCGAAGAAAGGGTGAAAGACATATGTTTAATCCTACTACGGTATCAAAATTACAACAAGCCGTAAGACAAAATAACTTTGAAAGTTATGAGGAGTATGCAAAAATGATCAATGATCAAAGTGAACGCCTTATGACTTTAAGAGGAATGTTTGAATTTAAAAATTTAAACCCTATTCCACTAGAAGAAGTAGAACCTTGGACGAATATTGTAAAGCGATTTAAGACTGGAGCTATGTCTTTTGGTTCTATTAGTAAAGAAGCACATGAAAATCTAGCGATTGCTATGAACCGAATTGGGGGGAAAAGTAATTCTGGTGAAGGAGGCGAAGACACTAAAAGATTTTATAAAGATCCGGACGGAAACTGGAGAAACAGTGCTATTAAACAAGTAGCGTCTGGTAGATTTGGAGTGTCTATCAATTATCTTTCTAATGCGAAAGAAATTCAAATAAAAATGGCTCAGGGAGCAAAACCAGGTGAAGGCGGACAACTTCCTGGACCTAAAGTTAATCCAGATATTGCCAAAACTAGAAACTCTACTCCATATGTAGGCTTGATTTCACCCCCGCCTCATCATGATATCTATTCCATAGAAGATCTTGCACAACTTATTTTTGATCTAAAGAATGCAAATAGAGAAGCAAGAATTAATGTAAAATTAGTTTCAGAAGTGGGTGTTGGAACTATTGCCGCCGGTGTTGCCAAAGCCAAAGCAGATGTGGTATTAATCTCAGGTTTTGATGGAGGTACAGGGGCTTCTCCTCTAACTTCACTTAAACATGCTGGTTTACCATGGGAACTTGGTATAGCAGAAGCACAGCAAACGCTTGTTCTTAATAACTTACGTAATAGAATTGTAGTAGAATGCGATGGACAACTTAAAACCGGTAGAGACGTTGCTATCGCTTGCCTACTAGGAGCAGAAGAATTTGGATTTTCAACTGCACCATTAGTAGCATCTGGCTGTATCATGATGCGTGCATGTCATTTAAACACATGCCCCGTAGGGATTGCGACTCAAGACCCTGAACTACGTAAAAATTTCAAAGGTACACCAGAACATGTTATAAATTTCATGTACTTCATTGCGCAGGAATTACGAAAAATTATGGCTTCTTTAGGATTTAAAACTATTGAAGAAATGGTGGGACAAAGTCAGAAACTTAATATGTCAAACGCTATCTCACATTATAAGGCACAAGGCATAGACCTTTCTAATATTTTATATAAACCCGCTGTTAAATCTGGCACAAAACTTTATAATACTGAAAAACAAGATCATCACTTAGAAAATGTATTAGATTTTAAAATTCTAGCACAGGCACATCCTGCGATTTACCGAAAAGAAAAAATGAGTCTGGAATTCAACATTAGCAATACAGATAGAACCACAGGAGCCATTATAAGTAATGAAATTTCTAAAATACACGGTGGTAAAGGACTTCCCGAAGACACGCTTACACTAAACTTTTCCGGTTCTGCCGGTCAGAGCTTCGGGGCTTTTGCCACTCATGGTCTTACCATGAAAGTATATGGAAACACAAATGATTATTTTGGGAAAGGACTTTCAGGTGCCAAATTAATTGTTCAAATACCAGAAGCAGCCACCTTTGAACCCCACAAAAATGTGATTACAGGTAATGTCGCTTTATATGGTGCAACTAATGGCGAAGCTTACATTAATGGAATAGCAGGAGAGCGTTTTTTAGTTAGAAATTCCGGTGCAAAAGCAGTAGTTGAAGGAATTGGTGATCATGGCTGTGAATACATGACTGGTGGTATTGCTGTAATTCTTGGCGCTATTGGAAGAAACTTTGCAGCTGGTATGAGCGGAGGTATTGCCTATATTCTTAACGAAGGCAATACTGTTGATACCAATAATTTCAATATGGAAATGGTTAATCTTGAAGAACCAAGTGAAAAAGACACCTTAGTAATAAAGGAGTTAATAGAGGCTCATCACTTCCATACAAAAAGCCCCAAAGCAAAAAGTATTTTAGATAATTGGGAGCAATTAAAATCACAATTTATCAAAGTAATGCCAGAAGAATACAAAAAAGCTTTGGAGCGAATGGAAATTGAAAAACAAAACGACAATCTTAAACTATCAACTGTAGAGTAAAATGGGAAAATTAAGAGGATTTTTAGAATTTGAAAAGGCTCATGAGGAAAATATTCCTACAGAAGAGCGTATAAAAAACTATAAAGAGTTTACCAAAGAACTTTCTAGAGAAGAATTGGTAAAGCAAGGAGGAAGATGCATGGATTGTGGTATTCCATTTTGCCATAGCGGTTGTCCACTTGGTAATATGATTCCAGATTTTAATGACGCCGTTCATAAAAATGATTGGCAAAAAGCACTCAGAATATTACATGCTACCAATAATTTCCCAGAGTTTACCGGAAGACTTTGTCCTGCACCATGCGAATCTGCCTGTGTTCTTGGTATTATTAAATCTCCTGTTTCTATTGAACTTATAGAAAAGTATATTGTAGAAAGAGGTTTTATGGAAGGATGGATAAAGGCCGAACCGCCAAAAACCAGAACTCATAAGAAAATAGCTGTAGTTGGATCTGGACCTGCAGGGCTGGCAGCTGCTCAACAATTAAATAGAGCAGGACATACGGTTACAGTGTTTGAAAGAGACCAGAAGATTGGCGGACTCTTACGATATGGTATTCCTGATTTTAAACTTGAAAAAAGAGTAATAGATAGAAGACTGGCAATATTAGAAGAAGAAGGCATCATTTTCAAAACTGGGGTTCATGTGGGTGTCAATTATGATGTGGAAGATTTAAAAGCTTTTGATGCAGTAGTTTTATGTGGTGGCGCCACAAAACGAAGAGAAATGCAAATACCCGGAGCAGATGCAAAAGGAGTAATTCAAGCAATGGATTTCCTAAAAAATAATAATGAAGTAGTAGATGGCATTGGTACAATGACTGATGAACTTTCTGCTAAAGGTAAAAATGTTATTGTAATTGGTGGTGGTGATACCGGATCTGATTGTGTTGGAACTTCTAACCGTCACGGCGCTAAGTCAGTAACAAATTTTGAAATTATGCCAATGCCAACTGAGCATCGTACAGAAGAGCATCCATGGCCATTTTGGCCCTTCACACTCAAAACAAGTTCTTCACACGAAGAAGGATGCGATAGAAATTGGAGCATTAATACTAAGGAGTTTATAAAAGATGATCAAGGGAATTTGATAGGTCTTAAAACTATTGAGGTAGAATGGATCAAAGAACAAGGGAAAAGACCAAGACTTCAGGAAATAGCTGGCACCGAGAAGGAATGGCCTTGCGATATGGCATTACTCGCTCTTGGGTTTACAGGGCCTCAAAAAAGTTTAATTGAACAACTGGGTCTTCATACAGATGCAAGAACTAATATCAACGCAACAAAATATCAAACAAATATCCCTAATATTTTCGCTGCAGGCGATATAAGAAGAGGACAATCATTAATTGTGTGGGCTATCTCAGAAGGTCGTGAAGCAGCGCATGAAGTAGATAAATTCTTAATGGGAGACTCTTCCCTACCAGTAAAGGAAAAGGGAGACTTGCCCGCTGCTTAAAAACTTACTTTTCAAAACAGAAAAGCCTGATTTTAATAAATCAGGCTTTTCTGTGTTAAATACAGATGAATTATCAACTATTTGCGCATATAATAAAGTTAATAGTTAATATTTTTCCGTAGTTTTAAACTGTAATTTTTTTTTAAAGAATGAAAATGAATAGAATCTTCAGCTTTACAGTGCTTCTTTTTCTTAGTTTTTTTCAACTTACCTTTTCCCAGACAAAATATACTTTAAGTGGTACTATTTCAGAGGCTGTAAGTAATGAAAGTATGATAGGCGCAACCATTATTATACCTGAATTAAAAACTGGTGTCACCACCAATGAATATGGTTTTTACTCCATAACACTTCCAGAAGGGGACTATACATTTGAAATTAGTGCCTTAGGTTTTCAAAGCATTAGCGAGAAAATAAAACTAGATCAGGATAAAAAAATAAATTTCAATCTTAAAGAAGCAGTAGAAGAGCTAGAAGAGGTGGTTTTAATTGAAAGTGCGGAAAAACTAAATATCCGAAAACCGCAAATGAGCGTTAACATTCTATCTGCCTCAACTATTAAAAATATTCCGGTGGTACTGGGAGAGGCAGACGTAATAAAATCATTATTGCTATTACCTGGTGTTACGAATGCAGGTGAGGGAGCTTCCGGGTTTAATGTGAGAGGAGGTGCAGTAGATCAAAATCTTATTCTATTAGATGAAGCTACTATTTTTAATTCTTCACACCTTTTCGGTTTTTTTTCCGTATTTAATCCTGATGCCATTAAAGATGTAAAGCTTTTTAAAGGAGGTATTCCAGCCAGATATGGAGGTCGTGTTTCTTCCGTACTTGAAATTTTTCAAAAGGAAGGAAACAGTAAAGAATTCAAGGTTAACGGAGGTATAGGTGCAGTTGCCAGCCGTGTTTTGGCAGAAGGCCCTATTGTTAAAGACAAAGGTGCTTTTTTAGTAGGCGGTAGAGCTTCTTATGCACACCTTTTTCTTCCTCTATTTGAGATTGAAAACATCGCTTACTTTTATGACCTCAATGCAAAGCTTAATTATCGTCTAAATGAACGAAATAGTATTTTCTTATCTGGCTATTTTGGGAGAGATCTTTTTAGAATTAATGATAATTTTGAAAACATCTACGGGAACTCTGTCGTAAACTTTAGATGGAACCATCTGTTTTCTGATAAACTATTTTCAAACCTATCACTTATCTACTCTGATTACTATTATGGCTTAGAATTAGATTTTGTAGGATTTAAATGGAATTCCGGTATTGCAAACTTTAACCTTAAATATGATCTTAAACATTATGTAAAAGATGGTTTACAAATAAACTACGGTGTTAATAATATTTATTATAGCTTTAATCCGGGCAAAATAGAACCTAATAGTAGTGATTCTGGAATTGTAGAAGAGCAACTTACCAAAAAATATGCAAATGAATCTGCTGCTTATGTGGATGTTGAACATCAAGTAACCGAAAAACTAAGCTTGCAATATGGTCTTAGACTTAGTCATTTTATACGATTTGGACAGGACGACATCTTTGTTTACAAAAACGACCAACCTGTTACGTTTGATCCCCTTCTTCTTCTTTATGAGGAAGCAACTCCTATAGATACTATTAGTGCTGGAAGAAGTGAGCAATTAGCATCCTTCACCAATTTAGAGCCAAGAATAGCACTTTCTTATGTTTTTAATAGAAATAACTCGCTAAAAGCAAGTTATACTAGAATGGCACAATATCTTCATTTACTATCTAATACAAGTTCTCCTACTCCTCTTGATGTATGGACACCTAGTGGCCCCTTTGTAAAGCCTCAATTATTAGATCAATATGCAATTGGCTATTTTAGAAACTTCAAAAATGGTGCATACTCCCTAGAAACAGAGGTGTTTTACAAAGATGTTGCAAACAGAATAGACTATATTGATGGGGCAAATTTAATTGCAAATGAAGCCATAGAAAGGGTTATACTAAACGGTCAGGCAAGAGCTTATGGATTAGAGATTCTTTTCAGGAAAAATGAAGGAAGATATACTGGTTGGATTGCGTACACACTGTCCAAGTCGGAACAACGAACCCCTGGTAGAGCGGCTGTATTTGACACTGGAAGATCTAATCTTGAAACTGGTATTAATCTGGGTAACTGGTACAATACTCCTTATGACAAAACACATGATATTTCTATCTATAACAATTATGAATTAAACAAGAAGTGGTCATTCAACATGAACTTTGTCTATCAAACTGGGCAACCTACCAATTACCCTATAGGTAAATTTGAATTTCAAGGGCTTACCATTCCTTATTATGGATTGCGAAATAAAGAAAGACTCCCAGATTATCATAGAATAGATATCTCGGCCAAACTTACACCTCGTAAAAATGCCAATAGAAAACTAAAGGGCGAGTGGATTTTTAGTATTTATAATCTATATAGTAGGCGCAACGCAGCATCCATTAATTTTAGACGAAATCAAGATACCGGAGCTAACGAAGCGGTTAGAACGTCTATTTTTGGCATTGTGCCAGCAGTAACTTATAATTTTAAATTTTAAGCGTATGAAAAAATATCTTTATATACTTACAGCTAGTTTGTTGATTACAGCTTGTGAAGATGTAATTGATGTAGAGGTTACCTCAGAAGAACCCAGACTTATTATTGATGCGTTGATTCGCGTGGATCCTAACGAAGAATTTACCAAAGTTGTCGTCAAGGTAAGCCAGACAAGTTCCTTCTTTGAATCTACTACCCCTGTTACTTTAGAGCAAATATCATTGAGCAATCTCGATTTTCCGCGTGATACAATAGATCCGGATACGCTCAATGAAGAATCCCCAGGATCAGGTATCTATACCAAAACTTTCGAAACTAGTTTTCTTACTGCTGGAGAGCTTGTGTTAATGATAGAATATGAAGGCGAAATCTTTGTTGCAAGAACCAGCTATGTAAGAACCAATAACTTTAATAGCATAGAGCAAGGTGATGGAAATCTTTTTGGTGATGAGGAGACAGAAATAGTTGTAAACTTTAAAGATATTCCTGAAGAGGATAATTTTTACTTATTTGATTTTGATTTTGCAGAATATTTAGTGACAGAAGATACATTTTATCAAGGGCAAGATTTCGGTTTTTCTTATTTTTATGATGAAAAATTAGATTCTGGTCAGGAATTATCCATTAGTATTATGGGTGTTGAGGAATCTTTTTATAATTATATGGATCAACTGATAGAGCAATCTGGCGATGATTTTGGTCCCTTTGCTACTCCTGCAGCTACCGTAAGAGGGAATTTTATTAACGGAACAGAAATTGACGGCGAGGATGTTTTAGATAGTGTAGAAAACCCTAACAACTTTGCATTGGGTTATTTTGCCATTTGCGAAACATTTACACAAACATTCATTGTAGAATAATGGGCTTCCATATATAAGAATTCCATGGTGTTGAGATTATAATTTTAAAACCCTATGAAAAAAATTCTTTATGCACTTGCAATTAGTTTATTAATTACAGCATGTGAAGATGTTATTGATGTAGAGGTTACTTCAGAAGAACCAAGACTCATCATAGATGCATTGATACGTGTAGATGAAAATGTACCGTTTTTGATAGCTAGAATTACAGCCTTTGAGTCCAGTTCGTTCTTTGATGAACCTGTGCCGGCAAGTCTTACACAAATTAGTATTGTAAATGTTGCCCTTGCAGAAACAGAGGTTTTTGAAGAGACAAGACCAGGATCAGGTATTTATGAAGAAGACATGAGTACTGATTTCCTCACCTCTGGAGAGCTCATTTTACAAGTAGAGTATAAAGGTAAAATATTTGCTGCAAGAACCAACTATGTAAGAACCAATAACTTTAACAGTATAGAACAGGGTGATGGAAATCTTTTTGGTGATGACGAGACCGAAATAGTTGTAAATTTTAAAGACATTCCTAATGAAGATAATTTTTACCTTTTTGATTTTGATTTTGCAGAATATTTAGTAACAGAAGATACCTTTTATAAAGGAAAAGATTTTGGCTTTTCCTATTTTTATAATGAAGAATTAAATGCGGGGCAAAAATTATCCATTAGCATTATAGGTGTTGAGGAATCTTTTTATAACTATATGGATCAACTAATAGAGCAATCTGGTGATGATTTTGGCCCCTTTGCTACTCCTGCAGCTACCGTAAGAGGGAATTTTATTAATGCTACAGATATTGATAATGAGGATGTTTTTGACAATGTAGAAAACCCAAATAATTTTGCATTGGGTTATTTTGCCGTTTGCCAAACATTTACTCGAACAATTACCGTAGAGTAATATTCAATATATTTGGACAAGGTTTTTAATAAGTTTTACGACCTGATTTATGAATCTAAGGTAGTATTTATTAATACAAAGGCTTTTGCTAGTTTTATTGCTAATGCAATAGAAGACAATAGTCAATCATCCTTCTTAAATAACTTCAGTTCGACGTAAATATGAATTAAAATCAAGTTTGAAATTGTCCTTTTCCGCAGTATAACAGGTTTTTACGTTAAGAATTTTCGTGACTCCTACAGTTCGGGGGAGAAATATAAATTCATGAACTCCTTTACAGAAAATAGAACTTAGTGAGCTAAGATTTAGGAAAATGAATGCGGTTTTAACCTTTTCGACTAAAAACACTTCTGAACATCGAAGATTCATGAATTCCTTTACAGAAAATAGAAATAACATGAACTAAAAGATCTTCTTCCCAATATAGCTGGAATAGTATTAGCTAATACATCAGAAAGTTCAGCTATAAAAAAGTAGGGAGCGAATCTATTCAATTTATATGCTCAACTGAAAAAATCGAATATAAAGGACTTGCCACCCTTTTTAAAGATTACCATATAAGGTTTAGGTAAATTAATACAATCTCCAAATAGTTATGAGAGGGATTATTACTCATAGCGCAATAATTTGTATAAATATATCTGAAAAAAAGCTGGGAATAAAGGAGAGGTAATACTATTGATATAGCGGCATAAAAAAACCCTTCTCTTTAAAGAGAAGGGTTTTTGAGCAAGGCGGCGACATACTCTCCCGGTTACCCAGTACCATCTGCGCTG
>NZ_JBBEXD010000013.1:0-9383 GCF_037782385.1 Ascidiimonas meishanensis
GTTGGATTGTTGATCTAGCTGTTGGTAACTTAGTTGAGTGTTTTCAAAAACGACTGCTATATTCTCGGGTGTTTTTTGTACCTGTTGTTCAAAGAGATCTACCAGCGTTTTGTTTTTGGGATAGGAAACCTGAGTATCATTAAATACCTCCAATAAAAGGTGGTTTTCCTCTTCAGGTAAGAACCCTAGTTGGTTTATGGGTTGGTTTATATCATTCACAATACTAACCAACAATTCCCTGTAATGCACTATCATTCGCTCGATAGTTGTTTTATGATATAAGTCAGTACAGTACTCCATGGTTAATGAAATACCGTTATCTTGTTCTACAGCGTTTAATGTGATATCATACTTAGATGTTGTATTTGTAAACTCATACTGTGATAGCTTTAGGTTTCCTAAAGACAGGTCTTTTTCTTTAGATAGGTCTGGTGTGTTCTGTAATACAAACATTACCTGAAACAAAGCAGAAGTACTCATGTCTCTTGTATCTACGACCCTTTCTACTACTTTTTCAAAAGGTGCGAGTTGATGGTCATAACTCTGTAGGGTAGTTTCTTTTACTTGAGCGAGTAGTTCGCTGAAGCCTATATTTCCACTCAAGTCACTGCGTAGGGTCAAAGTATTGACAAAGAACCCTATCATGCCTTCTAACTCTGTTTGTGTACGGTTGGCAATAGGGGTTCCTACACAAATATCAGTTTGACCACTATACCTAAATAGCAATACCTTAAAGGCAGCTAATAGGAACATAAAGGGTGTAACGTCCTCAGCTCTGCATAATCCCTTTATAGAATCACTTAGTTCTTTATCTAATGACAAAGAAATGCTTGCTCCCGAAGTACTCTGTATAGCCGGACGTGGATAATCGGTAGGTAATGCTAGGATAGAACTCCCTTTGAGTTTGTCCTGCCAATAGGCTAATTGGTTTTCTAAAATGTCTCCTTCCAGATAGGTTCTTTGCCAAATGGCATAGTCGGCATATTGTAAAGTTAACAGAGGTAACTTCGGGTTTCTGCCTTCTTCTATGGCATTATAGACCTCTAGGAGTTCACGAATCCATATACTATTGGACCATCCGTCACTTGCTATATGATGGAATACACAAGCCAGCACATAGTTTTGATTTTCCATTTCATACAAACAGACTCTGAGCTTATAATCGATTGATAAATCAAAAGGCGCATCTAGATAAGCATCCAACAAGGAATCTAAGGAATCCTTATGAGCGATTAGAGCATGCTCCATATCCCAGTTATCTTCACTGATAATTTGTTGGTATCCGACCCCATTTTCTGAATGAATCAAAGTACGTAAGACTTCATGTCTGGATATAATACTTTTAAGGGCTTTTTCTAAAGCAAAGATGTTTAAGGATCCTTTTAGTTGAATCACCATTGGAATATGGTATGCGAGACTCCCTTCGAGTTGATCTAAGAACCACAGTCTTTCCTGACTAAAGGATAAAGGGATATTCTTAGGACGGTCTTCAGCTACCATAGCTGGTAATAAGGTACCTGCTGTCTGCTCCGAAATAAGACCTTCCAAAGATGCGATTGTTTTATGAGCAAAGACGTCTTTAATAGTTATCTCCATATCGAGTTGTTTCCGAATCATGGAGACGAGTCTTGTTGCTAGTAGGCTATGTCCACCTAGTTCAAAGAAGTTGTCGTGTACACCTACCTTATCGATACCTAGTAACTCTTGCCAGATGGCAACGAGCGTTTGTTCGGTTTGATTTCTGGGCGGGACATATTCTCGGTTAGACAACAGGGAAGTATCTGGATCTGGCAGTGCTTTTTTGTCAAGTTTTCCACTAGAGTTTAAAGGCATAGATTCTAACTCAACCCATATAGTGGGTACCATGTATTCAGGTAGGCTTTGTTTTAAGGTATCCTGAATTATTTTTTTATCGATGGTTTCTCCCATAACAAGATACCCTACTAAGCGTTTGTTCCCTTTTGCATCTTCTTTAGCCAATACACAAGAGGCGGATACGCCTTTGATCTTAGTTAAAGCAGTCTCAATCCCTCCTAGTTCGATACGGTATCCTCGAATCTTGACTTGATCATCGATTCTTCCTATGAATTCTATATTTCCATCTGGCAGCCATCTGGCGAGATCGCCTGTTTTATAGATGCGTTCACCTTCAACAAAAGGATTCTCTATAAACTTTTCTTGGGTGAGTTTTTCATTGTTCAGGTAGCCACGTGCGACACCTGCGCCACTGATACAGAGTTCACCGACTACTCCTATGGGCACTAACTCTTGCTGTTCACTAAGAATATAAATTTGGGTGTTGGCGATAGGAGAGCCGATAGGCACACTGTCCACGATAGTTCCATTAAAAGTTGTAGCACAAATACTGGTCTCTGTAGGACCATAGGCATTGATGTAATGGTAATGCTCTGCAAATGTTTTGGCTAATTCTAAAGGTATAGGCTCTCCTGCGGTAACTAAAGTGTGAAGACTTTTTAAATCTTTAACCGATAATAGTTGTAAGAAGGCAGGGGGTAAGGTGGCAATAGTAATATGGTTATTTGCTATAAAATTTTTAAAAGAAAAGGTGTCCGATTTAGATTTTTCTGTTATAATACACAATCTACTACCACTTATAAGGGCTGTAAAAATCTCTGAAACAGAAGCATCAAATGCAGGATTTGCAAACTGTAAACAATGATCTGCATTAGTAATAGAGAAAGCAGGGATTTGTGCTAAAATTGTATTGACAATACTTTGATGCTCTACCATGACCCCTTTGGGTTTTCCAGTACTTCCTGAAGTATATATGACATAGGCTAGATTTTCAGGATAGGCTATTCTATGTAGAGGATCTATAGTTTCTTTTTGAATATCTTTCAGATGTTTACCATCCAAAAGCACCATACTCATGTCATCAATTGTTTCTAAATTTTGATAAGAATTTTTAGAAGTTAATACCAAGTCAACTTCTGAATCTTGAATCATATAGTTGATTCGCTCGATAGGATATTCTGGATCAATTGGGAGATATGCAGCTCCTGCTTTTAGGATACCTAGGATGCCTACGATCATTTCTAGAGAACGTTCTAGGCATATGGCTATGAGATCTTCTTGTTTAACTTGATTTTTCAACAAATAACGAGCCAATTGGTTGGATTGTTGATCTAATTCTTTATAGCTTACCTGGATATCTTGAAAAACGACTGCTATATTCTCGGGTGTTTTTTGTACCTGTTCCTGAAAAAGATCTACTAATGTTTTGTCTTTGAGATAGTCTACCGCAGTATCATTGAAGGTATTCAACAATTGATATGTTTCTTCTAGAGGAAGAATAGCTATATCTTTGACAGGCTTGTCTAAACTATATTGAAACTGTCGTATAATAAAAAAGAGTCTTTTGACAATCCTTTCTACTTCAGCATGGTCAAAATATTTCTGCTGATAGTCAACATTTAACTCCATTGAAGAATTTTTACCCCTATAACACCACCATATATTTAAAGGAACTTCGGTGTCTAAAGTACTTGTTAGGAGTTTGGATTCACTACTAAAACCCGAAGACAATGATTTTGGAAAAGGAATGGCTAAATAGTTTATAATAATATCAAAAACATGTAATCGATTTTCTGATAATAGTTTGAGATACCTGTTTAAATGTGAAATAGGGTATGATCGATGTCTATAATCATTACGCTGTGTTTTTCTTATATCCGAAATAAATTCAGATAAAGGTTGCTCTGGAATGTATTCTCCCTTAAAAGGAAGTATCCCTGAAAACATACCTAAAGTTTTTCTATCCGCTCTAGTTCCTCTATTATGAATGGGAATTCCAAAGCTAAAATCTTTTTCATTGGTTGTTTTTCCTAAATATAGTAGTAATGCCGCGATGGTCAATTGCGCTACATTTGCTTTTGTTTGATGGGTTAGACGATCAAATAACTCGCCGTCTGATTCGGTAATAAGACATGAAAACTTACCTACACCTGTTTTATTTTGTTTTTTATAAACCACTAATGGATTAGGAACCGAACTGTATTTTTCTTTCCAATACATTGCATCTTTAGCATATTGTTCCGATTGCATATAATCAAGACTGTTCCTTATAGCCTCGTAGTAAGAAGGAAATATCTCAATTGGTTTTTGATTTCCTTCTAACTGTTGTTCGTATTCATTTAATAGAAAATCAATGATTATGGAAAAACCTATACCGTCTGTCATTAAATGATGAAAACATTTGAAGAACCAGTATTCATTTTCAGCTATTTTAATAAGAACGAATACATATAATTTTTCCTGTGATAGATCAAATGCATTATTAAATTGGTCTTGCATCCAACTCTTTGCTTTTTTTCTTGGATCAGATTCTAAAGAAAAATCTAATTCGTCAACTAAAACTTTTTCAGGCTTATCTTTAAAGTAGCAGAGAGGTTCCTCTCCGGAAAAATCAAACCTTATATGAAAAGAATCAAATGTAAAAGACAAATCCTCAATGATACCTTTGAATAAGATTGGATTAAAGATGCCTTTCAAAATAGTGAAACCACCGATATTGTATAGTGGACTCTTGGGATTCATAAATTGTCCGTAATAGACTTCTTGCTGGGCTAAATGCAATTTCGTTTTTGACTTCATTCTGGATATCTAAAATTTATTAGATCTATATTGTTTAATTCAAAATTTTATAAAAAGGGATGTGTCAAATCATAGTTGACAGCTATTCATTTTCTGCTTGCTATTAAAGCATAGATGTTACTTTGAAAAAGCACAGATCGTTAAATGACTTTAATAATTTGCAGTATAGCTCATTACAAACAAGCTAATTTTTCAATATTCTAGGAGGTATTTAGTTTATAAGGATGAAATTCAATCTAAAGTCATAAGAGTGTTCGGGATTGGACATCTATGAGCACTTAAAACTAAGTATTCAAATGTAGTAAAAGGATTAAATAAAATGAAAGAATTAAGTTGTAAAAAAGAACAATAATTCTCTTTTTTTGTTATATTTTTCTTTTAGAGGGCAAAATCACCTATAGTTGTTAGAATGTTTTTTGAGAAGACACAGATCTATATTGAAATAAACGATACAGTCCTACCTCAAATTTTATTTTAAAGAAAAACCTAATGTTGAAACATGAAAAAAAGACGAAAAAGATCATAAAAACTTCAGGTAACAACCCCAAATCCTTACCAAAACTAACTGCGCTGGAACCTGTCCGATTTTTGTAGTGTTCCGGTAGATAAACGTAAATCAAAAATCGGATAGGGCGCATGCACTGCTTTTTATTTGAAGTAAGATGTCTGTAGTTTAATAAGGCCAACCAAAACAAAGATTCTTAGTTAGTGGGTACTTTCACTTCAAAGAACGGTACTACTCTTCCACAGTCGTCTTTCACCCACTTCCTAAACCGCCACCGATTCCCTTTTATTTGTTAGCAAAAAAACAACATATGGGGGCAGCCAACGGCATAAAGCCAGGGGCACTCCGCCGCCCTTTGGGCAGGCTCCGTTCCCTCTTATTTATACGTCTTACTGCCCCCAGACCTTGTAAATAATAACAGCAACAAAAAAAGGTAACAGCGTCGGCTCTAAAGGAAGTAAATCAAAACCGAAATCCATGAAATCTTATCATCTTTCGATAAACTCAGGACAAGTCTCTAAAAATGAAGCGAAAGCACCGTTAAAAAAACAAAAAAGAGAAAACGCTCTGGATAAAATAAGTAAATCAATTTTTAAAGCCTTTATACAGGCATCAAATAAAGTTTAACCATTTAATATTTAACATCATGAGTACCTTAAAAAACAAAGTACAGTTAATCGGAAACGTGGGGCAAACCCCAGAAATGACCACCTTAGAAAGTGGAAAAAAAGTAGTACGCTTTTCCTTGGCAACCAATGAATACTATAAAAATGCCCTAGGAGAAAAACAACAGCAAACCGACTGGCACAATCTGGTAGCCTGGGGTAAAACCGCCGAAGTGATTCATACCTACGCCACCAAAGGCAAAGAAATGGCTGTGGAAGGCAAACTAGCCTCCCGCAGCTACGAAACCAAAGAAGGCGAAAAACGCTATATCACCGAAGTGATTGTAAACGAAGTATTGCTCATGGGCAACAAAACCCAAGACCAATAAACTAATCTAAAAATTTAAGAGGGCGCACCGTTCAAAGTTAACGCCCTCTTTTTTCATTATTCACCTATAAAAGTAAAACAATGAGAGCTAAAGTTAATGAAATATCCATACGCTACCACCAAAAAATAAAAAATGATGTCCGTCTAAAACTAAATAGTTCCCTAGCAGCAGCGGCATTTCTAAGAAAAATATGGAATCAAGACACCATAGGCATCAATGAAACCTTTGTTATTGTCATGCTTAACAATGCCAACTATGTAAACGGATTTTATACCCTAAGTCAAGGCGGGATTACCGGAACTTTGGTAGATATCCGGCTACTCTTCGCCATCGTTTTAAAATCACTATCCACCAGTATCATCTTAGCCCATAATCACCCTAGCGGTACTCTAAAACCCAGTGAAAGCGATAAAGAACTCACCAAAAAAGTAACCGCAGCCGCCAAGCTTTTTGATATCTCCGTACTAGATCATATTATTCTAACACCAGAAAATGGCTATTTCAGTTTTTCAGATGAATCCCTAATAACACACAACCAAAATGATTTATTTAAACTATAACCATCTGGACAGTGAAACACAACAACAATTGTTACAGCATTCACAAAAAGACCTAGAAACCCAATACGGGAACGAGCTAAAAGCATACGCCCAAAAGCACCACCTTAATTACAAAGAACTTTTGGAAGCAGAAGCCCAACGGAATTTATACAATTACCAATTTATATTTCAGCTATAAACATTCATAAAACAGGAACACCAATAAAAAGGATAACCCACTAAGTTGTCCTTTTTTTTTATGCCATCATCAATAAATCAAAAACAACAATACACAATTCCTAAAACTCAGCTCACCACCTTCTTAAAATTCTACAGAAACCCTAATTAAAAACACAAGAGCGATATCTTATGATATCGGTATGAGATTTTGCCCCTGCGGGGAAAATCGGAATAGCAAGAGGGTAATGCGCTAAAGCGACATTACGAGTTAAGTTTAAGATTTAAAACATTGAAAATCATTTAGTTAATTAAATAAAGTGCATAAGACAAAATCAATTTTTTATCTAAAAAAGCCATAAAGCTCTTATAAACACTAGCAAATTTTATCTAAAAATGAATAAAAAAGGAAAATATCAGTACAATTACAAATCCCTCTTATTAGAAGGAGAAACCGTCCATTTGTTCCGTAAATTTTGCAAGCAATTACAGCAAAAACAATCCCATGTATTACATGAGATGATCCACTTTTTTCAATGGCATGGGATTTCCCCCTTAGACCGATTCGGTCCGCAGCTGCAATGCGAAGAAGAAAAAACCAGAAAACGTATAGATGCCGTCATCGCCATTATCAAAGACATTGAAAAAAGCCAGACCAAACCCACCACCGCCATGCTGCAATCCCTGTTTCAAGGACTAGTTACTACACCTGCACAACAAACCGAAGCAGAACAACAACCCATAAATCCAAGAAAATCAATGCCCGATCCAGAAGACTACATTCCTAAAATTCAATATGACCGCCTTCAGGAAGAAAAAGAATACTACCAAAAAGAACTCCAAAAACTGCTAGAAAAAGTAGTCACCGTCAAACCCACCTTAGGAAGCCCCTACCTCAAACTCCAATTATCGCAAGGCGAACTCATCCGTATTCAAAGAACCCTAAAAACCATTAAATAAAGCTAAATTGTTCTGAACTTTTTTCTTGTTTCTCAAAGATATTTCGCCTTCACTTTATCCATATCTTCTTTCAACTTAGTATCTATAACCTTAGCATAAATTTGAGTTGTTTTTAATGATTGATGTCCTAGCATCTTACTTACAGATTCAATAGGCACTCCATTAGCAAGCGTTACTGTAGTAGCGAATGTATGTCTTGATAGATGAAATGTTAGCTTCTTATTAATTCTGCATATGATGGCTATCTCTTTGAGATAGGCATTCAGTTTTTGGTTACTTATCACAGGTAAAAGAAGTTTGTTTTTACTACTATTTTTATTATAGTCATATTTGTACAATATGGCTTCAGCATGCGGTAAAAGCGGTATATTGCTTCTGGTTTTTGTTTTGGTTCTGATAGTTTTTATCCACTTATGATTATTTATATCCATGACTATATGATCTGATGATAATTTTTTAACATCTGCATATGACAAACCTGTAAAGCAACAAAACAGAAATATATCTTTTACATTATCTAGGCGTTCAATCTCAAATGTTTTGTCTATCAGATGTTGCAATTCAAGTTCTGTTAGTGCCTGTCTTTCTACCGCTTTCCAATTAGCTTTCCAGTTAAAGAAGGGGTCTTTAGCAATCCAGTCATTAGCATAGGCAATACGAACGATCTTTTTGAAATTAACTATATACTTGGTGATTGTATTTTGAGTTGCTTTAATAGAGGTTTTAAGAAAATGTTCAAATCGTTTAATGAAATAAAGATCTACCTGTTTAATGGGCATATCCTCAAAACCATATTCCTTTTGCATAAACGCTTTTAAATGCTTTGCAGTTCTGCAATGCCGCCAATAAGCACCTTCGGAATACTCTTCCCTTTGGACTAATTCAAATATTTCTTGATTATGACTTTCATATAATACCGAAATCATTTTTAATTGAGCTTTTCTACCATCAAGCTCGTCTCTTATAGATTCTGGTGTAAAAAAAGCTCCTTCATCTTTTAGTTGCTCATATACTCTAAAGGCTTTTACTTCCAATTCATTCAAATACCGATTAATATCAATCCCTACGTTATTAGTAGCTTTAGCCTTTCCTGATCTGGAATTCCATTGAGACGATTTTATTTTTCGCTTAGTACTCATTTCGGCTCTTTCACCATCTATGGTAATTCTAAGATAGATTAAACATCTCCCCAATTTATCTGGCTTATTTTGCCGGATGTAAAACAATGTTGCAAACGAATTATTCATTTCTATAGATTTAAGATTAATATTAAAAATCAGAAAATGGTAATTCGATGAATATCAATTTTTTAACTGTGTTCTGGTGAGCTTTTTTTCAAATTCGCAATAGTTCACCGAATAGCTCACCAGAATAGCTGCATTTATTTGACATCAAAAAGAAGTAGAAAAACAAAAAAGTCTGATAATCAGAAGATTAACAGACTTTTTAAATTCAAATAAGAGCTTTTAGTGACCTCGACAGGATTCAAACCTGTAACCTTCTGAGCCGTAATCAGATGCGCTATTCAGTTGCGCCACGAGGCCAATTTTTACAGCATTTACCTTCTGAGCCGTAATCAGATGCGCATTCTCCC
>NZ_JBBEXD010000014.1:0-85873 GCF_037782385.1 Ascidiimonas meishanensis
ACTTCGGGGGCGCCACGAGGCCAATTTTTACAGCATTTACCTACTGAGCTGTAATCAGATGCGTTATTCTCCCGATACTTCGGGGGCGCTACGAGGCCAATTGCAGTCCTGGTATTTCTGCCATTTTGCGGGTGCAAATATACCGTATTTGTAATGTCTATACAAATGAAACGGTAAGAAATTAAAAAAATGAAAATTGCAACGTAATTAAACTACTATTGGGGGTCTGAGGAAATACCTAAAATTTGATTTTTATAACGCTGGTCTGCAAGTAATTGCTCTTTTCTATCTATATAAACATCAATAATTGCATTTTCAATGGCATGATTGTGATAACGACCATTAAAAACATGACTAATCATTTTATCACTGTAAGGAGTACCGTTCTTACTTAAAATTTTCTTATTTGATAATTTTTCTTTCACATCGGTGATGTAATCTCCTTTTAAAAGTTTTTTCAATTGAATGCGTTGTTCTGGTGTAATCATTTTGTAAAACGGTATTGAAATTATATTTTAATTATTAAATTGCGAGATAATATGAAAACAAAATTATCAATTATAATTGATATAATCAAAATTTTCATCGACTAATTTAGATTTTTTATGAAAATAGTTGACAGAATAAAGCTATTTATTGAGTCTAGAAATATTAGCTTACGTAGCTTTGATGAGTCCGTTGGCATGAGTAAAGGCTACATGTCCCGTCAGATTAAAACACATGCTTCTGTGGGTGGAGATGTTCTAGAGAGAATAATCGACACCTATCCAGAACTCAATCCAATTTGGTTGCTTAAAGGTGAAGGTGAAATGTTATTGGTACCCAATAATATGGCCAATGAAGATCAACCATTGTATAATGCTCCAGACTTAATGGCAAGGGCATTGAGCATATATATGGATCATCCAGAGATCGTCATAAAGATTAGAAGTATGATAGATTTATATCTTCATGATAAAAATAATACAACTTCAAATTTAAATAAAAAATAAGCGTTCCTGAAGATCTTTTTGCTTGTTTAATAAATAAAATACTTACATTATTTCTTCATAATAAATAAACTCTATTTGACGTTATTATTAGAAAGAAAAATCTTATAAATAGCATACTATTAGTTCTTTAAACCTGTTTATGCTAGAAAATAACTTTAAAAAATGTAAACTATAATCTATATAATTAATATATTTGTTCTAATAGTTACATCCAAATATGAAAATAGTAGATAGAATCAAGCAGTTTATTGAGAAAAGAAACCTAAGCCTTAGAAGCTTCGATGAAAGTATTGGAATGAGTAAGGGCTATATGAGTAGACAAATCAAAGCCAATGCTTCAATTGGCAGCGATGTGTTAGAGCGAATGCTCAACCAGTATCCTGAGTTGAATCCAGTATGGTTATTAAAAGGTGAGGGTTCTATGTTTACTATGGGGGACGGATTGGTGGGAGACCCAGGAGATCCTTATTACAGACGTGATGCATTTGCCCATACTTTAGCTGTGTATATGGATCATCCTATGGTTTCAGAAAAATTAAAAGAAATGATTCAAGAAGTTACCATGAGTGATCAAGACAAACTTTCTGGAAATCTCTAAACCTATCCATAAAAATTGGTTTTATACTTTGATGGGTTTAACTTAGATAAAAATAAGCTATGCAATTAGAATCCTATATTAGAGATATAAAAGATTATCCTAAACCTGGGGTAAATTTTAAGGACATCACTCCTTTACTCAACAATCCTTTAGCATTTAAATTTGCTACCATCTCACTTTTAAATCTGGTGGGGAATAGAAGGGTTGATAAGGTAATAGGTATGGAAAGTAGAGGGTTCTTCTTTGCTACCTTAATGGCTCAAGAATTAAATGCTGGTTTTGTACCGGTTCGCAAACAAAATAAATTACCCAGTACTACTATTTCTGAGAGCTACGAGTTGGAGTATGGAACAGATATGCTGGAAATTCATATAGATGCTATCAAAAAAGGAGAACAGGTACTTATCCATGATGATGTTTTAGCAACAGGAGGAACTGCAAATGCAGTTTGTAAGCTCGTAGAGCGTCTTGGTGGAGAGATAGTACAATGTAACTTTTTAATGGAAATAGAGGTGCTTAACGGAAGAAATAAGCTAAGCAATCACGAAGTAAGATCACTCCTTCATATTTAATTCATCGTATTTTTAGTGACATACCATCGCCAGCCAATAATAAGTAGCTGAAATTTTGATGCTTTTGCAAGATCTAGTTTTCTCTTAGAATAGGAGGGAAGTAAGATTTTATTGATTTTGGCTAAATATTTAAAGAATTTTGTTTTCATATCGCAAAAATAGTAAAACTCCAGATGAAGCGTCTGGAGTTTTTTCTGTTTATAAATCCTAATCTTTTTTTATGAGTTCAGTTCTTGCATGATGTTTCATAAGGTTAGCGTTTTTGTTTTACATTACAAGACAGGTATAAATTAGAGGTAAACTTTTATGTTGCAGCATCATTGACCAAACATGCGTCTGGCAAGCAGCTCATATATTATTTTTAGCTTACCTCATAATCCTTCATGTGCAATTCAAACAGCATAGTACAGAGTCTTTCTCACCATTGAGTTCTCATGATTAAATACGTTTTGATAAGTTTAATTCTTCGTTGGTATTCAACAAGGCAAGCATTCTGTTAATTTTAATTATAGGTTTGATAAACTGGGTTATCAAACCTATGGTAGTAATAAACATTCCTAAAGAAGTTAACATGGCCTGAATGTTTAAACTATTATAAATACATAAGAATATTCATAAGAGCAGCAATAATAATTTTAGCGATAGTGATCATTTTAGTTTTTGTTTTTAATTGTTCAACATTTTTTCTTGGTCATACTCAGTAATAGTTATGCAATACTTTTTCGGCCGAAAAAATTAAAAATAGAGCAAGCGTTTTTCGAAGTATGTTTTTTTAAGCTACCACTTTTATGGATTACTTCCAAATGCCCTTATTTAATATAGGCGGAGCGTTTAATTTTTACACCGGGATTGTTTTAAGGCTTTTTTTAGGGTTGAAATTAACTGTGTTTTTTGAAAGAAATTTGACCATGGTTTTCTCCATTTACAAGTTAGCAGTTGTAGCTTACGTTCCTTTTATTTGAAGAGGTGAATAAAATTTTAATAGTAGATTGCCAAATATCATTAAGGTTTTGCCGTAACCAGTTGATCATCTAACCGTTAAAATAAAAATTCCTTCATATATTCCTTGGGAGGAGTTGTAAGCAGAAGATTTTATTGCTATATTTAAGATAAGAATGATGGAAATATTAAAATTCTAAGCATCCAATTAAACTCAAGTATATTTAGAAGAGCCCGTATGAAAATATGGGTTTTTTTATGGCTCTTGATACAGCAAAAGAGACTTTGCTACGTAATGAAGTATTTTTGGAAAAGTTTTTTCTTTTGTTTGAAGCCTTTGTGAAACAGACATCAGAATTTTAAAAGAGAGATTACTTTAAAACTATTTCAAGAACTTTTTAAAGAGTAACAAAGGATCGGATTTATCGCTAAATTCTACCACTCCTTCGAACAAAAAACCAAGCTTTAAGAGTATGGCTTTAGAACCTTCATTGTTTTCTGTTGTAATAGCAAGTAGTTTGTCTATTTTTAGTGTTTTAGAATACTCCAGAATACTTTTGGAAGCCTCTAACGTATATCCTTTTCGTTCGTATTCAGGCAAGATGGCGAAACCTAAATCTGGATCGCTTAATTCATTGCGCTTCATAAGTCCGCAAATACCTATGGGAGTATTGGTTTCTTTAAGAGAAACTTTGCACAATCCAAATCCGTTTTCTTTATAGCTAGCAATTAAGGAGTTTTTAATATAAGCTTCAGCGTCTTTTAAGAGCTTAATATTGCGATCACCAATATAGGTAATCCAGCTAGGGGTGTTTAATAATTCATAAAAAAACAAACCGTCTTTTAAGGAAGCTTCTTCTAGGCGTAATCTATTTGTAGTTAGAGGTAACGTCATAAACAGGCGTTTGTTTTTGGAATAATTGGTTTTTAGTTGTAAAGAGCCGAAATATCTATTCCGACTCTTTATGGTGCTAAATTGCTATTTTATTAGATGTATTTACGCTATTTTCTAAATAGTAATAAGTATTTATAGTTTCTTAGAATCAATTCTATTTGTCACTAATATTTTAGGGTTCTGAAAGAAAATTAATTGGAATCGCATGATCAATATTTACAGCTTTTCCATCAAGTTTGGCAGGAGTCATTTTAGGGAGTGTTTTAAGAATACGTAACGCTTCGGCTTCATAGGCCTTATTGGGTCCTCGCATTTTAATATTACCTATAGTTCCGTCCTTTTTTATGGTAAACAAAGTGAAAACCCTTCCTTTGGGTGTCTCCGTAGAGACTTCGGGAACTCTTAAATTAGCTGTAATATGTTCATTTAGTTTCTCTTCAAAACATTCTCTTAGTTGTGAGGTGGGTTGACCTTCACATCCAGGAAAAACGGGTACATCTTCAATAGTCGCAAAATTAAGATTCCTATTTATCATTAGTAGGTCGTTAATCATAATAGGTGGAAAAGAATTTTGCCCCCTAATTTGAAATCCGGATTCTAATCCTTTGCTATCTATACTATTAACTTTAATAGCGATAATTTCCCCAGACGTGTTTCGTTTGACCTCAGTGAATGTAAGATCAATCTTACTTTTTTTATATAAATCAACAAGGTCTTGTAATTGCTTATCCGTGCTGCTTTTTGTAATGGTAGCAAGGTTTATATCGTTCTGTTTTAGAGTGGATGTAGTACTATCAGATACCACTTGTTGCGCTTCTGTTCTGGTATTAAAAACAATGGTAAAAAAGAATAGCAAAGGTAAAATGGATACGTACTTAAGTGCACGACTTTTAGATGATTTGTTTTTGATAAGCATAACGATTCGTTTTTTGATGAATGAATTAAAAAATGTATTTGCCAATAGCGGTTGGGCATTTTTAACAGTATTTTTAAGTAATAGGTATTGATAGTTTTTTAAGTTAGCGTTTCTTTCCACTACAAATTGATCTGCCAAATATTCAAGATTTTGTGTTGCTTTTAGCTTGTAAATCCATGAAAATGGATGAAACCATAATACAATACATAGCAGCTGAAGAAGGATCATGTCATAGGAATGTTGCTGTATAACATGCGCCTGTTCGTGGAGTTTAATCAGTTCAAAATCATTCTTGTCGTAGTGATTTCTATTGATAAATATGATATTAAAGAAAGAAGAGGGTTCCGTAATTGCATTTGAATATACATAGCGAATACCATTATCATTAAATGACTCTTTATTTTTATAAGTGTGATAGAGAAGATATAAATGAAATAGCATGCGAATTCCAAGAATCAGAACTCCAAGTCCATAAAACCAAATCAAAAGTGAATAGGGAGACCATGAATTATTTTCGGTTGCAATTACCGTATCAGTGCTAGGTAAATTGGAGCTGCTTAACGTTTCCATAGGAACAGCCGTTACCTCAATAGAGGATACAATTTCAAAAAAAGGCCATGCAAACGAAATAAAAATTCCGAGGATTAAAAACAGCCTATTGCCTTTAAAGAATGTTTCGCGCTCTAGAAGCAATATATACGTAAGTAAAAAAAGGAAAAGAACTCCTGAAGATTTTAAAAGGTATATAAGGAAGTCTGGTATCATTGCTTGTTTTCTATGAGTTTAATAATTTCTTTAAGTTCTTCTACACTAATTTTTTCTTCTTTTGCAAAATGTGAGACCATACTTTTGTAAGAATTATTGAAAAAATCCTTCATAGCACCATGCATAAAATTTGCTCGGTATGTTTCTTTAGAAACAATGGGGAAGTATCTATGGGTTTTACCAAAGGCTTCATGTCCAACATAGCCTTTTTCTTCTAAATTTCGTACCATGGTAGATAAGGTGTTGTAATGTGGTTTGGGTTCTGGAAATACTTCCAAAATATCTTTTACAAAAGCTTTTTCAAGTTGCCATAAAACCTTCATAACCTCTTCCTCTTTATTAGTAATGGTAATCATGTGTATAGGTTTTGAATTCAAATTAACTAAAAAAATAGTTAATAAACTAATTTTTTAGTTTCAAAACTATATTTTTAGTTTTAGTAAAGTCTTTTTTAGATCTAATGACTTTTTAAAACGGTTGAATTATCTTCGTGAAAATTAAAAGAATGAACCTGTTGTATATTGTTATAGGGCTTGTTTTATTAGTAGCTGGAGGTAATTGGTTACTTAAATCTGCAGTAGCACTTTCCTTAAGACTCTCTATACCTAAAATAATAATTGGAATGACAGTAGTATCACTTGCTACTTCTGCCCCCGAACTTATTGTGAGTATAAAATCTGCTATTAACGGTTTTCCAGATTTGGCTTTAGGGAATGTAATAGGTTCAAACATTGCTAATTTGGGTTTGGTCTTGGGAGTAACAATTCTTTTAGGGCCTATAAATGTGCAGCCTAGTTTTTATAAAGTAGATTGGCCTGTAATGATGCTTGCTTCTGTGATTTTTTATTTTTTCATTATTTATGATGGCATCATACAGGAGTGGGAAGGAATTATTCTTTTTGTAATTTTAATTCTCTTTTTAATCTTTCTTTTGCGTTTTCAAAAACCTGTTGTGTTAGATGATCTTGTTGAAGATGATGTGCCCTTGGAGCTGTATAAGATTGTGCTTTTTCTAGCCGTAGGAGGATTTGCGCTATGGGGAGGATCGGAACTTTTAATTAATGGAGCCGTAGGCCTGGCAAAATCTTTTGGGGTTAGTGAGCGAATTATTGCTATTACAATTGTATCTGTAGGCACAAGTATCCCAGAATTAGCCGCTTCAGTAATTGCCATGCTTAAAAAGGAAAAAGCAATTTCTTTGGGAAACCTTATAGGCTCCAATGTATTTAATCTTTTAGCGGTCTTAGGAATTACAGCTATGATTACCCCCATAAAGGTACAGGATCAAGGTTTGTTAACTAGCGATATTTACTGGATGCTTGGATTTTCCCTGGTGATATTACCACTTGTATTCTTACCAAAAGGATTAAGGTTAGGTTGGCGAGATGGTATTTTCCTTTTAACAGGCTATTCGGTATTTGTTTTTTTTATGATTTCTTAAGAGTTACATGCTGTAAATAATAAGTAGCCTCAGTTCGACGTAAACAAGAATAAAAATCGATTTCGAAATTGTCTTTTTCCGCAGTATAACAAGGTTTTCCGTTAAGAATTTTCGAAACCCCGGTTTGGGGGAGAAATGTAAATTCATGAACTCCTTTGAAGAAAATAGAAATGACATGAACTAAAAGCGCTCCCGACTTCCCTCGGGATTCTTTTGGTTTCCCCGCGCCGCCTGGCTGCTTCACTAAAAACAGCTACTAGCTGGTTTCTTTACGTTCGCCCCTGGACAAGCAAAGAAAATGAACGTAACGGTCTAAAAATAAGATTGTTAAATTAAAATAGTGTAAAAAAATTTAAATTATATTTTATGAAAGTTATATCGAACTCCTTTAGATTTGATTTATAAGTCTGTTTTCAATGGTAATTAAATACTTGTTAGGAATTCTTTTAAGCATAAAAAAACGATTCGTAAAAATTACGAATCGTTTTCAGTCTACAAACAGTGAAGTTTAAGCGTACACTTCTACTTCAGCGGATTTTACAGTTTTTATAATTCTTGCTGCAATTTTATAGGGATCACCATTAGAAGAAGGTCTTCTGTCTTCTAACCATCCTTTCCAGCCTTTTTCTACAGTTGCGATAGGAATTCTTATAGAAGCCCCACGATCTGAAACTCCATAACTAAAATCGTTAATAGATGCAGTTTCATGATCTCCTGTAAGTCTATGGTGGTTATCTGCACCATATACATCAATATGTTCTTTTACAACAGGTCTGAATGCTTCGCATATTTTTTCGTATACGCTTTTATCTCCACAAGTTCTTAAAACATTATTAGAGAAGTTTGCGTGCATACCGCTTCCATTCCAATCGAGTGCACCTAGAGGTTTTGGGTGATAATTTACTGAAAGACCATATTTTTCACATGTTCTTTCCAATAAATAACGTGCAACCCAAATTTGGTCTCCTGCTTCAGCAGCCCCTTTAGCAAAACATTGAAATTCCCATTGTCCTGCTGCCACTTCTGCATTAATTCCTTCTACATTTAATCCCGCATCAAGACAAGCATCTAAATGCTCTTCTATAATTTCACGACCAAAAGCATTGGTAGCCCCTACAGAACAATAGTAAGGTCCTTGGGGAGCAGGATATCCATTTACAGGAAAACCTAAAGGCTTATTAGTTTCTGGATCCCATAAAAAATATTCTTGTTCAAATCCAAACCAGAAATCATTGTCATCATCATCAATGGATGCTCTACCGTTTGATGGATGAGCTGAACCATCTGCATTTAGTACTTCGCACATTACAAGATATCCATTTTTGCGCTTTGGATCTACACAAATGAATACTGGTTTCAAAAGACAATCTGAAGAGTTACCTTCTGCTTGTTGGGTAGATGAACCATCAAAAGACCACATTTCGCAATCTTCAAGATTTCCAGAGAAATCTGATACAATTTTCGTTTTGCTACGAAGGCTCTGCGTTGGTTTGTATCCATCTAGCCAAATGTACTCTAACTTAGCTTTACTCATAATCTATTCTGTTTAAATTGAACACTTTAAATAATACACAAAAATAATTTTTTTCTCATTTGAATGAAATTTATAGGGTATAAATCTGCCTTAAGAGCTTCATTTTTATGATAACCCTATTTTTTACAGGGGTAAATTTAGAATTGTTTATTTTTAGCTTACCTTAATTTATATATTTGTAAAACCAAAATTTTAATTATGTCTACAATCAGATTCAAAGCGGTAGGGGAAACTCTAAACCGTCAAGCAGTAAATATTGAAGAAACGGCGAAACGTTCCGAATTATTTGGTCAAAATGTTTTTGACGAGACCTCTATGCGACAGTACATGACGAAGGATGCTTTTAAAAGCGTTCAAGATGCCATCATCTATGGAACTAAGATTGATCGTAAAATTGCAGATCAGGTAGCAGTATCCATGAAAGATTGGGCTTTGTCTAAAGGAGCAACACATTATACACACTGGTTTCAACCCTTAACAGGAGCTACGGCAGAAAAGCACGATGCTTTTTTTGAACCCATTGGTAATGGGCATGCTATGGAAAAGTTTGGAGGAGGTCAATTAGTGCAACAAGAGCCTGATGCTTCCAGTTTTCCAAATGGAGGAATCCGAAATACATTTGAAGCCAGAGGTTATACGGCTTGGGATCCTACTTCACCTGCCTTTATTTATGGCACCACACTTTGCATACCTACAGTTTTTGTTGCTTATACTGGTGAGGCCTTAGATAATAAGGCTCCTTTGCTAAGAGCGCTACAGTCTGTAGATCAGGCGGCTACAGCAGTTGCTAAATATTTTGACAAGACCGTAACCAAAGTAAATGCTACTTTAGGTTGGGAACAGGAATATTTTCTTGTAGATAGTGCACTCGCATCTTCTAGACCAGATATTGTTTTAGCAGGAAGAACACTACTTGGGCACTCTCCAGCAAAAGGACAACAATTAGATGATCACTACTTTGGCTCTATACCTAGCAGGGTCATGAGTTATATGAGAGATCTTGAGATTGAGTGCATGAAGCTAGGCGTTCCGGTAAAAACAAGACACAATGAGGTAGCACCTAATCAGTTTGAGCTAGCTCCTATTTTTGAAGAAGCTAATTTAGCGGTTGATCATAATTCCTTACTTATGGATATTATGCAAAAAACAGCCGAAAGACACATGTTTAGAGTGTTGTTTCATGAAAAACCTTTTGCAGGAATCAATGGTTCTGGAAAACATAATAATTGGTCTTTGGCAACAAATACAGGGGTGAATCTTCTTAGCCCTGGAAGTACACCTATGAAAAATCTTCAATTTCTCACCTTCTTTATCAACACCATTAAAGCTGTACATGATAATGAAGAATTGATTAGAGCGGCAATTGCCTCGGCGAGTAACGATCATAGATTGGGTGCTAATGAAGCACCACCTGCCATTATTTCTGTATTTATTGGAGCACAACTTACCAAAGTATTAGATGAGTTAGAAGGAGTCTCTAAAGGAAAGTTATCTCCACAGGAAAAAACAGATCTTAAATTAAATGTAGTAGGTAAAATTCCAGATGTATTATTAGATAATACAGATAGAAATAGAACCTCTCCTTTTGCTTTTACTGGAAATAAGTTTGAATTACGAGCCGTAGGGTCTAAAGCAAATTGCGCAAACCCAATGACAATTCTCAATACAATTGTTGCGAAACAACTCATAGAATTTAAGAAAGAAGTAGATGCGCTGATTGACAAGAAAAAGCTCAAAAAAGATGAAGCCATATTTAATGTACTAAGAGAATATATCAAGGCTTCTAAAAAGATACGTTTTGAAGGTGATGGGTATAGTGAAGCTTGGGAAAAAGAAGCAGCAAAAAGAGGACTTAGCAATAACAAAACTACTCCTTTAGCATTAAAGGCTATGATTTCTAAAAAAGCAATCGCACTTTTTGAAGAGATGAAAGTAATGAGCAAGATAGAGGTAGAAGCAAGGCACGAGATAGAATTAGAAGAATATACCTTACGTATTCAAATTGAAAGTAGAGTTTTAGGTGATATCGCTAGAAATCATGTAATCCCAACCGCAATTCGTTATCAAAATACGTTGATTGAAAATGTGAAAGGGCTTAAGGAGGTTTTTGGAAAAGATTTTAAAAAACTGGCTTCGGAACAAATGGATCTTATTGAAGCAATTTCCAATCATATTGCTGAGATTAATTCTAAGGTAAACCAGATGATTAATGAGCGAAAGAAAGCCAATACACTAGATAACGCACAATTAAAAGCGGATGCTTATTGTGAAAAAATTAAACCTTATTTTGAGGAAATCAGATATCATTGTGACAAGCTTGAATTATTGGTGGATGATTCTTTATGGCCATTAACCAAGTACAGAGAGTTACTATTTACTAGATAAGAACTTCATAGATAAAAAAAATGCCTGTAATCTTTTTACAGGCATTTTAATTCTTAATACCATGTATTCATAATAGTTCTAGATTTAGAAATTTTTTCATGAATGGTAAAACCTCTTTTGGAAATAAATAAAAGTACACTTAAGGGTAATAATAAAATGCTCAGAAATTTGGTAAGTGATCTGATGACCCTTTTCTTCAAATCTGGAATAGTATCATTATTGCTTTCAACCACTAAAATACTTGATGCCAGTTTGCCTAATGTTTGACCTTCAAAAATAACGTCAAAGAGTAAAATATAAATGATATAAACTCCAATAAACATTCCGGGAAGTAATAAAGATGAAAAGTATTGGATGTTTAGATGGGAAGGAGAATAATTCTCAGAAACAGCGCTGCAACAAATATTCACAAAAGTTGATATGACCAAAATGTCAATGATAAAAGCTATAATTCGTTTCCTGTTTACAATACTCATTTTTGTAGTCTAAATAGTAAATTATTAATTGTGATTAGGTTTACAAATATATAAATGATTTTTACTTTTAGGCTAAGAAATTACTTTAAATACAAGGCTTATTTATTGAAAATCAGCTATTTTAACACTTCTCTGAACTTGGGTTATAATTACCTAAAAAATAACTAATAGTTTACTTTTAGCATCCTAATTTTTGTGTAAATAATTTCCTGATAGCGTTTAAAATGAACCTAATTTATTTCTTTTTCGTGGGTCGTGTAAACTTGTTACTTTTGTCTATCATAAATTTTTAAACTATCAAATGAGCCAATCATCAAGTCAGCGTTATGCAGCCCGAGGAGTTTCTGCCGCTAAAGAAGATGTGCATAATGCCATTAAAAATATTGATAAAGGACTGTTTCCGAGTGCCTTTTGTAAAATAGTTCCAGACTATTTAACCAAAGACGATGATTTTTGCCTGATTATGCATGCAGATGGAGCGGGTACAAAATCATCACTTGCATATCTGTATTGGAGAGAAACCGGAGACCTTTCTGTTTGGAAAGGAGTGGCTCAAGATGCTTTAATAATGAATGTGGATGATCTACTATGCGTAGGGGCTACAAATGATATTATGTTATCCTCAACCATTGGGAGAAATAAAAACTGTATACCAGGAGAAGTAATTTCGGCCATTATAAATGGAACCGAAGAAATAATAGAAGAATTAGCCAAATTTGGAGTTTCAATACACAGTACTGGTGGTGAAACTGCGGATGTTGGAGATTTAGTGAGAACCATTATTATAGATTCTACGGTTACAGCTAGAATGAAACGTTCCGATGTAATAGACAATGCCAATATTCGTCCTGGAGATGTTATTGTAGGATTGGCTTCTTTTGGGCAGGCTTCTTATGAAACTGCCTATAATGGAGGAATGGGAAGCAATGGACTTACTTCTGCAAGGCATGATGTTTTTTCAAAATATCTTGCCACAAAGTATCCAGAGAGTTTTGATCCTAATGTGCCGGATGAACTTATTTATTCAGGAAGCATGAAACTTACTGATGAGGTAGAAGGCAGTCCTTTAGATGCAGGGCAATTGGTTTTATCACCCACAAGAACCTATGCACCTATCATAAAAAAGATATTAGAGAGTTGCAACAGGTCAAAAATTCATGGAATGGTGCATTGTAGTGGTGGCGCACAAACAAAAATTCTTCATTTTGTAGAGAGCCTTCATATTATAAAGGATAATCTTTTTGAAATACCACCACTTTTTAAATTGATTCAACAGCAATCAGCGACAGATTGGAAAGAAATGTATCAGGTTTTTAATTGTGGCCATAGAATGGAGCTGTATCTAGATCCCGGTATAGCTAAAGAAATCATAGAAATTTCCCAATCGTTTAATGTAGCGGCTAAAATTATAGGTAGGGTAGAAGCAGCACCACAAAAAAAACTCACCATTAATAGTGAATTTGGAACTTTTAACTGGTAATTAAGGGAGAATATTATTTTTTCTATGTGCTCTTATTAGAAATTCGTACATTAGGTATCCATTATTTACATACGAAAAGCGGTAAATAATCGTTCCTAATTAAAAAATAGTAAGATGAACAGAAAACAATTTCTTAAATCTATTGGAGCTGGTGCAGCTATGGCACTGATTATACCTTGTGTTGGAGGTTGTTCTGGTGATAGTGGACCAGACGGACCCGTAATAACCACGGGGGATATAGATTTCAATATAGATCTCACCTCACCCGAAGCAGACGCACTTCAAAACAATGGAGGATTCATTATAAAATCTGAAATAAATAATAATACAGGTGTAGTGGTAGCCAGAAATCTCAACGGTGCTTTTGTAGCAGCCACACGTAGATGCAGCCATGAAGGAAATAAAAGAGTTGTTTTTCAAAATAACGAATTTTTCTGCCCAGTTCACGGTGCTCGTTTTAATCAACAAGGTACAGGATTAAACTCATTTGGTAGTGGTAATTTAGTCGTTTATAATACAGAAGTAAATGGAAACATTCTAAGAGTCTTTTCTTAGGTGCCAAGTATAATTTTTTGTAGGCAAAAGGATGAACAAATTTTTAATAATATGCATACTACTTTTAAATGGCAGTATGGTTGCCCAAGATTGGCAGTTTGAGCTCAAGAGGGCTCAAGAACTCGCTCAAGAACAAAACCATCCAATACTTTTAGTTTTTTCTGGGTCAGATTGGTGCGCTCCTTGTATAAGGATGGAGAAAAAAATATGGCAATCTGATGCATTTAAGCTTTATTCGAGTAAACACTTAGTACTTTTAAAGGCAGATTTCCCTAGAAAAAAAGCGAATCAGCTTTCAGAACAGCAGCAAGTTCAAAATAGATTACTTGCAGAACAATACAATCCGCAAGGCTACTTTCCTTTTGTTGTATTAATTAACCAAGATGGGAAGCAAACTTCTCCCATCCACTATAGAAAAAAGGATACTCCCGAAATCATTATAAATCGAATAAAAGCATTGCAAATTTGAAGCAGGTTTTATCCATAGGCTTCTTGTTGCTTCCTATTTTCTTAATAGCACAAGAAACCGTTCAAAAGCGAACGGTAAAACTTATGGGAAGCCGTTTTGATATTAGCATAGTAGGTACTTCTAAAGAAGAGGCTAATAACTATATTGAGATAGCTATTGAAGAAATACGGCGAATAGAAAAACTCATTTCATCTTGGGATAACGCTTCTCAAACTTCCTTAATAAATCAAAATGCTGGAATTAAGCCTGTAAAAGTTGCTGTTGAATTGTATGATTTGATAGAACGCTGCCTTCAGCTCTCCAAAATTACAGATGGGGCTTTTGACATCTCGTATGCTTCCATTGATAAGATATGGTTTTTTGATAAACCTATGCCCCGTTTTCCATCTGACGAAAGCATCAAAAAATCTATAAGAAATGTAGGTTTTCAGCATATTGTACTGAATAAAGAAATGCATACCGTTTTTCTAAAGTTCTCAGGGATGAAGATTGGCTTTGGTGCTATTGGAAAGGGCTACGCTGCCGATAAAGTAAGAGAACTGCTAAAAGAAAAAGGAGTTAAAGGAGGTATTATTAATGCTTCTGGAGACTTAACCACTTGGGGGAAACAGCCCAATGGTAAAGATTGGATGGTTGGAATTACCAATCCGTTGAATAAAAACAAAGTTTTTTCATGGTTTCCAGTAAAAAATGCTGCGGTAGCAACCTCAGGAAATTATGAAAAGTTTGTGGTTTTTAATCAGAAAAAATACAGTCATATTATTGATCCAAGATCAGGTTATCCGGCTTCTGGATTGGTAAGTGTAACAATTTTTGCACAAAAAGCAGAATTGTGTGATGCTTTGGCTACTGCTGTTTTTATTCTAGGGGTAGAAACAGGGTTGTATTTAATAAACCAATTGGAGGGAGTAGAATGCATCTTAGTAGACGATACCAATAAAATACATACATCAAATACAATAGTACTTAATACAAAAAAGGCATGAAAAATATAGCAATTATAGTTTTATTAATCACGGTATTCTCATCCTGTGTTGCAGTGAAGGAATATGACAAAGTATATTTGAATGATGAAGAAATGGTATTAATTGCCAAAAGGATAGAAAAATTTGAAACAAACTTTCATTTATACAGAGAAGCAGCGGCAGGAGCTAATGGAGGTAAAACCGGAGGTGGCTGCGGTTGCAATTAATAGCTCTTAACAATTCATCATGAAAAATTACTTTATTTATCTTTTGTTTTTATGGAGCGTCAGCTATATATATGCTCAGGATACAGAATCGCCTGCTATTTACAAGAAAAAAGTACTCGAATCTACTGAGATAGATATTTTATTCAGTTATTACAAGCAAGAAGGGCAAAATGCCGCAGTTACAGGTGGTGAGGGAACGGAAGAGCTTACTGATTTTACTCCTACTTTTATTGTAAGCGTTCCATTAAATGAAGATGATGTGCTAACCGTAGACGCGGGGATTTCTGCTTATACGTCTGCTAGCTCCAGTAATATTAATCCGTTTGATGGATCTAACGAAGCAAACCCTTTTGTTGCGTCTTCTGGTGCTTCACGTAGTGATGTATATGCCTACTTTAATCCTTCTTACGCACATAGTTCAGAAGACCGTAATACAATCTGGACTGCAAATCTCAATGTAGCTGTTGAGTACGATTACTTTTCTTTTGGATTTGGAGGAAGTTTTACGCAACTTTTTAATGAAAAAAATACAGAAGTAGGAGTAAGTGCTCAACTATTTTTTGATAAATGGAATCCGCAATACCCCATAGAACTTAGAAGAGGATTTTTTGACGATCGCATTACAGGTAATGGAACTTACGCTCCAGTATTTACCCCTTTTGAACAAGAAAACAGAAACACCTATTCTGTGTCTTTTTCATTCTCTCAAATTATGACCAAAACGTTACAAGGTTCTTTGTTTTTAGATGTAGCCTTGCAAGAAGGGTTACTTTCTACGCCTTTTCAACGCGTATATTTTCAGGATGCAGAAGATTTCTTCATTCAGCAGTTTCAGTTGGCAGATGATGTAGAAAGATTGCCTGATACTCGTCTTAAAATTCCTTTAGGAGGCCGATTGAATTATTATCTCAATGAACGCGTTACATTTAGGACTTACTACCGGTATTATTTTGATGATTGGGGAATTTCTTCACATACAGCCAGTATTGAAATACCTGTAAAGCTGAATGACAATTTTACCATTTATCCAACATATCGCTTCTATAATCAAACCAAAGCAGATTATTTTTATCCTAAAGAAGCTGCGCAATCTGATTTTGAATTCTATACATCTGATTTTGATCTTTCAGCTTTTGATGCGCATCAAATAGGAGGAGGCCTCACCTATAAAGATATTTTTACAAGTGCGCACATTTGGAAGTTTGGTCTAAAGAGTATTGATATACGATATAACTATTATGAACGCAGCAATGGTCTCACAGCTAATATTTTTTCTGTAGGTTTTAAGTTTGTGCAGGATTGACAGAATTATTCGTTATAAGACTTATAAAACTCATGTAAGCCTTCTACTGTCATAGGTCCTACATGTCTTTTAATTTCTTTTCCTTTTTTGAAAATTAAAAATTGTGGAATACCTCTCACCTGATACTTTTTCATAAGATCCCCATTGGTATCGGCATTTACTTTTACTACGGTAATATGGGTAGCTTCTTTTGAAAATTTTTCTAAGACAGAATTCATTAGCACACAAGGGCCACACCAATCTGCCCAAAAGTCTACCAATGTTAAAGTGTCTTTTTGAACAAGGCCTTCAAAATTTTTAGAAGTACCTATTACGATTCCTTTTGGGGAGTTGGGTTTTTTAGAGTTCAACTTCATGAGATATCTAAAAGGTAAACTCACTAACGCAAATAGACTACTGGCAAAAAATAACTTTAGAGCAATTACATAGTTAATAGTGGTTACTATTGTTTTTCTTTCCTGATATGCTTTTTCTGCCTTGTTTTGAAAAGAGATAAGTTTTTCTATCAAGCTCATTTTACATAAATTAATTAGTAGTTAACTTTTTTACTAGCTCCAATTTTGGATCAATATACAATGTACAAAAAGGTTTTTCAGGATTTTTTTCATAGTATTTTTGAAATTTTTCTTCTGAAGCCTTAAATGCACTAAATGGAAGAGTCTGAGTAATCAAAGGAGCTATGAATTCAGACTTAAGTTCTTCCATGCATTCAGAAATATTTTTTAAATGAAGAGTCTCAAAATAATACACAGCAGACCTGTATTTGTTGCGCATGGCATGATAAGAAGTACTGCTGTGCGTGTGTAGATGAACTCTAACCAAAGTTTCTAAGCTTATAAGGTTACCGTCAAAGTGAACAATTACAGCTTCAGAAAATGTTTGATGAGGTGAAACAGAAGCAATCCAGCCTTGTTCTACTTGGGTAACACCTTTCAAAATGCTAAAAACTGCTTCGGTACACCAATGACAACCTCCACCAAAACCAATTTTTTCTATTTTCATCATGTTGTAAAACTATTAAATTATTAAGTCGAAAAAAATTATCAAAACTTAAATCATTTGAGTTGTTTGGAGCAGGATATGCCTTTATGGAGACTATTTTAATCCGTAAAAAAATGATAACTTTACACCGTCTTTTATAGACTTCAAATAGTTCAAAATTCATGTTAGATAAGTTAAATATAGTAAAGCAGCGTTTTGATGAGATAGCCGATTTAATTATCCAACCGGATATTATTTCTGATCAAAAGCGTTATGTGCCTTTAAATAAGGAGTATTCAGATCTTAAAACGATTGTTGAAAAGCGCGAAGAGTATATTCAATTGCAGAATAATATTGAAGAGGCTAAAGAAATTATGGCCGATGGCAGTGATGCCGAAATGGTAGAGATGGCAAAAATGCAATTGGAGGAGGCAGAAACTGCTTTAGGACCTCTAGAAGAAGAAATTAAGTTTTTATTGATTCCAAAGGAACCGGAAGATGCTAAAAATGCAGTAATGGAAATTCGTGCAGGAACTGGCGGAGACGAAGCCAGTATTTTTGCAGGTGATCTATACCGAATGTATACTAAATTTTGTGAATCAAAAGGATGGCGTACTTCTACTATTTCTTTTAATGATGGTACTTCTGGTGGGTTTAAAGAAATAATTTTCAATATAGAGGGAGAAAATGTATACGGAACGCTGAAATTTGAGGCTGGAGTGCATAGGGTACAACGAGTGCCTCAAACAGAAACGCAAGGAAGGGTACATACTTCAGCAGCCACAGTAATGGTGCTTCCGGAAGCAGAGGAGTTTGATGTTCAGTTAGATATGACAGAGGTGAAAATCATTAGAACTACTTCAACGGGACCTGGTGGACAAAGTGTAAATACCACTTACTCGGCAATCCATCTTATTCATATTCCAACCGGAGTAGAAGCCCGTTGTCAAGACGAAAAGTCTCAGCATAAAAACCTAGAAAAAGCGATTAAAGTGTTAAGATCTAGATTGTATGAGAGAGAATTGGCGAAGAAGCAGGAAGCAGATTCAGAGAAAAGAAAAAGCATGGTAAGTTCTGGAGACAGAAGTGCTAAAATTAGAACGTATAATTATCCGCAAAGCCGTGTTACAGATCATCGTATAGGTTTAACTTTATACGATCTTGATAATATTATCAACGGTGATATTTCTAAGATTATTGAAGAGCTTAAAATGGCTGAAAATACTGAAAAGCTTAAAGAAGCAAACGAACTTCTATAAAATAAATGCCTTGTTACTTTCAAGGCTTTTTTTAATTGGATAAATTCTACGGTTGTAAAATGACTTCAAAAGAACTTACAAAGCAGATATTAGTAAAAAAATCATTCTTGTGTATAGGCCTTGATGTAGACTTGGCTAAAGTACCCGTCCATTTGTTAGAAGAAGAAGATCCTATTTTTTCATTCAACAAGGCTATTATAGATGCCACAAATCATCTAGCGGTAGCGTATAAACCTAATACGGCTTTCTATGAAGCTTATGGGTTGAAAGGTTGGGAATCTCTTCAAAAAACGATAAATTATCTCAATACTAATTTTCCCGAAATATTCACCATTGCCGATGCAAAAAGAGGGGACATAGGTAATACCAGTAAAATGTATGCTAGCGCCTTCTTTGAAGATTTGAATTTTGATTCGGTTACCGTTGCTCCCTATATGGGTAGGGATTCTGTAGAGCCTTTTCTTTCTTTTGAAGACAAGTTTACTATTTTACTAGCATTGACTTCAAACCAAGGAGCTTTTGATTTTCAGACCAAGAAAATAGCTGATAAAGAACTTTATAAAGAGGTCATACAGACGTCCTTAGAATGGGCTAATCATGAAAGATTAATGTATGTGATTGGGGCTACCAAAGCGAGCTTTTTAAATGAAATCAGAAAGATTATACCCCGTAGTTTTCTTTTAGTACCCGGTGTGGGAGCGCAAGGGGGGAGCTTAGAGGAAGTTTGTAAATACGGTATGACAGATGAGGTAGGGCTATTAGTGAATTCTTCCAGAGGAATTATTTACGCTTCGGATGATAAAAACTTTGCTAATGCAGCTGCCGTTAAAGCGAAAGAATTACAATTGCAAATGGCACAAATACTTGGAGTAAACTTTAGTTATTAGTATGAGGTTTAAAGATCAGACAGGGCGAATACTTCAAGTGCCAAATTTCCCTGAAAGAATTATTTCTTTAGTACCTTCACAAACAGAACTATTAATAGATTTAGGGCTTCAAGATCAGATTATAGGAGTGACCAAATTTTGTGTACACCCTAGAGAAATTCGGAAATTGAAATGTATAGTAGGAGGGACTAAACAGGTGCATTTAGAAAAAATACAAGATTTAAAACCCGACTTAATTCTATGTAATAAAGAAGAAAATACATTAGAAATGGTCCATAGTCTGGAGCAAATTGCACCGGTTCATGTATCAGATGTGAAAACAATTTCAGATAATTTAGAATTGATACTTGCTTATGGTGAATTAATGAATTGTAAAGCAGCATCAGAAAATCTTATCGAGAAAATCAAAAAGTCAAGAATAGCTTTTTTGAGTAGTTTTGAAAAACAACGAGCTTCCAGAACGGTACTTTATTTTATTTGGAAAAATCCCTGGATGGCAGCGGGAGGAGATACTTTTATTCATGAAATGTTAATGGAAAATAATTTGCATAATTGTTGCGAAACCATTCCAAGATATCCTGAAATAGATTTAAAAAATCTTCCTACAAATGAGCAACCAGCATTCATCTTTTTATCTTCAGAACCCTATCCTTTTAAGGAAATTCATAAGAAAGAAGTAAAAAATCATTTTCCAGATAGTAAAATAATATTAGTGAATGGAGAGTATTTTAGCTGGTATGGGTCTAGGCTGGTAAAGGCATTTAGCTATTTTCAAGGGCTTCAAGAAGAACTTAAAATTAATTGAAATTAGAACATTTTATCTAAAAATTGTTAACCATACCATTGAATTTAATTAAGTTAGTACCTTTGAAACAAATTTTGCAGAGTAGTGTTACATTATAATACTTATATTCATAAAAATTCAGAAGAGTGGGTGACTTTTGTTCATGGAGCAGGAGGTAGCTCTACTATTTGGTATAAGCAGCTTAGAGAATTTAAGCAGCATTATAATATTTTATTACTGGATTTGAGAGGGCATGGAGAGTCCAAAAATCTAAAAGATGCTTTTGATAATAAGTATACATTTGAAGCAATTGCTTCAGACATATTAGAGGTTTTAGATTATTTAAAGATTAAAAAATCACATTTTGTAGGGGTTTCTCTAGGGACAATTCTTATCAGGCAAATAGCAGAGATGCATCCTGAAAGAGTTCACAGTATGATTATGGGGGGAGCGATTATGAAATTTAACTTCCGTTCTCAAATACTCATGCGTCTTGGTATTATTTTTAAATCATTGGTTCCGTATCTATGGCTTTATAAGTTTTTTGCATTTGTAATGATGCCCAATAAAAATCATAAAGAGTCTAGAATCTTGTTTATTAGAGAGGCAAAAAAGTTATACCAGAAAGAGTTTATAAGGTGGTTTAAGCTTACGGCTGAAATTAATCCTCTACTGAGATTTTTTAGATCAGTAGAAGTAAAAATACCAACATTTTATGTAATGGGAGAAGAAGATTATTTATTTCTTCCATCCATAAAAAAAGTGGTAGAAGCACATAAATCTTCTAGTTTATGTGTAATTGAAAAATGCGGTCACGTTGTTAATATAGAACAACCAGCAATCTTCAATACAAAAACCTTACAATTCTTAGCTTCTGTAAAATAAAGAACCAATTCCTTGGGTAAGGAATTGGCTGTAAAAACTAATTCAAACAGATTATAATAAAGTCCTTTTCTGACAATATAAAGTTCTATAAAGAACAAGATAAAAATGTAACGATAACTTTAGGGTTTCGTTAAAATATGGTTTAGCACTGCTACTAATTTTTTATGTGTTGCTTTTAAAGTTATCAGTTCATTATTTTAATGTTCTGTAGGGAATAAAGATTTTGGAATATTTTTTATAGAAAACTGTATCTTTAAGTACACTATTTACATGAACTTTATGGAAACCTATTATTTTTTAATAAAATCTTTGTTGACCATTTTTTTGGTAACTCTTGTTTCTGTTACATATGCACAACAAAATGATAGTTGCAAATGTTGCACCAGCGCACACCAACAATTTGATTTTTGGAAAGGGAAATGGAAAACCTATACACCAGACGGCAAATTGGCAGGGACGAACCAGATTGAAAAAATACAAGATAATTGTATTCTAAGAGAAGATTGGAAAAGTGCTAGCGGTTCTTACAGTGGTACCAGCTATAATTATTATAACCAAACAACCAAGCAATGGGAACAGATTTGGATTGACAATCAGGGGCAAAATTTACATTTAAAAGGTGGTTTCCAGACGGGAAGAATGATTTTAATAAGTGATTCTTTAACTCAATCTGATGGAGGTTATCTAATTAATAGAATTACATGGACACCCTTAAAACAAGGGTGGGTAAGACAGCATTGGGAAACCAAAAAGGATAAGGGAGAATGGGTAACGGTATTTGATGGTACCTATAAACCTGTAGAAGAAGAATAAGTTTCCCTTATAATTTGATCTGTTTCGTCTTTATTTTTAAAAACATCAAAGGTTTTCCCTTGAGTTCTCATGGCGCCTAATACGTTAGCATACTGAGCCGCTTTTACAATATCTCCATAAACAGTAAAGCCATAGGCCAGCCCACCAGCAAAAGAATCGCCACAACCCGTGGTATCTACTACATGATCTACAGGAACAGATGCAACCATTTGCTTATCAACAGTATCACCATCTTTTGAATAGATAAGTGCCCCCCTTGAGTCTAAAGTTATATACAAAACGGAGACACCTTTTTCGAGTACATAATTAGCAAAATCATCCAGATGATCTAAATCATTCTCATCATAACTAGCCTCATCAAATGTTTCATAAGGTCTATCTATCCAACAACATTGTGATTCTTCAAGGTTCATTTTAAGTACATCAATATATGGAAACCATTCATCTCTGTCTTTCCAGTATCTTCTTAAACGGGCACCTTCTTCATTGACAAAAGTAGTGGGGCCATGCGCGTCAAAAATAATCATGGTTTCACTGTTTTGCTTTAAATATTTTAAAGTATCCAGTGAAACTTCAAAATCGGTTATAGGAACAAAAACAAAAGCATCTGCATCCAGAAAAGGTTCCACATCTGCTGAGGTAATAGGATGCATTTTAGCCAGTTGTTTTTCTAATCGGTTATTTTGATCTATAAACTTAAGTTCTATTTTAGTTCCTTTATTATGGTGATTATAAATCCCCGTAAGATTTATATTTTGATAAGGTTCAAAAACTTTTTCTATCGCTTCTTTATCTCCTTTATGAATGTGTGCAATAGGAATTACGGTGCCTTCGTTTTGTAATAATTTAGACAAGGCAATTACTGGATGTGTAACGCAACCATACTTCTCAATCACTTCACCTTTGTGTGTGATAATAGTGTCTTTTGGAATAGGGCCAACTACTGCTATTTTATACATAATTGATTAATTTCAATCTTGAAGTGCAAACACCTTTCTTAAAAGATCTGTTGTTCTGGAAGATAGCTTTGTTCTAATTTCTTTTTCTTCAACTGCAACCATCGTATAAACTCCTTCAAGCGCTTCTTTGGTAACATAATCAGAGAGGTCAGTATTTACATTATTTGTAAATGGGAGATTGTTATATTTCTGAATCAAGTCGCTCCAAATTTTGTCGGCACCTACTTTTCCAAGAGAGTTTTTAATTATAGGATTAAACTTTCCGTATAACGGGTCTTCTGTTTTTTCAGTCAGGTAAGAGGTTGCAGCATTATCCGCACCCAGTAAGATATTTTTTGCATCCGCAAAAGTAATGTCTTTAACTGCATTCACAAAAATAGGTGTAGCTTCTTTAACAGCATCTTCTGCTGCTCTGTTAAGTAATTTAAGACCTTCGTCTGCCAATTTACCCATACCAATTCCCCTTAGAGCCTTGTCAACTTTTTGTAGTTCTTCAGGCAATACAATTTTGACGAGTTGATTTTTAAAAAAACCATCTTTTTGAGTAAGTTTAGTCACTTGTTTTTCAATCCCAAAATTGAGAGCTTGTCTTAAGCCTGACGCAATTTGATCATTACTTAAAGGGCCATTTTGTGGTAATTGATTCACCACTTGTTGCAATTCTGCACAGGATGATAAGATCAATATAAAAGAAAGGGCAAAAATTCGTTTCAGCATAATTTAGGTATCTTTAATAGAATGATTTCAAATTTAAACTTTTATGTTTAAAAATACTTTTTACCAACTCTTTATTTGTTCTATTTTTATTTTTATTGGATGTAATAGGATTCCAAATCAACAAAAACTAACACCTTATCTGGTGGTTTTGGGTACTCTTCAAGATGCAGGATATCCACATATTAATTATCCGGCAGAGTTTAAAGATACTAACAAAGCCTATTTAGTTACTTCTCTTGCATTGGTAGATGTTTCTACAAATTCTAAGTGGTTATTTGAAGCAACTCCAGATATGCCAAGGCAGTTATATGATCTAGAATCAAAACACCTAAAGTCTGATAAAATAATTGATGGCGTTTTTCTTACCCATGCGCATATAGGTCATTATACCGGTTTAATGTACTTTGGACGAGAAGCTATGGGAGCTAGAGCAATAGATGTATATGCAATGCCAAAAATGAAGACTTTTTTGGAAACAAATGGTCCTTGGAGTCAATTGGTGAAATTGGAAAATATAAAAATCAACTCTTTAGAAAAAGAGAAGCCCCTGTATTTAAATAAAAAAATACAGGTTGTTCCTTTTTTAGTACCTCATAGAGATGAATATTCAGAAACGGTTGGTTATAAAATTATCGGACCCAATAAAACAGCTTTATTTATTCCTGATATTAATAAATGGACACTTTGGGAACGCGATTTAGTTAGTGAATTGAAAAAAGTAGATGTTGCTTTTTTAGATGCCACTTTTTTGGCGGAGGGTGAAATTTCAAGGCCTATGAGTGAAGTTCCCCATCCTTTTATCCAAGAAACAGTCTCTTTATTAGAAAATCAACCTAAATCAATCAAAGCTAAAGTGATCTTTATTCACTTTAACCACTCTAATCCAGTGATTAAAGTCACCAATAAAAAGAGAAAACACTTGGAGAAACTAGGATTTCAGTTTGCTATCCGTGGTGCTGTTTTTCCAATTTAAATAGCGAGGCAGTTATAAGTTTGCGTAAATGACAAATTAATTTGATTTATCATTTTTTTAAACTCTTAATCAAAGAGGTTAACAGGAAATCGATGAATTGTGAATACTCATCTATTTTTTTGTTTCTTAAACAAAGAATTACGTATACTTATACCTATTCTAATTTTAGCAGTTTTGAAAAAAATATTTTTACTTATTACACTTCTTAATGTGATTACGTTATATGCTATTAGTACAAGTGGTAATAGTGCTTTACTTGGTAATGAGATAATAGAAGTAAAAGAAGACTTTGATAATTCTATTACTACAACTGTATATTTTCCAGAAGAAGAGATTAAGCTTGGAATTTTAGCAGGTAAATATATCACGGATATCACTTATGGAAACGGGGTCTGGGCATTGGTAATGAGCAAAGGAACTGGCTACACAAATCAAATATGGAGAACACGGTATGAATTTCCCGAAGATGAGATCAAAAAAGGATGGGATTCCAATAAAACAATTACGACACTTACTTATGGTAATGGCATATGGGTTTTGGTCATGTCTCAAGGTACCGGATATTTTGAACAAATGTGGCGTACTCGAATTAATTTCCCAAAAGACGAAATTCAAAAAGGTTGGGACGCTGGAAAATATATTACAAGACTAGAGTATTGTAAAAATGTATGGGTTTTAGTGATGTCTAAAGGAACGGGTTATTCTCAACAAACCTGGGTAACAAGAACTTATTTTCCACAAAATGAAATAAAGGAAGCATGGGATGCCAATAAAACCATTACAGGACTTACTTACGGAATAGATAGGTGGGTATTAGTAATGTCTAAAGGTACGGGGTTATATGCTCAAAGTTGGCGAACCCGTATTAAATTTCCCGAAGAAGAAATAAAAAAAGGATGGGATGAAGACAAAACAATTTCTACTATATTTTATGGGGATGGTTTATGGGCTTTAACCCTTTCAAAAGGTACTGGTTACTACGGTCAAAGATGGCGGACACGTGCCAAATTTCCAGAAGAAGAAATAAAAAAAGGATGGAATGCAAATTAAGTGTATTAGTATCCTACTTACTTCCTGATACTATTTTCATTTTAAATTAAAAAAAGCAGCTTTAGACCTTAATAGGCAGCGGTGTTAGCTTTTGCACAAGAAGGTTAATAACACAATATATTTGTTAAACTTTTAAACATCTTCTAATAGTTTGTAACAAATAAGAAGTATTGAATACTAACGTAAAGAGTTTAAGATATAACAATACATAAAATCAATCCTTTAAAAATGAAAAAAAATAGTTTAATAATCATGATTGTTTTATTTGCAAGTTTTGCAGTGAGCAGTATTAAGGCACAAGAGGTAGCCGGTACTTGGAAGGGAGCTTTGGATGTTCAAGGTTCACAAATGGAGATGATATTTAATGTGGAAGAAAAAGACGGGACACTTTCTGCAACCTTAGATATTCCCGCTCAGGGAGCTAGCGGACTTCCAATGGATTCTACCATTTTTGAGAACAACCAGCTAACTATTGTATTTGCTAAGGCAGGTATTAAGTATATAGGTACTTTAAAAGACAAAAAGATGGAAGGAACCTTTTATCAAGGTCCAGCAGAATTACCTTTAACATTAGAAAAATCTAAAAAAACAATTCCTGGAAACCCTAAACTCGTTACTTCTGATATGGAATTGGAGAAATTGGCAAAAGAAGACAAAGCTAATTATCGTTATACTGTAGAAGATTACTTTGCGAGACCTAAGGCCAGTACGTTTAGATTTTCTCCAGACGGGTCTTATATGTCTTATCGGGAAAAAGACGAAAATAAAAAGAATCATATTTATGTTAAAAACTTAAATAGTGGCGAAGTTACTCGTGTAATTGAGGAAAAAGAAGAATTAGTTCGTGGTTATGGATGGGCAAATAATAATCGTCTGGTTTATGTAATGGATAAAGGAGGTAATGAAAATTATCATTTATTTGCGGTGCACCTTGATGGAACTAACCAAAAAGAGCTAACTCCATTTGATGGGGTGCAAGTAAGTATTTTAGAGGGTTTAAAAGAAGATGAAAATCACATGATCATCTCTATGAATAAAAACAATCCACAAATATTTGAACCTTACAAAATCAATATTGAATCAGGTGAATTAAAACAACTATTTACAAATGAGGATGTGGCTAATCCTATAGTAGGTTATAGTTTTGATAAAGATGGGGAGTTACGTGCATACGGTAAGGTAAGAGATGGTGTTAATATAGAGATGTATTATGCCGCAGAACCAGGTGATTTTAAATTGTTAAAACAATTAAACTGGAAAGACAACTTTAGTATCTTAGAATTTAATTATGCTACTGAAGATAAGCATGATGCTTATGTAGTATCAAATCTTGATAGTGATAAAGCAGAGATTTATCTTTATAATTTAAAAGAAGATAAAATTATCAAAAAACTCTTTTCTAACGATAAATATGATGTATCTGGTTTAGGCACCTCAAGAAATAGAGGTTATGAATTAGATTATTTCTCTTTTGAAGGAGAAAAAAATCAAATTGTTCCTGTAAGCAGTTATTATAAAAAATTACACAAAAATATTACCAAAGAATTTCCTCAATATTCATATTCTATTGCAGATGTAACAGATGACGAGAGCAAATATTTAGTATTTCTTCAAAGTGATAAATTATACGGAGCATACTATTCGTATAATGCTAAAACAGAAAAATTTGATCTTCTCTTTAATTTAATGCCTCAATTAAAGGAAGAAGATATGTCTGAAATGAAGCCTATAAGCTTTAAGAGTAGAGACGGTCTTACAATTCATGGGTATATAACCCTCCCAAAAGCTGCATTACAAGGTCAAAAAGTTCCTTTGATTGTAAATCCACATGGAGGTCCTCAAGGTATTCGTGATTCATGGGGGTTTAATCCAGAAGCTCAGTTATTCGCGAGTAGAGGGTATGCAACACTGCACGTTAACTTCAGAATTTCAGGAGGTTACGGAAGAAAGTTCTTAGAATCTGGATTCAAACAGATTGGTAGAAAAGCAATGGATGATGTAGAGGACGGATTGCAATATGTTATTGAACAGGGTTGGATAGATAAAGATAAAGTGGCGATCTATGGAGGTAGTCATGGTGGGTATGCAGTATTAAGAGGTCTAACTAAAACTCCAGATTTGTATGCCTGTGGTGTAGATTATGTAGGTGTATCTAATTTATTTACTTTCATGAAGACCATTCCTCCATATTGGAAACCTTATTTAAAAATTATCAAAGAGATTTGGTATGACGAAGATATTGCAGAGGAGAAAGCAATAATGGAAGAAGTATCTCCTGTATATCAAATAGATAAAATTAAAAAGCCATTAATGGTAGTGCAAGGTGCAAATGATCCTCGTGTAAATATTGATGAATCAGATCAGATAGTAAGTGCGCTAAGAGCAAAAGGTATGGATGTACCTTATATGGTTCGCTACGACGAAGGACACGGATTTGGCAAAGAAGATAACCGAGTAGCTATGTATAAGGCTATGATGGGATTCTATGCGAAACACTTGAATCAACAAGAAATTAAACAACCAATCAAGAATTAATGAATTCTTGAAATAAGAGTCAAGCCCTTGCAATTCGCAAGGGCTTTTTTTTGTAAAAAAGTATCTTTCAGACATTGAATAAATGACGTAAAGGAGTAGTTATTTCTATAATAATAGTTCTAAATGATAGAGCCATTCTAATAAAATTTGTAAAAATTAATAGAGCTCATTAAAAATAGAAAGCACTAGAGTTTGAGTGATAATTTTTACTTTTTTCGTATTATTGTGTCTAATGTTCACTATGTTTTGGGAAAACAACTAGAATCAATCACAAAAGAATTACAAGAATTTATTGAACAACAGAAAATATTTTTTGTTGGCACTGCTGCGTGCGAGGGAAGAGTTAATGTGTCTCCAAAAGGTACAGATTCATTCAGGATTATTAATGCAAATAAAATTGCGTGGCTCAATTTAACAGGAAGTGGGAATGAAACAGCCGCTCATTTATTAAAGGATAGTAGAATGACGATTATATTCTGCGCTTTTGAAGGAAAGCCTTTAATATTAAGATTGTACGGCGCAGCAAAGATATATCACCACAGGGATCAGGAATTTCACCAATACATAAAACTTTTTCCCGAAAATGTAGGTTCTCGTCAAATCATAGAAATGGAGGTCGATCTAATACAAACTTCTTGTGGATATGCAGTGCCTTTTATGGATTTTAAGGAAGAACGAACCACCTTGAATTCATGGGCAGAAAAACAGGGGAAAGATAAAATTGAAGCGTATTGGGAAAATAAAAATACCACAAGCATTGATGGGTTTGAAACTCAGATTCTCAAGGATTCACCATAAAGCAAATGGAATTTAAATATAGTCATAGACTGCAAGTGATTCTTCTTGATTATTATTAATCCAACTGGTGCAGATAGATCATTTAAAATTACCTTTATAATTTAAAGTCTATTTTTCAATTCATCATTGGCAATTTTTTTCCTTTCAATTCTTTTTAACCTTGAATTTCCAAAACTATAATTTACGCTCAATGAAATGGAACGGGTAAATTCATTTCTTATCTGTCGATTAAAAAGTTGCACTAAATTACTTCTATACTTTATTCTAGTTTCATTATACGTATTAAAAATATCACTTAAATAGAGGTTCAAGGATAAGTTTTTAAATGTTTTTTTGAGTCCTAAATCAGTTTTAAAAAGAGCATTTTCTCTCTCAAACGCTACATTTTCAATTGGACTGTAATATCTCAAAATAACAAAAGCCATTAAACCCTTTTTATCTGATAAAAAGAGTGTATTATTCATAGTAATGTTATAGTTAACATTGTTTATTTTAGAATCTAGCAAATTATTTGTTTGATCCCTAAAACTTAAAAAATTCAAGCTACCGGAAAAATCCATTCTCCATAAACCTTTAAACCACTTTTGTCTCGTGAAAAAAGTTAGATACGTTTTTGTTGAGTTTCCATAATTTATAGTGGTTCTTTTTTGTAATGTTTCACCATTTTCAATTATAGGAATTATAAAATCATCAGATTGGTTATCAATATAACTAAACCCCCCAGAAATAAAATATTTGTAGTTTATTGCATACATAACTTCGCCATTGTAGAATAAAAATGGTTGTAAAAATGGGTTGTTTTCTACAAAAAAGTTAGGGTTTATAAAGGTTCTCCCTGGTAATAAAGATTCTATAGAAGGACGCCTGATTTTTTTTGATAAAGCCATCGACAAAATTTTCTTGTCTTTTATGGTATATGCTAGTGATAGGTTAGGAAATAGATTTACATAACTGGAGTCAATTTTTTCCTGAGTAGTTTCATTTTCGCTTAAATAGTTAGTCCCTTCTATTCTAAGTCCAAAGGTTGCATTTAATTTTTTGCTAAAGGTTTTTGAATAACTAACGTATCCCGCCAGATAATTCTCTTTAAACTGAAAAGTATTTGACAAGTCTGAATTCTCCTCTAATCCAGAGTCTGTAATAGTAAAGTACGATAAATCATTTTCAAAATTAGTTGTACTTACTTGAGTCCCCATACTTATTTTAGACTTATCATTTATTTTAGAGGAGTAATCTACGCTTCCGGAGATATTAAAAAAGTCCTGAGGAAAAACGTTTCTGTACTGATTGTCTGTTGAATTTACATCATTAGGGAAAATTCTGTTAAAAGATCCTGAATCTGTATTCTCTTTTCTAAATTGATTATAATCAACATTTAAGGTTATTTTTCTTTTATCAATAGTATCTAGTTTATGCTCATAGAAAATATTTCCAAAATTATATAGATAATAATCTTCGCTATCTATGGGCGAAGAAAAAGTAGAATCAATCACAGATTCATTAAATGGAGTATAGTTGGTAATATTAGTTTGATTGCTATTGCCATCAACCTGAGATATAAATCCATTAATGCTTAATAAGTTCTGACTATCTATATTATAATCAAGGCCAAATCCTCCTCCTAAAACAAAATACTTCCTTTCAAATTCTCCGGTAGTATTTTCTCTACGATTATTAGCATTTACTACCTGAATATCAGTTTCATTGTAATTAAAACTCCTGTTTATGAAAGGCGAAATGCGAATCCCTACTTTTCCTTTTCTATAATTGAGAGAAGCATTTAAGATTGAAGTATTAAAAACATTAGCTTGTTCGCTTACTAAACTTAGGTTTCCCAGAAACCCTTCATCTAAATTTCTTTTTAAATTAATGTTTATAATACCTCCTGTAGTATTCGCAGTATATTCGCTCCCTGGGTTTGTTATAATCTCAATATCCTTTATATTTCGCGCAGGTGTTGTTTTTAATAAAGAGGCAAGCATTTCTCTTGGAAGCGTAGATTTTCTACCATTAATTATTACCATGGTATTTTCTTTATTTATAATAGATAATTCGTCATTTCTGGCATTAAAATCTATAAGTGGAGCTATTTTTAATAACTCTAATGCAGATAGCCCTTCTTTTAAAGTTTTATTGGGCGTATAAATAAATCTATCTGATTTAGCAATAAGTGTAGGTCTTTCTGCATTTACAACTACTTCTGAAAGATTTATGGCTCCGCTATTCTTTATAATAAAGGTGATAGGTTTATTTTTTACGATAGCAATCGTGTCTGATTTTTCCCCTAAATATCTGGCGTACATATATTTGGTTTTATCTAGGGAAATAGTGTCTAGCGTAATTTTAAATTCTCCTACACCATTAGAAAAAGCCGACTTTAATATGGTTTTTTTATCAGTGTTTAAAATATGAATAGTGCTAAAAGGTAAAGGTTCATTTTTTAAATTTTCTACATTCCCTTTAATAATGTGCTGTGAATACAATGAACTGCCAAGAAGAAAAAACACAATAGACAAAACATTTATTTCTTTTAAAAGTATGCTTTTAAATTTCATGTAAAAATTAAATGAGTTTAAAAATATATTTTACTAATGTATGCAAAACATTCGTTTAAAAGCAGAAAAATATAGAGTTATTACGTAAGTTTTAATTTTTATAAGTAGTATTTTTCTTTGAAATAAGAAGGGTTTTTTAAAATATTTTTTTATATTTATAGGTGTTAACGTATTTAGATACGTAATAGAGTGCCTAACCGAAAACTAATAAACAATGAAAAACAAAGTGAAATTCATGTTTGATATTTCAAATTTCGAACCCGTTGCCGAAGATTCAGAAAATAAATTGGTAGGAGGCTTTACCGCCAGCATATCATCTAATAGAGTTCAAGGCGTAGAAACTATTACAAATAATTGCCAGGGTGGTAATTGCGTGGAAGGATGCGGGGGCGGAGGAACCGTAAACGCTGTAGCAGGCTGCGGTGTCAAACAAAATTAGTTATCCTTATACTGATTTGCAATTATATGCATTAAAATTATTTTCATAGTAGCTATATTATTATTTGCTGATTTCAGAGCTTTATTTCTGAAGATTTAAAAAATTAAAATCTCACATTTAGTTTTTTCTTTCCAATATTATAAATAAGCCAGAGATTTTTTAAGGATGTAATTCTTATACGAATTATTGTATAGGACAGCGTATTCGATATGGTATAGTAACCACTTAGCTGATACACAATAAAAAACCAATTGTTCTTCAACCTTGGTAAGCTAATGATGCATGTATTGTAGAAGAGGTATAAATTTAAATTATATGAATAACAACCAATAAATAATCAATTTAAACTTTAAAATTATGGGAAACAAAGTAAAAAAGATGTTCGATTTTTCAAGTTTCGAACCTGTAGCTGAAGATTCAGAAAATAAATTAGTGGGGGGCTTTTCTGCCAGTGTATCCAGAAGTCAAAGCCAGAGTCAGGATACTGTTTCGAACAATTGCCTGGGTGCTAATTGTGCCTCTGGATGTGGTAATGGACAGAATGCAAATGGTGCAGCTGGCTGCGGTGTTAAAGTAAATTAATCGTAGTGTCTTTATTTGGACTAGACTTATAAGTACATGTATTAAAGCTTCTAAAACAGATATCTTTTTTCATCTTTCTGATTTTGAAGCTTTATTTATTTCTGAAGATTTAAAAAATAAAATCTCAGTTAATCTTTTTTAGTCTTTACAATGTTTTAGACAATTCCAGATGCCTTTAAATAAACCTTATCCATATTCAAATTATGGCATATGAAAAACATATTGAATTTGCTATAATGACTGGTTTTGTTTTACTAATAAAAATTAGCTGTTTTTCAACTCTGGTCAACTGATAATAAGTCCACATGGATGGGATGAACATTCAAAATTATATAAGTATAAACCAAAAACTAATATAAATTTTAAAATTATGAAAAACAAAGTAAAAATGATGTTTGATATTTCAAACTTCGAACCCGTTGCTGAAGACTCGGAAAACAAATTGGTAGGTGGCTTTTCTGTTAGTGTATCAGGTACATTACAAGATCAGGTGCAGCAAACTACTAACAATTGTCTAGGTGCTAATTGTGTATCCGGCTGTGGCGATGGACAGAATGTAAATGGTGTAGCTGGCTGTGGCGTTAAACAAAATTAATTGTGTGTCTTTAATTGAGACCTTCAATTACTTTTATGATAGCTGCCAAAGCAATTATCATTTAGTATGAAGCATTTCCAGACTATTTCTGAAAACTAAGAAAGAAAACTAATTGACAGTTTTACTGTTAATTATTAAGTGTAAGTAATAGCCTGGAAAAATTTGCTAATAGTTGGTAACGTGCCAATTATGAAACTATTGACAGGGTTGAATAGAAAAAATTAATTTAAGAGCTGGTTCTTACCTCTTAAAAACTAATAGTTCTTCAGTGCTAGTCAGTATACAAAGCGTATAATAGATTGAATGTACATTCAAATTATATGAACAACAACCAATAAATAATAAATTTAAACTTTAAAATTATGGGAAACAAAGTAAAAATGATGTTTGATATTTCAAACTTCGAACCCGTTGCCGAAGCCTCAGAAAATAAACTAGTTGGAGGTTTTTCTGTCAGTGTATCCAGAGGTCAAAGTCAGGAACAAGATACTATTACAAACAATTGCCTAGGTGCTAACTGTACAGAAGGATGTGGGAATGGACAAAATGTAAATGGTGTAGCTGGCTGTGGTGTTAAGCAATAATTGTATTCTTTAAGTTAGACTTACAATTGTGTTTATCATTGCTACCAAAGCAATATCACTCAACATGTAGAATTTCCAGACTATTTCTGAAAACTAAGAAAGAACTTGTTAATGGTTTTATCACTAGTTATCTGATTATCGGTAATAGTCTGGAAAAGCTTAATAATAATTGCCAAGTATCTTTTATCAAACTAGTGACAGCGTTTTATAGAAAAAAAATAATCCAAGAGTCGATTAGTACTTTGTAAAAAACTAATCAGTGCTACCATGCTAGTGAATATAAAATGCATGCAATAGAGGAATTGTACATCCAAATAATATAAATAACAACCAATAACTAAATAATGTAAACTTTAAAATTATGGGAAATAAAGTGAAAATGATATTTGATATTTCAAATTTCGAACCCGTTGCCGAAGATTCAGAAAATAAATTAGTAGGAGGCTTTTCTGCTAGTGTATCCGGTACATTTCAAGATCCAGTTCAGGAAACTACTAACAATTGCCAAGGCGGTAATTGTGTAAAAGGATGTGGGGATGGCCAGATTCTAAATGGTGCAGCTGGCTGTGGTACTAAGTAAAAAGTTGTATTCTTTAATATAGACTTACAACGCTATTTATGATAGCTACCAAGGTAAATATTATTTAATATGTAGGGCTTTCAGGCTATTTCTGAAAACTAAAAATACTAATGGGAGGTTTTACTACTCATTATCTGGTATAGGTAATAGACTGAAAACTCTCACTAATAATTTCCTTGGTGCTAATTATATACCCAATATTTTTGATAGATAAAGCACCTAATTTTTAAAATATAAACTTCAAAATGCTATGAAATACAGTCAATTTAATTCAATAATACCCTTTGACAATTCTTTTTATCTTTACAATTCATATACACAAAAATTTATTATTATTGCCCCTTTGCTAAAAGACTTGCTTGAGGCTTCTATTATGGAGGGAATAGATGGTTTAGAAGAAATTCACCCTGATTTTTACAAGTATTTAAAGTCAGAAGAGTTCCTAGTTCCAAATAATGTAGACGAAGTAGAAAAAATAAGAAAAATTGTAAAAACCGTTGATGAAAACAATAGTAGTTTTTTATTAACAATTAATCCAACTATGAATTGTAATTTTAAATGTTGGTACTGTTATGAAACCCATATTAAGAAATCTAGCTTTTCTGATAGCATGATTGATAAAGTCAGTAAATTTATTGAAAAAACAGCTCAGAAACCAGCGATGAATTTTTTTAATCTTTCTTTTTTTGGGGGCGAACCACTTTTGTATTTTAAAAGAGATGTAGTTCCAGTGATTCAAAAGCTACAAAAAGAATGCGTAGAAAATTCAGTAGATTATGCGGTTAGTTTTACAACAAACGGATATCTAGTAGATGATTATTTTATTAATTTCTTTAAATCGCATGGAATAGCACCCGCTTTGCAGATTACCTTGGATGGTTATGGAAAAAAACATGATGCAGTAAGATATGTAACTAAAACCAAAGGCTCTTATGTTGAAATAGTAAGCAACATAAAACTGCTTTTAAATAATAGCTTTCCGGTGAGGTTAAGAATTAATTATACCAAAGATAATATTGAAGATGCCTACAAGATCTCAGATGAATTTGATGATATCGATATGGAAATAAAAAACGATTTCCTTTTAGTTGATTTTCATAGGGTTTGGCAAGATTCTGACGGTGAAGATATTCCAATGATTGTGGATCAGAATCTAGAGTATATGAAATCCAAGGGCCTTACTGTAAAACATAATTCTCCTAATAATGTAGTTGAATCATGCTATGCAGATAAACGAAATAGTGCGGTAATTAATTACAATGGTGACATCTATAAATGTACAGCAAGAGATTTTACCACAGCAAATAGAGCAGGGTATTTAACCAACGAAGGTGATTTAATTTGGGAAAATAATTACCTGGAAAGAAGAATGGAAGTCAAGTTTAAAAACAAACCTTGCCTTACCTGTAGATTAATGCCAATTTGTAATGGTGGTTGTTCGCAACATGCTATGGAAGCACTGGAGGAAGGTGGCCGTGGTGAATATTGTATCTATGAAGGAGATGAAAAAATAAAAGATGATGTTGTTAAATCTAAAATTGAAGAGATTATAGAAACTTTAGAACTTAATGAAGCTTAAATTTATAAATCAGTTAGAAAGTAATGATTGCGGGCCAGCCTGTTTGGCTATGATTGCTAATGCCTATGAAAATCATATTGATTTAAAAGAGGCCAAGGAATTATGCGAAGTTACTCGAATGGGTGTTTCTGTAAAAGATATTCTGGCAGGTGGTAGAAAGTTAGGGTTTCAAAGTAATGCATTGAAACTTACCGCTGAAGATTTAGTACAAATTCCTTTGCCTGCCATATTGTTTTGGAAACAAGATCATTTTGTTGTACTTCAAAAAGTAAGATATAAAAAACATAAAGCATATTATCATATAGCTGATCCTGGCTTTGGTAATACCGTTATTGAAAAAGACCTTTTAGAAAAAGAATGGATAGGCAATAATACCAAAGGGGTCTGTCTTATATTTCAACCAACAGAAGAATTTAAAGCATCACCAAAAAGAAAGAGGAAAAATTTTAAAAAAAATGGGTTATATGATGAGTTAGTAAAATTTTCCAAAAAAAATAAGTTTAAATACTTCCTGTCTTTTTTCTTACTACTTATAGGGCTTTCTGCAAATTGGCTGATTCCTATAATATTTCAAAGAATTATTGACGATGGAATTATTGCTAAATCAATCAATCTAGTATTGGTATTATTGTTAGCTCAATTGGCTTTATTTTTAGGAAATTTTTGCTCCAGATTTTACAGTGATTATCTGTTGACTAAGTTTAATTTTAATTTATCCATTAACCTTAAAGAAAACTTTTTAAAAAAGTTAATTAAATTACCTATAAATTATTTTGATACACGCTTAAACACCGATACGCTTCAAAGACTTACCGACTTGTCAAAAATACAGCAATTTTTAACTTGGAAGGGAATATCTTTTCTAATAAACGTTTTAAACCTGGTTGTTTTTAGCTTAATATTACTCTACCTTAATGAGGTAGTATTTGCAGTTTTTCTAGCATTAAGTGTTATTTCAATTATTTGGGTAGCGTTCTTTTTGAAAAAAAGAGCCACTTTAGAATATTCAATGTTTATTCGGCAGTCAGATAACAGCAATAATCTTTACGAGTTTATAATGAATATGCCTGAAATAAAAGTAAATCAGGCTCAAAATGCAATCATTTCTAGAATAACTCAACTTCAAGTAAAGTTGAATGAGTTAGAATTAAAGTCTTTGTTTTTAAATATGTACCAATTATCAGGTGCAAATTTTATCCTTAAATTAAAAGAATTAAGTGTTATAGCCTATTGTGCCTATCTTATTATTATGTCTGAAATGACAGTGGGTACTTTGTTAAGTATTTCATATATCATTGGTCAATTAAGCGGCCCAATTATAAACTTAATAAACAATTTTAAAGATGTTCAAGATGCTCAAATTTCTAATAAAAGAGTTCAAGATGTATATAGTATTGCTAATGAAGATGCATACATTAAAACAGAAGCTATAAATGATTTTTTTGAAATTGAAGATATTGTTTTAGACGATGTATCTTTTAAATATCCAGGGAGTTTTAATCCATTTGTTATAAAAAACTTGTCTTTATTAGTTCCTAAAAATAAAATAACGGCAATCGTGGGCACTAGTGGTAGTGGAAAAACAACACTAATGAAGTTGTTGATGAAATATTACAACCCTAATTCTGGTACTATTTATTTGGGTGATAGAAATTTTGAACAACTACATCCAGATAGCTGGAGAAAAAAATGTGGTGTTGTTTTACAAGATGGTCATATTTTTTCCGGTTCTATTAAATACAACATAACCCTATCTGAAAATGAGTTCGTAGATGAAAAAGCTTTAAATAAAGCAATTAAAATTGCTTGTTTAGATGATTTTGTAAATTCATTGCCTTTAGGAGTTGAAACAAAAATTGGAAATGTAGGAATTCAGCTAAGCGGTGGTCAAAATCAAAGAGTTTTAATTGCCCGAGCTATTTACAAAAATCCTGAATTTCTATTCTTTGATGAAGCTACAAGTTCGCTAGATGCTAACACAGAGAAAAGTATATTAAACAATCTCAATGATTTTTTTAAAGGTAGAACAGTAATTGTAGTTGCCCATAGGCTAAGTACCGTTAAGAATGCCGATCAGATAATTGTTATGGAAAATGGACAGTTGATCGAAAAAGGAAACCATAAAGAATTAATTAAAACACCTAATAAATATTATTCATTAGTCAAAAATCAACTAGAATTAGGAAATTAAATAATAACATTTTTCCTAGAAAGTATAATTAAATAAAATTTAAAATGAAATTAATTAAAATAATTGCGTTTTGCCTAACAGTTTTCATACTTCAAGTGAATCACGCACAAAAAAAATCTGATATGAGAATAATTCATCTTGCTGGTATCGTAGTAGATGCTGAAAACTTTACTCCCGTCTCTGGAGCAAATATATATGATAATGTATCAGGAAAACTTCTCACCAATACTGATGAAAACGGTTATTTTCAAAGTGATTTAGAAGTTAGTCCAACAGGAGAAATCGAGTTTGCATTTAAAATAGAAGGTGAAAATTACAACTTTTTGGTGCATAAAGAACATTGGGGACCTTGGCCTGGAAATCGCGAAGCAGTTTACCACATTGGGTTAAGAGCCCAAAATAGTGAAAGCCATGCCTTTTCTCAGCTATATTCTTCAGGAAGTGGAGTTTCTTATGAGAGTGCCTTAGCAGGACTTAACCTTGTAAAAGAAAAAACAGAGAACAAACTTAGCTTTGATAAAAAAATAAAACTGGCATTGGTAGGTAATCAGGATAGCTTTATTGAAGTGGATAATAGCTACTATATTGTTAGTGATTATGGCTGGATAAAAATAAATTCTAAAGAAGATCTAATTTCAGTGAACGATGATGAACGTATTCAAGCCTTTAAAATGAATTCTTTTTTGCAAAGAAAAGATATTGGAAATATGTCTACCACTGCTTCTAAAGAAACAGCAGCTGTAATCTATATAAGAGAATAACTTCCCTCTTATAAGAGTTTTAAAGATATTAAAGGGGGGTGCCAAAAGACTTTATTTTGGTAAATTATTATTTTCAGATAACACAGGAGCGTGTAAAAATGCGCTACATGTTTCATTGTATATGGTTTTATTTTGATGTAGCCTTCCCCTTTTTAGGGAAGGCTACAAACGTGTATCCTTGAAAAAATATACCCTAAATACGAAAATGAACGTAAGCACCTTATTACAATAGTATTAATAATTCAATGATCGCATTTAAGATTAAAATATAAAACTGAAATTAGATCGAACTCATGTTAAAATAGGTGTCAAAGTAATTTTCTAAAAAATCATATTGCTGAAAATTTGCCTTTCCCCTGAAAATGTCTTGATAAAGGAATGTTTCATAGGTTAATTCAATCCAACAAATCTAAGGGTAGCCTTACTTTAAATCGAATGATTCAGAGTAAAGATAATATGAATATCAACGATTGTTTACCATAAAGACAGCATTCGCAAAAAATAACTTTCCGTTTTCCCAGAAACCTCTAAAAATAGGATTGTCCACAAAATATATAACACTTCCTTTTCCTACTTTTTCAACACCAAAAACTAGAGAATTTGCTACTTTTTTACGAGCTTCACTTCCAGCAAAGCCAGAGATAGGTTTATCACTTCCTGAAAGATATACTACATTACCTTTATTTAAGTATTCAAAACTATTGTCACTTAGTTTTAGCGTAAAATAAGTGTCATTATAACCAAAAGCCAAAGGGTGAGTGATGTCTACTTTAGCCTTGAAAATAGCTCCTGTAATTAAATTTTTTATATATTCTCTATTTCCACTACCAAAGCTACTTAAATCTGGTAACGAATCTTTTTCAACTATCTTCTTTTTGAGTCCAAACTCTTTAGTATCTGCTAGAGCCTTCAAGGCATCTCCTATGGCAATTAATTTCCCTCCTTGTTTTACCCAATTACGCACTTTTTCCAATTGATCTTTACTAAAAAAGCTACCTCCCCAAAGTTCAGGAAGAATAAGAACATCATAGTGTGACAAGTCTACTTTATTGAAGTAAGTATGATCTAAAATACTCACGGGGTATCCTAATTGCTGCTCAAAATAATGCCATGTCTCACCAAAATTCAAGGTAGAAGTGCTACCCCCAGACAATAATGCAACTTTTACCTTCGGAATCATCTTTACATTATCTGACCCAAAATCATAACCGGAGTCTACAAAACCTGTTTTTGAAGAAGCCAGCGTTTGTCCGTGCTCATAGGCAGTTTGAGCAAGCGTCTTGAGAAAATTTTTATAATTTCTGTTATCTAATTTGGTAATTATAAGACTTCCTCTGCTATAAGAAACCCCATTCATTTCAAAGGGTTTAACAGCATATCTTACCCGAATATTATTAGCGAGCAAAGCAGCAAGAAAACGAGCATCCTGCATGCTACTCCAATTGGTTAAATACGCATATGCATCGTCTTCTAAAACGACTATTTCAGGTTTAGTAACTGTTTTTGGTGTAGCGCTAACCGCACTTTCTGAAGCTATTGTATTTAGCCCGTATGCATAAGGTAGTGACCAAGCAGTAATATCGTAGGTGAGAGAATCACTTAATTTAGTATTTGGTTCAAATAATACCTTTACCAATTTACCTTTTGGTTGATTCGTACTAACCACCAAGTCATTTATAGAGGTACGCATACTACCAGAAGTACCTGTCTTATAATTAAAGCCTTTAACACTGCTATTGCTTGCAAAACCGTATTTAATTTCATGCTGATCCAGTAGTTCGGTAAGCATTGAAATTTTATCTGCATCTCCGTTTAGAACGTAACTTTTATATTTAAAACTTCTGTTTGTATAGAACTTTTTGAATTCTTCATTTAGCTTTTGTGCATTTTTTGAAGAGATTTCTACGGTAGAAATCCCAGTGGTGTAATGGTGTGCAATACGATCTTTAAGCGTAAGGGTGTCTCCATATGAGGTTGTAATACCTAAACCAGCACGACCACTCCCGCCTTGTTCATAAGTCATTCCAATGCCGCCATTATAAGTGGGATAGGTATCGCCATAACTTGGATATAAAAGGTCAAAAACTTCTTTGGTAAAGTAGAACCAGCCTTCTTTATCAAAATACTTGGCGTGGTTTTTACCAATAGCTACTTGAAAATCTCTTTGCCACTGTGTAATTATCTCATGGAAAGGTTCTGCTGCTGGGGCAAAATAATAAGGGTCATCTACCCCTTGTTCATGGAAATCAACATGAACATGCGGCAACCATTTATTAAAAACCTTAAGTCTTTGCTGGCTTTCTACCTGTGTTACCCATGCCCAATCTCTATTTAAATCAAACATATAATGATTAGAACGTCCACTAATCCAAGGTTCATGATGTTCTTTACTATTGGGGTCTACATTATTCGGAGCATTTACATATTGGTTATACCAATTTACATAACGGTCTCGTCCGTCAGGATTAATACATGGGTCTATAATTACAACCGTATTTTTAAGCCATTCCTGTTTTTTTGTAAGCAGATCGTAGATGGTTTGCATAGAAGCTTCTGTACTTACGCTTTCATTTCCATGAACATTGTAACCCAACCACACAATAGCTTTGTCTGGACTGCCTTGTCCTTTCGTATTTTTTAAGTGTTCCGTTCTAATATCTTCAAGAGTGTCTATGTTTTCTGGCGAAGAAACAAAAGCAACCAATAAGGTACGTTGCTCATTAGTTTTTCCATAAGATTCCAATTTAACCATAGAAGGCATAGCTTGCGCTATATGCCTGTAATAATCAACCACCTGGTGATGACGAGTAAAACGGGTTCCCAATTCATATCCTAAGAATTCTGATGGTGATTTTAGATTTTGTGCTGTAAGTAATGTGCTTACAGATATTAATATACTTGTAATGAATAATCTCATAGTCTATCTTAAAAAATTACAGATTACTCAAAGCTACTAAATAAAAACAAATACCTAGCATATACATCTTAACGTATTTTTAGGAATTGAAAAAACAAAGAATTTTATCTTTACAGCATGGATGGTAAATAATCAATTCTACAATAATTGGTAATATTGAGTTCCATTCCATTAATTTCAAAGAATTATATGCCAGACAACCATATAGATTTCCATGAAACCGGATATTTTTCCAGGCTCATCTGCGATTATTTAGACCAAAAAGATTCTTTAAAATCTTTTTATAATAGATTCCCTTCTTTAGATAACTTCCAAATCCAATTGGAAGAAAAAGGAAATTCATTTTCATCAGCGCATAGAAAAATATTGAAATCGGCTCTTGAAAATCAATATGAGGGCATCGCATTATCAATGCTAACCAAAGAAAATTTAGAAGCATTAGCAAATTCTAACACATTTACAGTTACTACAGGACATCAGCTTAATTTGTTTACAGGGCCATTGTATTTTTTATATAAGATTGTAGCCACTATTAATCTATCAAGACAATTAAAAAAGGCATATCCAAACAATCATTTTGTACCAGTATATTGGATGGCTACAGAGGATCATGATTTTGATGAAATTTCTTTTTTCAATTTAAATGGTAAAAAGTTTCAGTGGAATCGTTCTACTGATGGCGCGGTTGGAGACTTAAGTACCGAAGGGCTTGAAGATGTTTTTGAATATTTTTCAAAGGAAATAGGAGGAGGGATGTATGCCGATAAACTCCGGCAACTTTTTGAAAATGCGTATTTAAAACATCAAAATCTTACGAAGGCAACTCGTTATTTGGCAAACGAATTGTTTGGAACGTTCGGTTTAGTTATTGTAGATGGGCATGATGCTAATTTAAAAAGGATGTTTATTCCTCAAATGAAGAACGAATTGTTGTTGCAAAGGGCTGCACGAGAGATTCAAGACACTGCTAATGCGCTGGATCAACTTGGCTATAAGGTACAAGTGAACCCCAGAGAAATCAATTTGTTTTATTTGGACGAAGAGCTAAGAGAGCGAATTATTGAAAAAGAAGGGAGATACTATATCAATGAAACAACAAAAAGTTTTTCGGAAGAAGAGATAGTAGAAGAATTAAATGAATACCCTGAACGATTTAGTCCTAATGTCACTATGCGTCCTTTATACCAAGAAGTTATATTACCTAACCTGTGTTATATTGGAGGTGGTGGAGAATTGGCCTATTGGCTAGAGCTCAAAAGTTATTTTAAAGTTGAAAATATTACTTTTCCAATATTATTGCTAAGAAACTCTGCATTAATAATTACGCACAAGCAACAAGAAAAGCTTTCCAAACTAGGCATCACACACAAGCATCTATTCTTAAATCAGAATACATTTATTAATCGTAAAGTGCGAGAAATTTCTAATATAGATATTGATTTCACACCACAAAAAAAACACCTTGAAAGTCAATTTAAAGCCTTGTATGAACTTGCTGAGAAAACAGATAAATCTTTTCTGGGAGCAGTGAAAGCACAGGAAGTAAAACAAATAAAAGGTTTAAAAAAGCTAGAAAAAAGATTGCTAAAAGCTCAAAAGAGAAAATTAGTAGATCAAGTAAATAGGATTACAGAGCTACAAAATATATTGTTTCCGAATCAATCTTTGCAAGAACGAAATGTAAATTTTTCTCAGTTATATGTAGCGTATGGTCCAGATCTAATAAAGACGCTCCTCAATGAGCTAGATCCCCTTCACTTAAAGTTTGATATAATTGTAATGAGTAGTTAAGGAACTAAATAGGTGCCTTTCCAATTTTCATTTTTCTTTTTAAAACGAACACGAATATGATTAGGTCGTTTTAGTCTTAAATATTCAATTTCTTCCGGAATAAGCCTGATAGCAGTAAAAAAGTGTTCCCGATCCATATAATCTACTTCATCGGGGTTTTTAATCTCTTGTCCGGGGGAAGATTCTGTGGTATAGTCTTTTCGTGATTTAGGAGGGATTTTTTCCCAAATGTCATGTAATTCCCTATCATTTGTAATTCTTTTGGCAGTAGCTTTTACAGTAATTTGAAGTAATCTTGATTTATCAAAAAACAACATAGAAACGCTTTTATTGTCTTCTATATGGTTCATCTTTTCAGATCGTCTATCTGTATAAACAGTCATGCTTAATAACTCATCCACTTCTCTAAGAACCACGGTACGAAGTCTAGGAGTTTGCTCTTCATCAACGGTAGCTAACGTAAAATAACGGAATGCGTGTTTATGATGATTTACTGCACCTTTAAAATCCTTAATTATTGAAGCAAATAGTAAATCCATAGTGTAATTGAGATTCTTTTAACTAAAGATAAAGTTACGGAATAATTAGAGTGAAATGATAAGAGATTAAAAAGAAATCTTTCGTTAATAGTACCTTTACGAAAACTTACTCAAACATGCATCAGATAGATATCGGACTTATAGAGATGACGCTTGACGTTATGAAATATGCCATCAACCGCATAACCAATAACAATCCTGAAATGGGGAAGCCTAAAAAGGAATCCGATTTAAAGGCACTGGCAGGAGATACCATAACAGCAACTGGAATAGGAGGTGAACGCGCTTTTGAATTGTTTAAGGATGTTTTTGCTAAGGCTACGGTTCCTATAGATCATCCAAGGCATTTGGCTTTTGTTCCAGCGGCACCCACAAGAGCAGCGGTAATGTTTGATTTAGTTACTTCTGCTTCTAGTGTTCATGGGGCTTATTGGATGGAAGGCGCCGGCGCTATTTTCTGCGAAAATGAAGCCATGCATTGGCTTGTATCCCTTACAGGGCTACCCGCCGGCGCCTTTGGAGTTTTTACTAGCGGAGGTACTGCCGCTAATCTTTCAGCAATGGTAGCCGCTAGGGAAACATGGCGAAAGCATCCAGAAAATCAGCATATAAAAGGGCTAATTATTACCAGTAGCGGAGCACATTCTTCTATCAAAGCAATGGCAAAAGTGATGGATGTTGATGTAATGCTGGTGGCTACAGAAGATAGAATGGATGGATATCAACTTAAAGACAAAATTGATGCTTTGAGTGGTAATGAGCGTAAACGACTGTTTGCTGTTGTTGGAACTGGAGGAACCACCAATGCAGGAATTATTGATGATCTTGCTGGGATTGCGGAAATTTGTGAAGCAGAAAAATTATGGTTTCATGTAGATGCTGCTTATGGGGGTGGCGCATTGGTCGCAGATTCTGTACGTCATTTGTTTACAGGTATTGAAAAGGCAGACAGCGTAACTATAGATCCACATAAATGGTTGTTTTCTCCTTATGATTGCGGAGCAGTAATTTATAAACAACCAGCCCTTGCCAAAGCGGCACATTCGCAAGAAGGATCTTATCTGGATATTTTTAAAGACGAAGGTGCGCAAGGCTTTAATCCCTCTGATTATCAAATTCAACTGACTAGGCGGGTAAGAGGGCTTCCATTATGGTTTTCTTTAGCAATGCATGGAACCGATAAATATAAATGGGCGGTTGAAAGGGGTATTGCACTCGCTAATCATGCAGGGGAATTAATAAAGGAACGAGCTGAAAATCTAGAATTGGTAAGAGCGCCTGCCTTATCCTGTGTGCTATTCCGGCGAAAAGGATGGACTCCAGAAGACTATCGTAATTGGACTTATAAAAATCACAATGAAGGGTTTGCACTTGTTACCCCAACCAAATGGAAAAACAAGGGAACTTATGAAACAGTAGCCCGGTTTTGTTTTATCAATCCTGATACTACTTATGAGGATATTGTAGCCATTTTGGATAGTATGAAGTGAGAAATGAACATTTCCACAACATTATAAATGTATACTTGAACTTATATAAAATAACTAGTATCGTTTAGGCTTCACAAATTCATTCTGCATAAATGCTAGAACTGAGGTGTTAAATAAATCAGGATTCGCAGTAGGCATCATATGAGTTTGTCCGGGTAATATAGCAAGGTGTGCATTTGGAATAGCCTGAAACATTTGAACCGTATGTTGATCCTGAATAACATCGTGATCACCCGCCATGATAAGTGTAGGTGATTTAATAACATTCAAGTCTTCAAAACTCAGTTTTGGATAGTAGGCCAGCAATTTATATAGTTTTATAACCGTGGTGTTTTCAGGGTCTTTTTTAGCTTTCAAACGTTTATATTCTGCCTTATGGGAAGCTAGACGCTCTGGAAAAAGACCTTCAGGGTGAATATTAGAACCCATTGCAACCAATTTTTGAACTTTTTCAGGATAATTGATCGCCATGATAACACCTATAATTCCGCCATCACTCCAACCCACTACATGAGCACTTGAAATGTGAAGAGCATCCATTAATTTTTTAATATCGGATGCCTGTAAAGTATACGTAAGTTCTTCATTAGTATCTGTTGATAGACCCCTGCCTCGGCAGTCCATAACAATTACTTTAAAGTACTTTTCAAAATAAGGGATTTGAAATCTAAATGCATTAATTGATTGGCCAGTTCCATGAATAAGTAGAAGCGGCTCACCTTTACCATAGCTTTCATAATACATTTGGATTCCATTGAGATGTACAAAGCCTCCCAGATGTGCATTCATCCCATAAGTATCCTTATTAGAGATCATTTTTTGGTAATCGATTTGCTTGTTGAAAGTATAAACATGGCAATGGCGAGTAATAAGGGTCCTATAGCGCTTATTAAGGAAAAAGAATCCTTAGCCGAAGTAAAGTAATGGTAAAACCAAAAAGCAGACAAGAGTAAGAATGTCAAGCCCATAAATCGTAAAATGACAGCTTTATTCATTTATTAAAAATAAAGATTCTGAAATTTATGAATAAAAACCAGTTAAAGGTCTTGTTTTACTAACTTTAGGTTTGGATTCTTCTGTTCCTCCTTTAATTTTCTTAGCAGATTTTGTAGAAATTGGACGGATTGAAAGTTGTTGCAGACGATTCATAATCAATTAGATTTTAATTATTCTTTAAAGGTAGGATTTTATTTTAAATTTTTAAGCTCATATTTCCTGTCCACACATTGGTCGGTTTTATTCCAAAACTCATTTATAAAATTCATGTATTTATTGAGGATATAAATGGATGCTTTATTTTCTTTATCTGCATAAGCCACTAATGAAGGAAGATTTAAAATATTAAAGGCATAATGAATCAGCCCTTGAGTAAGTTCACTACCATATCCATTACCCCATGCGCTTTCTAATAAACGATAGCCTATTTCCCATTCTTCTTTATCGTTTTTTAACAAAGCAATCGTACCTATAAAGCTATTTTCTTTAGTTAAAGATGCCCATACATTGAAGTGGCTTTTTGTATTTTGATAGGCATTAATTACCTTTTTAAGATCTTCTCGGTTTTCATCTAAGGTCATAGGAGGAGTTCCCACAAAACGCATTACATTAGGATTTCCTTGCATTTCATGAAAAGCTGGAAGATCTTCAATTACCAGTTCTCTGATTAAAAGGCGGTTGGTTTCAAAAATAGTATTCACAATATTGAAATAGAATTAGGGAGACAAAGTAATTAATTCTTGGTAATAATAAGAATTTTAAAAAGTGAGTAGGGGAATTATAATCTTTTTCCGAACTTCCCATCTCTTAAATAGCGATTTATATGCATAAGGTAAAACTTATAGAATGTCCTCGAGATGCCATGCAAGGAATCAAAGATTTTATTCCTACTGCAGAAAAGGCACAGTACATTCAGTCCCTATTAAGAGTAGGCTTTGATACCATTGATTTTGGAAGTTTTGTGTCTCCTAAAGCGATTCCACAAATGGCAGACACAGCGGCTGTTTTGGCACAACTTGATTTAAGTAAGACAAAAAGTAAATTACTTGCTATAATCGCCAATGTTAGAGGAGCATCTGATGCAGTAAATCATGAAGAGATAGATTATTTAGGATATCCTTTTTCTATATCAGAGAACTTTCAAATGCGTAATACTCATAAGACCATACAGCAAAGTGTTGAGGTTTTGCAGGAAATCCTGAATCTTGCAGATCAACATAACAAGCAGGTGGTGGCGTATTTATCTATGGGATTTGGAAACCCTTATGGTGATCCTTGGAATGTTGAGATAGTAGGTGAGTGGACCGAAAAATTAGCAGCGATGGGAGTTACTATACTATCGTTGTCTGATACTATCGGGAGTTCTACTCCGGAGATTATAGATTATTTATTTTCAAATTTAATTCCGGCTTATCCCAGTATTGAGTTTGGGGCACATTTGCATACCACGCCTAGCAGTTGGCACGAAAAAATTAATGCAGCTTACAAAGCAGGTTGTAAAAGATTTGACGGTGCCATACAAGGTTTTGGGGGTTGCCCGATGGCCAAAGATGAACTTACTGGGAATATGCCTACTGAGAAAGTATTCTCTTATTTAACAGCGGCAAAAGCAGATCACGGATTAAGTGCCATGAGTTTTGAAAGTGCTTATAACGAGGCGACAAAGATTTTCAGTCGTTATCATTAATACCATCAAACGAGACCTCCATTTTTCAGAAAGCCTCGTTTTGATTTTCACTAATAAATAATAAATTTACTTATTTAAAATTGAAGCTGGAATCCGGCATAAGCACCAAAGGGATGCCCAGGACGCAAGCCGGCAGGAACTCTTGAAACTGCGTACACTTCATCTAACATATTTATTACATTGGCAGTAATACTAAAACTTGGCGTCAAATGATATTTTCCCGAAAAGTCAATAATAAAATTTGAATCAACTAATTCATCCTCAGGAATGCTACCGCTACCCGCTTCTGTTCTAAATTGCCCATTGAAGCGACCACTTAGATTCAATTCAAATTTTTCATGCTCAAGAGAAACCGTTGTATTGAATTGGTGTTTTGATAAATATGGAAGTTCATCACCCGCGGTTACTTCACCCCACAAATCATCTTCACTTCCAAAACTATTTTGGAATTCGGTATCTGTAAAAGTATATCCAAAGGTGATGGGTAAGGCAAATTTGGTGTTCTTATGAAGCAGGTTATAGTTAAGCAATAATTCAATTCCTTGAACGTTTACTTCTCCAGCATTAAATTGATCTAATGAACCTGTTCCTCCTGTAGCAGCTAGATCACTTCCTAATAAGTTACTGTAGTCATTGAAAAAAGCAGTAAACTCTCCGGAGAGTCCAGCAAAGGTGAAACGAGACCCTAATTCATAATTGATACTTTCTTCAGGGTTTTCACCTTCCTGATTGCCTGGAGGAGAAAACCCTTTGTGCACACCACCAAAGGCAGATATTTTATTATTCAAATTGTAATTAAAACCAATACCAGGGATAAAAATATCAACATTATTTTCTCTTTCAGCAAGATTAATGCCTGTTCGGTCTACATCATTTCTCCCAAAATCTTCGCGTTTCAAGCTTATATTTTCATATCGTATGCCTGGAGTTAATGTAAGGTCTTTATATTTAAATTTATACAACACATGAGTCGCAAAAGCGGTGGCACTACTAATACGGTTAGCATCGGTACCAGGAGTTCCCTCTGTGGTAAGGTTTAAAATACCATCGTTAATACTATACCCATCAATCCATTGAAAACGGTCTTCATCATCATAATGGATACGTGCTCCTATTTCAATATCATGGAAGAAGTCATCTTTCCCCCAGTGGTAATCAAATTTGGTTTGTACTCCCTTAGAAATATAAACACGATTATTATTTTTTAAGCCAAGGGCATCTGCTGGAGAATCTACATCCCCTCTAAGGAAAGCAAAATGGTCAGGATTTTCTGCCGGATTAGCAACTACACTCGAAAGCCCTTTGCGTTCTCCATTGGCAATTACATAATCCAATTTGTACCAATTTCTAGCAAATCTGTTGTAGTATCCTGTAGAAGTAATATGAAAATAATCATTAAATTTTAGAACATGAGTAGCCATGAACTGTATGTGATCTGTATTCATTTCATCTACTTCAGAACTGGCATATCTACTATAAGGGTCTCTTTCAAAGTCTGCATTACTAATGCCCAGATATGTTTCATCTGAAGTTTCGTCTGAATATTGAAATTTAAGCTCTAAAGCTTGCTGAAGCTTTGCGGTTTCATTTGTTTTAATTCGGAATTTGGCAACGAGATCATTCTTATCAAAACCAGTATTATCATCGGTTGGTAATGATTTAAAACCATCAGAGTTAAAATTGAGGTATTCAATCATATATCCAATGTTTCCAGTGCTACCACCAACAGCGGTATGAAAACGAGCACTATTAAAACTCCCATAACTGGCATTTACTTTACCAGTGAAAGTATCTGCAGGGATTTGAGTGGAAATCATATTAATTGCTCCTCCAGTGGTGAAAGGCCCATACTGTACTTGGCTGCTTCCCTTTAAAATTTCTACTGCTTGCATTCTTGCAATGGTAGGAAAATAATAAGCCGCAGGAGCGCTATAAGGAGCGGGAGCGATAAGCACCCCATCTTCCATTAAAGATATTTTAGCACTTCTTTCTGGGGAAGTACCGCGTAAACTAATATTTGGGCGAAGGCCAAAACCATCTTCTTCATAAATATTCACCCCGGGGACAGATCTAAGAACTCTATTGATATCAGTATAATTAAATTTTTTCATCTCTGCAGGAGAAATATAATAAGCAGAACCTGTGCGATTTCGGGCTTCAAATTTACTGCCGAAAATTACATTTGCAGATAGAACGACCTCTTTAAGCTGAACGGTATCGGACTTTTTGCTCACTGGATTGCTATCTTGCGCTGTTGCCGTAAGTGCAATTGAAAGGATAGTTAAAAGAACTATTTTTTTCATTTATTTAGACTGATTAAAGATAATAATTGTTTTCCGATTGCAAAAATAAAAGCTTTTTTAAGACGAGCAAAGTTTATTTAGAACAAATAAAAATAATTTTGATAAGCAGTTGAAAATCAGATTATTTTTTTGAAAACCTTAACAGTTAATTCATATTAAATATAGGGCTAAAGGTCATTCAGCATATAAAAAGGTGTATATTTGCACGCAATTATATTTTAATTGCGATGAATTTATACGACACCAAATTTGTTGGCGAAGGGCTTACCTACGACGACGTACTGCTAGTTCCAGCATATTCTGAAGTACTTCCCAGAGAAGTTAATATTCAGACTCAATTCACCAAGAATATTAAGATAAATGTTCCTATCGTAGCTGCCGCTATGGATACGGTAACAGAATCTGCCATGGCAATTGCCATGGCTAGAGAAGGCGGTATTGGTGTATTGCATAAAAATATGAGCATTAAACAACAGGCTCAGGAAGTTCGTAAAGTAAAACGTGCAGAAAGTGGTATGATACTAGATCCTGTGACACTGCCACTTACAGCCTCTGTAAAAGATGCTAAGCGCAATATGGCAGAACATAGTATAGGAGGAATTCCAGTAGTGAATGAAGAAGGTACACTAAAAGGAATTGTCACAAACCGTGATTTAAGATTTGAAAGAAACAATGACCGTCCTATTGTTGAAGTAATGACAACTGCCAATCTGGTAACTACCAGCGAAGGAACTTCCCTTTCTGATGCGGAAGTTATTCTTCAGGAAAATAAGATTGAAAAATTACCAGTAGTTAATAAAGATTATAAACTTATAGGGCTCATCACTTTTAGAGATATTACAAAGCTCACCCAAAAGCCAAATGCTAACAAAGATACCTATGGTAGATTACGAGTTGCGGCGGCCATTGGAGTTACCGGAGATGCCGTAAAACGTGCAAGTGCACTGGTAAAGTCAGGAGTAGATGCTGTGGTTATTGATACTGCGCATGGCCATACAAAAGGAGTAGTTTCTGTTTTAAAAGAAGTGAAAAAAGCATTTCCTGAACTTGAAGTGATAGTAGGTAACATTGCTACCCCTGAAGCTGCAAAATATCTTGCAGATAATGGAGCAGACGCTGTAAAAGTAGGAATTGGTCCAGGATCAATTTGTACTACACGTGTTGTTGCTGGTGTAGGTTTTCCTCAGTTTACTGCAGTTCTTGAAGTGGCAAATGCACTTAAAGGAACGGGTGTGCCTGTTATTGCTGATGGGGGCATACGATATACTGGAGATATCCCAAAAGCAATAGCTGCTGGGGCAGACTGTGTAATGCTAGGATCATTGTTAGCGGGTACCAAAGAATCTCCAGGGGAAACTATTATATATGAAGGTAGAAAGTTTAAGTCTTATCGTGGAATGGGTAGTGTAGAAGCCATGAAGCATGGAAGTAAGGATAGATATTTTCAAGATGTAGAAGACGATATCAAAAAGCTGGTGCCAGAAGGAATTGTTGGACGCGTTCCATACAAAGGTGATTTAATGGAAAGTATGCATCAATTTATAGGAGGATTAAGAGCAGGGATGGGGTATTGCGGTTCAAAAGATATTCCTTCACTTAAAGAAAATGGCAGGTTTGTGAAAATCACATCATCTGGTATAACAGAGAGCCATCCCCACAATGTAACCATTACAAAAGAGTCACCTAATTATTCAAGATAGCTATTTCCTAAATAGTCGTATTATTAATCAGAAAATAATTGACCTCTATGAGGTTTGAGCGCATCACGTACTGTTCTTACATCGGGTTCGTTTACAACAACACAGGCTATGGCATGCATGTCATTCAAAAGCTTTTGCTCTAAATGTTCGTGATGTATTTTTTCTATTTTAAAATAATCTTCGAGATGCGCTAAGTGATGCTTAGCAGTATTTTTGGCATTAGGCCCTCTAAAGTCCCAGATTAATTTAATCTTGGTCATTTGCCAGCGAGATTCCATTTTCTGCAAAGTTTTTAAAGTCTATCATATATTTTAAGCTCTGTTTCTTGAATGAGCTAGGAAATAAAAAGCCTACTAATTTCATCGTTAAACTCGTAAAGCTAAAATGGGATTTAGAAATCCAATTTGTTTTCTGAGAATTAACCTCTTTAAAATAATTTTCTTGAGTATTAAACACGCCTTTGGCTTCGTATGTGCTATGAAATGATTCTGGGAAATCAACTTTGGTGATGGTTTCAAGCATTTCAATTGTGCGCTTGCCCATTTGATAGTTTAATTTCGTTTTGGCATCTTTAGTTCCAGGGATACCACTTAAGTGCTCTAAAGACAATAGTCCTTGCTGCCAGTGTTTAAAATTTTCTCGATTATTGAATTTTTCAATGACAGCATCCCTAGCAAGATCGATTTCGATTTCGACTTGGTATTGCATTTATTTATTTTTTGGTTTTAATATGACGAACAAAAAAGATACAATCGGTTGAAAAAAGTATCTGTAATTTGTTTAAACGTTACACTAAATTTACCAAATTTTAGTTAAATGAACACATACTTTTAAGATATTACTATTTTTGCGACACTCAATACGGTAAAGATGATTTCAAGAGTAGTTACGTTGTGTTTTTTTATGTTTGTTTATTTTGCTTATGGTCAGGAGATTAATAGTCCATTAATCACCATCAATAATGAAAAAATAGCATCAGAAGAATTTTCCAGAATTTATCAAAAAAATCTGTCTCTTGTTGATGAAAAAGACAAAACAGGATTAGAAGATTATTTAGAAACCTTTATAAATTATAAATTAAAGGTACTAGAAGCTCGCAGGCAGGGATTCCATAAAAAAGAGTCTTATCAAAAAGAATTACAAGGGTATCGTTTAAAATTGGTTGAAAATTATATGACCGATACACAGGCAAGTGAACAATTATTGCAGGAAGCTTATAAACGGTTAAAGAATGAGATTAATGCAAGTCATATTTTAGTCAGAGTATCTGCGGAGGCGTCTCCAATAGATACCTTGTATGCGTATAATAAAATACAGGAGCTTTATGCATTAGCAACTCCTTCAAATTTTGATTCTTTGCGAAAAACTGTCCACGACGGGAAAACATTTTTTGGAGAAGAATTAGGATACTTTTCTGTTTTTAAAATGGTATATCCTTTTGAAAGTGTTGCCTATAATACAAGTCCTGAAACCTTGTCTAAACCTTTTAGAACTCGATTTGGATATCACTTTTTGAAGATTAATGCCCAAAGGCTTAATCGTGGCGAAACCGAAGTATCTCATATCATGATATTACACGCTAAAGATTCTTCCAAAAATGATCAGGCAAAAAAACGCATTGAAGATATTTATCAAAGACTGCAAAACGGAGGGTCTTTTGAAACACTCGCTAAGCAATTTTCAGAAGATAAAGGAAGTGCAATAAAAGGCGGTAGGCTGCCTAAATTTATGGCTGGCAGGCTTAGCTCTAAGGTTTTTGAAGATATTGCATTTACCATTTCTGAGAATGAAATTTCAACGCCATTTGAAACCAAATTTGGCTGGCATATCATAAAAGGGATAAAGCAATATCCGATAGGTTCTTTTGAAGAAGAAAAAGGAAACCTTAAAGCCAAACTCAAAAAAGATCAGCGCTCTAAAATGGTTACCACTTCTTTTCTCAACAAACTAAAGAAAAATTATAATTTTAAGGTAGATGAAGCAGTGAGAGATGAAATTATAGGTATGGTTGATGATAATTTTTACAAACGGCAATGGGTCTATGATAAAAACAGCCCTGTCTTAGAAAAACAATTATTCCGTATTAGAGATACTATTTGGAAAGCAAAAACCTTCGCTTCATGGCTGCGGCAAGAACAGTTTAAAATTAGAAATGATTTTGGAACTATCAATTTTAAAAATTTATTTAATGATTTTTCTAAAAAAGAACTCTTAAAATATCATGAAGCGAATCTGGAAAATGAAAATAAAGAATTTTCAGCTATCTTAAACGAGTATAGAGAAGGACTGCTATTATTTGATATCATGCAGGAAGAAATATGGGATGAAGCAAGAATGGATAGCACAGGCCTGAGAGATTTTTATGAAAAAAATAAAAATCAATACAGGTGGGAGCAACGAGTAGAATTGATTACGGCTTCTTATACAAATGTGAAGGCGACACCTGTTTTAAAAGGCCTAATGCTTAACGAAACAAATCTTGAAACCCTGCGCAAATTGGCTAAAAATCTTCCAGAATTAAAAGATGTTATTTTTACTGCTATTATAATGGATCTGGATGATTACCGACTTCCAGAAAGATACAAGCCTTCCATGAAATGGTTTGAAAAGAAGGATGATGCTGGTTTAACTTTATTTAGAACCATTGCACTACTTCCGTCTCAAGAAAAGTCTTATGAAGAGGCAAAGGGGTCGGTGATAAATGATTATCAAAATTTTCTTGAAGAAAAATGGATTCGTTCTTTAAGAGATTCAAACAAAATCAAGATAAACAAAAAAGAATTAAGAATGCTTAAGAAGAAATTGAAGGTTAAATGAAAAAGATTTTAATACTTGTTCTATCTGCTGGCTGTTACGTATCTTGTTCTTATTTTGAGAAGAAAATAGAAGAGAATGTAGTGGCAAGGGTTGGAGATAATTTTCTATATGAAGAGGAAATTCAGAAACTAATTTCAGAAGATGTAAACGAAGAAGATAGTATTAATATAGTTACTAATTATATTAATACTTGGGCTAAGAAACAATTGCTGGTAGAAAAAGCCCGTATCAATCTTGACGAACGACAAATTGCAGAGTTTGAAGATTTGGTTAATCAGTATCGAGCAGATTTATTAATAGCTACCTACAAAGAAGCATTGGTAGCAACTACAATGGATACGGTAATTGCAACAAGCGAAATAAATTCCTATTACGAAGACAATAAAGAAAATTTTAAATTGAATGAACCTTTATATAAAATGAGGTATATTCATTTGGATAAGTCTTATGATGAATTGGATACCGCCAGAGAATTACTTAAAAGGTATAACCAAGAAGATCAAGAAAAACTTGAAGAGATGTCTTTGCAGTTTAAAGCTTCTTCATTTAATGATTCTACTTGGATAAAGGTTTCTCAGTTAGTCCAAAAAATACCTTTAATAAGTTTTGATAATACGGATGACTACTTAAAAAAATCACAATTTTTTGAACTTACAGATTCTTTAGAGGTATATTTGGTGCATATTAAGGATGTACTTAAAAGAAATGATATTGCCCCCGAATCATATGTGAACCCAACACTTAGGCAAATAATTTTGAATAAGAGAAAGTTGGAGTTTATTAGAAATTTAGAAAAAGAATTAATGGATGAGGCAGTACAAAAAAAACAATATGAAATTTATGAAAACCGTAATTAGCGGCGTATTTTGTATGTTGTTTGTTAGTTTACAGACAATAGCGGCGCAAGAAGTAATTACCGATAAAGCACCAGAGGTAGCAGTGCTTGAAAAAAAGCAGGAAAATGATTCTGTGAAAGTTGTAAACTTTAAAAAAATAAAGGTAGATGGAGTGGCTGCAGTAGTAGGTGATTATGTAATCTTAGAATCTGACATTGATAAAAACTTAATAGACTTACAAAATCAAGGGGTACTTAATAAAGATATAACCCGTTGCCAATTGCTAGGGAAATTGATGGAGGACAAGCTATATGCACACCATGCAGTACAGGATAGTTTAGAAATCTCAGAAACAGAAATTAAATCTGTTGTGGGAGAACAAATTAATTATTTAGTGCAGCAGTTGGGAACCATGGAAAAGCTCTTAGAATATTACAATAAGGATGACGAAGAATCTTTTAGAAGTGAACTTTTTGAAATTCAAAAAACACGAAGATTATCGGAGAGGATGCAAGCAACTATTATTGAAAGTATTGAAATAACTCCGGAAGAGGTTAGACAGTGGTTTAAGAAAATTCCCAAAGACCAGCTTCCGAGGTTTGGAGCGGAACTTGAAATTGCGCAAATTATAAAAGAACCGAAAGCAAGTAAAGAGGAAATAGAAAAGATAGTAGATAAACTAAGGACAATGAAACAGGATGTAGAAGAAAATGGAGCTAGCTTTGCCACCAAAGCGGTTTTATATTCTGATGATGAAGCTTCGCGTCCAAAGGGAGGTTTTTATGCCATTAATAGAAAAACCCCCTTCTTAAAGGAATTTAAAGATGTTGCTTTTAGTTTGCAGGAAGGAGAGGTTTCCGATCCTTTTAAAACAATTTATGGATGGCATATTATTTTAGTAGAGAAAATAAGAGGACAAGAAATAGATCTACGGCATATTTTGTTAACGCCAAAAGTTTCTGATGAAGCTGTTGAAGAAGCTAAAGAAGAATTAGAAAAAATTAGAAAGCGCATCATTGATAAAGAACTTACTTTTGAAGAAGCTGCAAAGAATTTTTCTGATGAAAAAGAAACTAAATTTGATGGGGGAGTGTTAAGAAACCCAACAAATTTTGATACACGATTTGAGTTGACAAAAATGGATCCTACCCTGTATAATCAGGTTAGAGATTTAAAAGACAATGAAATATCAACACCACTTTTAGAAGAAGGACAAAATGGCACTGTTAAATATAAAATTCTAAAAGTAACCAATAGGTATGATGAACATGATGCAGATTATTCTCAGGATTACCTTAAGATAAAGCAATTAGCTTTAAGTGATAAGCAGTTAAAAGCTATCCAGAAATGGATGAAAGAAAAAATAGCCGACACTTATATCAATGTAGGTTCAGATAATAAAAGCTGTGAGTTTAACAATAATTGGTTAAAAAAATAAACTGGATGTCAGACGTTAATGCCGTTAACAATTTAGTAGAAAAAAATAAAGAATTAAAAAAAGAGATCGCCAAGGTTATTATAGGTCAGGAGGCGGTAGTTAATGAAATTCTACTTTCCATATATTCTGGAGGTCATGCATTGCTTATAGGAGTTCCAGGTCTTGCCAAAACACTTATGGTAAATACCATTGCAAAAGCTTTAGGTCTTGAATTTAAAAGAATTCAATTTACGCCAGATTTAATGCCTAGTGATATTCTGGGAAGTGAAATTTTAGATCAAAATCGGCAATTTAAATTTATTAAAGGACCCGTTTTTTCAAACATTATTCTTGCAGATGAAATAAACCGGACACCCCCTAAAACTCAGGCAGCACTGCTAGAGGCTATGCAGGAAAGAGCAGTAACCGTAGCTGGACATCATTACAAATTAGAGCTGCCCTATTTTGTTCTTGCCACACAAAACCCTATAGAACAAGAAGGAACTTATCCATTGCCGGAAGCACAGTTAGACAGATTCATGTTTGCAATAGCATTAGACTACCCTTCATTTCAAGAAGAAATTGAAGTGGTTAAAAAGACCACTACTCAAAAAGTAAATGAAGTAAACGCTTTATTTACCGCGAATGAAATAATAGAAATTCAACAATTAATACGAAGAGTTCCCGTAGCAGATAATGTTATAGAATATGCCGTAAGATTAGTTGGTAAAACACGTCCTGGAAGTGAATTTGCTCCAGAAGTGGTAAACAATTTTGTGGATTGGGGAGCAGGGCCAAGAGCTTCTCAAAATCTTATTTTGGCGGCTAAAGCAAATGCAGTAGTTAACGGAAAATTTTCACCAGACATTGAAGATGTGAAAAAAGTAGCTAATGGCATTTTAAGACATCGAATTCTTAAAAATTATAAGGCAGAAGCAGAAGGTAGGTCTGTTGAGAATATTATTGCAGAACTGCTCTAAAATTCTTCGGTTTCAAATCAAATGTAATCCGAGTTCTCTATCGGTAAACAAAATATATTGTGTGTCTTGATATATTTTTTGTTTTTTTAATAAATCGCACCTTTTTGGCATAGATTATTGCTAATTTATTGTTTTAAAGCTAAAGCTATTTTCGTAATTTCGCTGGACTTTTAATTTTAATAGACAAATTATATGGCCTTTGATATAGATATGATCAAGAAAGTTTACGGAGAACTTTCCGATAAGGTAACTCAAGCTCGAAAAATTGTTGGAAAGCCGTTAACTTTATCAGAGAAAATTTTGTATTCTCATTTGTGGGATGGTATACCAGAAAAAGCATTTACTAGAGGTAAAGATTATGTAGACTTTGCTCCAGACAGAATTGCTTGTCAAGATGCTACTGCTCAAATGGCACTGTTGCAATTTATGCATGCAGGAAAGCCTCAGGTGGCTGTGCCCACAACTGTTCATTGTGATCATCTTATTCAAGCTAAAGTAGGTGCAAAGGCCGATTTAAAAAGAGCTAACGAAACTAGTAATGAAGTTTTTGACTTTCTGGAATCAGTTTCAAACAAGTATGGAATAGGATTCTGGAGTCCCGGAGCAGGGATTATCCATCAAGTTGTTTTAGAAAATTATGCGTTTCCAGGAGGAATGATGATTGGAACAGATTCTCATACAGTAAATGCTGGTGGTCTTGGAATGGTAGCCGTAGGTGTAGGTGGTGCAGATGCAGTAGATGTGATGGCTGGAATGGCATGGGAACTTAAATTTCCAAAACTAATTGGAGTAAAACTAACTGGGAAATTGTCTGGTTGGACTGCACCTAAAGATGTAATACTTAAAGTAGCTGGAATCTTAACGGTAAAAGGAGGTACAGGGGCTATAGTTGAATATTTTGGAGAAGGTGCAATTGCAATGTCTTGTACTGGAAAAGGTACTATTTGTAACATGGGTGCTGAGGTAGGAGCTACCACATCTACATTTGGCTATGATGAATCTATGGATCGTTACTTAAGATCTACTGGAAGAGCAGACGTTGCAGACGCAGCTAATGAAGTGAAAGAACATCTAACCGCAGATCCAGAGGTATATGCGAATCCTGAGAATTATTTTGATCAAGTAATTGAGATTAATCTATCAGAATTAGAACCACATTTAAACGGACCATTCACACCAGATTTAGCTACGCCAGTTTCTAAAATGAAAGAAGCAGCGCAAACCAATGATTGGCCTTTAAAAGTAGAATACGGACTTATAGGTTCTTGTACCAATTCTTCTTATGAAGATATTTCAAGAGCAGCCTCGCTAGCAAAACAAGTGGTAGATAAAAATTTAAAAACAAAATCTAATTTTACCATTACCCCTGGATCAGAACAGGTGAGGTACACCATAGAAAGAGATGGATTTATAGACACATTTGATAAAATTGGAGCTACTGTTTTTGCAAATGCTTGTGGGCCATGTATTGGAATGTGGGATCGTTATGGTGGAAAATCTGATGATATGAATAGGAATACTATTGTACATTCCTTCAATCGAAACTTTGCAAAACGCGCAGATGGAAATCCAAATACCATGGCATTTGTAGGTTCTCCAGAATTGGTTACCGCAATTGCTATTGCAGGGCGTCTTGATTTTAATCCGTTAACAGATAAATTAATTAATGAAGATGGGGAGGAAGTAATGTTAGAAGAACCTAGAGGTTATGAACTTCCACCAGAAGGTTTTGCAGTAGAGGACGCTGGTTATGTTTCTCCAGCGGAAGATGGTTCCTCTGTAATAGTGAAAGTAGCATCAGATTCTGAAAGGCTTCAATTGCTAGAGCCTTTTGCTCCCTGGGATGGTAAAAATATCATGGGTGCGCGTTTGTTAATCAAAGCGTTTGGCAAATGTACTACAGATCATATTTCTATGGCAGGACCATGGCTTAGATTTAGAGGACATTTAGACAATATTGCAAATAACACATTAATAGGTGCTATAAATATATTCAATAAGAAAACAAATTTTGTAAAAAATCAACTTACTGGTGAATATGCAGGAGTTCCAGATGTGCAAAGAGAGTACAAAGCAAAAGGCATTCCAACAGTAGTGGTAGGAGATCATAATTATGGTGAAGGTTCTTCCCGGGAGCACGCTGCGATGCAGCCTAGGCATTTAGGAGTTAGAGTAGTATTGGTAAAATCATTTGCAAGAATTCACGAAACGAACCTTAAGAAACAAGGGATGTTAGGAATTACTTTTGACAAAGAAATTGATTATGATTTGATTCAAGAAGATGATATCTTTAATTTTATTGATATAGAATCATTTGCTCCTGATAAACAAATCACCATAGAATTGGAACACGCTGATGGAACGAAAGACGTTATCAAAGCAAACCACACCTATAATAACAGTCAGATAGAATGGTTCAAAGCAGGATCTGCTTTAAACCTTATTAAAGCAGAAAATAACGGATAAGTCATTTAACTATCAAGAATAGTGAAAACTCCCGAAATGCCGGGAGTTTTTTTGTCACTAAAAAGTAAATATCTTTTTAATTTCTTTTATTAAGCTGTATACTCATAACAAATAATGTCAATATTTATCAGTAGCTTTGGCTAGATTCAAACCCTTGTATTTGTAAGATTCCTATGAAGATTCGTAAAAAGTCAGTTGTTAATCTTTTATTTATTTTATTGATAGGAATGTTCTTTATTCCTCCTGTTGCTCATGAAGCAAAAATTTTGCTCAATCGAATCCTAGCGTTTAGTCCAGATGTGGTTAAGACTGAGGAGCGAAAAGAGATAAAAGACTTTGATTGGAAACTAAAGGATGAAAGTTGGGATTTTTTTAATTTCAATCAATCAAAAGGGAAGGTTATTTTTGTTCATTTTTGGGCATCATGGCGGGTACCTTCTATAGCAGAAGCAAAAAGTATTCAAAAGCTTTATGATGAATACAAAGGTAAGGTTGATTTCTATCTGATAACCAATGAGGAACGAGAGCCAGTTATTAAATTTATGGAGAAAAATGGACATACTTTTCCTGTTACTTATCTTATAATTGGCGAAAAAATGCCTTTTGATCCAGAAAAAGTTCCATCAACCTATATCATAGATCGGGACGGTTTTATCGCAGTAGAAAAGTTTGGAGTTGCAAATTGGTATAGTACAGATGTACGCGATTTACTTTCAGATTTAATTGAAAATTAGTAACTTGAAATAGTGATTCTTTCGGAAAAGATTTTTGTGGCTTTATAAAAATCTTGACGTGTACATTTTTTTAAACTTTTGTTTTTTTTGATGTCAGTTAGCTAAAAAATTAACGACCACTAATGTATTTGTAAAAAGTGAAATACATGAAAAGTATAAAGAACAGCATTATTAACGTGTCTTTGGTTGTCTTCATACTCTTGTTGCTCTACCCACCAACAGGGAATCCAATGAAAGTTTTTGCTTATAGGTTGCTTTCTTTTACACCATTTGTGAAAGCTGAGAGCGACAGGCTTGAAGTGAGTAATTATTATTGGCGTCTAAATGAAGTGACTGGTAATACTTCAATCAATTTTGAAGATTCTAAGGGAAAAGTAATATTGGTAAATTTATGGGCCACATGGTGTCCACCATGTATTGCAGAAATGCCAAGTTTACAAAACTTATATACAGATTATAAAGATAAAATAGATTTCTATTTCGTTACTTCAGATAATGAAGCACGTGTACGTCCATTTATGGAGAAGAATATGTATGATTTTAAGGTTTATAATCCTATTGGTGAAATACCAGATGAGTTGTATTCTAGAAGTATTCCCGCAACTTATTTAATAAGTCCTGATGGTAAAATTGTTATTGAAAAAAAGGGTGCAGCAGACTGGAATAGTAAGACCGTAAGAGAAACTATTGATGCGTTATTACAAAAAAAAGGAAATTAGCATTTTATTTTTTGAAGTACTTTAATGGAACAAAAAGCATTCCAAAACATTCCCCATCGGTTTTGCCTAAATGTTTGTGATGTATCTTATGGGCTCTTCGTATTCCTTTTGCATACCAATTATTAGCATTGCGTAAAAATTTGAATCTTTGATGGATGAAAATATCATGTACCATAAAATAGGTAGCACCATAAGCAATAATGCCAAATCCAATAGGAAAACCATACCAAAAGTTGGTGTTATCTGCAATCATAATAAATGACATGCTTACAATGGCATAAAAAATAAAAAAAGCATCATTCTTCTCAAACCAAGAGTCGTGATCTTTTTTGTGATGATCTTTGTGAAGACTCCAAAGAAATCCATGCATTATATATTTATGTGTAAACCATGCCATACATTCCATGATAGCAAAGGTAAGTGAGAATATCAATATCCAAATTAGGGTGTGCATAAAAAATTACTTTTATGAAAATGGGTTAAATCAGATTCAACCTATAATTAAAATAGGAGGAGGCCAAAAGTCCAAATTTTTGATAATCAGGTACTCTTATTCTAGTATTTTTAATTTCTAAAGGAGGCGTATTTTTTAATTTTTGTAAAAGTTTTGTATAGTATTTATAAGCAGTATACACACCAAACTTAGCTTCGGTAGGAAGTTTCATAATTCCTTCATACCCTTTTTTGAAATCGCAATCTATTTCTGCGATTATTGCTTGTTTAGATACTTCGTCCAGTTGGCTAAGATCAGTATTGGGGAAATAAGTACGGTCTAAATCTTCGTAATCTGCTTTGAGGTCTCGAAGAAAATTTACTTTTTGAAATGCAGAGCCAAGAGCCATGGCCGATTCCTTTAAGATTTCATATTGGTTGCGATCTCCATTCACAAATACCGTAAGACACATGAGTCCAACTACATCTGCTGACCCAAAAATATACTCTTCATACTCCTGTTGTGTGGTATATACTTTCTTAACTAAATCCAAACGCATACTTTTCATAAAAGCAGCAATCAAAGAATGCTCTATTTGAAATTTATGAACTGTATGCTGAAACGAATTAAGAATAGGATTTAAACTAATTTTATCTTCCAAAGCTTTTTCTAGATCCTCCTCAAACCTGTCAAAAAGTATATTTTTATCGTAATCGTGAAAAGTATCTACAATTTCATCTGCAAATCTTACAAAGCCATAGATATTATAGATATCCTGACGAATACTAGGAGCAAGCATTTTTACCGCCATGGAGAAGGATGTGCTGTAGGATTTGGTTACCAATTGGCTACATCCATAAGAAACCGTGTCAAATAATGCTTTCATAAGGCTTAATTTTGTTTATGAATTAATTCTGATACCAATTTACCTGAAATTAATGCAGGAGGAACGCCAGGACCCGGAACTGTTAATTGTCCTGTAAAATATAAATTTTTCACTTTTTTACTTCTTAGACCAGGTCTTAAAAACGCAGTTTGAAGCAGCGTGTTTGCCATTCCATATGCATTGCCTTTATAAGAGTTGTATTCCTTCACAAAGTCTTTCACACAAAAGGATTCCTTAAATATAATACTATTTTTTATTTCTTGGTTCGTCAGTGTTTCAAAACGATCCATGATAATGTCAAAATATTGCGATCTTAATTCAGGTGTGTCTTCTACTCCGGGTGCTATTGGAATTAAAAAAAAGCCATTTTCTTTTCCTTCCGGAGCCATTTCAGCATCAGTAATTGATGGGAAATTAGCATAGAAAAGAGGTTCTTTGGGCCATTCTAAAGTATCATAAATTGCTTCTGCATGTGCTTCAAAATCAACATCAAAAAATAAATTATGATGACTAATATTTTTCAGTTTTTTGTCAAAACCTACATAGAATAATAAAGAGGAGGGCGCAAAGGTCTTTTTACTCCAATACTTTTCGCTGTATTGCCTATAAGGTTCTTCGAGCAGCGTTTCAGAATGATGATAATCTGCCCCTGAAACAACAATATCGGCCTTTAAGACTTCTCCATTGGTTTGAATACCAATTACCTTCTTATTTTCAACCATAATTTTCTCAACGGGGGAATCTGTGATGATCTCTACACCCAGTTCTCTGGCCAACTTCTCCATTGCAATTATAATCTGGTGCATTCCGCCTCTAGGATGCCATGTGCCAAGACCAAAGTCTGCATAATTCATAAAACTATAAAAAGAAGGTGTATCACTTGGTTTTGCTCCTAGAAAAAGAACAGGAAATTCTAAAATAGCTATTAGCTTATCATTTTTAAAATCTTTGCGAATATCTTTACTAATATTTTTGAAAAACTGCCCCACCCTTAAAACCGTTTCTTTTGTGACCAATTCTAAAGGGGAAATTCCAGGTCTGTATACAATGTCTTTAATAGCAATGTCGTAGTTATCACTTGCTTTTTGAATGAATTTTTTAAGTTTAGTAGAACTTCCCGGTTCAATACGCTCAAATTCTTGATATATTTTGTTTAAAGAGTCTCCAATAGTGATAATTTCATCTTTAAAAATCACTTGATACGCAGGATCTAATTTTTCAAGCGAATAATAGTCTGATGGTTTCTTGTTGAAATCTGCAAAAAAACGTTCAAAAATATCTGGCATCCAATACCAACTTGGACCAATATCAAAAGTAAATCCATCTCTTTTAAGTTGGCGAGCACGCCCGCCAAGGGTTGGATTTTTCTCAATGATGGTTATTTGGTGTCCCTGTTTTGCAAGATAACAAGCAGCAGAGAGTGAAGAAAAACCAGAACCGATAACAATAATTTTATTTCCCATTGTTCAACAAATGTATCAAAAAGTTAAACAGCAGAAAACAGCTAAACAAAATTTCACAGTTCTTTAACAACCTGCTCTATGCTTTCAAAGGTGCGAATGGAATCTGGTAATTGATCCATTTTAAGATGCTGAATTTGTTGCCCAAGTATCCAAAGACTATTAGCACCACTTTCATTGATATCTTTAGAGAATTCACGAACATAATTTTGCACTTTATCTTTATTAGGCTCAACGGTGAAATAGGACAAAAAGGTAATGCTGGAAAAATATTTAAGAATATCTTTTAAACTTTCTAATGGAACTGTTTGTCCAAGATAAATAGATTGATACCCTCTTAAAACTACTTCATAATTTAAATAAAGCAAACCTATTTCGTGAATTTCGTTGTCTGGTAAATACAATACAAATACCTTATCTTTTTTGGAAGGTTCAATCATTTGAAGCTTCTCTGTATTGATTAGTATTTTTTGCTTTATAAGACTCGTTATGAAATGTTCATGAGAAGGACTGATGGTGTCAGTTTGCCAAAGAAGTCCAAGTTCATTAAGAAGAGGAATGAAAACTTCGTAAAAAACTTCTCTGAAAGATTTATCAATTAAAAGACTATTATAGGTACTATAAAACAGCGTTTGATCAAAATTAATCATAGCTAGTTTAAAAGCATTTATAGAATGATTTTTAACACTATTCTCTGATATAATTTCCCTTACCATTACAGGAATAACGTCTTCTTTTAATTTAGCTATTTTGGAAATTTTATATCCGTGATTGTAAAGAAGCGTTATGTTGAGTAATTTTTGGAGACTACTCAAAGGATAATATCTAATATTGGTGTCTGTCCTATTTGGTTGTAAGAGATCGTAGCGCTTCTCCCATATTCTAATGGTATGTGCCTTTATTCCTGATAAATTCTCAAGATCTTTTATACTGAAATTTCTCTTAACATTGTTCATCTTTTCATAGTATATATTAAACAAAAATACTTATTTAACTTGGTAAAACATAAAAGATTTAGTTAAATTACCAAGATAATCGATTTACGACCATTATTATTCTCCAAAATAGAGTAAAGTTTGTTCAACATAATTTGGAAGAAGTAAAATTTTATGAAGCAATACAGACACAACAGTGGTAAGTAAGACGATTTCTTTGATCAGTAAGGTTGGGATGTGTTAAGAATAAGAGAGAAGCAGAAATGATTTTAAAATAAATCTACAAATTTTTTGTATAAAAAAAGCCCACCTTTCGGTGTGGCCTTTGTGCCCACGACTGGATTCGAACCAGCACGTCCTTTCGAACACCACCCCCTCAAGATGGCGAGTCTACCAATTTCTCCACGTGGGCAGAAATATTTGGAAAGATACTCATTACGCAGTGACCCGACTGGGGCTCGAACCCAGGACCCCAACATTAAAAGTGTTGTGCTCTACCAACTGAGCTATCGAGTCAAAAAAATAAAGCCTCCGCAAAGGCTTCATTTGTAGTTATTTGTGACCCGACTGGGGCTCGAACCCAGGACCCCAACATTAAAAGTGTTGTGCTCTACCAACTGAGCTATCGAGTCAAAAAAATAAAGCCTCCGCAAAGGCTTCATTTGTAGTTATTTGTGACCCGACTGGGGCTCGAACCCAGGACCCCAACATTAAAAGTGTTGTGCTCTACCAACTGAGCTATCGAGTCAAATGCATTTCAGTAATGCGGGTGCAAATATAATATCAATTATTTACTTTGCAAGGCTATTTTACCATAAATTTGTTTTTTTTTAATAGAATTACATAAAGTCTTGTTTACTACTAATTTGATTCTTTTTATATGATAATATTGATAGGATATATGGGCAGTGGAAAATCTACTATTGGAAGGGTTCTTTCTAAATCTCTTCAGAAAAAATATTATGATTTAGACCATTTTATTGAAAAGAAAGAAAATAGTAGTATTTCAAAGATTTTTCAAAGCAAAGGCGAGATCTATTTTAGAAGAAGAGAACGTGAACTACTTCAAGAATTGCTTATTGAAAATGAAGATATTATTTTATCTCTTGGAGGAGGAACACCATGTTTTGGAGATACTATGGAAATAATAAAAAACGCTACACCTAACGTTTTCTATCTGAAATTATCTGTACAGGCATTAACAGAGCGTCTTAAGCACGAAAAAGGCACTAGACCTCTTATTAGTCATTTAGAGACGGATGAAGCACTTGAAGAATTTATTAGAAAACATATTTTTGAGCGCAATTTTTATTATCTGCAAGCGCATAAAAGTATAAATGCCGATCATAAATCGGCCGAAGTACTCGCTCAAGAGATTATGGAATTATTGTAAGTAAACAGCATCGTCTTCCCCGTTAAAATCTACGGTGATATGCTCTTGTAGACTGGTAGATAGTGAAATACCCTTAAAGTCTGCTTTTACAGGATATAATTTGTGATTTCTATTGACGAAAACAGCGGTTTTAAGTTTTTTCATCGGAACTTGCAAAAAGTGTTTCACACAGTGCACTAATGTAGAACCTGAATTTAATACGTCATCTATTAAAACTACTGCTTTGTTTTGATATTCTTCTTCGGGAATACTAGTTTCTATAGCCTCAAAAGGATTTTTTTTATTGATTTTTATATGGCAAATTGTAATCTTGATGGTGGTAATTTCTTCTAGAATATTTCCTAGCTTATCGGCAAATTTAGATCCCTCTGGTGCAATTCCGGCTAAAATGATTTCTTCTTCATGCGCAAAAGTTTCATAAATCTGCCAAGCAATTCTTCTTACCTTATGCTGGATTTGCTCATGAGATAATATTTTATTTGGAATATTGTTCATAATGATTTTTTTTCAAAGATAAAAAAGAGTTCATTTCCCGCACGTGGTTTTATTGAATTGTAACAGCGTTCTAATACATGAATATGAAATAAGGGAGAAAATAGTTGTTGATATTCTCTTAATGAACCACCAAAAGGTGGTCCGTTAGGAGTTAATTCAAAATCAAATAAAACACCAGCAACCTTTCCTTTAGGCTGGAGACACGCAGCAAGATGAGTGGCATATTTTTCACGTAAATTTGGTGACAATGCACAAAAAAAGGTCTGTTCAATAATGAGATTATAGGTTTGATGATGTTTGAAGAAGTCTTCTTGATGTAATTGAACTTCCGGAAAATCTGGATTCGCTTCCTTGAAAAGCTGAAGCGGCAGCCTTGCGAAATCAAGAATATGAACGTTATGAAAGCCTTTTGAAAGAAAATAACTAGCCTCATGAGCATTTCCTGCACCGGGAATTAAAATTTTTAAATCGGTATTCTCTAACTGATCTATATATTCTTTGATTGGGGTAGAAACATATCCAATATCCCATCCTGTTTGATTGTTAGTATATCTTTCTTGCCAATAAATATTATTCAGTTCCTTCATTTTCTGCATCGTCTATATAATCATCAATAGAGCGTCTATCTTTTTTTGTGGGTCTACCCAATCCTTTTTTTCGATAATGATCTTTTGCATATTGCAAGAGCTCTTTATGCTCAAAGGCATCTTTAGGTGTAGTGTCTTTTCGATAGATGTCAACTAATTTTGCACCAACCCTGCTCTTTGGAATATCTAGTATGGTTAATTGATAATCTATCTGGTTTTTGCGAACCACTAACTTATCTAAAGGGTAAATTTCTTTGCCGGGTTTAGCAATATGCTCATTGATGCGGATATGTCCTTTTTTACAGGCCTCTGTGGCCATATTTCGGGTTTTGTAATATCGGGTGCACCAGAGGTATTTATCAATGCGCATAAGTACAATTAAAAATCTTAGTTAATGTCTTAAGCAAAAATAAGGGAAAATTGTATCTTGCGCACTTTAATTCTAATTACAATGATGAAATTTGGAAGAAGTATTTTAATACTACTTTTTGTGACTACCGCCTTATGGAGTTGCAATAATAATGACGACGACAATAACACAGAAGAGATTCGAGATGTTGGTGAAGTTACCTTAGAAAATGATGCGGAGATTTTAGAATATTTAGAAACCCATTTTTACAATTACGAAGATTTTCAAGAACCTGTGGCTGAAAGTTTTGACTTTGTTATTCGGTTTGATACAATTGCTGGTGAAAACTCAGATAAAACCGCGTTAATTGATCAGGTAGTGGAGAGTAGCATAGTACTTCAAGACAGAGAAGACAATGATATTACGTTTAAATATTACCATATTGAGGCTGTAGAAGGAGAAGGGAACGGACTTACTATTTCAGATTCTGCCTATGCTCGTATCAATGGTTTATTATTGGATGGAACGGTGTTTGAAAATTTTACAGCGGTACCTACTTGGTTTGATTTTCTTGGGAATAGAACAGTAACAAATCCAGGCTTGATTAGAGGTTTCGCTGAAGGTTTAACAAAATTTAAGGGAGGTCTTGCACCAGTTGATAATGGAGATGGCACCTTTAGTGTAGAAGGCTTTGGAGTGGGTGCTTTTATAATTCCATCTGGCTTGGCGTATTTCAATAATCCTCCAACTGCGTTAATTCCGCAGTATGCTCCCTTAATATACACGGTTCAATTATATTCTGTAAATGAAGCAGATCATGATTTAGACAGTATTCCATCTCGTCTTGAAGATATAGATGGCGATGGGAATCCTGCCAATGATGACTCAGATGATGATAGAGTTCCTGATTATCTGGATGCAGATGATGATAATGATGGGGTCTTGACTAGTGAAGAGTATGATAGAAACGGAGATGGTATTCCAGATGATACTAATGGCGACGGAATTCCAGATTATTTAGACAGAGAAACTAGACAGGCCTCGTAATAATTATCTTTTATTGTATTGAATTGATAAATTTTTTATGAATTTTAGCACGATTCTAAGGTTTTACTTTAGCTGTTTTAAGGAGTGACAGCTAATCGTTTATTGATATCATTTCTATCTCTGCAAATTAAATCTTTCCTTTTTGTAGATTAAATTGTTTGTATTAAATGCGGTAATCTTAAAAAGAAAAGAAATCATGAAAAAAACTTCTTAAAAATTTGAAACTCAACAAGGACAAAGTAGCCAGATTTGATGCAAATCAAGTTAGCGGTGGATATAAAACTGGATGAAGGTATGCAGGCACATTTTACTGTTGTATCAATTATTTGTAGTAAATGAATTGTATTTTTAATGCAAAAAAGGAGGCTAAATACTAAGTATTTAGCCTCCTTTTTTTAGAATCTTGTTTATTGCGCTATAATTTAATAGCCAAGCTAAGAATAAGCTGTTCTGGTCTGGTATCAATTCTTCCAGATCCAGAAAGACCAACAAATTGAGCTTCATTGCTACTGAAGCCTCTTTCATATCTAAGGTCTATCCCTAAGTTACCTAAACTTAAGGCAGCACCTATATTTAAACCAACAGTAAAATCATTTTCCACATCGTTCAGTACAATTCCATCTAGATCTGTATCTAAAATATATTGTAATGAAGGTCCGGCAAAAACACTCAAGGGGCCTACGACATCTAATCCTAATAAAATAGGCGCGTCAAGTTTACTCATATCAAACTTATCACCATCATAGTCACTTTTAGTTTTGGTGTACACTAATTCTGGTCTCAAATAAAGTTTTCCAAGGTCTACTTTTCCCCAAAAACCTACATGATATCCAACGTTTGCTGTAGGATCTTCTGCAATGTTTCCAGCATCTCTAAAATACTCACCATTTGAATTATAATTAAGTCCTACTTTGATTCCAAAACCAGAATCTTTTTGTGCCATCATATTTGCACTTGCAAATAATAACAACACAATAATTGCTTTTTTCATAAGTTTCAGTTTTAATGTTAGAACAGCATAAGTATCAAATACCTTACCATTTATTTTCTTTTCAACACTTTTAAAACTGAATTTACGATTGCTTTATTGTTCAAACCGTATTTTTCCATGAGTTGCTCTGGTGTTCCACTTTCACCAAAAGTATCTTGGGTGGCTATAAATTCTTGAGGAGCAGGGTTATGTTGTGCTAGAACTCGGGCCACACTCTCTCCTAATCCACCGAGATAATTATGCTCTTCTGCTGTAACAACACATCCCGTTTTTTTAACAGAGGTTAAAATAGCGTCATCATCAAGAGGTTTGATAGTATGTATGTTAATTACTTCGGCTGTGATACCTTTTTCGTTAAGCTCTTCTGCAGCCTCCAACGCTTCCCAAACTAGATGCCCTGTGGCAATAATAGTCACATCATTTCCTTCTTGGAGTTTAATTGCTTTACCAATTTCAAATTTTTGATTTTCAGGCGTGAAGTTTGCTACTTTTGGACGTCCAAATCTAAGATAAACAGGTCCGTAATAATCGGCAATGGCTAAAGTAGCAGCCTTTGTTTGATTGTAATCACAAGTGTTAATAACCACCATGCCAGGAAGCATTTTCATAAGACCAATATCTTCCAAAATTTGGTGAGTAGCCCCATCTTCACCCAAAGTAATACCTGCATGAGAAGCACATATTTTTACGTTTTTATGGGAATAAGCAATAGACTGTCTTATTTGATCATATACCCTTCCGGTAGAGAAGTTGGCAAATGTTCCTGTAAAAGGTATTTTACCTCCTATAGTTAATCCAGCAGCAATTCCCATCATATTAGCCTCAGCAATCCCGATCTGAAAAAACCTTTCTGGGTTTTCTTTAATAAAGTCGTCCATCTTCAAAGAACCAACCAGATCCGCACAGAGGGCAACTACATTTTCATGAGTTCTTCCAAGTTCTGTAAGTCCGTCTCCAAAACCACTGCGAGTATCTTTTTTTCCTGTATCTGTGTATTTTTTCATAATTCTACAACTCAAATTAATAATCTCCTAAGGTTTCTGGGTTTTGTGTAAGTGCTTTTTCTAATTGTTCATCATTAGGAGCTTTACCATGCCATGCATGTGTATGCATCATAAAATCTACACCATTCCCCATTTCTGTATGAAGTAATACGCAAACCGGTTTGCCTTTGCCGCTTCTGGATTTTGCTTCATTCATTCCTTTAATGATAGCTTCTAAACTATTTCCTTCTTTGATTTCTAGCACCTCCCATCCAAATGCAGAGAATTTAGCATTTAAATCGCCTAAAGGTAAAACTTCATCTGTAGCTCCGTCTATTTGTTTGCCATTTACATCAATAGTAGAGATAAGATTATCAACCTTATTTCCTGCTGCATACATAATAGCTTCCCAGTTCTGTCCTTCCTGCAACTCACCATCACCATGAAGACTATAAACTAATTTCTTCTCTCCGTTTAATTTTTTTGATAGGGCAGCTCCAATAGCAACAGACATTCCCTGACCTAAGGATCCTGATGCAATGCGAATTCCTGGTAAACCTTCATGGGTAGTAGGGTGTCCTTGTAGTCTGGAATTAATAAGCCTAAAAGTATTTAGTTCTTCTACTGGAAAATAGCCTTTTCTTGAAAGTACGCTATAAAAAACAGGAGAAATATGACCATTGGATAAGAAAAACAAATCTTCACCAATCCCATCCATTTCAAATCCCTCTTTCAAATCCATGATATCGTTATACATTGCCACGAAAAATTCGGTGCAACCTAAAGAACCTCCCGGATGTCCAGAATTTACCTTGTGTACCATGCGCAGAATGTCTCTTCGAACCTGCGTCACAAGATCAGTAAGCTGTTGTGTATTAGCCATTGTGAGTAGTTAAAATTAAAAATTTTTCAAAAGTAAGTTTTTATTAAAGGGTGGCAAAGATATCACGGAATCATTTTTTAACGAATCTTGGTTAATAAGAGTTAATTTTAAATTTTAATTAAGGAGGTTTGATAGGTAGTTAATTATATTTGCCACCAAACAGGGATGGTTAATGAAATTTGAATTAAAAGCCACAGATAAAGAAAGCAAGGCGAGAGCTGGAGTTGTTACCACAGATCACGGAACGATTGAAACTCCTATTTTTATGCCAGTAGGTACCGTAGGAACTGTCAAGGGAGTGCATCAACGTGAGTTAAAAGAGGACATAAATCCGGATATTATTTTAGGAAACACCTATCATCTTTATTTAAGACCTCAAACCAAAATATTAGAAAAAGCGGGTGGACTTCACAAATTTATAGGTTGGGATAGAAATATTCTCACCGATAGTGGAGGATATCAAGTGTATTCACTTTCTGCAAATAGGAAAATCAAAGAAGAAGGTGTAAAGTTTAAGTCACATATAGACGGTTCTTATCATGTATTTACGCCCGAAAATGTTATGGATATTCAACGAACTATTGGGGCTGATATCATCATGGCATTTGACGAATGTACTCCGTATCCATGTGATTACAACTATGCTAAAAGGTCTATGCATATGACTCATCGTTGGCTAGAAAGATGTATTGATCATTTTGAAAAAACACCTCCTAAATATGGATATGAGCAAACGCTTTTTCCTATTGTACAAGGCTCTGTTTATAAAGACTTACGTTTGCAATCTGCGGAGTATATTGCTTCTAAAAATGCAGAAGGCAATGCCATAGGAGGACTTTCTGTTGGAGAACCGGCAGAAGAAATGTACGCCATGACAGAAGTGGTTTGCTCAGTACTCCCAGAAGATAAGCCAAGATATTTAATGGGCGTGGGAACTCCCATAAATATTTTGGAGAATATAGCGCTAGGAATTGATATGTTTGATTGTGTGATGCCTACCAGGAATGCTAGAAATGGAATGCTTTTTACTGCCAATGGAACCATTAACATTAAGAATAAGAAATGGGAAGACGACTTTTCTCCTATTGATGAGTCTGATATTACTTTTGTCGATACGCAATATTCAAAAGCCTATTTAAGACATTTATTTACTGTAAATGAATTATTGGGTAAACAAATTGCTACCATCCACAATCTTGGATTTTACCTTTGGTTGGTTCGTGAAGCCAGAAAGCATATCTTAGCAGGCGATTTTTACAAATGGAAGCAAGTAATGGTTAAACAAATGGATAAAAGGTTATAGGTGAAAATTATTGATGCATACATATTAAAAAGATACCTCGCTACTTTTTTCGTAATGCTTTTGCTTTTTATTCCTATTGGAATCATGATTGATGTTTCCGAAAAGGTAGATAAAATGATTGAGAGAGAAGTACCTTTTGCGAAAATTGCATCGTACTATTTTGACTTTACTTTTTATTTTGCCAATTTTCTTTTTCCAATTTTTTTGTTCCTTTCGGTCATTTGGTTCACTTCAAAACTGGCTAATAATACAGAGATTATAGCTATTCTAAGTTCTGGAATCTCATTTACTAGATTTCTAAAACCTTATTTAATTGGGGCCGGTATTGTGGCGGTTTTAGCTTTTGTAATGGGAATGTTTATTGTACCATCTGCAAGTAAAGGGTATAATGAATTTAGATATAAATATCTTAAAAAAAATGCCAAAGACAGAGAAACCACTAACTTATTTAATCAGTTAAATGATAATGATTTTATCTATGTAAGTAGTTTTGAACCAAATAATAAAATAGGGTACAATTTCACTTTAGAACATTTTGAAGGCACACAATTAAAGTATAAACTTTCAGCAAAAAATATACGCTGGGTAGAGAAAGACAGTACCTATAGATTGTCTTCTTACACAAAACGTATAATAGGGGAAAAGAACGATTCTGTGATTAACCTGAGACGTAAAGACACGCTATTTACTTTTAACCTAGATGATTTAACACCCGTTTCTTATATAGCAGAAACTAAAAATTTGTTTGAGTTGACTTCTTTTATTGAAAAAGAGAAGCGAAAAGGATCTAGTAATGTGGCAAGATATCAGTTAGTGCTATACAGAAGGTGGAGCCTTCCAATAGCGGCATTTATTTTAACTATTATTGCCGTATCTGTATCTTCAATGAAAAGAAGAGGTGGAATGGGAGTGAATCTTGCGCTTGGAATCTTTATAGCATTCATTTTTATTTTTTTCGACAAGGTTTTTGGTACTATGGCAGAACGCGCTGGTTTTTCTCCATTACTTGCCGTCATCTTACCTAATGCCATCTTTGGGGCTTTAGCAATTTATCTGCTGCGAAATGCAAAACGATGATCTAAAAAATTACTTACACCTTCACCTAATTGTATTTCTGTGGGGGTTTACAGCCATTTTGGGTGCCTTAATAAGTATAGAAGCACTACCACTGGTTTGGTACCGAATGCTAATGGCCTCTATTCTAATTGGTTTTTATATCCTGATAAGAAAAATATCAATAAAAGTACCTTGGAGAACGCTCATATTGTTTATTCTTGGCGGAATTTTGATCGCATTACACTGGGTAACCTTTTTTGGTGCTATAAAGACCTCTAATGTTTCTATTACTTTAGCCATGATGTCTACAGGCTCTTTTTTTACAGCCATATTGGAGCCTATATGGTATAAACGAAGGGTTATTTGGTACGAAATTATATTTGGTTTGATCGTTATCGTAGGGCTATATATTATCTTTAAAGTAGAAGGAGAATATGTATATGGAATTGTACTCGCTTTAATTTCTGCATTTCTTTCGGCGCTATTTTCTTTATTGAATGGGAAACTGGTAAAAGAACAAAAACCTTCTGTGATCTCGCTATATGAACTGTTTTCCGGAACCTTGTTTTTATCGGTATTTCTTTTATTTAAAGGAAGTTTTACGGCCCAATTTTTTACAATATCCATTTCAGATTGGTCCTATCTTTTTATCCTTGCTTCAGTGAGCACTGCATATGCCTTTATAGCATCAGTTAAAATCATGAAATTTATTAGTCCATACACCGTAATGCTCACTATAAATATGGAGCCGGTTTACGGGATACTTTTAGCCTTTTTTATTCTTGGTGATTCAGAAAGAATGGATTCTGGTTTTTATATTGGTGCTGTGGTCATACTAGCCACTGTTATTGCTAATGGAATTTTGAAGTATCGTTTAAAAAAGAAAAGTGCATCTTTCTAGTAGTACCATTTAATGTTTTATATTTGTTCTTAATAAATACTAACAGCGAAAACTAATGGAATACCTCGATTTTGAATTACCCATTAAAGAACTTGAAGATCAATTAGATAAGTGTAAAATCATTGGTGAAGAGAGTGATATTGATGTAACTGGTACTTGCAAGCAAATTGAGAAGAAGTTAACAGAAACCAAAAAAGGAATCTATAAAAATCTTACCGCTTGGCAACGTGTACAGTTATCTAGACATCCATCCAGACCCTATACACTTGATTATATAAAAGCTTTAGCGGGAGATACCTTTCTGGAGCTTCACGGAGACCGAGGAGTTAAAGATGACAAAGCCATGATAGGTGGCTTAGGTAAAATTGGCGATCAAAGTTACATGTTTATTGGGCAACAAAAAGGGTTTAATACCAAGACAAGACAGTATCGTAATTTTGGAATGGCGAATCCTGAGGGTTATCGCAAGGCACTTCGATTAATGAAATCGGCCGAAAAGTTTGGTATCCCAGTTGTATGCTTTATTGATACCCCTGGAGCATATCCAGGTATTGAGGCAGAAGAACGAGGACAAGGTGAAGCCATAGCAAGGAATATTCTTGAGATGACACGTTTAAAAGTGCCAATAATTGTGATTATTGTTGGAGAAGGTGCATCAGGTGGGGCGCTTGGTATTGGTGTAGGTGACAAGGTGATGATGTTAGAAAATACATGGTATTCTGTGATTTCTCCTGAGTCATGCTCCTCTATTCTATGGAGAAGTTGGGAATATAAAGAACAGGCAGCCGATGCATTAAAGCTTACGGCACCAGATATGAAAAAAATGCATCTTATTGACGAAATCATCAAAGAACCACTTGGTGGTGCACATTATGATAGAAATACAACCTTCACTACAGTTCAAAAGGTCATTACAGATGTTTACGAAGATTTAAAAAAGTTATCACCAAAAGAATTAGTCAAACAGCGAATGGATAAATATGCTCAAATGGGGGTATTTAGAGGATGATCTGTTCAAAATAATAGATATACTGAAAACCGAAGTATTTTACTTCGGTTTTTTTTGGTTATTAACAATAAAAATGATTTATTAACAATCTAATTGTTGAAGAGTCGTTAACTAAGTACTCCGTTAAAAAAGATGTTGAAGCATATTAATTAGCTATTTTCGCAGTCATGGAAAACACCAAATCAATTGTAAATCTCAAAACAGATAGAAGTAGCCTAATCAATCTTGAAAGAGGTAAGATACCTCCTCAAGCAATTGATTTAGAGGAGGTTGCTTTAGGGGCAATGTTAATTGATAAAAAAGGAGTTGATGAGGTAATAGACATTTTACATCCAGAAGTTTTTTATAAGGAAGCGCATAAGCATATCTATGAAGCGATTGTGAAGCTTTTTGAAAATTCAGAACCTATTGATTTATTAACTGTTTCTGCTCAACTAAAGAAAGAAAAAAAACTTGATTTAATTGGGGGGGACTTTTATTTAATACAACTAACCCAAAAAGTAGCTTCATCGGCGCATATAGAGTTTCACGCCCGTATTATACTTCAAAAGTTTATTCAAAGAAGATTAATTCAAATCTCGAGTGAAATTATTGAAGCTTCATATGATGAAACTACAGATGTTTTTGATTTACTGGATACTGCAGAATCCAAATTATATGAAGTAACTCAAGGGAATATCAAAAAATCTTCAGAAACAGCACAAAGCCTCGTTATTCAGGCCAAAAAGAAAATAGAGGAGATTTCTAATAAAGAGGGGCTAAGTGGAATACCTTCTGGTTTTGATAAACTAGATAAACTTACCTCAGGTTGGCAGCCAAGTGATTTAGTTATTATAGCTGCGCGTCCTGGTATGGGTAAAACTGCTTTTGTGCTTTCTATGGCAAGAAATATTGCCGTAAATTCAAATATACCCGTTGCTGTATTTTCATTAGAAATGGCATCAGTTCAGTTAATTACTCGTTTAATTTCATCCGAAACCGGACTTTCTTCCGAAAAATTACGAACTGGGAAGTTAGAAAAGCACGAATGGGAGCAGTTAAATGTAAAGGTAAAAGGTTTAGAAAAAGCACCTTTATTTATTGATGATACTCCATCTTTATCTATTTTTGACCTTAGAGCTAAGGCAAGAAGGCTTTCCTCTCAGCATGGTATTAAAATGATTGTAATTGATTATTTACAGTTAATGACCGCTGGAGGATCTCAAAAAGGGGGCAATAGGGAACAAGAGATATCTTCAATTTCTAGAAACCTTAAAGCACTGGCAAAAGAGTTAAATGTACCGGTAATTGCACTCTCTCAATTATCAAGGGCAGTAGAAACCAGAGGAGGTAGCAAACGTCCATTATTATCTGATTTAAGAGAATCTGGTGCAATAGAACAAGATGCAGATATAGTATCTTTTATATATAGACCTGAATACTATAAAATTGAAGAGTGGGACGATGAAGAAAGAACACCTACTCAAGGACAGGCAGAATTTATAGTTGCCAAGCATAGAAATGGCGGTTTAGATAATATTAGGTTAAAATTTATTGGACAATTAGGTAAATTCGATAATTTAGATGACTTTGATTCTCCGTTTGAATTTCAATCTAAGATGAATGATGGGGAGGAGAATCCGTTTTTAACTAAGAATTTACCAAGTGCAGATGAAGCTTTTGGAAGTTCAATGAATGATGAATTTGATCCTGATGATAACGAAGTACCTTTTTAAAACTCGAGTTTACAACCACAGTAATCAATTAAAAAAATACTGCTTTATACTGCTTTTTTTAATTAGCAGTTTACCGGTCTTTGCATCTTATATTTTAATCCCAATGGATGCAGAGTCGCAAAAGAACCATTTAAAAGCCTATGGCCTTACGTATTGGATTTTAAATAAACAATTAAAAGTCAAATGGCTGCTTAATTATCGTGGTGGTTCTTTTCTGCTGCCAGATGAAGAAGAAATTAGAAAAGAATGTCAGATTAGAGGTGTTTCCTTTGAATTGCTTTCCAATGCAAAAACGGAAACTATATTGGCACAAATTGAAAGTCCCTCCCAAAATCAGGAAGCTGTTGTATTAGAAAAAGCACCAAAAATCGCAGTGTATTCACCAAAAGGCAATCAGCCTTGGGATGACGCCGTTACTATGGTGTTAACGTATGCTGAAATACCTTACGCTGTAATCTATGATGAAGAGGTGCTAAAAGACGGATTGCTTCTTTATGATTGGTTGCATTTGCATCACGAAGATTTTACAGGTCAATATGGAAAATTTTATGGAGCCTATCGTGCTGCTCCCTGGTATATGGCTGAAAAAAAACGAGCTGAAGCCTTGGCTTTTAAACTAGGGTATACAAAGGTTTCTGAGGAGAAAAGAGCAGTAGCACTTAAAATAAGAGATTACGTAATAGGTGGAGGCTTTATGTTTGCAATGTGTTCTGCTACAGACAGTTTTGATATTGCATTAGCTGCTGTGGATGTAGATATTTGTGAGCCCATGTTTGACGGCGACCCTTCAGAACCAAATTATCAAACCAAAATTGATTATACCAATACTTTTGCATTTACCAATTTTATTTTAGAAAGAAATCCTAATAGATATGAATTCTCTTCTATTGATATGACGGAAAGGAGAAGTATCCCCAAAGAGAGTGATTATTTTACTTTAATGGATTTTTCTGCGAAGTGGGATCCGGTACCCACTATGTTGTGCCAAAATCATACTGCATTAGTAAAAGGCTTTATGGGCCAGACCACAAGTTTTGCAAGAGATCAGGTAAAATCTACAGTCTTGGTATTAGGTGAAAACCGCCTAAATAATGAAGCACGCTATATCCATGGAATTCGTGGAAAAGGTTTTTTTACTTTTTATGGAGGGCATGATCCAGAAGATTATCAGCATCGGGTAGGGGATCCTAAAACGGAATTAGAATTACATCCGGCATCTCCAGGATATCGCTTAATACTTAATAACGTATTATTTCCAGCTGCTCGTAAAAAGAAACAAAAAACATGATGCATACTAATATCACTGACGTCTCTAAATTGATATCTCAATCTATTTGATAATTTTCAATGAAATTTCACCAACATTCAATTGTGCTTAAACCTAGAAATAGAGGTTTCCATTTAATCACAGAAGAAGTTTTAAAAGCATGTCCTGAAATTCAAACAATTACTATTGGGCAATTACATGTATTCATTAAACATACTTCCGCAAGCCTTACAATTAATGAAAATGCAGATGCTACGGTAAGGGAAGATTTTGAAAGTAATTTTAATACATTAATACCAGAGAATGCACCCTATTACAAGCATATTTATGAAGGTGCAGATGATATGCCCGCACATATAAAAGCTTCCCTTTTAGGAAATTCAATAAATATTCCTATTACTAATGGTATTCTTAATCTGGGAACGTGGCAAGGAATCTACTTAGGAGAACATAGAAATAATGGAGGATCAAGATCATTAATAATCACTATTTTTGGATCTTAATTAAAGAATTTGGAGTAGAAATCCCCTTTAACTTATGCACATTTCAAACCTAATTTATTCATTGAAATGAGTCTCTTTAATCCAATCAGTTTTCTTTAATTCATACCAATTACAGAGGGTATCTTCGTGGTAAAAGGTTTCTGTAGATTTCAGTCCTATTTTTTGAAGTATTTTATTAGAACCAATATTATTTACATCAGCAGCAGCACCTATTTTTTCTAATTTCAATTGGTCAAATCCATATTGTAATGATGCCAATGCCGTTTCGGTACCGATACCTTGGCCCCAATATTTTTTGCGTAATCGGTATCCTAAGTCGTAATAATCAAATCCTTTCCTTAATTTTCGCTCATATTTTAAACCAGTCCACCCCACAAAGTCATTTGTTTTTTTATTAATTATTGCCCATCTGCCCATACCATATTCTTCGTATTGAGATCTAACAGACATAATAATTTTTTTAGCTTCTTCTAATGTTTGAATAGGTTTATTGCCCAAATACCTGTGTACTTCAGCATCAGAATCTAAGGCAAACATACCAGATGCGTCTCCCATTACGAGATCCCTAATAAGAAATCTTTCTGTTTCCATATGAATTTTCATAACGAACTAAGTATTAAATAAGGATTATGAGTTTTAATAAACTAAAAGTAAAGAGAAGTTTTAAATTTTTGGGTAAGATGAATCACGTTTAGACAACTAAGTATTGAAAGGTTAGTTTATGGCTGTGATTAATTTCTCTAAAACCCGTTCTACTCCATAATCATCATTACTCGTCGTATGGTAATTGGCTATTTTTTTTACATTGGAATGCGCATTTTCCATCGCGTAGCTAAAATGACCAAGTTGTAGCATTTCTAGATCATTATTATAATCTCCAAAAACCATAGTTTGAGAGCTGTTAATTCCTAGTTTTTGTTGAATCAGTCTTAATGCATTCCCTTTATTAGCCATTGGATGTGAAATGTCTAACCAATTAAGTCCTGAAACTTTTACTTGATAATTATCTTCAAACTGTTTAATTTTAGGATAGATATGATTTTCAGAATTTTCAAAATGATAACTTGCAATTTTAAGGAACAGATCATCTTTAACTTTGGTTAGATCTTCTACGATTTGATACTTATGATAGTATTCGCTAAATACGTCAATAAACGGTTTATTTCTGGTTTCAATATAGGCACTATCTCTACCGCATAGAACAATATATACTCCTGGAATTTTCCTCAATGTTTTGATAAAGCTATTGATTTTAATGGATGAGAGATGATGAATTAATAACTGTTTATCTTGCTTTTTTGCAATCCCACCATTTTCTGCAATTATGGTAATATCATCTTTAATTATTTTTAATTTATCAATAATACTATAGTACTGTCTTCCGCTAGCTGCAATAAACTCAATGTTTTTTTTAGACATAAGATTAAATAATTCAAAGAATCTTTTACTGACTTGCCCTTTTGAATTCAAAAGAGTGCCGTCCATGTCAGCTACTACTAATTTTACGTTTTCTAGATTCATATAGGAGTTTAAAATAGAATTATTGTTTTATAAATAGTATAAATTGATTACAAATTAAAAATCCGGCACATAGAGTACCGGATTTAATAAGCGAAATATAGTGTTAAACGTTTATTTTACTTTCTCAACTACTGCTTTGAATGCATCTGGGTGATTCATAGCTAAATCTGCAAGAACTTTTCTATTAAGTTCAATATTATTAGCTTTTACTTTTCCCATAAATTGTGAATAAGACATTCCGTGTAATCTTGCACCAGCATTAATACGGGTGATCCAAAGAGCACGAAAAGTTCTTTTTTTGTTTCTGCGATCTCTGTAAGAGTAAAGCATTGCTTTTTCAACAGCGTTTTTAGCTACCGTCCAAACGTTTTTACGACGACCAAAATATCCTTTGGCCTGCTTCATTATTTTTTTTCTTCTTGCCCGTGAAGCTACGGAGTTTACTGATCTTGGCATAATTTTTAATTTTTTGTAGCAGGCGGCAATTTTTACGCTTTATTAGCATTTTTCAGCTAGCCTGACTCCATGGTTTTTTAATTAATTGAACCTACTTGACAATTACTTTAATCGTAATTGTTCTAAAACACTATTCTCATCATGTGGGTGTACCAATGTAGAGTGTGTTAAAGCTAGCTTACGCTTTTTTGACTTTTTTGTCAGAATATGACTTTTGAAAGCGTGCTTTCTTTTGATTTTACCAGAACCTGTAAGCTTAAAACGCTTCTTAGCACTGGATTTTGTTTTCATTTTAGGCATTTCTTCCTTAGTATTAAATTACTTCGCTTATTTTGCTTTTTTTGGAGCGATAAACATGGTCATACGTTTACCCTCTAATCTTGGCATTTGTTCTACCTTGCCAAATTCTTCTAAATCTGTAGCCAATCTCAACAATAGAATTTCACCTTGGTCTTTGTAGACAATAGATCTTCCTTTAAAAAAAACATAGGCTTTTAACTTTGCTCCATCTTTCAAGAACTTCTCACCGTGTTTCTTTTTAAATTCATAATCGTGATCATCAGTCTGTGGACCAAATCTAATTTCCTTTACCACTACTTTACTTGCTTTCGCTTTCATCACTTTTTCTCTCTTCTTCTGCTCGTAAAGAAACTTTTTATAGTCCATTATTTTACAAACAGGAGGAGTTGCTTTAGGTGAAATTTCAACAAGATCCAATTCTAGTTCATCTGCTTTTTCAAGAGCAGTTTTGGTAGGATAAACACCTATTTCCACATTATCCCCTACCAATCGAACTTCAGGTACTCTGATATCTCGATTAATTTTATGCGGATTTTTGTCTTCCCTTTGGAAAGTTCTGTAACCTCTACGATTGTTATTTCTAATTGCTATGGCCTAAATTATTTTTAATTAAACTTAATTTTTTATTATTTCAAACTTTTTCAAAGTTTTATTCTCTTCTTCTTTAACAATTTGAACAAATTTCTCAATCGTAATAGCACCTAAATCTTCGGAGCCATGTCTTCGAACTGATATCGTTTGTTCTTTCGCTTCATTTTCACCAACAATCAGCATAAATGGAATCTTCTTCATTTCTGCCTCTCTTATTTTCTTGCCAATCGTTTCATTTCGATTATCTACAAGGGCGCGAATTTCGTCATTTTCCAATAAATTTAAAACTTTTTCCGCATATTTTTCATATTTCTCGCTAATAGATAGAATAATGGCCTGTTCTGGCATTAACCAAAGAGGAAAATTACCACCTGTATGCTCTAATAAAATGGCTATAAATCGTTCCATACTTCCAAAGGGTGCCCTGTGAATCATCACCGGTCTATGGAGCTCATTATCACTTCCTTTATAAGAAAGATCAAATCGTTCAGGAAGATTATAATCTACTTGTATAGTACCTAGTTGCCATTTCCTTCCCAAAGCATCTTGTACCATGAAATCTAGCTTTGGTCCATAAAAAGCAGCTTCACCGGTTTCAATTATATAATCTAATCCTTTTTCTTTTGTCGCTGAGATAATTGCTTTCTCTGCTTTTTCCCAATTTTCATCAGAACCAATATATTTTTCTGGATTTTCTGGATCTCTAAGAGATACCTGAGTTATAAATTTTTCAAAGCCCAAAGCTTTAAAAACATAAAGAACTAAATCAATTACATTTTTAAATTCGCTATCTAGTTGTTCTGGAGTGCAAAATATATGAGCATCATCCTGTGTGAAACCTCGTACTCGAGTAAGACCGTGTAATTCTCCACTTTGCTCATATCTATAAACAGTGCCAAATTCTGCATATCGCACAGGTAACTCTTTATAGCTCCAAGGTTTCGCATTAAATATTTCACAATGATGTGGGCAATTCATTGGCTTTAACATAAACTCTTCACCTTCATTAGGTGTTTCAATAGGTTTAAAGCTGTCTTCTCCATATTTTGCAAAATGCCCTGAAGTAATGTATAGTTGTTTATTACCAATATGAGGGGAAGCCACTAGGTCATAACCTGCTTTTTTCTGTGCTTTTTTCAAAAATTGCTCAAGTCTTTCTCTGAGAGCAGCTCCTTTAGGTAGCCATAGAGGGAGTCCCTGACCTACTTTTTGAGAAAAAGTAAAAAGTTCCAGTTCCTTTCCTAATTTTCTATGATCCCGTTTTTTTGCCTCTTCTAATAGATGGAGATATTCTGTAAGTTCCTTTTGTTTTGGAAAAGAAACTCCGTAAATCCTAGTTAGTTGGGTATTATTTTCATCACCACGCCAATAGGCACCAGCAACATTTAATAATTTCACGGCTTTAATAATTCCTGTATTTGGAATATGCCCTCCACGACATAAATCTGTAAAAGTGTCATGGTCACAGAAAGTGATAGTGCCATCTTCAAGATTTTCAATAAGCTCTACCTTATATTGATTGTCTTGAGATTTGTAATAATCCAAAGCATCTTTTTTAGAAATAGATCGCAATTGATAATCATGCTTTCCTCGGGCAATTTCCAACATTCTTTTTTCAATCTGCTGAAAGTCTTTTTCTGAAATCGAGTTTTCTCCAAAGTCAACATCATAATAAAAACCATTATCAATGGCAGGTCCTATGGTAAGTTTAATACCAGGATATAGGTCTTCTAATGCTTGAGCAAGTACATGAGCGGTAGAATGCCAGAATGCTTTTTTACCTTCTTCTTGTTTCCAAGTATATAGTATGAGTTTCCCATTTTGTGTTAATGGAGTAGTAGTTTCAATAGTTTCTCCATTAAAATTGCCAGAAATCACATTTCTAGCAAACCCCTCACTTATATCTTTAGCGACTTCAATAGGTGTTATATTTTCCTGATATTCCCTAATTGATCCGTCTGGTAAAGTAATTTTGATCATTACAATTCTTTTAATTTCACAACGCAAAGATAGTAGGTAGTTTTTAGGCGCACAATAGAATTGTTTGATATAATGAATAGGTTTTTTATTCACTTAAAAATCAATCACTATCTATGAGAATGTCTCCTGTTTACAGGATAGAATTTTGACTGAAAAAAAAAGTTTTCTCTTTAACCCTTTGATATTCAGCATAGGTTATAAATAGTTTAAAAAAAGTGGATTAAAAAGTTGTTATAAGGTAAGAAAGGGTGGTATATTTGCCACCGCTTTGAGGGTGATGAAGATGTAAAGCGTATAAGTTCTTTGATTATTTTGGATATAATAAACGGGTTTACAGTTGATTGTAAATTTTTTAATTATTTTTCAGAAAAGGTTTGGAATTAGTAATTTAATAGTTTTATATTTGCACCCGCTTTAC
>NZ_JBBEXD010000015.1:0-15833 GCF_037782385.1 Ascidiimonas meishanensis
CCTTATAACAACTTTTTAATCCACTTTTTTTAAACTATTTATAACCTATGCTGAATATCAAAGAGTTAAAGAGAAAATTTAATTGAAGAATTAGACATTATGAAGGTATTTAGATAAAAAAGTTCCATACCAACCCGAACCTTACTATGAAATCGCGATAAGGATAATCTGGAGCTGAGTAAAATTTAGCTTCAGAAAAAGGCGAATTAAAGTGTTCTGCCTTCAAATAAATGCGGGTTTGCTTCACCTTAGCATTAATAAAAAAGTCAATTAATGGGAAACCCCCAAACTTTTCCGTATTCTGGGTATAAAATTCAGCGAGCAAAGGGTTGTATGCATCAGTATAATGGGAAGAAAAATACTTAAAAGTAATTCCTGTTTGCAAATACATCGCTTTCTTAAAAAGGTGATCTGAAAAATAAAGCGTATTGCGAGTGACCAATTCTGGGACATTAAGCACCAAATTGTCTTGATCTACATTCTGATACATTACGGTATTGGCTAGGGCAAACTTTCCAAGTTTAAATTCATTACTAAACTTAACTTTTAGATAATTGATAGACCCATTATTTTGAACTGGAATCACCTGAGCTCCTTCGGCTTCTGAACTAGTCGTAAAATAAGTGTAATTATCAAGAATGTCATAATTAACAGAAATATTAAACCATTTATTCAAATTTAGGGTAAGCTCCGCTCCTTTTTGATCTTGCTTTTGAAAAACTTGATCATTCTGCCAATTATAAGCTATATAATTGCTTTGATATAGCAAGGCATTAAAATCTGGCATTCTGCTACTGCTGTGTACTCCTATTTTTGCAAATCCTGCATTTTTTAATTTATAAAATGCAGAGGCGGTTATATTTGTCCCACCCAATTCTCCAGAGATATTAGTTACTCCATCAAAATCAATTGCAAAATCTCCTATTTGTTTGTTCCATGAAGCTTCTAATGCAAACTCATTTCCTTTTAATTGGTTCTGAATGACACCACTATTTGTGAACAGGATGCTTTTAAAGAAATAATCGTAGTTATAGCTTATAGCCTTTAAACTTACTTCTCCTGTAATATGGTTATCATAAGTTACATCTACCTTATTAAACATTGCTCTAAGCTGAGAACGATCCACTAAATTAGCACTCTGGAATGAATCTCCAAAAAAATCATCGGCAGAAGTTTGTAAGTATCTATATAACTTTGTCTCATAATTAAACTGATGCCCCAAGCTTATCTTAGCATACTTGATTGAATCTTTGTTTTGCTTTAAATAATAACGATGGTCTATAAAATATCTTTTTCCTACCAAAAAATTTTCTGCATCTTGAAAAGCAACATCTATTCTGGATCTATCAGTAAACTCTTCTTCTCCACTTTCAAACTGACTTCTATTGGTGATACCTCCATTTTCTTGATTAGCGATATCCTGAGACACCCAATGTCCTCGAAGAAAATATCTATTATTTTTACTTCTAAAATTGACCGTAAACCTAAAATTACCTACACTAGATCTGATATTCTGGTATTTACCAAGAGAGCGTAATCCTTTATTCGCAATTGAAAAATTAAACCTTTCTGAGGTGTTTGCTGTAAAAAAACCATCTGCCAATTGCCCTTGCTCCATCACCGTTTTAAAAAATAATTCGGTAACTGGTGTTGGTACATGATAGTAATTGATATCCTCAGCCTGCATATAATTAAAATGCTTGGCATTGGCACCTAGCTGTGGAAATTGAGTTGCCCCACTAAACACATGACCTAATTTATTATATGATTGCCCCACGTTAGAAAAAGGCAATAATTCAAAATCGTCTTTTCTCAAGTAATTAAACTTATATTCCTTTTGAATTGTGAGAGAGGTATCCAAATAAGTAGTATCTTTTTGATAGCTTATAATTTTATAGTCTTTAATAGAAACACTATCTAAGAATGCGTTTTTATCTGATACGGATTTTGTAGAAAGATTTCCAGAAATAAATTGCTTCTTATTTTCTTCTTCCACTTGCGCAATACAAGAAAGTGAGCTAAAAAAGAAAATGAAAACCACTATTTTATATTTCATTCCAAAGGATTTATGGCAAAGGTAATTTTTTTGCCTTTAATTGCTCATTAGAATATGTTAAACACAAAAACACCCATGAAAAATCATGGGTGCTTTTTAAGATATTTTAATGCTTAGTTTATTAAATACTAATTTTCAAACCACATTGGTGAATCTAATGGCTGCTGAGCAGGGGCATTAGGGTTTGATGCAGTTTCACTAGCTGGATAAGGATACCTTCTTATGATATCAGAAAGCTGTGCACTCGCTGGCTGCTCAAAAGTTGGAGTTTTGGTTCTTTTCCATAATGTCCAAGCTTCTATGCCTCTTGTAAATAAATCAATGTACTGTTGTTCATGAATTACACGTAAAGCATCAGCAGTAGAAAGACCTGAAATATCTGGAAGTGATGCCAAATACGCAGTTTTATCTCCAGCAGAAATAGATCCAGGCTTACCATCATAAAAATCCATAGAAAGTCTTACTCCATCTTGAAGATATGTATTAGCCTGAGCCAAACCACCTGAAATTATACCATTGGCAGCTGCATCAGCTAATAAGAAATGTGTTTCCGAAGCGGAAGCATATCTATCCGGCATTTCTCTGCGAATAATATTTAAACTGATAGGTGAAATTCCGGTAGGACTAAATACACCTTGATTTTGACCTGCATACTGACCATCAGAATTTAAATCGAAATAAGTTGCACGACGAGGGTCACCAAGATTGTTCATTAAGTCTACTAGAGTAGCTCCTGAATACCAAAAGATATTGTCTCCACCTGAAAATAGATTCAAGGTATTCCAAATAGGGTTCTCATTACCTATACTTGCAGTATAATCTAGTTTCGCTTCATCAGACACAGCTACAATAAGAGGCTGAGAGACTAACGCTTGAATTTGTGCTTGTACTGATGAAGGATTCACATTAGCTATAAGCATTAAAGCCTGTAACTTTAATGTATTTGCAAATTTAATCCAAAGTGAAGCATCTCCACCGTAGATAAGATCACCTCCAGTTATGATCCCATCAGAAGGACCATTCAAAAGAGCGATTGCTTCATCACATCTTGATACTACCCCTAAAAGCACATCTTCTTGCAAATCAAAATTTGGATTAGGAAAATCTGCTGGCTGCGTAGCTTCCGAGAAAGGAACCTGCCCATAAACCTGTGTCAAGTTGAAGAAAGTGAATGCTTCCATAACTTTTGCCTGACCAATAACATGAAGGTTTCCAGGGTTATTCTGCTCTGTTAACAATCTCACCTGTTGTAAGTTTCTCAAGGCAGTTGCATATTCTGCAAACCAAACATTGTTGGTTGTATTTGCACTAATGATATATCTCTCAGGATTACGAAATACTCCAGCAGAACCACCAGAAGTCCAGTGTTGTGCTTGAATATTAATTGAGTTCAATTCAATCGTTCTTTGTTGAGAAACCGCCAAGATAATTTGAGGGAACAACAATGAAGGATCAATGTTCGTTGCAGCGAACGGGTTTGTATTGATGCCTTCGATAGAACCCTCACACCCACTCATTAGTATTGTGAGCGATGCCATACAAAGAACACCTAATTTTTTTATATTAAATCTTTTCATGTTTTATATTTTAGAAATTAACTTGTAAGTTAAAACCAAGACTTCTTGATGAAGGTACACCACCACGCTCAATACCTTGGGTGTTACTATTAGAACCAAACAATCCTGCTTCTGGATCTATATGAGGAACATCAGAATTGAAAATTGCCAGGTTACGACCTTGGATACCTACTTTTAAACCTTTAAATGGAGTTTTTTCAAGTATTTTCTGAGAGAAAGAATAAGATAAACTCAGTTCTCTCCACTTGATAAACGTAGCGTCAAAAACATTTCCTTCAATAATAGATGCACTTGAGAAAGCAGCCCAATAATTTTGAACACTGCTCACTGGAGTTGTATTAGGAGTACCATCTGCTTGGAACGTATTTGCATCAACAAACACCTCTCTGTTATTGACAGCAGTTTCTTCAGCAAGACCAGCTCTTCTAAGAAGACCTACGGTATTTGAGAATATCTTTCCACCTTCTCTATAATCAAAAGTTGTTGATAGCGTAAAACCTTTCCAGCTAAATGCTGAAGTAAGTCCCATAATGAAATCTGGGTTAATACTTCCTAATTTACCATCCTCACCTGATTGACGAATACCATCTGAATTAACCAATATTTGATCTTCGATTGGATTTCCGTCTGCATCCTCTACTCTGGCAAATTTTCTACCAAACAATTCAAGATCACCACCTTCATCGGCTACGATCTGAAGTCCATTAAATTCTGTATCCGGAAGCACATAACGACCACCAGGTAAATCACCTAAATCTTCTACCCTAAACTCATTCTTAGTGAAGTTATAATCAATATCCCACTTGAAGTCACCGTCAAGGATTCTAGCGTTAAGTTCTAATTCAATACCCTTATTGCTAATCTCTCCAATGTTAGTTAAAAGTGAAGTATACCCACTGGTTTGTGGTGTAGGCAAGAAAAGGATTTGATCTTGAGTAACATTTCTATAATAAGTAGCGTCTATGTTTATTCTGTTTTTTAGTAAACCAAGTTCAAGACCTATTTCTACACTTTGCTGATTTTCTGGCTTTAGATTTGGATCTGTTAAGAAACTATTACTGTTAAATGCCAATTGCCCGTCGAAAGGGAAGTTACCACCAGTACCAAACTGTCCGAAGTAACCTTGATCTGGATTAAATGTAAAATCTAAAAGGTATGGTCTTGTATCATTACCAACGTTTGCCCAAGTACCTCTAAGCTTACCGTAACTAAATACGTCGCTATCAATTTTAAGAGCATCTGTAAATATCCAACTTAATGAAACGGAAGGATAGAAGAAGCTATTGTTATCAGCTGGAAGCGTTGAAGACCAGTCGTTACGAGCAGTAGCATTCAAAATCAACCAGTTTTTATAATCTAAAGTCAAATCACCAAAAACACCAAAGATTCTTCTTTTACTAAAACCTTTAATTGGCACATTTGCGCCGGCATTACCTGGATCAAATAATCCTGGAACTGTTAAACCAGTTGCAACATTACTTAATTGATTAAAAACTCTCTCATTCCATTGCGTACCTGTACGAAAAGTAACATTAAAGTCATCATTGATTTGCTTATCATAAGTAGCTAAGAAATCTAACGTTAATTCTCGGTTTCTGAATAAATCATCACGGAAATTACCATCAGCACGACCTACTGTATTTACTTGATTCACAAGAAGACGCTCATCAGAGTAAGTATCATAACCAACTCTTCCTAGTAAAGTCAAATCTTCAATTGGCAAAAATTCTAAAGAAGCATTACCAAAGAAACGCTCTACAGTTACCTGTGGTGCATTTTCATTTGCTACCCAATATGGGTTATTAGTTTGATTACCTACTTGACCCAGTTGGTTTCCTTGATCATCTATCCAAGGTCTGAAAAGGCTTACATCTGTGTTGATTGGAAGACCGTTAACGATATTTGTTAAAACGTTAGGATCGTTTGCTCCACCAGCACCAGTACCTCTTGTATTAGTACGAACATAATTCACAGAAAATCTTGACTTTAGTTTTTCAGTCAATACCTTACCTGCATTCATACCTAAATTAAATCTGTTTAAAGCGTTGTTAGGCAAAACCCCTTCTTGCTCTGTGTATGAAGAACTCAATCTGTAATCATCTCCTACTCCAGAAGCACCAGAAACACTAAAACTTGTGATTTTGGTAACACCTGTCTCATAAAAGTCTTCTACTCTATTTCTAAATAACTGAAATGGAACTGTCTGTCCAAGAACATTTGTATATGTCTGACCGCTCACATCTCCTAAAGAAGGACCCCAACCAGCAGTTGCTTGTTGCCCATCTGCTTGAGTAAAATCATACACTCCTTGATCTCCAGAAACAAAGTTTTCCTGAAAATCTGGTAATCTTAATGGATTGTCAAACCTAATGTCTGTACTTAAACTAAAACTAGCTTTTGAACCCGTCTTACCTTTCTTAGTAGTTACAATAATAACACCATTAGCAGCACGAGACCCGTAAAGAGCAGCAGCAGAAGCACCTTTTAATACAGATATACTTTCAACATCATCAGGATTAATATCCTGGGCTCTGTTACCAAAGTCAAATCCACCCTGAATTCTTGAACCAGAAGCAATGTTCTGATCCGAAACAGGAACACCATCTACCACCCAAAGTGGTTGATTGTTTTCTCCGAGGGATGCATTACCCCTAATTAAAATTTTTGTAGAACCCCCAACGTTACCACTTTGGTTTTGAATTCTAACACCACTAGCTTTACCTTGTAGTGCATTCAATACGTTTGTTTCACGTACAACATTTAAATCTTCAGATTTAACAGTAGATACTGCGTACCCTAAAGACCTTGCCGAACGCTCAATACCAAGGGCAGTTACTACCACCTCTTCTAGTGCCTCTGCATCTTCTACCATCTGTACATTGATAGTATTTGCTGAAGTTACTACACGTTCTGTAGTTTTTTGTCCTAAATAGGTAAACACTAATGCTTGACCAACACTTGCCTTGATAGCATAGTTTCCGTCAAAATCAGTTTGTGTACCCGTAGTAGTACCTTTAACCACAACGTTAACTCCGGGCAGTGGCAAACCAGATTGGTCCGTCACGTTACCGGTAACCGTTTTTTCCTGTGCAAAAGTAATTTGCACCATTAACGCTAAGAATAGCGTTAACATCCAAGTAAACTTTGATCTCATATTTAATTAATTTGATTTAGTCAGTCGCAAACTTCTTAATTATTTCTTAATAAACCAAATAAAAGATAGAAGGGGTGTGTTAAAAATGACAAAGAGTTTTGAATTATTTGAATTTTCCTTACCAAATACTTAAGTTTAATGCAAAAGAAAGAACAAAGTTGGCATTATTATTAAGATATTTCAAACAAGACGGAATTGAGGCTGGCACCGATGAAGCCGGAAGAGGTTGCCTTGCAGGCCCCGTAACAGCTGCGGCGGTAGTGCTAAAACCTAATTTTACACACAAAGAACTTACCGATTCAAAACAACTCTCGCGCGTAAAACGAGATTTTTTCCGGATTATTGTAGAAGAAGAGGCCTCTTTTTTTGGAGTTGCACATATTTATCCAAAAGAAATTGATAAAATCAATATTTTAAATGCTTCTATTAAAGGAATGCATCATGCTATATATAAGATGGGATGCAATCCCGATTTTATTATTGTAGATGGTAATAGATTCAAACCTCTAGGAAATACACCTTACAAATGTATTATAAAAGGAGATACCAAATATATGAGTATTGCCGCGGCATCTGTACTCGCCAAAACTTATAGAGATACTTACATGGAGCAAATCCATGAAGAATACCCTATGTATAATTGGAAACAAAACAAGGGATACCCTACAAAAGAGCATAGAGAAGCGATTAGGAAATACGGGATTACTAAATATCACAGAAAAAGTTTTCGTTTACTTCCCGAACAATTAAAATTGGAACTTTGAGTTTTATACTTTTGCAGTAAATTCTTTTGAGCATGAGAAAACTAATTTTATTGGTTCTTGTTTTTTTTATTAGCTGCCAACAAAAAGAGAGAAAAACATCTGGGCTTTTGGGTTATGTCCCAAAAGAGGCATTCTCCATTGTTCAAATAAATGATCTTACCTCCTTTAAAAACAACCTGAGAAATAATGATTTTTTAGCACAATTCATCAATACCCCAATTTATAGTGATTTCAATGATTTTATTTCTAGGCTAAATTATATTGAAACCAATAAAGAAATACTGTTGTGTTTTAATGAGGTAGGTAAAGACAATTTTGAATACACTCTTATCTCGGAAAAAACGGAAGGTTTCTTTAAAAAAGACAGTTTGCAGGATGTAGTATCTGAAAGATATAAGTATGAAAATAGAAGTTTAGATGAGATCACTCTTAAGGGTCAGACCTCTTACCACACAGAATTAGAAGGAGTCACTATTATATCCTCATCTAAATTAGTGATTGAAAATATTATACGCCAAAAGCAATCTTCTACTTTTGAGCCAGATACTTCATTGAAAAAAATCTTTGCTTCAGCAAATGAAAACTCTGCGGCATCTATTTTTATCGATAGCAAACGTTCAAATTCTTTTTTAAAATATTTATTTCCTCAAAAAGATTTCATAAATGATGCTTCCTTGAGCAGCTGGATAGGTGTTGACACTAACATAGAACAACAAAGCATCCGTCTTAACGGAATTGCGATCTCGCAAGACTCCTTAGGTTCCATTATTTCTGTTTTTGAAAATTCTAAGGCGGCAGAAAATTCATTAGCAAAGATTACTCCTTTAAATGCAAAAGGTGTTTTGTCTTTTAGTTACTCTAATTGGGAAGACTTAAGCAAAGAATTAAAAACATACAACAAAGATAAAGTAGTTTCAAAGACTATTCCCCAAATTATGCCTTTCTCTGATGAAACGGGAATTATTTATACAAATGAAGGTGAGGTTGCAGCATTACATTTTACAAATACAGAAGGTGCAAAGATAGAATTGGAACCCTACAGTAGCATAGGTGACACACATAGAAGTATTTCAATATACAAATTAGAAACATATGCCTTTTTAGTAAATGAATTATCCCCACTCATTAAAAATATTGCTGCAAACTTTTACGCTGTTTTAGATGACTTTATTGTTTTTGCAGAAAATTTGCCCCAATTACATGTGGTAATAGATAATTATCAAAACAAGTCTACACTATATAACAGCTTAGCTTTTAAAGAATTAATGCAGGGATTAAACGATCAATCTTCCATCTTAGCTATCGGCATCAATCCTGAAATCCAAAATATGCTAATTAAAAATGGGAATCCAAAAGTTTCAAAAAGCTTAAAAAAAGTACCCCTTACCAATTATCCTCTTTTTGCCTTTCAATTTGTTTCAGACAAAGGGTTTTTGCATACCAATGGCGCTATTTATCAATTCAAGCAAAAGAAAAATGCAGGTACAGTTTCTCAACTTTTCACAGTTACCTTAGAAGAGGATGTACTAAACTCCCCCCAATTCATTATTAATCATAGAACAGACAAAAAAGATATTGTCATTCAAGATAAAAAACATCAATTATACTTAATTTCAAATGAAGGAAAAATTCGTTGGAAGAAAAAAATAAATGACCCTATCATTGGTAAAATACAACAGGTAGACCTTTATAGAAATGGAAGGCTTCAATTAGCATTCAATACTAACAAAGAGCTTCATGTTATAGACTTAAAGGGTAATGATGTCTCTCCCTTTCCTATTGCCATCAACTCAACAATAACTCAACCTTTATCCGTATTTGATTATGATAAAAATAGAAACTACCGCTTTTTAGTTTCAGCTGAACAGGAAGTTTTTATGTTTGATAATGCAGGAGAGCCAGTTGAAGGTTTCACTTTTAGAAAATCTAAAAAACCAATTAAAAATAATCCGTCACATTTTAGAGTATCAGGTAAAGATTATATTGTTATTCCACAAACAGATTATTTGAGTATTCTGGACCGGCGAGGAAAAACGAGGGTTAAGATAAAGGGAGAATTAAAACTTTCTGGAAATCAAGTATATCTTTATAAAAATCTTATCACTACAACTGATACTTCGGGTAATTTAGTACAAATTGATTTTAAAGGAAATATTAACCGCATTGGGCTCGGATTACAAGACAATCACAAAATTGATGCTACCAGCAAAACCTTCGTTAGTCTTTCTGATAATATACTAACTATTAAAGGAAAGCAAGTAGAGTTAGATTTTGGAATCTACACAGCACCGCAACTGTTTTACGTAAAAAATAAAATTTATATTTCGGTTACTGATTTACAAGTTAACAAAACATACCTTTTTGACAGTCAAGGCAAAAGCATCTCTAACTTTCCTGTCTATGGAAATTCGCCAATAGACCTAGCTTCTGTGAAAAATGATCAAAAAATAGCCATTGTAACCAAAGGCGAAGCGAATACCATTCTTGTGTATGAGTTAAACTAAACTATTTAGATTTATTTCTCGTTTTGGACCAAGAAGATTTTTTTATAGCTAACTATTTGCAACAAAAATATTGTATGATTTTTATAAAACACTAATTAACGTGAGTTCAATCTAATTTCAGTTTTATATTTTAATCTTAAATAGGGGTTTTGAATTATTAAAAATACAGCATGTAAGTTACGTACGTTTATTTTCTTTGTTTGTCCACCTTGCGACTGCTCAGGGTTCGAAAATGAACCCAAAGAAAAGACACTTTTTAGTTTATGTCATATCTATTTTGCATGAAGGTATTCATGAATCTTCTATTTCCAAGGTATTTTTGTCCAGAAAGTGGACAAAACCACAAGGCTTTCCTAAATTTTAGTTCACTAAATTTTATTTTGTATAAAGGAGTTCATGAATTTACATTTCTCCCCCGAACGATCGGGGCTTCGAAAATTCTTAACGGAAAACCTTGTTATAATGCGGAAAAAGACAAAATCGAAATCGATTTTAATTCTTGTTTACGTCGAACTGACGTTATTTATGTCGAACTAACGTTGTATTAATAATGTTTGCTTCAAACATTTGGGAGAAATGATACAATATTTTTTGTTTGACCACATTTGTTGGCACCTCCTCTACCCCAAGTTCTGCCTTTAAAGAGGTTACAGATTTGTCCTTAATTCCGCAGGGAATAATATGGTCAAAGTAACCTAAATTAGTATTCACATTTAAGGCAAAACCATGCATAGTTACCCATCTAGAAGCCCTTACGCCCATAGCACATATTTTTCTTGCAAATGGGGTGCCAACATCTAACCAAACTCCGGTCTCTCCTTCACTTCTGGTTGCCTTTACTCCATATTCTTCTAAGGTCTTTATTATTACTTCCTCTAAAAACCGAAGATATTTGTGAATGTCTGTGAAAAAATTATCTAAGTCGAGAATTGGATAACCTACAATTTGACCAGGACCATGATACGTAATATCTCCTCCCCTATTTATTTTATAAAAAACCGCATTTCGTTCTTTTAATTGGGTTTCATCCAACAAAAGATTAGAAAGTTCGCCACTTTTTCCAAGCGTAAACACATGGGGATGCTCTACAAAAAGAAAGTGATTCTCAGTAGAAATATTTTCTTTATTTCGTCTATTCTTGATTTTACGATCTACTACAGCCTTGAAAAGCTGCTCTTGAAGATCCCAGGCTTCCTTATAATCCATTAAACCTAGATCTTCTAATCTTACATCTTTATTCATGATGCAAAGATAAGATATACAAGAAAGATAGTTTTCTTAATTACTTAGCTCTATCTCTAAATTTAGTATTTCAGGATCCCTCATATAATCCATAAAAGGAACCTCAATGGTCACTGTCTTTCTATCTTCGCTATAGAAAGCACCTTTTTTTGAGACCGATTTTACTGGTGTTGAGAAGTGATAAATTAACTTATAGGTAGAACTGCCAAGAAAAAGTTCCATTTTACCTAAACTATCTACATTCTTTTGTAACAGATCATAATCTACTACCTTATTTGTTCTTTTGAATGTATTTCCATTTAAGGTATAACTCATTTCTGTAGGTTCGCCTGTGGACAGTATATCTTGCTGGCTCTGAGAAGCTCCCATACCCTGATTGCCAAAAGCACCTGCATTTTGAAAAGCACTAAATACATCAGATAATTCTGAAACCTCTGTAAAATCGGTATACATATCAATCTTCATATCTCCCGTTTCTTCATTCATTACCATATGCAAGTTAAAAGGTTCTAATTTTTTTAATTTTTCTTGCTCTTCCTCTGTTAATGTTGCAATACTATCTTTCTTCTCTTCCAACAATTTCTTAAATGATATAACAGAATCCATAACCTTTCCAGAGCCCTCTATAGAACCCATATCATTTCCCATTTTCAACAATTCAGACCCATCAAATTTGATAGATAATCTTCCAGACCCATCAGTATTTAAAAATAGCTCTTCTGAAAAATTACATGAGGTTAAGACCACTAACAACAATGCTAGAAAACAATTAAAAATTTTATTCACGATATTCTTATTTATTTGGGTTATTTAATATAATTAACGCAGCAATTACGCCTGGGATCCAACCAAGTATCCACAAAATAAAAACAATTAATATTGATCCACAGCCTTTATCCAAAACAGCTAAAGGCGGAAAGATAATAGCTAGCAAAACTCTCCATATACTCATGATCTTACTTTATCTAAAAAACGAAAGATATAAAAATATGTTTTACGCTTTTAAAAAAATACTTTTTGGGTTGTAATATGGCCAATTAAAAACTACTTTAATACCAGCATCAAAGTCTTAAATAAGCTATAATAAATTAACCTAAATGTGCGTATCTTTGCGACTTCTAAAAAAATCATAGTACCATAAAATTTACGCATGCAACTTTCAGAACAGGAGCTCATAAGAAGAGAGAAACTAGTAAAGCTTAGGGAATTAGGAATCAATCCCTTTCCAGCCAATCTGTATCCGGTAGATCATACTTCTACTCAGATAAAAGAAAATTTTGAAGAAGACAAAAAAGTAATTGTAGCCGGTAGATTAATGTCTGCTAGAATTCAAGGTAAAGCTTCATTTGCAGAGTTACAAGATAGCGAGGGTCGTATTCAACTGTATTTTAATCGGGATGAAATATGCTTGGGTGAAGACAAATCAAAATATAATGAGGTCTTTAAGAAGTTGATTGATCTTGGTGATTTCATAGGTGTTGAAGGTACTCTTTTCACCACTAAAGTAGGTGAGAAAACCATAATGGTTAATAATTTTGAATTATTGAGCAAAACGCTAAGACCTTTACCGCTACCCAAAGTAGATGCTGAGGGTAATAAGCACGATGGGTTTAACGACCCTGAACTTCGATATCGCATGCGCTATGTTGACCTTGTGGTAAATCCGCAGGTAAAAGAGGTCTTTGTAAAGCGTACAAAGTTGTTCAATGCAATGCGTAATTTTTTTAATGACAAAGGATATTTTGAAGTGGAAACACCTATTTTACAACCTATTCCCGGTGGGGCTGCCGCAAGGCCATTTGTAACCCACCACAACAGCCTAGACATTCCACTTTATATGCGTGTTGCCAACGAACTCTATCTAAAAAGGTTAATTGTGGGCGGATTTGATGGTGTATACGAGTTTTCAAAGAACTTCAGAAATGAAGGAATGGATCGTACCCACAATCCAGAATTTACTGCTATGGAAATTTATGTGGCTTATAAAGACTACAATTGGATGATGGAGTTTACAGAAAATCTTTTGGAGCATTGTGCCAGAGAAGTAAATGCGAAGACAACGGCGATTTTTGGAGAAAATAAAATAGATTTTAAAGCACCCTACCCAAGAGTGACGATGACAGACGCCATCATAAAATATACTGGCTTTGATATTACCAATAAGACTGAAGCCGAAATCAGAAAAGCCGCACTTGATATGGGTGTTGCTGTTGATGACACTATGGGTAAAGGAAAACTTATTGATGAAATTTTTGGTGAAAAATGCGAAGGCAACTTTATACAACCAACATTCATTACAGATTATCCTAAAGAGATGAGCCCCCTTTGTAAGGCGCATCGTGAAAATCCAGAATTAACAGAACGTTTTGAGTTGATGGTTTGTGGAAAAGAAATAGCTAATGCCTATTCTGAATTAAATGACCCAATAGACCAAAGAGAACGTTTTGAAGCACAATTAAAACTTTCTGAAAGAGGTGATGACGAAGCGATGTTTATAGATAATGATTTTCTCCGGGCCTTAGAATACGGAATGCCTCCAACTAGCGGATTGGGTATTGGAATGGATCGTCTTATTATGTTTCTCACCAATAATCAGTCTATACAGGAAGTCTTGTTTTTCCCACAAATGAGACCAGAAAAAAAACAAGTGAGCTTAAGCGAAAATGAAAAAATCATACACGACATACTCAAAAAACAATCCAAAATGCTACTTTCAGATCTAAAACAAGCTACCCAACTAAGCAACAAGGCATGGGACAAAGGCATTAAGGGGCTAACAAAAGTTTCCTTAGTTAAGGTTTTTAAAGAAGAAGAAGCGTTGTTTTGTGAAATTGTAAACTAATTCTTAATCCTATTTTTAGGAAACTTTTCATTTCATCTGAAAAAATTTAAGGATTACGTGTTTATACCTGATTTACATTTCAGGTATTATTACTCCTATATCATCTTGATATATTGTATACATTTGTGACTTAACCCAAAAAATATATTTATATGGAACCATTTATCGGACAAATCATGATGTTTGGAGGAAACTTCGCACCCAGAGGTTGGGCATTATGTAATGGACAATTATTAGCTATTTCTTCAAACACTGCTTTATTTTCAATAATAGGAACACAGTATGGAGGAGATGGTAGAACAACCTTTGGTCTTCCTGATTTAAGAGGAAGAATGCCTATTAGCTATGGAAACGGACCTGGACTTTCTCCTGTTCAAATAGGTCAGAAAGGCGGTGCTGAAGTGCATACATTATCTCAAGCAGAAATGCCTACTCACAACCATAGTGGCGTTGGATTAACTGGGCATTTACTAGCCAATGATGATGATGGAGTAGATGCAGATCCTACCAATAAGAACATTGGAGCATCAGAAAATGCAAATCTTTTTAATACTTCTGCTAATAATATTCAGACTGGTTCAACTCCCAATGTAGCAATTTCAGGGAATACTGCTAATGCTGGTGGAAACTTATCGTTTAGTATAAAAAATCCATATCAAGCTGTAAATTTTGTAATTGCATTACAAGGAATTTTTCCTTCTAGAAACTAAGTTTTTTCATATTTTAGCTGCGGAATCAAATTCCGCAGCTTTTATAATTAACCAAAACCTTCCATTTTGAAAAATTCATTCTTAGGAGTATCTTTTTTTTTCCTTCTATTATTTTCTTCAGTTCCAAAGCTAAGTGCGCAAACCACCTTAGCTGCTGGTGATATTGCAGTATTTTTTGTTCAAACTCGAGGTGCCGATGACTTTGCTTTCGTAACGTTTGTTGACCTTTCAGCAAACACTGTCATCTACTTTACTGAGTGCGGTGCAGATGCTGCTGGTTTTAGCACACCTTGTGCCGAATCCGCTTTTTCTTTTACTGTTCCCAGCGGAGGATTAACTGCTGGCGATATCATTCAGTATACAGATAATCCAGCCAGTTTTGTTGGTTATACAGATTCTCGTATTACTGGTACTACATTTTTACTCTCAACATTAGGAGATCAGATAATTGCATTTCAAGACGCTTCAAATCCAGGAGGCAGCTCAAATGCTGCTAACAATCCACGATTCCTTTTTGCTAACAATGTAGAATCTACCATATTTGCAGGTGACAAAACGGACAGTAATGAAACTGGACTGCCTAATGGTTTAGATGATACTACAGCCTCAAGAACTGCCTTAGGCTTAGGTGCAGGCCCAGGCCCCGGAGATGAATTTGACATTGCCATTTATAATGGCACTTATGACTTTTCTTCTGGAGGTATAGCCGCCGCAAAATTGGCATTTTCAAATCTTTCGAACTATTATCAAACCAACACTGAGGCAGATGCGACTTACACCTCTGCTTTTAACGCAATTCCTCCTGCCTTAACTTTAACCGCTTCTTGTGCGGCTACAGATAATACACCGCCTGTTCCAGATATAAATCCTCTGCCTGATGTAACAGCACAATGCCAAGTAACTTCTTTAACGCCACCTACGGCAACAGATAATTGTGGAGGAACCGTAACCGTAACCAACAATGCCACCTTACCCATTACTACC
>NZ_JBBEXD010000016.1:0-64684 GCF_037782385.1 Ascidiimonas meishanensis
GTAACCGCAGAATGTGAGGTAACAACATTAACAACTCCTACCGCTACCGATAATTGTGGAGGAAGTGTAACGGTAACTAATAATGCTACATTACCCATTACAACTACCACGGTAGTAACCTGGGCATATGATGATGGAAATGGAAATATTACTTTCCAAAACCAGAATGTAATTATTGACGATACTACACCGCCTGTGCCAGATGTAGCTTCATTACCAGATGTTACAGCTGAATGCGAGGTAACATTGCTAACAACACCAACCGCTACAGATAATTGCGGAGGAGCGGTCACCGTAACTAACGATGCTACCCTTCCTATTACTACCCAAGGTACTACCGTAGTAACTTGGACATTTGATGATGGCAATGGAAACACTGTCACTCAGAGTCAGAATGTTGTTATTGATGATGTTACAAATCCTGTAGCTGTATGCAATAATATTGAGGTAATACTTGATTTAAGTGGTTCGGCAACAATAACTGCCGCACAAATAGATGGAGGATCTACAGATAATTGTGGAATTGCTTCTGTAACTATTGATAATGATACGTTTACATGTACAAACGTAGGGTTAAATACAGTAACACTCACAGTAACCGATATTAATGGAAATACCGATACTTGTGAAGCTACTGTGAACGTTAGTTCTGATGGGATGGCTGTTGCATCAAATGACGGTCCTGTTTGTGCAGGTGAAAACATCCAGCTTAGCGAAACCAGTGGTATTGCAACATCATGGACATGGAGTACTGACGGAAATGCAACTTTTGATGATGCTACAAGTCAGAATCCAATAGTGAGTAATGCTTCAAATGGAGAGGTTTTCACTGTAGAGATCACTTTTTCTGGTGGTTGCACCGCAAATACTACAACAACGGTTACCATTAATGAGACACCGGTTCCAGGTGGAGAAGGCACACAAGAATTCTGTCAGGATATTGATGCAACTTTAGCTGACATTTCTATAGATGCAGATGAAACAATTATTTGGTATGCAAGTGCAACTGGAGATACTACGCTTAATGAAGACACTCTCTTAGTAGACGGTATCACTTATTATGTATCTCAATTTAATGAAACTACTGGTTGTGAATCTTTAACAAGATTAGCCGTTACCACAAGTTTAATTAATTGTGCTGATATAAGCACATTCAAGAAAAGAGCATTCTCGCCTAATGGAGATGGAGTAAACGATACCTTTAGAATAACAGAACTGTATGACAACTATCCTAATTTCAAATTAGAAGTTTACAGTCGCTATGGTTCTCTCCTTTATAAAGGTAATGCTTCCACCCCAGATTGGGATGGAACCTCCAAAGAAGGCAGTGCACTCTCTGATGGTATACTTCCTAATGGAGTTTACTTTTTTATAATAGACTTTGGAGATGGCGAAACGAAGCCTTTTCAGGGAATTGTTTACTTAAACCGATAATCTTTAGAAACTAAATAGAATGAATAATTTTAATTTTTTCCAACTTAAAAACTGTTTTATACTGTTGTTGTTTCTTTTGATTTCAAACGGAATAAAAGCGCAACAAGATCCTCAGTACACACAATATCTTTATAATTTGAGTATTGTGAATCCGGCATATGCAAGCGATCAAGAAGGACTCCTCAATCTTGGAGTACTATATAGAGCACAATGGAGCGGAGTTGATGGAGCACCCAAGACATTTAATGCTTTTGCCCATGCACCGCTAGGGAAGAACATAGAAGCAGGAATCTCAATTGTAAGAGATGATATAGGAGATGGAGCGCTTATTGAAGATAATATCAATGTAGATTTTGCATACGTACTTCAATTAGCCAGAGATAGCAAACTGTCTTTAGGAGTCAAAGCAGGTATTACTAATTTTAAATCTGACTTAAATGGTTTTGTTTTTGATGATCCGCAAGCAGACCCTGCGTTTAATCAAAATATAAATGAGAGTTTTGGAAATTTGGGTGTAGGTGCCTTTTATTTTGATAATAAGTTTTTTGCTGGTTTTTCTGCATTAAACTTGTTGAAAGCAAAACATCTTAATAAAAGAGATGGCCTAGTAAACCGTGGTAGTGAACAAACCCATTTTTATCTTACCAGTGGTTATACTTTTGATGTTAACGGTGACTCTTTCAAATTAAAGCCAAGTGTTTTGTTAAGAGGTGTAAAAGGAGCTCCATTGATTGTAGACCTAAATTTAAATGCAATTTTATTTGATAAATTTGAATTTGGAGTAGGATATAGAACTACAGAATCTATAATTGGTATGTTTAATTTAAAACTAACTCCACAAACACGTATTGGTTATGCTTATGATTATAGTTTCAATAATCTTGGAGATTTTGGTTCAGGGTCTCATGAGGTTTTCTTGCTATTTGATTTTGATCTAACTAGAGTAAAATAAATATTCTAAAATACTTTACTAAAAAAAGGGCTAATTAGCCCTTTTTTTAGTAATCATTTATAACTTTTCCACTGGTATCAACCGTATTTGTTGTTTCTCCCATGCCTTGTAAAGTGGTTTATTTTCCTTATCGTAAAAAGGCCATTGACTATTAGTAATATAATAGAATCCTAGCTCTTCCTCATAAAATCCATTTGTAGGCTCTCCTTTTACTTTTAGTCCGTTGTCTAATAAATCTACCGTCAATACTTGATCGTTTAAATACATAATTTTCACTACTCGTTTGGGCGTAGAATTATTTTGAATTGCTAATAATTTGCCAGTACTCAAATTATAAAGTCCATCGATTCCTTTTAAAAGGTATTCCTTTGAGGTTAGCCACATCATGTTATTATCATTCTCCAATTCAACTATCAAAATTCCTTTTACATAGTCTGCTACAAATAATTGTCCTCTTGCCCTATCTAATGTAAGCCCTTGTAAATTTACTCCATCCATTATTCGAATAGTTTTCACTATTTCCTTTTTGAGAATATCAATGACTAGAATCTCTGGAGTAGCTGAATTAGAAGCATAGAGCATATTATTCTCTCCTAAAACCATGCTGCCTACTATTGTTTCTTGAGGAAGTGCGATCTTATCAACAATGGCCCCGGAGTCTACATTCACTTTACAAATAAAAGGACGAGGAGGTGATTGATTTTTATTTTTAAATTGAGCTAGCTTTGCTGTTGATATCCATACTTCATTACTTTTATCTCCTTTTATGATGCCTAAGGCAGATAAAGGCATCTGTACCAACAATGTTGTTTTATTTAATTTGCTATCGTATTGGTATACATTGCCTGAATGGACATCTGTAAAGAAAAAACGAGAGCCAATTTTTACTAAATCTTCCAGATGAAACGAATCAGAAAAACTCCCAAAAGAATTACTACTTACAGTTAAAGCTTTATATTTATCCCGCTCACTGCTTAAGATATTAGAATAGTCATCATCAGATAGTAAAGCGTTTAAATTTTTATCTTCTTGATATTTTAAAGCTGCATTCCATGTTAAAAGTCGTTTTAAAATAATCATTGCTTCCTCCTCCTCATCCGTTAAGGCATAACCCACCGCTAAATTATACAAGAATGTTGGCTGACTCGGGTTTAATTCAATTGCTTTTAAATTAAGATCCTTAAACTTTTGGTAATCTTTAGCTTCATAAGCTTTTAAACTTTCTTTATACAAATATTCAAGATTTTGCCCCTTTATTCCTAAAAGGAAAAACATAAAAAAAAGAAGAGATATTGATTTCATATAGCAAGGTTATTAATTCGCTGTAACAAGTTACATTAAAACTTTTCAAAATCATCTTAAGAAAAACTTAAGCTAACTGAAAAAATGTTTTATTGCGCATTGATTTAATCTTTGGTTGAATTTAGTTTTACTACGGAGCTACCATTTACCAATACGTCTGCCAAAACTGCATTGCCCTTCTTTACATAAACCAAAGCAAAAGAATTGTTTGCAATAGTATCTCTTTGAGCTTTTAGATAAGCTAACTCTGCATCATATGCTTTTGTTTCTTCCATATAAAATCGGTCAAAAGGCAAATGAAAATTCAACACCCCATTATAATAGTCCCTAGTATACGCCGTTACATAATCATCTGTATCTATAGGCCTTTCTTTATTTATGCCAACTGCCTTTGCAAAGCCTAGAGAATCTTCTTTTATTGAAACATATACTTCTTCATTATAAGCCCAATCAGAGTTGTCTGTAGGAAAGCTTCTTATTTCGTAATTTAGTATAATAAAGGCTCCTCGAAAAGGATCTGTTGGATCTATTGGTTGTGTTTTAAATCTATATGCCTTCCCCGAAATTAGGACATTTTCACTATCATAAATCATTTTTAAGGGAATAGCCCATTGCATGGCAAAAAGTAATACTGATAAAAATATAATGACTTTTGTTTTCATTACTATAAATTCTAAATTAACGTTGAAATGTTTTCTCTAGTTCCTGTTTCTTTTTGAGCATTAAATAGTTTGCTATAAAAAAGCCTATCCCAACACTTACAAAGATAATTCCTCTCAGAACGAAACTTATATCTGTATCAAAAAACCTACACATTATAAGTGCTACAATTACCAATAATCCAAAATTAAATATTCCTAAATTCACTTCTAAAGCTCCATTTCTAATGAAAAGAACACCCATTAAGAAAATTAATAAATTCACAAATATTGTTGCTAAAATTGCATCAAGTGTACCTACAAAAAAGATTACTGTAAAAACCAAAGGAACGTAAAGTAGTGGATTAAAACCTTTATTGGATTGTATATGCTTCAAAATAAAAAGAAGAAGGATCACAAACATCCCAACAGAAATATAAATCTCAACCTCATAACGAAAAACTTCATTTGGTAATTTCTTCCATACATCATTAAAACTTGTGATTAACAAAAGTATTATCATCCCCAGCACTCCCAAAACCTTAAATCCGTTTTTACGTAAAGAATGACTACTTAGCATCTTTAAGCATCCTACCTGATAAAGAATTCCGAATAACAAAGCATACATTAGAAATCCTATTAATTCATTGTTATCTATAAAAGTCCCTAAGGAAATAATAAGGTTTAAGGGCAAAATCCAATTCATTATAGCTGTCATGTTCCCTTCATTATCTTGTTTGATAAGATTGAAATAGAATGGAACTACCCAAACAAAAAGCAGGCCATAAAACCACGGAATTTCAGAACGATATCCATATCCCACTAGAACTACCCACCAAGTGGTGAAAACCAGATGTAATAGGGTTAATGATTTTGATTTCAATAAATATATCAAAGGCGCACAAAGTAGCATCCAGGTAAAGAGAAAATCTTCCATCTTTCCTGGTAAATGGTAGATTTGACTGATTAAAGAAATTGAAGTTCCTACAGAAAAAAACAATAAGGTGCCTGATGATTCTTTCAAAACTTCACCTTTTTTTCTCATTGAATAAATTACCAAAAGCTGCGTTATAGCTAATGGAATAAAGGCAATGATTGTTTTAGAAACTTTAGGAAATGAATCCCAATTATGGGCCAGAATAAGAATAATTCCCAGCCCTATCAAAATAGCGCCTAAAACCCCTGAAATTAGTAACAATCTATTGGGCCTTCGCACAGCTTTCTCCTCATACCACAAACGTATTTTAGTGGCGGTATCAGAACTAATTACTTCCTGATCTACCATCTCAGGTAAATCTTTCAAAAATCTAACACTCATAATTATGGGTTCTTAGGTGATTTAATTTAGTGAAAATAAACGGATATACCCTGCAGATTCTAAAAACCACTCTAGAATACCGCAGGGTTCTCCTCTATGAAAACTAATCGTTCTTTTCCGAAAACAACTGAAGATCGCGAGTATTTTTTTGTACTGCTATAGCCGAAAAAAGACTCAATGTAAACGCTATGCCGTAAAATCCTTTTTCGCTAAGCAGTAAATCAGCGTTCCAAAGACCAACAATTAACAATAAAACAGCCGCTATGGTTGCAAACCAACTTATTCCATAATACATATCTGTTACGGGTAAGCCTTCCAATCTATCCCTAACACTTTTTTGAACAGAGATAACAGAAAAAAGACCAAAAAGTAGAATGGTAAAATAGTATCCTTTTTCATTAAGAGCCATCTCAGCATTCCATAAGCCTATACAATAAGAAACCATCCCTGTAAGAACAGCAAGCCATGAAGCTCCTATAAAAGCGGGAGTAGGTTTTCTAGCGTCTAGAGGAGTTTTAACCTTCTCTTCAGTTGAAAGATCTGAATAATCTTTAATAGCAGTTTCTTTTAATTTTTGTGATGCAATCGGGTTCATAATTTGTGGTTTTTAGTATTGTTTATAGAGCAAATATGCGAACCAAAAACTATTTTCAAAAATTAAAATAACTATATTTATGACGATTTATAAATATGTAAAATATATTAAAATATTGATTTTAAGGTAATTAAATTCTAATAAAATAACGATTTAAATGAACAACTTAACCGCTGTAATTGAAAAAATGAGTAATGAGCAGCGACATCGTTTTATAATTTATCAAAAACAAAAGAACAGACGATCAGACACTCATAACATTCAACTTTTTAAGTTAATAGCTTCAGACAAAGGAAAAAAAATTACTTCTGAAAAAATTTATGGGGAAGAAAATAGCGCTGCTTTTAATGCTCTTAAAAAAAGACTATTTGATAGCTTAATTGAATTTATAGCTGTAGAAGGTTTTGATAATGATGCAACCAACGAAATGGAACTCCTGAGACTACTTCTGGCAGCCAGAATTCTATTGAAACAACAACAATACAAAACTGCTTTTAAGTTACTCAACAAAACCATTTTAAAAGCAGAACTGTTAGAATTATATGGTCTTGCAACAGAAGCCTATCATACCTATATAGAGTATTTACATAAAGATAGTTCTGATAATGGACAACATATCTTCTTAAAAGCTCAAAAAAATATTGAAAAATTTAAGGAAGCAGAAACATTACATATGAACTTTTCTTTATTGCGAAAATTACTTTCAAAAAACCAAAACGAAAGTATTCCCGCGAACTTAAGTTCACTTTTAGAATCTTTGTTTACTAATAGTTTTACCTCACAACACTCGTTAACCTATAAATCCTTATGCCAACTTATGGATATTAGCAATGAATATGCTTCACTTTATCAGAACTTTCATTCAATTACTCCTTTTATGGAAAAAAGCTATGCGTCTATCTCCAAAAAAGAATCGTTGTCGGAACATCACCTTTATTATCACATACAGGTTATTTATTTTATGGCAAACCTATATTTTCGCAACAGAGAATTTAGCACTTCCCTTCACTGGCTAAGCAAGATGCAACTACTTATGCAGCAAAAAAATGCCACATACCAAAACCGATTCTTATTAAAATACACCTTACTTAAAACACTTAATTTACATTATGCCAATCAAACTAAAGAAGCAATTTCGGTATCTGAAGAAACTTTGAAAACGATTTTGAAACCTGATATTGGAGATCATTATAATTTGTTACTTGCGCTTGCCATGTACTATTTTAACATCAATGAACTTAAAAAAGCAATGGCAATTTTTAGAATTTGGAATAAAACAGACTCTTGGTATGAAGAACGACTCGGAAAAGAATGGACTCTAAAGAAGAATTTATTTGAGATTATCCTTCATATAGAAATTGAGAATAGCGAATATGCCCTAACTAGAATTAAAAGCTTCAAAAGAAGATATCGTACTTATTTTGAGAAGGTAGAAGCTAAAAATGCATTTGTATTTCTAAAATTAATAGAACAACATATCAAATACCCTGAAAATACCCGAAGCGAAAAGTTTATTACAAATGCTGAAAAATCAATAGCCTGGAAAGAACAAAATCAGGAAGATATATTTGTGATGAGTTTCTATGCCTGGTTAAAGAGCAAGATGACTGGAAAATCTCTACCAGAAGTGCTGCAAAATTTAGTTCAATCATAAATTTAGATAAAAAAACAATGCCAAAAACTTTTAGCTTATTAACAAATAAGTAGTAAGAGAAGTAACATATTTGGCACAAATTTATACCTTCTAATTGTTAAACAGAAACTACTCTTTAAACCATCCATTTTATTAAAATACGCTAGTATGCACTTTATGGTTTAAAATATTAATATATAATGTATGCACCACTTAAAAATAACTTTCACCTGTGTTTATGAATTTTTTTTATTATTTTAATAGAAAAATATATTATGGATAATGAAGGACAAAACAATAATGATGAAATGTCAGAGTCAGCAGGGTCAGAAATTTCTGCTCAAAACTCAAACAACAGGGCTAATAGCCCAGCTGTTGTAACAGACGATGGCTCTATTGCGAGTACAGATTATGATTCTGATTTAACCTTAACCTCTAGCGTTATTGAAGATTTTATGAACAATAAAAGTATGAGTGAATCTACTGTTGACACCACTTTAAGCTCTAATACAGACAGCACAAACATAGATTTTAATAAGCCTCCTAGCAATGCTGAAATTATGCAGCTTTATGATGAACTTGATAACATGGTGCCTGATAAAGGTGAGGGAGTGATTAAAGTTGAGAATGCTTCTTATGATAAAAGTTCCTTCTTAAGACCTCAAAATGAGAATCTTCAAAATACAAACAATAAGAACCCTAATAAACAAGAAGTAAAAAATAATAGTAAGAACAACAAATCAAAACGGAAGTCAATTTAATAACAAAATTATCTTATAATTTGTATACATTAATAATTTGCCAATGTAAATTCTAAAATCACTTTACTTGTCAATACTCATTCTAATTTGATTTAAACTTTTTAAATCAAATTAGAATGACTTCGATACTTATAACATAATTATCTAGCAACATTAATGCTCAAAAATATGTGACAAGAACATCGTACAATGCAGTTACCTAGACAGCTAAGAAATCTATATTTATTTTTCCGTAAGAGATGTTTATACAGCGCTTATAACTACATTAAAGAAGAAAGTTACGTGTTGTTTTTAATCTATATTGTGGTTCTCAAAAAAATAATGAATTTTCAAGGTTGCACCTTTTTATAAAAAAATCTTTTTACTTATCCTTATTTCCTGTTAGACCGTCGTTCAGAAAAGTTACTAATGAGATTGAATGCTGTTGCATAATATACTCGGAACTCATTTAACTCTCCTTTCAGAGATTTGTCACAAAACAATACAAAAAAATTTAAGAGTAATCTCAATTACTCTAAAAAACAAACCTAACAATATACATACTAAGCTATATCCTTTCTATTATTTTTAGAATAAGAGATCCTGTTGTTAGCAACAAATAACAACTTTACTAATTGAAAAGAAAGGAATTAGCCATAAAAATCCAACAAATAAATAATACTAGACTTAATTCCAAAGGCGTTCATAATTGACAAAATCTAACCAAGTTCTATTTAGATTTTATGAAAATTATAACATCTCTATTTGAAATTCAAAGCATTCCTACACGACTACCCTTGCATTACTAACCAAAAAAAACAACCATGTATAATAGCACAAACACCCCAGTACTTATTTATGATGGCGTTTGTAATCTCTGTAATGGAGTAGTTGAATGGGCATTAAATGCTGCACCACATAAAACTTTTGATTTTGTCCCTTTCCAGTCACAAAGAGGTCAACAACTTCTGAAAAAATATAATTTCCCCTTAGAAAGATTAGACACGCTCATTTATATAGAAGGAGATGATATTACCACGCACTCAGATGCTTTTCTAAGAATGACTCTGCTTTTACCAAACTACAAATGGCTAGGAAACACTTTAAAATGGATTCCTTCATTTTTAAGAAATAGCCTATACAAAACTGCTTCCAAATATAGAATTCAATGGTTTGGCAATAGAACTAAAAGCTGTACCGTAGTATTTTAAATCAGCTATTCTGTATTCAATTTGGTTATTCATCTATTTCACAGATTGTAAAAACTTAAGAATCTTAAGTTCTCTTTTTACTTGATTTACAATAATTAAGCCTATCCCAAAAAATACAAAAACTCCGCTTATTTGTATATAAAGGTAGAATCCTGATGATAGGTTTTCTTTAAAAAGTGGCATCATAGAGATAAAACTTATTATATAAAGAAGCAATAATAAAGGTGTAAACACAAAATGAATTTTTCTTCTCCATTTGTAAAAGATAGCTCTTTCTTGATGATGGTGCTCAAAATCCTGAGTTATTTTAATTGCTTTAAACCGCCTCATACTTAAAAGCTCAAGAATTAAACGTACTAAAAGTACTGCTCCCATAATACTTAATGCTATGCTAGTTCTATTGCTTTTCCATGCAGAGATGTAAAAGAAAAACCATATAATAACAATACATGAAATAAGTAGTATCAATTGCGTCCAAAAATGTTCACGTTTCATTTCTTTGGTCATTTTTTTTGCTTTATGTAATAATTCCGTCTTATCTAAAGCAGCTACACTTTCTTGTTGCTGCCATATATTTTCAATGTTCTTAAAATCAGTCATGATGTACACAATGAGTTAAACTTTTTTTAATTCTATGAATTCGCACTCGCAAAGAGGCTTCTTTAATACCCGTTACTTCTGAGATCTCCTCATAAGTAGTCTCTTCTAAAACCAACATAATTATCATTTTATCTAAAGGAGAAAGTTTTTCAATACACTTGTATAATTGATTCAATTGTTCCTCCTTCTCATTAGCATCCGCAGTAGCAGCTGGTTCTATAAAGGTTTCCGATTTTTTTTCTCTTTTATAAACTGCTTTTCGTTTTTCAGACAAACATGTATTTACTGCAATTCTATAAATCCAAGTACTTATTTTGGCTTCGTTTCTAAAGTTTTCCAGATGTTGCCATGCGCGAATAAAGACTTCTTGCGCCATATCTTTAGCCATGGCCTCGTCTCCAATAAAATATCCCTTACACAGTCTAAACACCTTCTCGTAGTGCGATTCAAATATCGTTTGAAATGTGGCTTCTCTTGTCACTATTTTATTAATTCAGAAGAAATGTGTTTCATAAACCATTCTGGTTGATCATACATGATAAAATGAGCTGAATTTTCTGCATACAATATATTCTTTTGGGGTAAGTTTTTGTATTGCTTCTCATACTGTAATAATATCATCTCCTTATTAGGATAGGTAGCAGCTAAGATAGTTACTGGAATTTCAATTTTCTTAATCGCTTCCCGAAGATCTAATTTCAAAAGATCTGTATATCCATGTACGTAAATTTCTCGGTCACTTTTAATAATCCAATCCGTTAACCGTGAATGCAGCTCTTTATTTAATGACATGTATGAAGCCATTTGAGTCGCCATTGTTTTAAAACTTTCGCCATCCATATTTAAAACATTGTTACTATAAGGATTATCATATACGATAGATGCTGCTTCAAAGTTAGGAATCATTAATGCTCCTATAGAAGGTAATGCGTCTACCACGATCAACTTTTTAAAAAGTATTCCTTCCTCAGAAGCCATCCATAAAGCAAGTGATCCTCCCAAGCTATGACCAATAATGGTAGCTTTATCAAGCTCCTTCTCTTTTACATAATTTAGTAGAGCATCTTTTATTTTTGGCAACCATGGTAGTTCAATAGCAGGAACATCTCCAAATCCTGCCAAAGTAAAAATATGACACTCATAATTTTTATTCAATTGGGCAACAGTTTCATTCCATACCTCTCCAGTACAGGTAAAACCGGGAATTAACAATATAGGAGGACCACTGCCCGATACAGTGACCTTAAATTCATCATATTGTGCATTGGAACTAATAGCAATACTCAAAAACAGGAAAAACAAAACAATCCTAGATACTTTCATGATTTAATTTTTTTATGATTTACCCTTTTGATGCATTCCTATCGTATTTGTTACAAACAAAATGAATAATTTATTATTTCAGAAAATTCATTTAATTAATTAGACCAATAGATACGTTTGAAAAATATAGATTCTGGCAATGCAAAAAGAAAGCAAATACTAGGCGCTGTAGTTAAAAGTAATTGAAAGTTTTACTAAAAAAAATACTACTAAGAAATCCTCTTTGGATTTATTTAAGACTCCAGAGGTAACGCAGATATAATGAAAAAGAGCACTGTGACGAACAGTACTCTTAATTACTAACTACTAAAAATTTAAAACTAACAAACCTTAGTCTTTTTGATAATTTTAAAATTAAAAGAATTACGCTTCTCATGGTTAGGGTGAATCCCCTTTATTACAAGGGTGTTTTTCCCTAGGAAAAGTAGTTAAGGCTAGCAGTATTTTTCTAAAAAAAGAATTGTATTTTTCTCAATAGACCTAAGGCTTTAGAGATATGAATCTCTACTGTTTTGGGTGATATTCCCATCAAAGTGGCAATTTCCTTATACTTGCGATCTTCAAAACGACTCAATACAAATGCTTGTTTACATTTTGGTGGCAACTGGTCTATTGCTTTCCTGAGTTTCTCCACACGTAACTCCTGAGCAGAAGTATCTGCTTCATAGTACTCATAGATAGCTTCTGCTTTTAACGTTTCTAACAAACTCCTCTGTTTTTTTTGTTCACGAAGATGCATTAGGTACTGATTATAAACGCTTTTGTAAAGATATTTTTTAAGGGATGTTTTTATTTGCAATTCAGTGCGTTTATTCCAGATATTGAGAAAAACCTCTTGCACTAAATCTTTGCAAAGCGCTCTGTCAGTAACTATTTTTGAAAGAAAAAAGCAAAGATCATTGTAATAATTTACATATAATTTTTCATATGAATTTGGATCTCCCCTTCGGAGTCCTTGAATGAACAGAACTTCTATTTGTTTAACTTTTCCCATGCCCTACTTATTGCTAAGATAAAAAATCTATTTTAAATAGGGGTTTTTAAAGTTTTCTGCATCTTACTATTAAAAGATCTCTTTATGGATAACATTCTGGATATAATTCAAAAGTATTTACACAATACCGCAACTATGTCCGAGATTGAGCAATTGGAACAATGGGTTCGATCATCCCCAGAAAATGCAGCTCTTTTTAAAGATCATGTATTCATTCATGAACGTAAGGTAAAAGCAAACGCTACATTTAATCCAGAAAAAGCATTTGAAGACTTCCTTCAAAAAACAAATAATACAACACAGCCAAAGATTCCCAATAAATGGATTGCCGTAGCCGCTATTGGTACACTTATTATTTTAATAAGTGTATTTAACAAAAAGCAAACATCTTCAACAAAAAGTCCTGAAATTGTTGAAACTTCAAAGAAAAATGAAGCTATTATACTTACCCTAGAAGATGGTTCTAAAAAAATATTAAACGAAAATGGGATGGAGGTATTTATTGACATTAGTGGAGACACACTTCGGCAACAACATGAGAATACTTTAACCTATCAAGAAAATAAAAAATCAACTCCTGGCAAAACAGGATATCACACTCTTGAAATTCCGCTTGGAAAAACTTTTAAAATCCAATTGTCAGACGGTTCTTCTATTTGGTTAAACGCAGGTTCCCGCTTTCGATTTCCTGTTGAGTTTGATAAAAATGGTGCAGAACGTAAAGTAGAATTAATTGGTGAAGCTTTTTTTGACATCACTAAAAACAAGAAACAACCATTTATTGTAAGTGCATCAGGAGTAGATATAAGAGTATTAGGCACCCGTTTTAATGTCTCTTCATATCAGGATGATAATCAAATTAAAACTACGCTAGTTGAAGGTTCTGTGCATATATTTGATCAAAAAGACCATCACAACAATACATTGATTAGTCCAAGTGAGCAATCGGTTTTTGATAAGTATTCCAACAAAATGGAAACTAAGGAGGTTAATGTAGATAAATACATTTCTTGGATCTATAACAGACTTTTCTTTGAAAATGATCCCTTTCATGAGATTGTTAAGAAAATTGAGCGCAGTTATGATGTGCGTATAGAGAATAAAAACGAAGAACTTAATTCAATTAGATTCACTGGAGAATTCGATATAGAAAAAGTAGAAGATGTCTTTGAAACATTCACTACCAATACACCTTTCAACTATAAAATTGAAAAGAATGAAATAACCATTAACAAATAAAAAAAAGAGGAGTGCGCCAACACTCCTCAATCACTTTAATGATTTAGTCATCAACTTAGTATCAACCAAAAAAGTATTCAAAATTATGAAAAAAAGAACTTTACGCAACGTATTAAAAAATAAGGTGCTACCTTATTTTAAAGACCAGCTAAAAATGAAAGCCACCTTTGTATTCATCTTCTTCTCTATCCTTCAGATTGCTGCTAATCCGGGATATGCTCAGGACAAGATAGAACTAGACCTAAAAGATGTTACACTTAATAAAGTGCTACGTGAAATAAAAAAACAAACAGACTACAAGTTTTTCTTTAGGAGCGATGACGTAAACCTGAAAGAAAAAAAATCTATTAAAGCCAAGAAAGAATCCATAGAAAAAGTACTGGAAAAACTATTTGCTGGCTCTGGTATTCAATACAAAATTGTAGGCAAACAAATTGTTTTAAATAAAAAAATCATAGCACCCACTAAAATACGTAAACAAAGTAGAGAGGTAAAAGGTATTGTAAAAGATGCTCAAAATCTTCCGTTGGCAGGAGCCAATGTACTAGTAAAAGGTACCACTATAGGTACTCAAACTGACTTTGATGGTAATTTTAGTATTGAATTGCCTGATGGGAAAAATACTTTAGTAATATCTTTTATTGGGTTTGAGCCCAAAGAGGTAGATGTAACCGGAAAAGATACGATTGAAATTTCATTGGATGAATCAGCTGCCCAATTAGAAACTGTTGTTGTTGTAGGGTCTCGTAATCCCGCCAGAACCGCCACAGAAACTACTGTGCCTGTAGATGTAATTGATGTAAAAGAACTTACGGCACAATCGCCTCAGGTAAATTTAAATCAAATACTTAATTACGTAGCACCTTCTTTTACTTCTAATACCCAGACTATTTCTGATGGTACAGACCATATAGATCCTGCGTCTCTTAGAGGTCTTGGACCAGATCAAGTACTCGTACTTATAAATGGTAAAAGAAGACATACTTCTTCATTGGTTAATGTGAACGGAACTTTTGGACGTGGTAGTGTTGGTACCGATTTAAATGCCATTCCGGCGGCTGCAATTCAAAGAATTGAAGTATTACGCGATGGTGCTGCTGCGCAATATGGATCTGATGCAATTGCAGGAGTTATTAATATTGTGCTTGATAAGACTGTAAATGAACTTACTTTTAATGTAACTACAGGAGCAAATTTTTCCAAAAATGCAAACGAACAAACTGGCGGAGTTGATGGTGCCACTACTAATATAAGCGCAAATTATGGACTCCCATTGGGTGATAAAGGTGGTTATATAAATTTTGCAGGAGATTTTGATTACCGAAACGATTACAACAGGATGAAAGAATGGGAAGGGTCTATTTTTAATGCTTATAACGCAATTGAATTTGCTGCTTCCAATGATGGTTTCAATATCTCTAATTTATTTACAGATGTAGATGCCATTAAACAATACGGAGCACAAGTGTCTCATTTTGATGCGGCACTTCAAAGTGATATTGCTAACGCAAGTACCATTCAAGATTTACAGGGAATTCTAGGTGTAGACGTAACCGAAGCAGAACTAGCAGCAAGAGGTTTAAATAGAACCGATTTCAATATGCGCGTTGGGCAGTCCGCAGTAAGAGGAGGGCGCTTTTTCGCGAATTTTGCTTTACCCTTAGATGATAATGGCACAGAATTATATTCTTTTGCAGGGATTGGCAGTAGAACGGGTAATTCTGCTGGTTTTTACAGGCTTCCAAATCAAAGTAGAACGTATACACCTGCATACATAAATGGATTTTTACCTGAAATAAATTCAAAAATAAAAGACAAATCCATTTCGGTAGGAATTAAAGGAAAAATAAATAACTGGAATGTAGATTTCAGTAATACTTGGGGACAAAATTCTTTCCTGTATGAAATTTCTAATACCTCTAATGCCTCTCTTCTAAATGCCACCCCTACACGTTTTGATGCAGGAGGCTTCTCTTTTACTCAAAACACAACCAACTTAGATGTAAACCGTTTTTATGAAGATATTTTTGCAGGATTAAATATTGCATTTGGGGCGGAACACCGTTTTGAGCGTTATGAAATTATTGCAGGTGAAGAAGAATCTTATTCTCAATATGATGCCACTGGAAGACCTATTATCTCTAGTACGCAAACACCCACAGTTGATTTCTTTGGAAGTCCAAGACCAGGAGGTTCTCAAGTGTTCCCGGGTTTTAGCCCAGCAAACGAAGTATCTAGGGAACGTTCAAGCATAGCAGGTTATTTTGAAGTAGAAGCAGATTTCACAAAACAGTTTTTGATGACGTTGGCCACTCGTTTTGAAGACTATTCAGATTTTGGTTCCACAATCAACTTCAAATTATCTGGAAGATATAAAATAGGCGAAAATTTTAACTTAAGAACCGCTTTAAATACTGGTTTTCGTGCTCCTTCTTTACATCAGCTTAATTTTAATTCTACCTCTACCATCTTTGATCAGGCGGGAAATCCTGTTGAAGTAGGCACATTTTCAAACGACAGTCGTGCCGCACAGCTACTTGGAATTCCACAACTTACCGAAGAAACTTCACAGAGTATTAGCCTTGGCTTTACCAGTAAAATTCCAAATGCAAACCTTACCGTAACTATAGATGGTTTCTTTGTGGCTATTGATGACCGTGTGGTTTATACAGGACAGTTTAGAGGTCCTGGTACAGGATCTGAATTAGATAATCTCTTAGCGCAAGCCAATGCAACTGCTGCTTCCTTTTTTGCCAACGCCATAGACACTGAAACAAAAGGTGTAGATGTGGTAATAACTCATAAGGGTTTTCTGAGCGATAAAGTACAGTTAAAATCAGATCTAGCAGCAACGTTCTCTCAGACCAGACAGGTAGGAGATATTAATGACTCAGAAGTTCTTAGAAACGCAGGATTAACAAGTACGTATTTCCCTGAAGACAGCCGTGTGTATTTGGAAGAATCTGTACCAAGAACCAAGATTAACCTTACTAATTCATTAACTACTAATAAGTTTAATGTATTCCTAAGAAATGTTTACTTTGGTGAGGTGACGGAAGCTACTACCAATGTAAATCTTCAGCAAGTATTTGGATCTAAGATTGTTACAGATTTATCTTTTGGTTATAAGGTAACAAATCAGTTTACAGTAACGGTAGGTGCTAATAACCTATTGGATATTTATCCAGATCGCGCCGCTCAAACTTTTGAAGGCGACACTGGAAATAATCGTAGTAGTGGTCGTTTTGATTGGTCAAGAAGATCACAACAATTTGGTATTGCTGGTCGTTTTCTTTTTGCCAGATTAAGCTTAAACATCAAATAATAACAGGAAATTTTTATACATAAAAACACCTTGCAGTGGCAAGGTGTTTTTTTATGCGTCTAAATGAATGTTTTAATGCGACGACTAAATCAAATTAATTTCATTTATCTTGATTTTGGAAGCTTGTTTTTATTAAGAAAAGCTTGCAAATCCATAAGAATCTCATCTTCGTCGTGATACTTCACAAACGGAATTGCTAAAAAATTAAAATAAGGTTCTCCTGCTTTGAATCCTCTTGGTAAATAACTTTCAAGTTCTATATCAAAAGATATTTCAATCTCCACTTCCATATATTGTAGGTTTTCCAAAACAAACGGAACCTCAAATGGATCAAAACCCTTCGGCAAATAATCTTCAATCTTATAGTCAAATACTACCTCTGGAGTTTCTTCTACATAGGTTATTGAATGTATATCAAAATATGCTTGATAAGGGCTAAAACCTCTTGGTAAATAAAGCTTAGGATCAAATCCTAATTCAATTTCTTCATTGTCTTCTATGTAAACTATTTCACTAAAAGTAGCGGCATCTTTTACAGGATCGGTCTCATTTTGCATAGCCAATACCGGAGCAAGGCTAATCAAAAAACTGGCAGCAAGTAGGAACTTTTTCATTTGGTCTATTTTTAAGTTTATTTAAAATCATCATTTTGATTTACACTACAAATTTCTGACAGAAATAATGATTAAACACTAATTTTATGAAAAATTTATACTCTCCAAAACCCTTATTTTTACTGGCCTCAAAAGCAATTTTCGCAATAAAAATCACATTTTACTAACTACTGTATAATCGTCCAGAGAAGAGTTTAAGGATATAGCTGCTTCTAGCAAGGTTTTCTAAGAAAAATGCAATTGTAAAGCAAATATTATTTAATTGTTAACCCCTTTTTTGTAGGCGATTTTATGATATTTTTTATCTAAAAACAGAAAGGTTTAACCATTGTTGGTTATTTGCATTTACTACCTTTTTAGTTGTATTCTTAATTAGTTTATGTAAATAAAAAAACTCCACTTTAGGAGTGGAGTTTGACTAACTAACAATTAACTAAATTCAAATGATTCCTAAAATCAATTAATCTTTACAAATTAGTTGCTTTACGGTACACATTAAAACCTTTTGGAAGGTACTTTTTGGAATCAAACCCTAGAGCTACTTCTTCCTCTTCTTCCTCTATATATTCAATAGAATGAATATCAAAATGAGGTTCGTAAGGATTAAATCCTCTAGGAAGGTAAGCAGATACGTCATACCCAAGATCCATTATTTCTTCTTCATCCTCTATATATGCTATACTATGAATATCAAAATAATACGCAGCGGCATCAAAATTATCTGGAAGATACGCTGCCGTATCAAAGTCGAATATAATTTCTGGCGTCTCGCGCACATATGTAATTGAATGAATATCAAAATAAGGCTCGTAAGGATTAAAACCTTCGGGTAAATATAATTTAGGGTCAAAACCTAAATCCACTTCTTCCACTTCTTCTATAAAAACAATACTGTCAATGTCTAATTCCTTAGACTCATTAGATTCATTAGTCTCAAAATTTACAAAATATGTATTCTGAAATAATGTCTCGGTACTATTTTCCTCATTATTGGTCTGTTGAAATAAAGTTACTTCTTGATTACTAACATAAGGGTCTGGATCTTCCTGCGGTGTGGCTGCTTCTTGTCCTAGTAGCAATCCACAAATAATAAATAATTGGTTCATTGTTTAAAGTTTTGATTATAATTTGATTGATATAAGTAAGACTCTAAAGAATTGAAATTGTTACGATTTTTGTGAAATTTTTAACGAATCGCCCAATTTTCTATCATTAATACACCTATTAATATATATCCAATTAAAAACTTAAGAAATCATTAACACAATTTGCCTCTTTAATTACAGTAATTTGGCGTTGAAACTCAAACATTTCATAAAATGACCAACAAAATACTCCTTAGATTTTTATCTTTTTTCCTCATTTTAGGAATCTACCAAACAGCAGATGCGCAACGAAAAAAGAAAAAAGACAAGAAAGGTAAAACAGAACAGACTGCACCTCCGTCTGCCAAAAGTAAAAAAGGGGGGATTCAACCTTATGATAAGGTGATCACAAAAAAAGTAAAAACAGATAAAGGACTTTTTGACACACATATCATTGAGGATGATTATTTCTATGAAATACCAGACTCCTTATTTGGGAGAGAAATGCTGATGGTTACTAGAATCGCCAAAACTGCCAACGGTATTGGTTTTGGCGGAGGAAAGCAAAATACGCAGGTATTAAGATGGGAAAAGAAAGCCAGAAAAGTATTATTGCGAGTAGTCTCGTACAATGTTTATGCCGCAGATTCTCTTCCAGTGCACGAAGCGGTCTTAAATTCTAATTTTGAACCTGTTTTATATAGTTTCCCTATCAAAGCATTTAATAAAGATACCACGGCTACAGTAATCAAAATTAATGAACTCTTTGAGAAAGATGTAAAATCTTTGGGATTACCGGAATCAAGAAGAAAAAGGTATAAAGCAACACGGGTTGATGATAAACGTTCTTTTATTGAACATATTAAGAGTTATCCGCTCAATATTGAAGCGAGACATGTAAAAACATATTTAGCTGGAAATCCTCCTTCTAATCAAAGTATAGGTTCTATTTCTTTAGAGATTAACAATTCAATGATCTTATTACCAAAGAAACCTATGAAACGCCGTTACTTTGATCAAAGAGTGGGTTGGTTTGCAAGGGGGCAAGTAGATTACGGACAGGATGCTCAAGAGAGCAAAACTGTAAGATATTTAGATCGGTGGAGATTGGAGGTTAAAGAAGAAGATCTTGAAAAATTTAAAAGAGGTGAACTGGTAGAACCTAAAAAACAAATTATTTATTACATAGATAGAGCTACTCCAGAAAAATGGCGTGCTTACATCAAACAAGGCATAGAAGATTGGCAGGTTGCTTTTGAGGCCGCTGGTTTCAAGAATGCTATTATTGCTAAAGACCCTCCTACCCCAGAAGAAGATCCTGAATGGTCTCCAGAAGATGTGAGATACTCTGTAGTACGTTATTTAGCATCTCCTATTCCTAATGCTAGCGGACCTCATGTAAGTGACCCTAGATCTGGTGAAATCCTTGAATCAGATATTAACTGGTATCACAATGTGATGACGTTGCTAAGAAACTGGTATTTTGTGCAAACAGCAGCTATTAATGAAGAAGCAAGAGGAGTTGCGTTTAAAGATGAAATTATGGGGCGCCTTATCCGGTTTGTTTCTTCTCATGAGGTAGGGCATACTTTAGGGCTTCCGCATAATATGGGAAGCAGTGTAGCTTTTGCAGTAGACTCTTTAAGATCTGCTTCTTTTACTAAAAAATACGGTACAGCTCCTTCCATAATGGATTATGCAAGATTTAATTATGTGGCGCAACCAGGTGATAAAGGGGTAGCACTTATGCCTAATATAGGAGTGTATGATAAATATGCTATTTCTTGGGGGTACAGACCTATTCTTGATAAAAATGAAGTAGATGAAAAGCCTGTTCTGGACAGCTGGATTCTTAAACATCAAGATGATCCAATGTACAGATTTGGCAGGCAACAATTTGGAGTTATTGACCCAAGCTCTCAAACGGAAGATCTAGGAGATGATGCGATTAAAGCGAGTACTTATGGTATTGCCAATTTAAAACGTATTGTTCCAAACCTGATTATCTGGACAGCCGAAGATGGAAAAAACTACAACGATCTTAGTACTATGTACAGACAGGTTCTTGGGCAGTACAATCGCTATATGGGGCATGTGTCTGCAAATATTGGTGGGGTTTATGAATATTATAAGACTTATGACCAAGAAGGTGCAGTGTACACACATGTTAACAAAAACCATCAAAAGAAAGCAATGCAATTTTTGCAGAATGAGCTATTTAAAACTCCCCAATGGCTATTAGAGCAAAATATTTTTAATAAAATTGAGCATGCCGGAAGCGTAGAGCGTCTTCGCAATACACAAGTACGAACGTTGAATAATATGCTTGATTTTGGAAGAATGGCTCGTATGATAGAAAATGAAACCATGAATGGCACAGAGGCTTATAGTCTAATTGATATGATGTCTGATCTGCGTAAAGGGATTTGGGAAGAGCTTCGCTCTGGAAAGAAAATAGATACGTATAGAAGGAATCTACAAAGAGCTTACCTAGATCGCATGGAGTATTTAATGACCAAAGATCAATCCCCTGTACCCTCAAGATTTAGAAGGTTTATCACGCGTACCAATATTGATGTTGCACAGTCAGATATTCGTCCTGTTGTCAGAGCAGAGCTCAACACCCTCAAACGCAGGCTTAGAAACGCAATAGGAATTACATCAGACAGAATGAGTAGATATCATCTACAAGACGCTTTAGAACGCGTAAATATGATTCTAGATCCTGATAAATAGAATAGAATTCATTACAAATAACAAAAAAAGCGCCGTAATGGTGCTTTTTTTGTTAATAATCTCATAATTCACCATACTCATTTAAACCCTTTGATCAATTCAACGTCTTACTATTAAATAATAAAACACATAGCAACATGAAAAAACTTATGCATTTGGCAATTCTGCTTTTACTTAGCACAGCAGTTTTTGCACAAGAAGGGCCAAGAAAAGGACTAAAAAAAGGAATGAATGATTTTACTCCAGAGCAAATAGCTGTACTTCATACCAAAAAAATGACATTAGCACTGGATTTAACTACTCAACAGCAAAAAGAGCTGTTAATTCTAAATACAGAACTAGCTAAAGAACGCAGGCAACATAGAGAAGAGCGAAAGGCATTAAAAGAAGAGGGTGTTAAGCTTAGCTCGGAGCAGCGTTTTGAACAAATGAATGAGCGATTAGACAGACAGATAGAGGTTCACAAGAAAATGAAAACATTATTGAATAAAGAACAATATTCATTGTGGAAACAGCATCAATTAAAAAAAGGTAAAAAACTTCACAAAAATCGTTTAGAACATAGACGAAACGGATAAAATTTGGTTTGGATTGATTGGAAAACCGCTATGATTTTAGATGGATAATCTAAAACACATAGCGGTTAATTTTTAAATTGATTCGGTTAAAGTTCTGCCGCTACTTCGGCAGCAGCATTTATAGTGGTATCTAGATCGCTATAACTTAAGGCATCATTTAAGAACCAGCTTTCAAACGCACTTGGAGGTAAATATATTCCTCTTTTTAACATCCCATGAAAAAATTTCTTAAAAGTTTCATTATTTCCAGTGGCTGCACTTTCAAAATCAATAACTGGTTTATCCGTAAAATGCACTGAAATCATGGACCCAACTCTATTAATTTGATAGGTTATCCCTGCATCTGTTAGTACTTTAGCCAATCCGTGATGCAAATAATCTGTTTTGTCTTCAAGGCTTTTAAAAATAGAACTATTGTTATTTAATTCTGTTAACATCGCCAATCCAGCTGCCATTGCCAGTGGATTTCCACTTAATGTTCCCGCTTGATAAACGGGCCCTTCTGGAGCCAAATAACTCATAATTTCCTTCCGAGCAGCAAAAGCACCTACTGGTAATCCGCCGCCAATCACTTTTCCAAAGGTTACAATATCAGCAGTAACACCCATAAGTTCTTGTACTCCCCCTTTTGCGAGACGGAAACCTGTCATTACCTCATCAAAAACCAAGAGTATATCTTCTTGGTCACAGAGACTTCTAAGCTCGTTTAAGAATCCCTCTGCTGGAGGAATACATCCCATATTTCCTGCTACTGGTTCTATAATAATTGCACTGATTTCACCTTTGTTAGCAGCTACTAGTTTTTTTACATTTTCCAAATCGTTGTAACGTGCGAGTAAAGTATCCTTAGCAGTTCCCTGAGTTACCCCAGGACTATTAGGACTCCCAAAGGTGACAGCTCCACTACCTGCTTGTATTAAAAAAGAATCCGAATGCCCATGATAGCATCCGGCAAATTTGATGATTTTATCTTTACCTGTATAGCCCCTTGCAAGACGTATGGCGCTCATACAGGCCTCTGTACCACTATTAACAAATCTTATTTTATCAATATTAGGCACCATGTTAATTGCCAGTTTGGCAATTTCTGTTTCAATAGCGGTTGGCATTCCAAACGAAGTACCTTTAGTAGCCTTTTCTTTTACTGCAGCCACTACGGGCTCAAATGCATGCCCCAAAATCATGGGTCCCCAAGATGCAATATAATCAATAAAGGTATTCCCGTCTTCATCATATAAATAAGCTCCTTTTGCTCTATTGACAAAGATTGGGGTTCCACCTACCGAATTAAAGGCCCTTACCGGTGAATTTACTCCACCTGGTATTACTTTTGAAGCTTCCTTAAACAATGTACTACTTCGTTGGTATATCATAGTTATTTTGAAGATTTAATAATGAGTTCCTGACCAACATTAAGATTGGTAGTGTTCAAATGATTGATTTCCATAAGTTCAGAGACGGTCAACCCATACTTCTTTGAAATAGAATACAGCGTATCTCCTTTTGCGACCACATACATTTTACCCTTTATAGGGAGGTGTCTTTTGGTATCTTCTTTTTTTGCGCGATTTCTGTTTCCTTTAATTACTTCTCGATCATACCTGTAAAGCTCATACCTTTCAATTAGAGCAATAAGTTTCTGTGGATACTTTTTATCTGTGGCATAACCCGCCTTTCGCAAGCCTCTAGCCCATCCCTTATAATCATCTTTACGCAGCTTAAATAAAAAAGCATAACGTCCTCGCCGAGAAAGAAAAAGTGAATGATCACTAAAAGAATACATAGGATGGTTGTAGCGCCGGAAACATTCACCTTTTTCATCATCATCATGATAGGCACGGTCTCCCGTCCAACCTTTATGACATTTAATCCCAAAATGATTATTGCTTTTACGGGTTAATTCCCCTTTGCCGGAAGCACTTTCTAATATTCCCTGAGCTAACGTAATACTTGAAGGAATACCATAATCAATCATATTCTGCTTCGCGATTTCTTGAAACGTTTGAATATAATGTTCGGTAGAGGTAATATCAAAATAGACAAATTTTTCAGGAATTAAATTAGGCTCCCATTCTCTTGGTTTTTTTTCCTTGATTTCCTTTTTACGAGAACGTTCCTTTGATCGTTCTGACGCCACTACCTGTTTCTTAGGCCCACAGGACATTAACATCAATACTAAAAAAACAATACTATAAATCTTTTTTGTCATAGTGAATTAAAGGTAAATTTTTCTTCTTGAGTTTTTGATTCATTCCTGCAATTCCCTGGAGCCCCCCCGTATGAATAGCTAATATTTTTGTGCCCTTTTTAAAATAGCCTTTATTAACTAAATCCAGTATACCATACATCATTTTTCCGGTATAAACAGGATCTAAGGAAATTTTGGTAGTCTTATAAAACATATTTATAAACTCAATAAGTGAGGTGTTTATTTTAGCATAACCTCCAAAAGAGTAATCATGAACCAAGCTCCAATTTTCTTTTCGGGCAAATTTACAAATCTCTTTGGTTAAAAAAGCCCCCTCTAAAGCTGGAAAACCTAAAATTTGCTGTTTTTCGCTTGAACTATTAATAAGACCCGCTATAGTGCCACCAGTACCAACGCAAGTCGTAATAAAATCAAATTTGCTATCTTCTTCGTTTAAAATTTCTTCACAGCCCTTGACTGCTAGTTCATTCGTACCACCTTCAGGAATTATATAAAATGTACCAAACTCTTGCTTTAAATTTTCAAGAAAACTATTTTCAGTCTTTTTCCTGTATTCTTCTCTAGTAATAAATATAAGTTGCATGCCTTTCTCGTTGGCAAACTGCAAGGTTGGATTTTGTGGAATTTTAACTCGTAATTCTTCTCCTCTAATAATTCCGATAGTTTTAAAATTCCCCAGCTCACCTGCTTGCGCCACGGCAGCAATATGGTTAGAAAATGCACCTCCAAATGTTAGCAGTGTAGATTGCTTTTTTTCATAAGCCTCAAGAAGATTGTATTTAAGCTTGCGATATTTATTTCCTGAGATAAACGGGTGAATCTTATCTTCCCGTTTTATACTAAGATGAACATCTGCCATTTTTAATTCTGGGAGTTCAATAACTTCATTTGGTATAATAGAGGAGCAAAATTCTTTCATTTATTTTTTAAATACCTCAGAAATGTCCAAAACCTTCTTTTTTTCAGATACCTATTATCGTTCTCGTTAGTGTAAGCTTCTCGTTCAAAACAAATACTCTTATAAGCTTTTATGCGATTACGACAAACTAGCAAACGAATCAAATACTCTGTAATATACCACAGATAAAAAGGAACAACCAACAATTCCCTTTGTTGTCTTAAATGAATTCTTTCATGATTAACCAACTTATGGTTCTTACGCAATTCTTTACTTTTAACAAAGATAAATGGCCAGATAGTAATACCAACAAATCGCTTAGGGAGTATTAAACTTAAAACAAGAATCATTCTTTATTACAGCTTTAAAATTAAGTTACCTTTGTAAAAATACAATTTTGTTGCTGTTAATATGAAGAAAATTATTCCAATTGAAGAAGGCGATTTTTATTTAAGCCCCGAAGGATACAAAGTTTTTACAGAGCAATTTCATTTAAAACGCGGGTATTGTTGTGAAAGTGGATGCCGTCATTGCCCATACGGATACAACAAACAAACAAATTTTAGAAACAAAAACAAGTAAAGGATTTCCTGACGCTAGTTTTGGTAATTTTATAATACATGAAATTACATAAAAACCCTAAACATCAGAAAATCCTTAATCAACCTATTTTTAAAGTATTACTAAATATGTTCTTCTAAATGGTGATGTTCGTCAATTAACGGACCACCTTCAATAATTTGCTTGGACGCTTCACTAGCAAATTTTTCAAAATTTAAATGAAAAGAATGAGCCAGCTGTATAGATTTACCTATGTAAGCACTTTTATTATCCCAAGTATTTATAGGATCAAGAATCTCTGTAGGTACACCAGGACATTCTTTGGGCATAAACAATCCAAAAATAGGATGTTGTTCAAACTCAGCTTGATCTATTTCTCCTTTTAAAATTGCAGAAATCATAGCTCTTGTATATTTTAATTTAATACGTGAACCCACGCCATAAGGACCTCCGCTCCATCCTGTATTAATGAGCCAAACATTAACTCCGGCATCTTTCATTTTTTTACTAAGCATTTCAGCATAAACAGTAGGATGCAATGGCATAAACGGTTCTCCAAAACAGGCTGAGAATGAAGGTACTGGTTCTGTAATACCAGCTTCGGTACCCGCTACTTTGGCGGTATAACCAGAAATAAAATGATAAGCAGCCTGACCAGGTGTAAGTTTAGAAACCGGAGGCAACACACCAAAAGCATCACAGGTTAGGAAAAATATATTCTTCGGATTTCCGGCATAAGAAGGCTCCTGAATATTATCTATATGATAAATAGGATAACTCACTCTGGTATTCTGAGTAATACTACTATTTTCATAATCTACTTCTCCCGTTTCCTTAAAAACTACATTTTCTAATAATGCTCCTTTTCTAATCGCTTTATAAATATCAGGTTCTTTTTCCTCCGTGAGGTCTATAACCTTAGCATAGCAACCACCTTCAAAATTAAAAATAGAATTTCCAGCAGTCCATCCGTGTTCATCATCGCCTATTAGTTTTCTATCAGGATCTGCAGACAACGTTGTTTTTCCAGTTCCAGAAAGTCCAAAGAATATAGCGGTATCCCCCTCCTCTCCTACGTTAGCAGAACAATGCATTGGCAACACATTTTTTTCTACCGGAAGAATCAGATTTAAGGCAGAAAATATACCTTTCTTCATTTCACCAGTATAAGCAGAACCACCAACTAAAGCTATTTTTTTGGTAAAATTAAGAATAGAAAAATTACCTTGTCGAAGTCCGTAAGCAGCAGGATCTTTAGCCACATAACCAGGGGCACATAAAACCAGCCATTCTTCTTCAAAATTTTCAAGCTCAGCAGCAGCTGGTCTTAAAAACATATTATAAATAAAAAGGTTAGACCAAGGGTACTCTGTAACTGTTCGCACATTCATTCTGTATTCAGGATCTGCGCATACATAACCATCTCTTACATAAATTTCTTTTCCAGATAGGTATTGAACAATCTCATGATATAGAAAGTCAAAATTTTCTGGTGCAATGGGTTTATTTATTTTTCCCCACCATACTTTATCTTTGGTATAATCGTCTTTAACTAAAAAACGATCCTGCGGAGACCTCCCTGTAAATTTCCCTGTATTAATTGCAAGTGTTCCAGAGGCAGTTTCTTTGCCCATTTTCTTGTCTACAGTTATTTGCTGGAGTGTCTCTGGAGATAAATTCCAATGAGCTTTTACATTCTTCAATCCATATTTTTCAAGATTCGCTTTCATAAGTGTTGTCATTGTTTCCATTATTAAGGTTGATTCTATATTCAGTAACCAAAAGATTACCGTACAAAACTCGGGCAGGATCAAGAAATATAAAATGACAATTATCATTATTCACAATTTAATATGTAAAAGAATCCCCTTTTGAAAAAGAATCAGCAGGTGTACTCCGATCAAGGATTTTACTACTTTTGTAATGAATTTTTATACATTGAAGCAAATGACATTTCAAGAAGAAATTCTTCAGGGGATTCCAGCGAATTTACCGGAACTTCCTTCATATGATAACAGCACTAATCATGCGCCTAGAAGAAAGCCTATTCTAAATACCAAAGAGACAAAATTGGCTTTACAAAATGCCTTGCGCTATTTTCCTGCCAAGCATCATGCTTTTCTAATGGAAGAATTCAAAGAAGAGTTGCACTCCTATGGAAGAATTTATATGTACAGATTTAGACCTACATATAAAATGTACGCAAGACCTATACAAGCCTATCCTGCCAAATGTGCGCAAGCAGCGGCTATCATGCTAATGATTCAAAACAATCTGGATCCGGAAGTAGCACAACATCCTCATGAACTTATTACTTATGGCGGTAATGGAGCAGTTTTTCAAAATTGGGGACAATACTTGCTCACCATGCAATACCTAGCAGAAATGCACGAAGAACAAACCCTTGTTATGTATAGCGGCCATCCATTGGGTTTGTTCCCTTCTCATAAAGAAGCTCCCAGAGTAGTTGTTACCAATGGTATGATGATTCCCAACTATTCAAAACCAGATGACTGGGAACGTTTCAATGCTTTGGGCGTTACTCAATATGGACAGATGACAGCAGGTAGCTATATGTATATTGGACCGCAAGGTATTGTTCACGGCACTACAATTACGGTATTAAATGCAGGGCGTAAAATTGGAAAAAAAAATGAAGATCTGGCTGGGAAATTATTTTTAACTTCAGGTTTAGGCGGTATGAGCGGAGCACAACCCAAAGCTGGTAGTATTGCTGGTTGTATCACCGTTTGCGCAGAAATTAATGAAAAAGCAGTACATACTAGACATAGCCAAGGCTGGGTTGATGAGGTGATTGACGACCTAGAAATTCTTTGTAAACGGGTGACAAAGGCAAAAGAATCTAAGGAAATAGTTTCTATAGCATACCATGGAAATATTGTAGATGTTTGGGAGCAATTTTACAAAGCAAATATCTATGTAGATTTGGGATCTGACCAAACTTCTCTGCACAATCCATGGGCAGGAGGATATTACCCTCAAGGCATCTCTTTTGAAGAAGCCAAAACAATGATGGCCGATGAACCTGAAACATTTAAAGAACGTGTAAAGGAATCTTTAAGAGCCCATGCAGCAGCTATCAATAAACATACAGCACGCGGAACCTATTTCTTTGATTACGGCAACGCCTTTTTATTAGAAGCCTCCAGAGCGGGAGCAGATGTTATGAAGGCAGATGGAGATGGATTTAGGTATCCTAGCTATGTACAAGATATTATGGGACCTATGTGTTTTGATTATGGTTTTGGACCATTTCGCTGGGTATGTTGCTCAGGAAAGTCTGAAGACCTTCAAAAAACAGATGAAATTGCCGCTGGAGTTTTAGAGAAGCTCGCAGTAACTGCCCCTCCCGAAATAAGCTTGCAGCTGGCAGATAATATTAAGTGGATTAAAAGTGCGAGAGAGAACAAATTGGTAGTAGGATCAAAAGCACGTATTCTTTATGCAGATGCGGAGGGACGTGTAGAAATAGCCAAAGCTTTTAACAAGGCAATTGCCAGGGGAAGCATTGCACCAATAGTTTTAGGGCGAGATCATCATGACGTAAGCGGCACAGACTCTCCATATAGAGAAACTTCTAACATCTATGACGGTTCTAAATTTACCGCAGATATGGCAATACAAAATGTAATAGGCGATAGCTTTAGAGGCGCCACTTGGGTAAGTATTCATAATGGTGGTGGTGTTGGATGGGGCGAAGTGATAAATGGCGGATTTGGAATGCTCCTAGATGGATCTGAGGAAGCACAACGCAGCTTAGAAAGTATGTTGTTTTGGGATGTAAACAATGGAGTTGCCAGAAGAAGCTGGGCTAGAAACAAAGAGGCTGTATTTGCGATAAAAAGAGCAATGCAAGCCAATAAGAATCTAAAAGTTACTTTACCAAATGAAGTAGACGAAGCCTTGTGGAAGGAGGATTTCTAGTTTCTCTTCTTCTTGTAGATTTCTAAGTGTTTTTTGGGATGGTTTAGTGAAAAACAATTAATTAGGATAAAAAATTCATGTAATTTAGAATAAAACACCTGTTTTTAGCTTGATTTTTGATTTTAACAGGCATTTTTTGAAGTTTAGCATGGTTTTTGAAGCCTATTTTGAAATTCAAACTTAATTTTAAAATATTATATTATGAAAGCAATGAGACTTATTTTACCCCTCTTTTTGGTGGTTTTCGCCTCCTCCTGTGTTTCGGTTAGGGTGGCAGCAGATTATGATCGTAAGGCAAATTTTGATGAGTTTAAAACCTTTGCCTTTTTTAAACCCGGTATAGACAAAGCAGAAGTTTCTGATTTGGATAAGAAGCGAATTTTAAGAGCTATTGAATCTGAAATGCTGGCTAAAGGATTTACCAAATCTCAGGATCCTGATTTATTGATCAGTATTTTCACCAAAGAAAAAGAACGCGTAGATGTTTACAATAACTTTGGCTGGGGAGGCTGGGGTTGGGGTCCTTGGTGGGGCTGGGGCGGTAATATGAATACCGTTAGTACCCGCACAGAAGGTGTACTCTATATAGATTTAATAGAAGCTAAAAAGAAAGAACTGGTATGGCAAGGTAAAGGCACTGGTTATCTTACAGACCGCGTTAGCAAAAAAGAAGAGCGTATTAATGAATTTGTAAAAGAAATTCTAATGAAATATCCTCCTGAATTATTTACTTCTAATTAAATAGAAGGGCAAACAAAAAAATAAAAACGCATATTCAGGTGGTAGTATATGCGTTTTTTTCATTTAAGTTTCTTTCTTATTAATATCTTCTAAGAATTCATTGGTGAAATGCTCTTTGTGTTTGGGTTTTGCAAACTTGAGAGCATTATAAGTTACAGAATCTCCTTTGGGAATTGATAGACTTTTCCAAGAAGTTCCAGCAACCATCCTACCAACATACACCAACTGCCCTATGTGATATGCATAATGTGCCAATTGTCTATTAATAGCCTCCATAATAGTATGCCCCATATTCCTAATATAAATTACGGTATCAAAATTGGTCTCATCAACGCTTTCCAGTGCCTTAAAAAGACCAGACCAACCCTCTTCCCATTTAGACAGAAGTTCTTCACGATTCTTTATATCTGCTTCAAACTCCGCATCTCTATCCCGCCATTCTTTCTCCCCATCGGTCGTTAAAAATTCTGTCCAGCGGGAAAGCATATTACCCCATAGATGTTTTACTATAATGGCAATGCTATTACTTTCTGGATTATATTGCCAGAATAATTGGTCATCTGTTAGCTGATTAAAGGTTTTATCACCCAGCAATTTATAATAGGCAAACTGTTTTTGAACGCTTTCTAAATAATTGGTAATCATACATTTTTTATTTAGGTTGTACACTGTAGACTTGCATAGCACTGGCTATTTGTTGTGATTCGGTTGTATTAGGAAATAAATGATACTTTGGGGCAATAATGGTTTGCACCTCAATAACCTTTACAGAAATAATAGAGGCTATAGGGAATAAGTCTCCAGCAATGGGCTTTAAAAATGCTACCTTCTTTTCAAAAGAAAAATCCTTTGGCGTACTAATAGTTGCTTCACCTTTAAGTTTAAATCCTTTTTGAATAAAAACATTAATAAAGCTTACACATACTTTTGGGTTTTCTTTAATATTTCTAACACTTCCGGGAGAAGCAATATTGGCAATTAGTAAGCATTCTTCATTTTCATATGTAAAAACCTCCTTAGGAGAAACATTAGGCATTCCTGCATTGTCAATAGTTGCCAACCAGCATAATATACTGTTGTCAATATATTTTTTTACTTGCTTTGTGATCATACGTAAATTTTAAATTGGGTACCTAATGCATACTAAAAATAAGGAATTAATAGGTTTCTCAAAAAGAGATGCATAAATTGAAAAAAGTAGACACCTATGGATTAATAAAACATAACTGGTTTTTTTACTAGCGTTTTAATACTTCAAATTCAACATAAAACAAAAGGAGGACGCGAAAGCCTATAAAATTAATCATATAACGTTGGTACTTTCTACACAGATGGTTTGATCATAAAGTATAGTCAGCTGTAATTTTAAGTGGGTATTTTATTAAAAATACAACAAACAGAGTAAAAGTAATATGCTTCCCTTTTTGTAACTTTACCATTGTCTACAAAAACATCTGATATGGATACGTCTTATGAAAGCAATCCTATACTGGATAAGCTCCCAAATCACCTAAAGCAGTTTATAAAACCGCAAAAGTACATTGATTATTCTGCGATAGACCAAGCTGTATGGCGTTATGTGATGCGTAAAAATGTAGATTACCTGAGTGAGGTAGCACATCAATCGTATTTAGAAGGACTCCAAAAAACGGGAATTTCTATAGACCATATTCCTAATATGTACGGTATGAATCGTATTCTAAAAGAAATTGGTTGGGCAGCGGTAGCCGTTGACGGCTTTATACCTCCGGCAGCTTTTATGGAGTTTCAAGCCTATAATGTGCTCGTTATTGCATCAGATATACGTCAACTAGAACATATAGAATACACTCCGGCACCAGATATTATTCATGAAGGCGCAGGACATGCGCCCATTATTGCAAATCCTGAATATGCAGAATACTTAAGACGTTTTGGAGAAATTGGCTGTAAAGCTATTTCTAGTGCAAAAGATTATGCCATGTATGAAGCTATTAGACATCTTAGCATCATCAAAGAAGCGCCTGGCACACCTGCCAAAGAAATAGAAGAAGCAGAAAAGCGCATTGAAGCTTTGCAGAATGACATCGGAGCACCTAGTGAAATGTCTTTGATAAGAAATTTGCATTGGTGGACTGTTGAATACGGTCTTATAGGCACTCCTGAAAATCCGAAAATCTATGGGGCTGGCTTACTTTCTTCTATTGGAGAAAGCGCCTGGTGTATGACAGATCAAGTTAAAAAACTACCCTATACTATTAAAGCAGCTTATCAATCTTTTGATATTACCAAACCACAACCACAACTTTATGTTACTCCAGATTTTGCACAACTAAGTCTTGTACTGGAAGAGTTTGCCAATAGAATGGCATTGAGACGTGGCGGATTGGAAGGACTTCAAAAACTTATTGATTCACAAGCGCTTGGTACCGTAGAGTTTAGTACCGGATTACAGGTCTCTGGTGTTTTCACAGATGTTATTTCTCACGAAAGCAATCCTGTATATCTTCAAACTACTGGCAAAACCGCCTTGGCATATAGAGAAAGGGAATTGGTAGGGCATAGCACGCTTGAACATGCAGACGGCTTTGGAAGTCCGGTAGGAAGGCTAAAAGGCATTAATTTGACCATAGAGGACATGAGCCCCAGAGATTTGCGTGCTTACGATATTTACGAGGGAGAAAAAGTCACCTTAGAATTTGTAGGTGGTATTATGGTGTCTGGAGAAATTATTACCGGAACACGGAACCTTCAAGGGAAAATTATTATCATCAGTTTTAAAAACTGTACGGTAACTCACGGTGATAGGATCTTATTTCAACCAGAATGGGGCGTTTACGATATGGCGGTAGGTAAAGAAATTGTCTCAGCATTTAGCGGCCCCGCAGATGTGAGTAGTTTTGATTTAGTAACTCATGTCCCAGAAGAAACAACCATAAAGGTTAAAAAATCACCAAAGCGTGAAGAACTGGAATTATTGTACCAACAGGTAAGGGATTTTAGAGAAGGGAAAAATAAAACTATTTCCAGGCATAAGGTTTTCGAACAGGTGCAGGAGAATCATCCGGAAGACTGGTTGCTCTCCGTAGAACTCTACGAACTCGCCCGAAAGAATAAAGATGACGATTTTGGCGATGAAATTGTTGCACATCTAGAAATGGTAAAACAACAACGCCTAGAAGTGGGTCATTTAATTGACGGTGGGATTGCCCTTATTGACGCTGAGGCACAAGTGGTATAAAATTACTAAGCCAATAACTTTAAATAATCTTTTTATTCAAACCTCAGTTTATTCAACTGCATTTTTAGTTTCCTGTAAGCGGCAAATTTTGATAGCTTTTCACCAATTGCGATCCATTCCGCATCACTGATAAAAAAACCATAGGTGGCTACAAAAATGATCTCAAAATCATGGATCATCATTAAGAAATAGATACCAACATGCATCAATACACCTATTCCCAACATCCAGTATTTTAGCGCTTTTTGCCACACGAGTGCCGGAAAAAAAATTTCCCAATACATCGTTACATATGTTGAAATAGTTACAAATAATCCGTTTTGCACCAGTATTTTATTTATTGAGCTTCCGGAGAATCGCTCCAGACTCAAGGTGTAATAGGTAGCAACACCATTGAACCATACTTTCGAATTAATCTTAAAGAGACCCGAAATAAAATACACCAGACAAAGGTGTATTTTAATAGAAAGAACCGACAAATTATTTAATAGGAATGAAATCGTATTGGGTTTACATTCTTCACTGCTTTTGAATAAGGTGAGCCTGGTGAAGGAATTGGCGAATATCATATAGATCAAAAGAAACTTCATGAAATTATCTCCACCATTCAGGATGTAACCATTTAGTCTTTGTGCTATTTCAACAAGAACATATACCACGATAATGGTAATATTCTTACCAATTCCAAAAAGCATCAGGATGGCAGTAACTAAAAGCATCGTGAGTACAATAGTCGCATGACTGTTTGAAATATTAAAAAAATGAAGCAAATAATCGCTCGTTTTTCCTACTAATGCATCCTCACCTAATACTTCATTTATCACAGGAAAATAAAAAAGATACTTCTTCAGTATATGAAGTGCCAAAAACACTCTAAAAAAAGCCAGATATTTGTAATATGTGCTGGTAATTCTAAGCATATTTGTTTTCTATAGTATTTTTAATTGAAAATCAGTTTTAGTTTTCATTGAAGAGAATCATAGCCGAATCAAATAAAATTCCCTGAACTATTCTATCACTTGGTTTTGTGAGCATTTCTCGATTAACAAACTTGGGCAGCTTAATTTCTCGGATCGAAAACATTACATAATGAATTTGCTTGATTTTCTGATTATCCATGTTTTTTCTAGCTATGATTCGCCCATAGTCCACCAATACTTTGTGAGCTGATACCTGATTTGAAATTTCAATGATTTTGCTTTTAGCTAACGCATTATTATACATAGATGAAGAATCCGGATACTTTTGTTCGTAAAATTCGCGCTGTGAAACTATTGCGTTAATGATGCCTGTTAAGGAACCATTAACCATGTAATCTACTGCTTCTTCTTTGGTATTGAAAGGTACGTTCTCTTTTTTTTGCTGACTGAGAAATTCCAATGCCTCATAAGAGGCTATTTGCGTACTATCCTTAGTGTAAAAAGAATAATACAGCCTATGATTACTTTGAGGAGGAGGTGCAAAGAACGTCCATTTTTGATACAATAGCTTACCAAAAACGCTTAAAGGTTCTTGTAGACTAATTTTTATATAATTACTGGGACCTGCATATATGAAGGTCAGTAACCAATATGCAATGAAAATGGCAACAATAAAAATTCGTGTTAATTTCATAGAAAAAGAAAACCCGTAATTAACTTATAAAAACTAATTACGGGGTTTTTGATGTTAATCTAACATTGCCATAGCAAGTGTTTGTGTAGTATCTTTAGGTGGCTCTTCTTCCTCGCCACCACCGCCGCCATAAGCAGGGGTATGTACAGCAACTACAAATACAGCCACAACAACCAATGTCGTCGTATGGGCTTCTTTCTGAGGTGTAGCAACTGATGTTAATTGAGGAACCTCTTTAGCAATTCCTTCCACATCAAGATCTTGAAGTGATGAAGAATTACTCATCAAACCCAGAGATAGAATCGAGACGATCATTACAGCGACCATCGTCAATTTAACATTCTTTTTTTTCATAGATTTTGGTTTAAATTAGATTTTCGGTTCGTGGAAAACCATCACGGATAAAAATTTATAAATTAAAATCGATACAATATAAGATAAATCTTCAAATATTAAAATAGTAACCTACTATTAAACTGATAAATAACTTTCTAAAATCATAGTATATTTTAAAAATTATAGCGTTTATTTCTTATGCAAAATAAGTTATATACTACGTTAATTAATGGAAAAGTATTTGATTTGATTTTGCATGTATTGAGGAAAACAGGTAGTGCTTTTTTCTGGTAGCCTCTTGGTATCAAAAATACGATAACGGAGATGAATTGGTACTTCTTAAAGAAAATGGAAGTTGCTAGCACTACTTCAGGAGTAATTGGTCTATTAAGCTTTGTTTAATTGTAGTATTGAAAATAGAACTCAGAAAAGCTCTAAATTCGCAGATAGGTATTATTTAGATTCAAATTACCTTACCCAATAGTAAAAAAGGGGCCATTGAGAGTGATTTTACCTCTATAAGGGATCATTATTTTAAAGAAAGTCGGTTTTATCAAATTGTACATCTCCCCTACTATGTCTACAACACATAATGCAGCCCTAGATAGTATATCGATAGACGACTTGAAAATAGGTTTATTACACAGAAAATCAGGTTATTCTAACAAAGAAACCTGAAATGCTAATAACGATTTTTTAAGATTAAAATACAGTTTAGACATTACATTGGGATAGGTGTTTAATGCCGTATAAAGTGTGTTTAGATTTTCTTCATTATAGGCTTCTCCCTCAAAGTAAATCCATTTTTCAGCTAGGTATTTTTCAAAAGCTTTCTTGCTTTCTGAAGCTATCTCTTCTTTAAAAACGGGATGCTCTAAAAGATACCGTATTTGCTTTTTTAATTGCGCTTCTTGGGCTTCTGCAGCTGCTAGATATTCCAAAATTCTCTTAAAAGGAGTCACTCTGGTTGTAAATTCAAACGCCTGTGAAAGGTCGGAAAAGGTTTTAAGATTGGCATCCCATGCTGCATCAAACTCAAAAAAGTCTATATATAAGGTTAACAACTTAGAAGAGACTCCCTTTGCTTTTGCTTTTTCATAGAAGAAGGAAAAGATTTTTTGGTCGTTCCTTTGCAATTCTTCTGTTACCTCTTCTATGGTTACTTCTAATTTTTTTAAGAGAGGTTTACTTTCTTTACTTTGATATTTCTTCCCATCGTAATCAAAAGTTTTAATTACATACACACCATCTGCAATTAACTTTAAGGTTTCCATATCAGACCTTAAGGAGATCTCGGTATACTTAAGATCGGTCATAGTATCTGAAAAAAGTTCTTCTAAAGTAGCTGCGTTTTGATCGGCTATCTTTGCAGCCTCCAAATCAAAAGAGATAGGATTACCTTGATCATAATAGGAGTTATAGATACTGTCAAATGAATTATCTATAAACTCTTTGGTAATTGCCTCCTTAAAATCTTGAGTAGAAAGCCTCTTGATCTCCCCCTCGTAATTTACCGTTGTAAATAAAATTTTGGTAAGCTTTTCGCAGAGTGCTTTTGCATCGCTAAAGATAGTCATGGCTGCGGTGGCTGCTCCTTCTTTTCGCTCTTCCGCTACACTTTTTAAATGTGCAATACGCTCATCCACCCCAGGATGTGAGGCCCATTGATCTTTAATCACTAATTTAGATTTATTAAACTTATTAAGTTCTAAAAAAGAAACACTAGGCAAATTATTTACCAATGGTAATTTGCTATCTTTTGCCAAATACTCCATCACATAGCGTTGTTCTTCAAACACATTGGTGCTTTGCAGGTTCTCTACTATTTTACCTTCATAGAATCCTAAAACCGTATTATAGGCATATTCTGCCAGTCCCATTCTAAGTAACGACTCCTTTAGCGGATGGTAGCCAGTGATTTGCGCTGCAATTTCATCTGCATGAAATTCCATTTCTCTAGACAAGCCCATATACGAAACATTCACCAGGGCATACAACTTTTGGAGAAGCCACTGTATCACTCTTAAAACACCTCTTGCTGCAAAAGTAACCACGGAAAAAATTCCGCTAGACGCCGCAAAATTCCCAATGAGCTTTTCATAGGCATCATTGTCATACAACATATTGTAAATAATCTGATTTACATTGTACACATAACTCCCTACCTTCATTGTCTTTTGAGAAAAATGTCCAAACTCATGAGATAAAATCGCTTTGAGTTCTCTATCTGTAATACTATTTACAAGCCCCATACCAATCATAAGATTTTTACGTACCGGAAAGAACATACTCCAAAAATTAGAATCATAAAATACAGATGCATTCACCTCTGGTGAGAGGTACACTTTTTTAGGAAAATCTGTTCCTACTGCTACCACAATCTCATCTATTAAAGCAAATAAGGCTGGTTGCTCTTTGCGGCGAACTTGAATGAGCATGGTGTAGTCTATCTTGTTAGATTTAAAAGCAAACTTGACCAGAAAAAAGAGAATGATTAACCCAAAGGCAACCAATCCAAATCCTAAAACCATGGTGATAAAAGAGGGACGACCTATAATCATTTGAATTCCCCAATACGCACATAAAGCGGTTAAAGCTATCGCTAAACCAAGCAGTAGCACATAGGAAATTACAAATAGAACAATGGAAAGAATAGCTTTGGTAGATTGCTTTTTAAAGGAGGAGGATACTTGTATTTGATTTTTGATCATAGCTCGATGCTTAAGACTTTTACAACCATTTTAATACTTCTTACCATTAAGAACAAAATTGGTTGAGCACTTAAACATACTACAAAGTAATTATTCTGAAAAATACATTTAGATAAATACCTTAAATTTTCGCTTAAACTGCACTAATTCTTGGGAAGAAGCTTTTAATAAATTGCTACTCATCTAAGCAAAAATAAAAATCGTTTTATTTTTAAAGAATCCTGCTTTCCATAAGATAAAAATTGAGCTGGTCTCAATAATGTATCGAGTATACACGATCTGTAACGTATAGTAGACACGGTTTTTATTTATTCTAAGCTTTTCCCGAAGAATAGCTTTTATATTCCGTTAACCTCCAAAATCTCTGGATGCTTTTGGGTTTTACCATCCCAAACCGTAAAAACCGTGTAAAAATTACCTCTTTTTTTACACACTTTTTCTCAAAATACACACTTTACAGAATAAAAAAGTAGAGCACTTCAGACTATTGTAAAGAATACTACCACACTTTAATACCTGCTAATCAATTTACATTAAATAACTTACGTGTTTTAAGAATTTCTTTTGTAGCTATCATAACAGTATTCAAGATACTTTTCGGCATTATAATTGCTTCCCTTGCATCGATCTAAGATTTGTAAGCAGCATACAAATACCTATGATCAATTGATAGCAAACCATGCTACCAAGAATCGGTCTTTTTAAACGTTATTCATTCTTAAGTTTTAGACCGATTTTATCCCCGCCATTGTTTTTAGGGCTTTGGCGGGGTTTTTTTATCAAATAATAGCTTTATACGACTAGCCAGTCCAGGCTATATAGTTAATTGAACTAATCCTCATACTTTAGGGAAGATATAACACTCTTTATACACTCAATTAAAACAAGCTTCTAGAATTAAGCATACATTTCAAGGATATTTTCTATATTTATTTTATGAAAACTTACCCTCTTCTCTGCTGTTTATTTTTTTCGCTGCTACTTTCTGCGCAAAACGATTTGTTTCATGATGAATCTTATAAAGACGCTGCCTTCTTTGCTTTTAAGATGAAGCTCCTAAAAGCTATTGAAACGCAAGATGTAGATGCCTTAGTGCCAATTCTTGCAGATACGGTTGAAGATGGCTTTGGTGGTTGTGGCGCCTGCCCTAAGCAGGAGTTTATTAACAATCACTTTAGCAAAGACCAAAATAATTATTGGTGGGGTATTCTAAGAAATATTACTCGATTTGGTTTTGCACGTATTGATAAAAATGGGAAATATTTTTTTCAAGCCCCTTCTTGGTATCAAAAACACAATAGCGAGAATGAATTGGTGGTTCTGGGAGAAAATGTAAATGTGCGGGAAGATGCCAGCACTAGTTCAAGGGTAATTGCCCAGCTAAGCTTTACCAAAACCGGATGTAATTGTAGTATCGTAAATATGACGGAGGAGAGTTCTAAATTTGCAGATGGGTATCACTGGATCCAAATTGTTTTACCAAATGGTAAGAAAGGTTACATAGTGAGTGATTTTACTTCTATGAGTGATGGTTATTTTAAAGAATTGTCTGTCAAGAAGATAAATGGCGAATGGAAAATAACTTCGTTTTTTAATCCAGCGGGTTGTTAATTGAGTTGGTATCTGCTCATACTTCATACTGCTATTGATTAAAAGAGTTCCTGCCAATTACTATTGTCTGACTTCGTATTTAATTGCTTTGAATCCCATTTTTACTTTCAGAGTCACTGTCATTCGCTTTTAATGGAAAATAAGATTCATATTGATATAATTTAGAATGTCTAACAATACTTTTAGCCTTTTTAATCTTTTTGTCAATATCTCCACTATTAACTCGGAATCTTTCCAACGCTATTATAAAATGACGCAAATTGTCGTTAAAATCGTCTTCCAGAAAGTATAGATTATGAGTGTTCGCCTTATAGGTTCTACCCTCATTGTGAAGACTTTTAGCTAATTCAAAGTTTTTAATGGCTTCTTCATAATGATAATTAGGCTCTAAATACGCCATAGATTGATTACCAATAAGACTTTTGATTTCATTTTCCAATATTTCCATATGGTTAGGAAATGAATCTTCATTTAAAATTAAAAACTGTTTTAAGTTTCTATAAGCAGCGCACCAATCTCCTAATTCCAAGTGCATATTGGCTAAGTAAGAATAACTTATTACATTATTCAAACCATAAATATGAATAGATCTTATAATCTCTCTTAAGGCAAAGATTGATTCTTTTATTAAAAACATTAATAAATGAATCTCTTTTTCTCTCTGAAATAACGTTATTCGACAATTTAAAAAATCAATTCGAAAATCCTTTAAATGTATTTGATAATTAGGGCTAAACAAATCAATATATTCAAATTCCGATAAAGCTATTTTTTTATTTCTAAGATGTACATATTCCAATTCAAAAATTCTAACATACCGATTGCTGATGTTTCCAAAAGGTGATATAAAGTGATTCATGAATGTCAATTTCTTTACACTTCCTTTATTTCTTTCTACAATTGATTTTATGTGTTCAACCAACATAATAGCCTCTTTAACTTCAACATCACAAGTATTCAAATAGATTAACGCGCGATTTCTATCTTCCTTAGAAACGGTATCAAAAAGCTCACGATACTTTAAAATTTGAGGGCGATTAGAAATATCAGCAGTTAACGTCATTAAACGTGCAATTTTGATAGCAATATTTTTGGCACATTCTATAAGATTGTCAGAAGAATTGAAATCTTTTGAGGTATAAATATAAACACACTCTCTTAGAATAAATAACATTTTTTTATATTGAAATGTACTACTCTTAACTTTGCCAGCTTTACTATACAAACCAGCAGAGACTTCTAATAATTCTAGCACTGTTTCTAAAGAAAAATAGACGTTTAATTCAACTTTATTTTCTTTTTTCACAAAACTATTTATGAGATGTTTAACTCGTTCCTTTTTAATATCGGTATCCAAAATATTCTCGCTTGGAATAGAATTAAATTCTTTGATGTAATCTGTTGGATATAAATTGTTGGAATGAATGTTGGAATATATAACATCTGAAAATTTAGAAGTTATGTTTGCCAAATAATAATATTTATTAGCATTTATATAATCATTGTATTCAGGCAGAAGATAGCAAGGTAGTAATGAAATATTAAGCTTGTCAATTGAATTTTTACAAGTACTAAAAAATTCCCTTTTCCCTGAATTTAGTATCCGCTTTCTAAAAAACAAATTAAAATAATATATGGATTTGTAGTAGTAGACATAAGCACTCGTAGTGGGAATAAAACTTCTTTCATCATTTCGATACAAATCATACAACTGATCTAAGATAATAGTAAGATTTTTACTTTGAATTAAAAAATCATATTTGATAACATTTGGGAACTGACAATTTTTATAATACAAAAGACTCCCTACATTGCTATAATAATCTGCAGCTAAAGTTAATTTTCTATAAATATCTAACTCACTTTCATCTTTTTCCAATTCAGATTCCAATTTATCAAATTGAATTAAAGACATCACTCTTTTTTCAATATCTCTTAAGTTTGCATAGGTAATACCGTCGTTTCTATTTTTTTCTATTAATGCCAGATAAGCTACAAAGGGAACTATAAATAATTGAACGTCTCTATCACTTGTCTTGAACTTCTCATCTTGAATTCTTCCATAATTGCCGTAGTTACTGTTTTCATTAAACAGTAACTCAATACGTCTCATAAGCTTACTATAATGGATCATGGCAGAATCATAAGATCTCATCTTTTCTAAGGTTAAGCCTGTTTTAATACATTTACAAACCATTCAATTAATTGATTATAAGTGACATCTGCAGAAGAAGTTTTTGGCAACTGTACATGTTGAATAGATTCTGAATAGTACACAAGAGCTTCATCATATTCTTTGTCATAAAAATGTAAATCTCCTAAAATAGTTTGAAAGAAAAATAATGCCGTAACAAATTGATTATCTCCTGGAATGGGTCTGTAATCGGCATATTTTTCCTGCAATGCTAATAATTTATATCTATAGTGTTTTTTTATTTGGAGCGACTCATCTAATGTAAAATTAAATGCAGCAGAACTTAAATCTGATATCTTTGATAAATACACTATCTCAGATTTCACCCTATTATAAAATCGATAATGGAAGATGCCGTTTACCGTTTCTCTAATATGATTCTTAGAAAGATAATTGATAAGATCTTTAATAAATTGCCTTAAATTAGGCTCTCGGTTTACTAATATGACTTCTGGAATCAATTCCAGATTTCTCCATGAAAAACCAAATTGATGGAATTTAAGAATATGATCAAAAATAAAAGCATTAGAAAATAATAATTTGTCTCCTAGAGCTTTTAAATGCCTACTATTATTTATTAGAAAAGGGCGGTACATCTGGGAAGTCAGATTTAGTTCATATTGATGATCAAACTTAAACCTTAAAAAGAGGCTTTTATTTTTTTCATCCTCAGATTCGCCATCCTCATGTCTTAGAACAAAATTTTCATCTTGATTTTCCCAATCTCCTTCTGGCACGATAATAGATTCTATTAAAGACACCATTTTCTTGGGGGTTCCATTACTTCTATAGGTGAGATAAATAATGTAATTCTGTAAAAGGAAAATGATTTTATATTTCATCATTTGATACTCATAGTTCCCCTTATACACCCCAACGGAATCTTCATTTTTGGCAATTCCATCCTTCAATCCTGTCAAATGCTCTTCTTGAGTTTTTATATTGTTTGACTTTGGTTTATATTTTTTAATGGTTTTAATAAATAACTTGTTTTCTCCCTTTTGCCTATCCTTATGCTCATCATTTTCAAAGAATAATCTATACTGTAAATCTTTTAATGAATAATTAAGATCCTTATATTCTTCAGTATCCGGAACGCTTGATTCTGACAAAATAAGTCGCATCAGATAATTTTCAATCATTTGTGTGATCCCTGCCCGTGATTCAATTTTATCTTTAAAAAAAGAATTTATATAGATAATCTGATTGAAGATACTACTGTAAAAAGAGTTTCTGTCTGCAATATCAGCAAGTGAAGCATCATATAATTCACGACCGCCAATGAAAAAGAACTTGGCTTTTACTACGTTTAAAAAATTTTTGAGATTCCCCAATAAAACAGCAACTGCTTGTTGTTTTTCTCTGATAGATTGCACATCATCTGGTATCTTAGATGAATACGACTCATATTCCTTTCCTTTTACATCTCTCCTGCTTGGGATTTCAATTTTATCTAATTCATCGATAATAAAAATGAAATTAGGAATAGCTATTGAGTTTTTTTTCTTTCGAAACTTATCTATATCTTTTAAAATTCTAATAAGCTCATGTTCTATCTCTTTTGCAGATGCAATAGGATACACATTATTTTTCCCTTTGGTTCGTCTGAAACCTAAAGTCGGAATTATTTTATATGATTCATCACCAGCAAGATTTGCGGTAAGCTCATTCCTTGTTTCATAACTTAAACTAGAATCAATTCGTTGATATAGAACTTTGAGTTCTTTATAAATTTCGCTCCTTGATACTTCTTTTTTATTACTTGTAAATAAACCAAACAACCACCTAAAGGGCTTATATATGGGCCTATTAAAATAATCTCCTTTTGCCCCTATTACCTCATCTTTCCAAAATTCTAATAAAGCAATAGTAATTCTTTTTAAAATGTCTTTTTCCGATACAAAATCTTCCGCCAAACTTATTTCAAATACTTTATAATATTTAATACTTGATATATAAGGCTTATAGTTCCAAAATTCAATAAAATCCGTTATAGAAAATATTAAAAGAAAAATTAATAATAAAACTATTACTTGGGTTATTTCAAAAGGTTTACTAATATTTATTAAATAAAAGGATACCAAAAAAACTATATCTAAAATTAAAATTCGCCTTAAGATTGATGTATTATCCGTTCTACTAATGTTTTCCAAATTTTCATTCTTATGCAATCCTTTTTTCCCTTTTTCTTCTTCACTATTTTTTAACTCATTCCTATTAAATTGAGAGATTGCTCGACGCACCAAACTTGTCTTACCCATGCCTCTATATCCTGCAACCAAATAAGCGCCAGATTGCGTTTTAGAACTACGTAAAATTTCGATGACCTTATTCTTAGCCTTTCTTCGACCAATAAATCGAGAATCAATTTCATTTTCTCTATCGAGCTGATCACTATAAGGACTATGAAAAAATCTATAATCCTTTAACTCTATATAAACATGTTTTATCCGGGCAGAAAAGTTATTAATAGAATTAGGTAAGCTCAACTTCTTTTCTTCTGACATAATAATAAAGATTAATCTTTGTAATTTATAAATTATGAATGGTAGAAAAGTAAGTATAAATACCTGTTTTTGATTATGGTATACCATAATCAAAAAATAAAACAAGGTTTAAACCAGTAATATAAACCCATTTTAAAAACTAGATTCCCGAGTATCTTAAACTAAAGAAGGTTATGAAAAGTTTATATGAATTTACTAAATATCCGATTTTTAAAAGCCTCATGTTCCCATAAAGCATAGTTCTAAAGAGCATTGTCCTCATTCCAGAAACCCTTGACTTCAGAGCTCACCATCAACCTTAAATACATTGAAATAATTCTCTTCTTTAAAAATTACTCAAACGCACCGCTTTACTAAAACCCCTCCAAAGGAATTTCTTCCAATGTACTTTGATCTTTAATTATTGCTCCTTGATACTCTAATGTCCAGCCCAAAGAATTGGTAAGAATATAGAACTTAGAAAGTTCACTCAAAAGCCGGTTTTGCGCATTTTTTTTGAGTTTTGAAGCTTTTATTTTCTTTCGTAAAGAAGCTTTTACATTTTCTTTTATGAGGTTGTAGTCTTCTGCTGCAAACGGATTTAGATAATCGGCTTGCACATCATAATATTCAAAATCTGGAAAAATCTTTAATTCCGGAGCAGGAATGGAGGTAATACGCAATACTTGATTCAGACTATCCACTTCAAATTGTAATGCACTCAAATCATACGTTACTTGTACCTCAGCATTTACCACAACCAGCGCTTTTTTCTCCGCCGAAATCAGATTCCCAAATAATTCTTTAGCATCTTTATAGCGATAAACTTCTGTAAAATTTCCTTCCGTAACTACCAATTTGCTCACGTTTGTAAGCTGTTCTTGAATAAGCTGCGAACTCTCTGTTAGTATTTGTTTTTGGTTTCTTTGACTTTCACATTCCCTAAATACTAACAAAAGTAATAACGTTATAACAACTCCAAAAAGTATTTTTCGCATAAGTGGCTCATTTTGCTTTACAATCGCAAAGCAGGGTTTCTAAAACTTTATAAATGGGTACGCTTTTGTTAACGTATTGATTTTCTCTTGTAACTGGGTCTTAAAATCTAGATGGGCTACTGAATTCAAATCAAAAGGTTTATGTGCCAACCCAGCTTGTATGGAGGCAACAGTTTTCATAGTGCTACTGGTTTCTTCAGCAATCCATACTTTTTGAAACTGCTCCCAGATAAAATTAATAGCTGTTTGGTTTGGGTGAATCATATCTTCTGCGTAAAAGCGGTAGTCCCGCAGCTCATCCATCATTAATTCATAGGCAGGAAAATAATGCTGGTGCTTACCGGGCGCAACCAATTCATGCACTGCGGCAATGAGATGTGCTTTGCTGCGTTGATTTTCTACAAAGCCATCTTTTAAATGTCTAACAGGTGAAACAGTAAATATAAGTTGTACTTTAGGGTTTACTAACCTGATGAGTGAAACAATAGCTTCTAGGCTTTCTTTTATTTCTACTACGGAAAGTAGTTCTTTGGCGAATTTTTTTTGCGGAACTTTATGGCAGTTAGCCACCCATGCATCTGTTTCCAAATGTCTGTACACCCACGCAGTTCCTAATGTAATAATAATGTGACTTGAAGTACGTAAAAAATTATGAGTGACTTTTAAAGAGGTATTCAAACGCTCCAGCATAACTGTAGCATCCGTACTGCTGCATTGAGAATGTGTTTCAAAACAATGCCAACGCTCATTTAGAAAAAAAAGATCTTCTTTAGTAAAAGAAATCTCGTCAATAGCTCTAACAATTAATTTCTCCAGAGCAGGTGGTTGAAACACAATACCAAAGGGATTACTTAAACTTTTGAATTTATAATAATGAAGCTTATTGCCTATATGATTGGAAAAGCAAGAACCAAATAAAAGTATGTTAGAATGGTAGGATAGTTGTTCTTTTTCAGGATATAAGGGTACTGGGGTGCTAAATTTCATTTATGGGCAACGTTCGTTTAGCTAAAAAGACCAAATTTAGCTTTAGGCATTTTTACATACCTCTTCCTTTTTTAGGCTTAGCAGATTTTTGTTCTGTACTTTTTCTCTTAGCCTTAGGCTTTTTATCGTCGTTTACATTCATTTTGTCAGGAGTAGTTAGCTTAGTAAACGCAGAAAGGTCTAAAGGTGTACCCGCTTTTTGTTCCTCTTTTACAGGAGAAGAAGTTACTTCTGGTATACTAGCAGCTGCTTGACTCAAACTTTCTTCCGCTTTCACCGTTTCCTGAAGTTTTCCAATAAGTTCTACCTCATTGGGCATGGCGAATTTCATAAACTCGTCTATGTCTGTTCCTTGCAATGGTTCTACGCCTGGTGGCAGTGGAATATCCATAATGCCACTCAACTCATCAAAGATTGATTCTGCATCTTCTATAGAATTTCCATTAACAGGTAAAACAGGTGACCTTTCAATAGCTTGATCAAAAATTTCTTCAGTATTCGCTGTTGGGTTGAGCATTTGTAATGCCTCCATAGTAACTAAAACCTCCGGGCTGAATTTTGAATTATTCACTTGACTATCAGTAAGACCAAAAGATTCCATACCCACTTGCCGCGCTTCAGTTAGCGTCTGCTTAGCGATGGATTCTTGTGCGTTTTCGTTTGGCTCCATTATTACCTAAATATCCCTAAATATAAAGGGTTTAATTAAAATATCCAAAGATAGCAATCTAAAATTAACTAATTTCTAATTATTTTTAATTTATGAAACAATATATTCTTGTGCTCTCAAAAGAACTTTTGGAATTCCGCCTGCGTTTTTCCCTCCTGCTGTAGCAAAGAAAGGCTGTCCGCCACCACCACCATGAATTAACTTTCCTAATTCTCGCACTACCTTACCTGCATTGTACTCTCTGGAAGCTACTAATGATTTACTGATGTAACAGGTTAGCATTACTTTTTCTCCATTTTGGGAAGCAAACAAAAGAAATAAATCTTCTTCCTCATTTGCCATTTCAAAAGCTAAATCTTTAATCGCCGATGGAGCTAAATCTATTTCTGTAGCTAAAAACTGTACCCCATTGATCCTTTGCAATTGTTTTTTTAAATCTCCTTTTAGGTTTTTGACCTTTTGCTTTAAGAAGCTTTCTACTTGCTTTCGCAAATTTTCATTCTCTTCCTGAAGCTCTCTAATCGCCTTTACAGGTTCTTTTGGGTTTTTCAACAAGCTTTTCACCTCACCATACGCTTGTGTTTGCTCATCAAAATATGAAATAGCAGCATCTCCGGTAATCGCCTCTATCCGGCGAATTCCCGCAGCAACCGCACCTTCAGATTTGATTATGAAGTGCCAGATATCTCGCGTACTAGCCACATGTGTGCCTCCACAAAGTTCTACAGAGTTTCCAAAACGAATCATACGTACATTGTCTCCATATTTTTCTCCGAACAGCGCCATCGCGCCTTTATCTATTGCCTGTTGATAAGGCATGTTTCGATCTTCTTGAAGCAACAAACCTTCACGAATACGAGCATTTACAAAATGTTCTACTTGTGTGAGCTCTTCTGGCGTGAGTTTGCTGAAATGCGAAAAATCAAACCGCAAGTAGCCACTGTGCACCATAGATCCCTTTTGTTCTACATGCGTGCCTAATATACTGCGTAACGCCTGATGCAATAAATGGGTTGCGGTATGATTAGAAGCAGTTCGCGTACGTTGCTTAGCATCTACTACTGCTTCAAAAGTTTGCCCCACATTTCTGGGAAGGCTTTTAGTATAATGTACAATTAAATTATTTTCTTTCTTGGTATCTATAATATAGGTAACCCCTCCATCTTTCGCTTCCAAATATCCTTTATCGCCCACCTGTCCTCCACCTTCGGGATAAAATGGGGTAGTGTCAAATACCAATTGAAACAACGCACCTTCTTTCTTAGAGGTTACTTTTCTGTATTTACAGATGTGTACATTGGTTTTAAGCGTATCATAGCCTACAAAAGCTTCTTCTTTTGTAGGTTTGAGATCTATCCAGTCATCTGTAGTTATGGCAGTAGCTGCTCTGGAACGTTCTTTTTGCTTTTGCATTTCCGCCTCAAATCCGGCTTCTTCCAATTCCAGTCCGCGTTCTCTTAAAATCAAAGCCGTTAAATCTTTGGGAAACCCGTAAGTATCATAAAGCTCAAATGCTTTTTCTCCACTAATGGTTTTGCCCTTTACATTTTTTATGATTTTATCTAATAGCAATAAACCTTGATCTAAGGTCTTTAAAAAAGAATTTTCTTCTTCCCGAATCACATTAGTAATTAAATTTTTCTGCGCTTTTAATTCTGGAAACGCATCACTCATTTGATTGCTGAGGGTTTGCACCATTTTATAAATAAAAGGTTCTTTGGTGTTGAGAAAGGTGAATCCGTACCTAATAGCTCTTCTCAAAATACGCCTGATTACATATCCTGCTCCGGTATTTCCGGGGAGCTGCCCATCTGCAATGGCAAAAGCAACTGCTCTTAAATGGTCTGCAACTACACGAATAGCAATGGTTGTCTTATCATCATCACCATATTTTATACCGGTTATAGTTTCTATTTCTCTAATTAAGGGCGTAAAAACATCCGTATCGTAATTGCTGGTCACATTTTGCAACACCATACACAAGCGCTCAAAGCCCATGCCTGTATCTACATGTTGTGCAGGGAGTTTCTCCAGATGTCCATCTGCTTTTCTATTAAACTGCATAAACACCAGATTCCATATCTCAACCACCTGCGGGTGGTCTTTATTTACCAAGGTTTGGCCAGGTACTTTGATGCGTTCTTCTTTTGAGCGAATATCTACATGAATTTCAGAACATGGCCCGCAAGGCCCTTGGTCTCCCATCTCCCAAAAATTATCCTTCTTGTTCCCCATAATGATGCGGTCTTCTGGAACAATCTCTTTCCACAAATCAAAGGCTTCTTTATCCATTTCAAGCCCCTCTTCTTTTGCACCTTCAAATACCGATACATAGAGACGATTTTTATCTATATTGTAAACCTTGGTGAGCAGTTCCCACGCCCACTCAATAGCTTCTTTTTTAAAGTAATCACCAAAACTCCAGTTGCCTAACATTTCAAACATGGTATGATGGTAAGTATCCATACCCACATCTTCCAGATCATTGTGTTTACCACTTACTCGTAAGCATTTCTGGGTGTCTGTTACCCGCTTGCTTTTGGGAGTTGCGTTGTTGAGAAAGTATTCCTTAAACTGATTCATTCCCGCATTGGTAAACATCAAAGTTGGGTCATCTTTAATAACCATGGGTGCAGAGGGAACCACCTTGTGTTCTTTATCTTCAAAAAAGTTTAAAAAACGTGCTCTTATTTCTTTGGAATTCATCCTTCTCTTAGTTTTCTTCAGGAATTCATACAGGCTTCTGCCTATAAAACTTATTCAATTTTACGTTTTTAAAAAGAATATTTAATTCTTAATATAATCTTAACAGATTGTGAATGTATCCGCTCTTCAAAAAACAATTTCTATATTTGTTCGTTACTCAAATCATAAACCAAACACAACCTAACTTTGGAATGCAAAAATAGAATATTTTTAAGTTATGTCTAAAGTAAAATATTATTACGATTCAGATACACTTTCCTACCGGAAAATAGAGCCTAAAAAGAGTCGGAAAGTAACCAACGTAGCCTTATTTATAACGGCTTCCTTATTATTTGCTTTTCTTATTGTTCTAGTGGTGTTGAACACCAATTTAATCAATACTCCAAAAGAGCTTTCCCAAGGAAGGGAATTACAATACATGGAACTGCAATATGATTTGCTGAATAAAAAGATGAAGCAGATAGAAGCAGTGATGGCTAATTTGGAAGATCGAGATAACAACTTATACCGTTTGTATTTTGAAGCCAACCCTATTCCTGACGAGCAGCGAAAAGCGGGGTTTGGAGGAATTAACCGTTATAAAACACTGGACGGTTACAATAATTCTGATCTTGTAATTAGCACCACTAAAAGAATTGAGATTCTACAAAAACAATTAGTAGTACAGTCCAAATCTTTAGATGAAATAGCGAAGCTTGGTGCTGAAAAAGAAAAGTTTTTGGCGGCAATTCCAGCTATACAACCTATAAGAAATGAAGATCTTACCAGAATGGCCTCTGGTTATGGTTGGAGATCTGACCCATTTACCAAAGCAAGAAAGTTTCATTACGGTATGGATTTTACAGCTCCACGGGGCACTCCTATTTACGCCAGTGGTGATGGAACTGTAGTGAGAGCAGATAATAGCTCTGCGGGCTATGGTAAACATATCCGTATTCAGCATGGTAATTACGGATATATTAGCCTCTATGCGCATTTGAGCAAATACAACGTAAAAAAGGGTCAGAAGGTAAAACGTGGAGATCTTATTGGATTTGTGGGTAGTACTGGACGGTCTCAAGCCCCGCATCTTCATTATGAAATTTTTAAGGATAAAGAACGTATTAATCCTATTAATTTCTACTACGGAAGTTTAACTGCGGAAGAATTTCAATCTATGCTTCAGATTGCTACACAAGAAAATCAATCTCTGGATTAATGCATATAGAGCTTCCAGAAAAAAGATATTACGGTATTGGCGAGGTGGCTGATGCTTTTAATGTGAATACATCGCTCATTCGTTTTTGGGAAAAAGAATTTGACATCTTAAAACCTAAAAAAAATGCAAAAGGTAATCGGAAGTTCACTCCAGAAGACATTAAAAATCTACAACTGATATATCATTTGGTAAAAGAACGTGGTTTTACTTTGGAAGGTGCTAAAATTCATCTTAAAGAAGAAAAGAAGAAAACACTCTCCAATTTTGAGATTATTCGTAAATTGGAGGGAATTAAAACTACCTTGTTAAAAATCAAAGAACAACTATAACAACCTTATTAAAAAAGACAAAATGAAAAAGTGGCTTATCCCTGTAATTATTATTGGTATTCTTATTGTAATGGGATTTCTGTTTGCAGGATTTGTGGTACGTGTAAATAATCAAGCAATTGCATTAGAAGAAAATGTTTCAAAAGCTTGGGGTAATGTACAAACCTCCTATCAGCGTAGAAATGACCTGATTGGCAATTTGGTTAAAACGGTACAAGGAGCGGCAGATTTTGAGCGTAATACACTTAGAGAAGTTATTGAAGCCCGTGCCAAGGCAACTGCTACCACTATTAATCCAGAAAATATTACACCAGAACAATTAAAACAGTTTAATGAAGCGCAAAGTGGTTTAAGTGGAGCGCTGTCCCGTTTGCTAGTAAGTGTTGAACGTTATCCTGATTTAAAAGCGAACCAGAATTTCCTGAAACTACAAGATGAACTTACCAGTACAGAGAATACGATACAAACAGCCAGAACCCGATATAATGAGGCTATTGCCCCTTATAACAATCACCTGAGGACATTTCCAAATAGTATGGTAATTGGCTGGTTAGGTTTTGATGGTGCCACTAAACCTTATTTTGATTCTGAACCTGGTGCTGAAAAGCCAGTAGATGTTGATTTTAAATTTGACTAATGCCGAGCTCTAAAGTAGAAGACTTTTTAACCGCCGCTGAAGAGAAAGAAATAGTAGCAGCCATTCGCAAAGCGGAAGGTAACACCTCTGGTGAAATTCGTGTGCATATAGAAAGACATACAGACAAAGATGCAATGACACATGCAAAAGAGGTTTTTCATTGGTTAAAAATGGACAATACAAAATTAGGAAATGGGGTTCTTATTTATATTGCGGTAGACGACAGAAACTTTGTAATCTATGGAGATCATGGCATTAATGCAGTAGTCCCAGAGAATTTTTGGAATCGTACAAGAGATGTAATACAAGCGCATTTTAAACACAAACGCTTTAAACAAGGCTTAGTAGAAGGTGTTTTAATGGCTGGCGCCGAACTGGAAAAACATTTTCCGTGGGATAACGGAAATAGCAATGAACTTTCTGATGAAATTTCTAAAAGCACTTCATGAGAGTACTTAAAATTAGTTTTCTTTTCTTTTATATATTTCTCATAGCCGGAACAACGGTTTATGGGCAGTTTACCATTCCTGATGCTCCCATTTTAAGTGAGCAAACTAGCATATATGACTACGCGAAGTTACTTACCAAAATTCAACAAAAATATCTGGAAGATAAACTGGTTCGCTATTCTGATTCTACATCTACTCAAATTGTTATTATTACCATAGAAAGCCTACAAGGAGAGAATATAGGATTATTGGCTCCCAGATGGGGTCAAAAATGGGGTATTGGACAAGCAGAAGAAGATAATGGAGTAGTTATTCTGTTAGCAGAAAAAGAACGAAAAATTTGGATTTCACCTGGTTATGGGGTTGAAGACAGATTAACCGCTGGTATTACAGGAGAATTGGTAAGAAATGTTATTATTCCTGAGTTCAAGCGAGGTGACTATTATATGGGGCTAAACAAAGGTACAGATGCTATCTTTCAGGTCTTGACAGGCGCTTATAAGGGCACGCGTAAAACCTCTAAACAGTCAGAAGGAATCCCTGTTTTTTTTATTGTATTCTTCTTTATCATCATCGTATTTATACTTTCCAGAGGAAATAGAAGAGGTGGTGGTGGGAACCGAGGTAACCGCCGCGGCATGGATCTTTCTGATATTATTATCTTGAGCAATATGGGACGGGGAGGCTTTGGCGATAGCGGAGGCGGTTTTGGAGGCGGAGGCGGTTTTGGAGGCGGAGGCGGCTTCGGAGGTGGTTTTGGAGGTGGTGGATTTAGCGGTGGTGGTGCCGGAGGTAGTTGGTAGTAACTTCCATTCACTCTACCTATAAATAGGGTTGAAATTTACACTCAAATTGCTGAAAACATTGTGCTCTTCAAATAAAACATGTAAGCATTGAGACTTCCTTATCCAAAAATAAAGGTGCTACCGCTACCTCAAAAAAGATAATTTTCTGGAAATCTATACAAGCCAGAAAGTAAGGCACCAGAATTAATCAGTGAGTTCTACGTCTTGAATAATTGCTTTTAAATCATCCATTGAAATAGGTTTTACTACAAAATTATTAACTTGTTTGTAGGATTTTGCTCTATTTATATCCGATGGATCTTTTGAAGAGGAGACCACGTAAATAAGGATTTTTTTAGGTACTTCAATTTTGAGAAACTCGTCTAAAAATTGCCATCCATCTAAAATGGGCATATTGAGATCTAATAAGATAATATCTGGAAATCCTTCTTGAGACTTCAAAATCGCAGAAAGTGCTTTAATGGCTTCGTCTCCATTTTTATAAACCAAAAAACGATTGCAGAAATTTGCTAATTCCATCATTTTTTTCGCTCCAAATACAAATATAGGATCGTCATCTATTAAACATGCAATATCAATTTTCGCCATTTTTTAAATAAATTTTGAAGGTAGTTCCCTTATTATTTTCACTTTCTACTTCTATCCTTCCTCCCATAGCTTCTACCTGATTTTTAGTGATAAATAAACCAATACCTCTGGATTGTTCATGCTGATGAAAAGTTTTATACATCCCAAATAACCTATCTCCATGCTTTTCAAGATCTATACCCAGCCCGTTATCTTTAAATTCTAATAAGACTTCTGCTCCCTTAATACTGGCTGTTATCTTTATAAAACTATTTTGTGAATGTCTTTTATATCTAAAACTATTAGTTAACATATTCAAGAATATACTTTCTACATAAGCATGGACCCCGGTGACTTTTATCTTAGATGAAATACTACTGATGATATTGAAATTATTATCGCTTGTAATGTAAGAAAGATTACCTAAAACATCAATAAGCATATTTTGTAAACCAATACTAACCATATTTTCCTCTACAGTGGTGTTGATTTGCACTATCTCATTGAGATGTTCAATGGTTTGACTAAGACTGATACTTGCAGAATTGAGTAACTTTAGGATTTCTTCCCTACCTTCATTTGTCTCTTCTTCCCGATATAAATTCAATAACATTTGCAAATTTCCCGTGTGAGAACGCATATTATGAGACACTATATGAGCAAAATTCTTTAACCGCTCATTTTGATCTTTGGTAACCTCCAATAATTTATTTATCTCTGCTTCTTTTTGTTTGCTTTTCTCAATATTCACAGCAACCTTAAGATACCCTACCACTTTACCTTCTTCTTTAATTGCCGTAATGGTTAGCAATACTGGTATTTTTTTTCCATGCTTCTCTATATAAGTGAACTCCTGAGTATAAAATCCATCTTCTAGAATCTTTGTACTAAAGATATCATGCATGGTTTTTGGATACCATCCTTCTTTAATCAACTCCTTAAGCTGTATTTCTTTCTCTAATTCATCATGAAAAACATCTGGAGTTAAAATACCTATAACCTCACTTCTTGTATATCCAAGAAGGTTCTCCGCTCCTTTATTGAAAAGAATTATTTTACCCTCAGTATCCGTTCCTATTATGCTCACTTCACTGCTTGCTTCCAAGATAGCTTCTAATTTAGCTAGTGTTTGTTGCAGCGCCTTTTGGGTTTTAACCATTGGAGTAACATCTAAAATCTGCGCCACATAATACAGCGGATTTTCAAACTCATTACGTACCATAGACACCGAAAGCACCACCTGTATATGCTCACCGTTCTTATGTATATATCGCTTCTGTAAGTGTGTAAAAGGAATTGTACCCTCTTTGAGATATTTCATCGCTTTACGATCCTCCTCCAGATCGTCTTTATGTGTAATATCTAAAAAATTAGTACTTAAAAGCTCATCAGGATTATACCCCATAAGTTCGCAGAAGGTATTATTTACTTCAAGAAACATGCCGTTTAAATCAACTATCACCATCCCGGCAGCAGCATTTTCAAAACTACTTCTAAATCTTTCTTCGCTTATTCTTAGTTTTACTTCTGCCTCTTTTATTTTAGTGATATCACTAGTCATCATAATAATACCCCCCACTTCACCTCCGTCGTCATACCAAGGATGCAGTTCCCAATTGGTATATTGAAGTTTACCATCTTTGCGTATAAAATAATCTTCTTCAGATCTCAACACCTCTCCTTTGAGACATTTTCTATGATCATCTTTCCATCTTTGCGGGATTTCCGGAAATATTTCGTAATGCGATCTTCCAATAAGACTACTCTCCTTAACTCCATAATCAGAGAGCCATTTCTTAGAATGTGCCAGATAACATAAATTAGTATCTAACATGGCTATTGCGCTTGGAGCATTTTCTATAAAAAGAGAATACTGATCCAGATTTTTCTTTTGTTTGGTGATCTCAAGGCGTGTACCCACCATCCATTCTGGTTCTCCTTTGTGGTTGCGACTAATGATTTTTCCACTGTCTCTAACCCAAACCCAATGCCCGTCTTTGTGTTTCATACGGATATTACAAACGTACTGATCTGTTTTTCCAGAAAAGTAATCGTCTACTGCTTGCCTAGACACCTCAAGATCGTCTGGATGTGAATATTTTAACCAAGTATCAATAGAAATAGGTGCCAATTCTTCCAATTCATATCCAATTATTTGAGCCCATTGCTTATTAAAAATAGTTTCACCAGTATTCACATTCCATTCCCATGTTCCTATAACACTTTTTTCAATAAGCAACTTGAGGTGGCTGTTTCTGTTAAGTTCTCTGGTTATAGAATCTTCTTTTACGCTAAATCCCGCAAGCATACGAGTTTCCTGAAGCACAGGATGTTGCACCCTTTTCATAACCCATTGCACAAACAACGTATTTCCATTCTTGGTTTTACAAATTATTTGTTTTACCGGTAATTCATCCTGATCATTTTCAATTTCTGAATCATCAGACATAAGCAACTGTAGATTATTTGCTCTGATGATACTTTGGCAAATAGCAGATCTATTCATTTGATCAAAAGGGCTGTACCCCATCATTTTCCAGAAAGTACCACTTGCCCAACGATTCCATGTGTTTGCTGGATTCCAGTACCACAAACCATTTAAACCAAATATCTCTTGGAATTCAAAAACAGCATAATCTATGCTTAACAATTCATAAAACTCTTGTCTTAATTGATGACCACCCTCGATAGGATCTACTCCTGACGGTCGATTGGATTTTGGAAACTTCATTAACGCTTAGCTACGAGGAGGGCCCTTTAGGAAGGTAAATGTAGTTAATATGAGTTGTCTTGTGTTACGGGAAAACCGTAAAAAAGAGTTATTTCTAAAAGTTTAGTAAATCAAGAACTGCTGAAGTTATTAAAATAATACGATCTATTTCTTACGGAAAAACACTTGAATTGGAACTCCATGAAAATCAAAATGTTCCCGTAGTTTATTTTCTACAAAACGCTTATAAGGATCTTTCACGTACTGAGGTAAATTTGCGAAGAATGCAAATTGTGGGGTTGGAGTTGGTAATTGTGTACAGAATTTTATTTTTATGTATTTTCCTTTGGTAGCCGGTGGTGGCGTATTGGCTAATATAGGAAGCATCACATCATTTAATTTACGAGTAGAAATACGCCTGGACCTACTTTCATAAATAGACACAGCAGTTTCTATTGCTTTAAAAACTCGCTGTTTGGTAAGTACGGAAATAAAAATTACAGGTACGTCTGTAAACGGTTCTGTTGCCTTACGAATCATTTTTTCAAAATCGCGGGTTGTATTGGTCTCCTTTTCCATTAAATCCCACTTATTGACTAAGATAACTATACCTTTTTTGTTTCGCTCTGCTAACCAAAAAATATTCAAGTCTTGCCCCTCAAATCCACGGGTAGCATCTACCACCAATAAACAGACATCTGCATGCTCTATAGCCCTTACAGAACGCATCACCGAATAAAATTCTAAGTCTTCTTTTACTTTGGCTTTGCGACGTATTCCCGCAGTATCCACCAAATTAAATTCAAATCCAAATCTATTATAACGGGTATCTATACTATCTCGGGTAGTTCCAGCAATATCGGTTACTATATACCGCTCTTCTCCAATTAATGCATTTATAAGAGATGATTTGCCTGCATTGGGTCTCCCCACAACAGCAAATCTCGGTAAATCGTCTTCTTCAACCTCTTCTGTTTCCGGGAGTGCCTGAACTACTGCGTCTAAAAGCTCTCCTGTACCGCTTCCATTTATACTTGCAATAGTATAATACTCTCCAAGCCCTAACGCATAAAACTCTACGGCATCTGCGGCTCTAGTAGCGTCATCTACTTTATTAACTGCTAAAAAAATAGGTTTATTGGATTGTCTCAGTAGTTTTGCCACGTCTTCATCCATACCTGTTAAACCGGTTTCTACATCTACTACAAAAATAATAGCATCTGCCTCATCAATGGCTAGTTCTACCTGCTTGTCTATTTCTTTTTCAAAAACATCATCGCTTCCTTTTACATACCCTCCAGTATCTATCAATGAAAATTCTTTGCCATTCCAATCACTTTTACCATAGTGTCTATCTCTGGTAACTCCACTTATGGAATCGGTTATAGCCTCTCTGCGCTTGATCATTCTATTAAAAAGCGTTGACTTCCCTACATTGGGTCTTCCTACAATGGCTACAATAGCACTCATACTAAAAATTTAATGGCGCAAAGGTACTATATTCTTAGCAACAATGCTGGTTACAAAAAGGTTATTATAAAATAAGACTTGTAGCGACAAAAAGAGTTCAATATTTAAAAGATTTATGGCTATATTTTTTAATTCTTACCTACGTTCTAATTTGCACTAAGATACCCAACAACACCCTCATAACGCCAAGTTTTATCATTTTGTAACTCGTAGGCTTCGGCAGCGTCTGAGGTGTAAAAATGGTGTTGTTTTGAGGAATTATAGAATTCAATTAATGGTAAACGAGATTTTCCATCTGCATCTGCATGGAGATAATATAGCCTAACAAATTTATACCCCCTTTTACCCATTCCTAGTTCGCTCAAATCTGTGGTATAAAAATGATCTTTGCTTTTTACATTAAAATAATAAGCCAACGGAACTCTAGTCTTATTTTTTGTATTTTCTAAATATATTCTTCCAATAATTCCTTCTGATATATAATTTTCATTACCCTCTCCTAGATCGTTGTAATCTGTAGTGTAGTAATAACCATGTTGATTTTTGCCTTTATATCTTAAGAGGGGCAATCCTTCATTCTTGTAGCGACCATACACATTATAAATACCTATCTTATCTAGCAATAATAGAGGGCGATTTTCATATCGGTTCACACATGCCAGCATAAAAGAATTAGTTACATTTTCAGCAGTGCCCGTACCTGGCACTGATTTAATAGCAATGGAGTGCTTTTCCTTATATGCCAAATGATTACAGCTAAACTTATTATCGGCAAAATCAAGATGGGCAAAGCCAAAAGCATGACCTAATTCATGCGCAAATACCGTTACCATATTTACGGGAAGACTCCTTCCATTGCCTCCATACAAGGACTTATTTAATTTAATCCACTTTCCCGGCATTCCGTTGTTTGCATACAGTGTTTTTGCATAAAAATTATCGATCTCGTGGGCTTCCTTTAAAATTGCCTTAATATGTGCCTTTTGTGGGTTTCTAGTTCTCATAAGCCGAAACATTAAATGAAGATCATTGAAACGTTTCATTCCCTCCAAACAATTTGCAATCCCCTGCTTGCTTAAACCTTCATCCAGATGAACAAGGAATACTTTTACCTTAGCATTTGCACCATAATTCACAGATACCATTTCTTCCCTAATAAAGTATCTTTCAATAACAGGAATACTGTTATCTTTTTCTATTTCTAAACCTTTAGATTTATCCAATCTACCCTCTACCTTTTCTTCTTCATCTACTGTTACTCCAGATTTTTTAAAGCCGTTAGCCAACTTTTTATTTTCGCAGGAAGTCAGGATTACCATAAAAACAAGTAAAACTATCTGGCAATACTTTCTTGTATTCATAGTTGAAAATCTAGCTATTTAAAATTCTTACTTCCTAATTCGCATTAAGATACCCAATAACACCTTCGTAACGCCAAGATTTATCATTTTGCAACTCATAAGCTTCGGTAGGATTTGAGGTATAAAAATGTTTTTGTTCTTCCTGATTGTGAAATCTAATTAAAGGTACACGCGACTTTCCGTCTGTTTCCTGATACATATAATACAATCGTACAAATTCATAGTCGTCTTTACCCATTCCTAATTCACTTAAAACATTGGTGTAAAAATGGTCTTTGGTTATTGCATTGTAGTAATAAGCCAAAGGTATCCTGTCTTTGGCTGTTTCATTTTCAAGAAAAACCCTACCTATAATACCTTCCGCTTCGTAATTTTCATTACCCTCCATAAGCTCGTCATAATCTGAGGTATAGTAATTACTATACCCATTTTTTCCTTTGTACCTTAAAAAAGGCACCCCAACATCATTATAACGGCCGTAAATATTATAAATCGCTATTTGGTCTATTAATAACACTGGCCTATCTTCATCTTTATCCATACATGCCAGCATAAAAGAGTTATCAATAGCAATAGAAGAAGCTGTTCCATCTACCGGTTTGGCCTTATGTGAATTTTCCTCCACATATTTTTTGTTTCCACAGCTTAATTTGTTATCTGCATGGTCTATATGCATAAACCCAAAGGCATGACCTAATTCGTGCGTAAACATACTAGCCATATTTCCGGGAAGCTTACTTACGGTTTTGTTGTAAAGCGTATTGTTTAATTTAATAAGGGTCCCTGGAAATCCTCCTCTGGGGTACAAAGTTCTGGCGTCTACTCCTCCAATATCCCCAGACTTAACAAGTACAGTTTTGATATGGGCTTTTTTCGGGTTCAATGTTCTTTCCAGACGAAACATGAGTCTCAAGTCATTAAAGCGTTTTATACCTTCCAAACAATTTGCCTTGCCTTCTTGGCTTAAACCCTCATCTAGATAAACAAAAAACAGTTTTACGATACCGTTGGTACCTCGATTTACTTCTACCAATTCTTCTCTTGTAAAGTAACGAGCTAAAAGCAGTCCTTCATTTTCAGCTACTTTTTGTTCGATCACCTCTTCAGATCTTCCTAATCTGTCTGCCGGACCTTCCTCTTTACAGGAGACAAGAAATACCATAAACACAGAAAGAAACAACAGATTTCGACATTCTGTTTTCACCGTTAAAAAATAAGTCCGATTACAATTTTGTAAAAATTCCATAAAAAAAAGATTCATTACTTTGATACAGCCAAGGTTACAAGGATCAATTTTAAATTCTTTAGAAGCTAAATATCATGCAATTAATTTACTAGAGAAAACTAGATGTAATAATTGCTATTATTAGGAAAACAAGTGGAATTATTTATCAAGTAAGTCAATGAAATTATATACACTTGTGTATAAACCTAGTTTTCATTTCCTAAAAAATAAGTAACTTAAGGGTATGAAACCTAGTGCAAATGATATCGTACTCAGACCTCGTTTTCAGCTGGAAACCGAATGGGAGAAAAATAGTGTTATTGAAGCGTTTAAAAATGAGCTAAAGAGTCCTTTTAAAATTAAAAATGCAGGTGACCATGTTTTTATCCGTTTTGATGAAGAGCATACTTCTTTCTGGTCTCCGCAATTGCATTTAGAAGTGGTGGAAGAGGAAGAGGAAGCAGAGAAGAGTAAAATTTATGGACTTTTTGGTCCCAGCCCTACCTTATGGACTTTTTTTATCTTCCTTCACTTTGGCATTGCCACGGTATTTGTAATTTTTGGCATTTGGGGGTATAGCAACTGGTCTATACAGCAACCTTATGCTCTACAAACTGCTGTATGTGTTTTTATGGTTATTCTTTGGTTTGGACTTTACTTGTTTGGAAGAATAGGGAAATCCCAAGGAAAGGAACAGATGCATCTTCTGCACAATTTCATGAAGGACACCCTTAAAACCATTAAATAAAAGTAAGCTTTTAAGCCTTATTTCTGGTTATACCCAAAACGTTTTAACTGATTTGCATTGCTGCGCCAGTCTTTGTTTACCTTAACGTAAAGCTCTAGATGAATTTGTTTCCCAAAGAACTTTTCAAGGTCGGCACGTGCTTGTACTCCCACTCTTTTTAAAGCACTTCCTTTATGCCCGATGATAATTCCTTTCTGGCTTTCTCTTTCTACCATTATTACAGAGCGGATTCTGATGATTTTCTCGTCTTCAAAAAATTCTTCGGTGTCTACTTCTACCGCATACGGAATCTCCTTTTTATAATTGAGCAGAATTTTTTCACGAATGGCCTCATTTACAAAAAAACGTTCAGGTTTATCGGTTATTTGATCTTTTGGGTAATAAGCTGGTGCTTCCGGAAGCAATTCAACAATTCGGTCTAAAACCTGCTGGATATTAAAAGTTTTCAATGCAGAAATAGGCCAAACCTCCGCATTAGGAACTTTATCTTTCCATAATTGCATTTGCGTTTCTAATTCTTCCTGACTGGATTTATCTATTTTATTAAGTAGTAGTAAAACAGGGATCTTAGTTTGTGTGATTTTTTTAAAAAAAGCCTCATCCTTAAGCTCTTGCTCACCAATCTCCACCATATAGATCAATACATCTGCATCTTCAAACGCCAGCTTTACAAAATCCATCATTGCCTCCTGTAACTGGTAGGCAGGTTTAATGATGCCGGGAGTGTCCGATAAAATCATTTGAAAATCGTCTCCATTGATAATTCCAAGAATACGATGACGCGTGGTTTGTGCTTTTGAGGTAATAATGGAGAACTTTTCTCCCAAAAAAGCATTCATTAATGTAGACTTCCCCACATTGGGATTTCCTATAATATTTACAAAACCTGCCTTGTGTGCCATAGTTATTCTTAAAATTCAAAGCAAAGATAGCGCATTGTTTATTTATCCTGCCATCAAACCTAAAAGCAGGTATAGCATTGTGGTGAGTACACCTCCAATAATTGCATAAGGCAACTGTGTATTTACATGATCTATATGATCACTGGCAGATGCCATGGATGAAATAATGGAAGTATCTGAGATAGGGGAACAATGATCTCCAAAGACACCTCCTCCCAAAGTAGCAGCAATCACCAAGGGTACTGGCGCTTGATGTACTTCGGCCATAGGTAATGAAATAGCCATCATTATGGCAAATGTACCCCATGAGGTTCCCGTAGAGAACGCGATAAAAGAACTGATTACAAAAATAATAGCGGGCAAAAACTCTGGAGATAACCACTCTTTAGACCAATCTGCAATAAACGCTCCTGTACCTAATGCATTACAGGCATTTCCAATAGCAAAAGCCAGTAACATTAATAAGGCTAATGGCATTAATTCACTAATTCCCTTTAAGGCTAGGTCAATCATTTCTTTCGTTTTCATAATTCCCTGAGCACGGTACATGATCATACTCACTAAAATTGCCGTTAAGACCGCATAGAGTACAGAGGAAGAACCAGAACCTAGACCTATTGCCTGAAATAAATGATCTATAAAAGAGTCTGAACTTTTCACTGCTGCCCAACCTGTAGAAGCTAGATTTACGGGCATCATTAAGACCATCACCGCCAATGGTACTATCATATTAAACGCTTTTGGGGTAATTCCCTCTTTGGATGCATAAGAGGTGATTTCTTCAGAAATCATAGGTTTGGCATTTTCATTAAGCAATTTACCAGTTTCCCTAGTTCTTTTTTCTGCCTTTGCCATAGGGCCGATGTCTTTTTTAAAGAAAATCACCAAAAACACAATAGCGATAGCAAGTATTGGATAAAAATTATAAGGAATGGAGGAAAGCATTAGTTCAAAGGGATTCTCAAAACCCTGAGTTAATAACAACCCCATTATAAAAGCTCCCCACGCATTAAACGGTATCAATATAGAGGAAGGTGCCGAACTTGAGTCCGCAATATAGGCTAGTTTTTCTCTGGGGATTTTCATTTTATCGAATACCGGACGGTAAAGAGTGCCTACAGTAAGCGAACTAATGCTGGTTTCTACAAATAGTAAGATTCCAGTAGCCATCGCCAATAATTGGACTACTACCCTGCTATATCCTGCTTTTTTATTTTCTAACCGATTGATAATTGTTGTGAGCCAGTTAATAAAACCCTGAACCCCACCAGAATATTGAATAAAGAGTAATAAGGATCCCACCAGCGCGCTAAACATAATAGTTCTTGTGTTGCCTTCAGATTTAAATACATTTACCATTCCCTCAATAGCGGCTACTGTACCCGTTAAAAAGTTAAACTGATGAATGATTATCCAAGAAAACCAAATACCCATAAGCAATGCGATATAAACCTGACGAGTTCTTAAAGCAAGAATTATTGCTACAACAGGTGGTAAAACAGAAAGAAAACCATATTCCATAGAGATGCTATAAGCTAGATTAAACGAAGCCGTAAATGGCAACACAAAATAGAAAGATTATTTGAAACTGTGATGAGATTCCATTCTTAAATCTCTCCATTTGATGTCAAAAAAAATAACTCTAAAATTTTTATTTTTTCATTTGTCTATTGTAAAAATGGTTGTATCTTTGCCTTCCAATATCGCGGGATAGAGCAGTATCCTTCGTCAAGCTCAGGACAGGGTACCTACCCTTTCGGAGTCAAAAATTAAAAGTAACGTCTTTTTAAGACATAATAAACATATATCGCGGGATAGAGCAGTAGGTAGCTCGTCGGGCTCATAACCCGAAGGTCACTGGTTCGAGTCCAGTTCCCGCTACTAAGGAAAAGTCAAAGCATTATTGTTTTGACTTTTTTTATTTTACAGAAAAATGAACTGGACGAGAAGTTTATCCTGAGTGTAATCGAAGGGAGTCCAGTTCTCGCTACTAAGAAGCTTCGGAGAAATCTGAAGCTTTTTTGATTTAATAAGGTCACTGGTTCCCCCGATGCGTCGGGGCAGTTCCCACTACTAGA
>NZ_JBBEXD010000017.1:0-62650 GCF_037782385.1 Ascidiimonas meishanensis
CATATGCTCACCATTGGCATTGATCTTTTTCAAGGACTCAGCAATTGTAGGTGTACGTATTAATATATTTTATTTAGCATTAGGAACTAATTTAAAAATTCCTTTTCCTTCAATGGAAATATAAATGATGCCATCTGGTCCTGATTTTACATTTCTTACTCTACCAATTCCATCAAAAATTCGCTCTCGGAGCATTACCTTATTGTTTTTAATTTTAAGATGTTCTAGGTATTGAAATGATAATGAGCCTACTAATAAATCCCCTTTCCATTCTGGATAGTATTTTCCATTTACAAAAGCCATTCCAGAGGGAGCTATAGAAGGTGTCCAGTGATGAAGGGGATCTTCCATTCCGGGAAGCGAGGTATTATCTGTAATAGACGTGCCAATATAATTAATCCCATAAGTGACCAATGGCCATCCATAGTTCTTTCCTTTTTTAATGATATTAATTTCGTCACCACCCCTGGGACCATGTTCATGAGTCCATAGTTCTCCGGTTTCCGGGTGTAATGTCATTCCTTGAGGGTTTCTATGCCCGTAACTAAATACGGCTTTTTTTGCTCCTGCTTCATTCACAAAAGGATTGTCGTTAGGAATACTTCCGTCATCATTTAATCTATAAACTTTGCCTCCATCCCTTTTGATATCTTGAGGGTTCACATCTCTGTTTCCCCTATCTCCTATAGTAAAATAAAGATATCCATCATTATCAAATTCAATGCGAGATCCAAAATGTTGTCCTGCGTCAGAGTTTGGTACTGCTTTATACAAAAGTTCTTTGTCTACAAAACGCTCATTATTAATCTTACCACGCATCAAAGCTGTATTACCACCCTCACCGCCCCCTTCAGAGGAGGCAAAAGTGATATAGATCCACCCGTTGTTTTCATAATTGGGGTGCACTCTTACGTCTAATAAGCCACCTTGTCCCATTTGGTAAATAGGAGGTAGGTTTTTTATAACTGTTTGCTTCCCATTTTTAAAATGAATTAAACTGCCCGCTTTATCTGTAACCAATAAGCTTTTATCTGGCAGGAAGTCCATGCCCCATAAAACACCCTTGTTTTCCATAACAGCTTCTAACTTGCGGGTTATCTCTGGATCTTTAATTTCTGAATCTTTAGGCGTAAGACTTAAGTACTTCCAAAGAAAAAGAGAAAGAAATAATACATAAAGTATGCGTTTGGTAGTAAATATTTTCATAGTTAAAAGTTACAAAGAATTATAGAAATTTAATGATAAGAAAGTTTAGATTAACTTTTCTGAAAGAAATTAGTAGTCCTAAATAGTCATTACTAATTTGTTTAAAAATCATGAAAGATCATGATTAATTCTAGGAGTTTTTATATTTTTGGCATCCGTTAATGGAATCTAGCATTTAGAGCAATTCTTAAACTAGTACCATTAAAGCAGATGTTTACTCTAATTGAAATAGTGAAAGCATTTTAGAGTGATTTTCGGGGTGTAGCTTAGTCCGGTTAAAGTGCACGGCTGGGGGCCGTGAGATCGGAGGTTCGAATCCTCTCACCCCGACAAATTGGGTTTCAATAGAAACCATAAAAATGCTAACTAAATGATTTTCAGTGAAATTCATTTTTTCTGATTTCATTTAGTTAGCTTTAATATCAAAACAAAAGTTACCTATTCGGTTACCTGTTTTTAACCGAATTTTTTCACTACTTTGGTAACACCATAGCGTTTGACTTTCGCTTCGATTTGACTTTCGAATTCAAATCGAGTATTAACTTAAAGCGAGAGTATATGGGCTCCTCAAGAACATTTAGTATCCATTTTTGGCTGAATACTGCCAAAAGTAAAGATGATTTTGCACCGATTTATGCACGTGTAACAGTTGATGGAAAGCGGGCAGAAATCAGTTTAAAACGCCAAACAAAAGTTACCTATTGGGACACCAAATCCAAGAAAACCACCTCTAGGACACCAGAAGGCAATGAATTGAACGCCTATTTGGACCAGGTTAAGGCCAAGCTTTTACTGTGTTATAAGCAGTTAACTTCTGATTTTGAATTAGTTACGGCTAATTCTATAAAAGCCAGGTTCGTCGGGCAAGACGAAAAACATAAAACCTTGATGGATTTGGTGACGTACCACAATGAAAATATGTTGGGTGTGCTTAGACAAGGTACTTTAAAAAACTACTATACCACCGAGAACTATCTAAAACGTTTCCTGGTCAATAAAAAAAAGACCACGGACATATATTTGAAACATCTTAAGTATAGTTTCATTATTGATTTTGAACAGTATTTGCGAAAAGGGCCATCACTTCAAAATGCTAATCCTTTAAACAATAATGGCATCATGAAACATCTGGAAAGACTTCGTAAGTTGATGAATTTCGCGATGGATTTGGAATGGTTGGATAAGAACCCATTTGCACGATATAAGCTGAAATTCAATAAGCACAAAAAGGAGTTTCTTTCAAAGGAGGAGTTACAGGTATTTAGAGAAGCTATAATCTATGATAAAGGGCATCAAAACGTCCTTGATGCCTTTTTGTTTGCTTGCTACACAGGGTTGTCATACACTGATCTTAAAAACCTAACAGAAGATAATATAGTAAAGGGGATTGATGGGAACTACTGGATATTTACCCAACGCGAAAAGAATGAGCAGCCTGTAAAGATTCCGATCTTAGATGAAGCTTGGGTTATCTTAAAAAAATATGGCTCTTATTCTGAGAAGAATAATGGAATATTACCCGTATATTCCAATCAAAAAGTAAATGTCTATTTGAAGGAAATTGCCAGTGATTTGGATATTCATAAGAATTTGACCTTTCACTCTGCAAGACATACATTTGCTACTACAGTGATGCTTTCAAATGGTGTTCCCATTGAAACAGTTTCAAAATTGTTAGGGCACACTAAAATTTCGACTACTCAGGTATATGCCAGGGTACTGGAAGAAAAAATTAGCTCCGATATTAATAATTTGAAAAAGGTATTGACTGGCTCTAAAACAAAAAAGTTTGTAGTTTGAATATTTCAGCAGGATTCAAACTATTATTTAATACCTTTTGACTTTCATAAGATTATGCAAATTCTATAATGGGTGTTGTCGATTTGTTGACTCATAATTGAGATTAAATATATTTATTTTAACTTTTAGTATTTAAAGAATAAGAAAATACTATTATCTAGCATATTACTGTAATTAACTACTAAACCCCTTGGCTTTATAAAGATTGTAGCCTTGTCTAAAATTTCTTACTGTTATATTAATCATTTTTGTAATTCTAAACAGTTCGGATTTAAGGGAAGCTTACACAAACAGACGGCATAACAAGAGCCGTATGAGCCGAGAGGTTCACGTACGGTTCTGTGAGAGGTTTAGGGGTGAGATTCCCCTTTACCTACTCGACTACCAATATTTATTTCTCTTGAAAAAGACATTTGTCCACCAGAGAGATAGCCTCCGATAATAATTTATCCTTCGTAATTACTCCTGTTAACAATTCATGATGATTTTTTATCATCAATTTATAGAATTTGCATACAATAATTCTTATTGGATCTTGAAACATGCTCTCGAAAGTAACAGCTTCATTAACATCCCAATATGATCCTCTTTTTGACTTTCCCTCTTGGATTATTGATTGCCATTCCTCAAAAGGTTTTTCATACTTCTTATTTGAACTATGGACAAATGTCTGATTATACCAAAGCCAAAAATTGATTATAATGGAACGAGATCGCTTCTTAACTTCTATAAAATCAACTGATTCATTCATTTCGTAATGAATAAACCTTCTGCCACTCGGATCTATAACAAAGGACATTTTAAATCTGTTATTAAGAATAGGTAGACGTTTAGCCGAGACCATAGTTTTATCGCTATGGATGATAGCCAAGAATAATAACGTAGTTAATTCGTATTCATTAATTCTCAAGCATATTTCTTTTTTACTTATATCATTCAAAGAGTTACATGCAAATCTAACTGAATGAAAGGTTGTTATCATGTTTAAAATTCGACTTTCAGTTGAGGGATATGCTTCATTTTCTATTTGTGAATTTGAATCTGATTGAGTAAGGCCAGCTATGATGCTAAGAGCCGAGAATGCAGAAGAGGATAAAACATTATGCAATAAATATTTAGTCTGAATATTTTTTGGATGGTGAAATTTTCGTATTAAATCTAAATGGAAGTCCTCTCTAAAATATTCCTGAAATAGTCGAATAAGAGCGTATGAATCAGCTTCATATTCAAATATCTTTAATGGTTTGGTTGACTCATCAACTACCTTAAAATGTCCTAAATTTTGATGCCCTAGCTCATGAAAAATAAAATAGGAAAATATTAGACTGCCTGTTAAGCTCCAATACTCAATAAATTCTTCACTCTTGGGCAGACACGGAGTTAAGGCAAAAAGGAGGTTTACATTTATTTTTTCTATGAAGTTAATGAAATTGTAATCTGAAAAAACCGGGAATCTTTCACCAAAATATTCGAAAGATTTGTTGTTGACATACGTTGAATCATCTAGATAAGAGCTCGATTGAAGGTTTGAAAATCCATCTATTGCTAAGATCAGCCCTAAAGATATTTTTAAACATCCATTTCTCGCTATATTACAAGTCAAACCAAGGTCATATTCGTCAATTAGTATATTGGTAATTGAGCTTATTGATTCCTTTAATAACAGGTCTTGGCCAGAAGTAGCCAATAGAAATTTATGTAATAATTGTATATCTTTTGAAGCTTCTTGAAAATACTCTGACAGAATGACTTCAATGGGTTCATTATGCTCTGTACTTAGCAGGCAAGAATATCTTTTTCTAAAAAACATGATAACTATCCCTTTTTAGAACAAATAGTATCCAGTCCATAGGAAATCAAAATAAGGGAAAAAGTAAATACAGAAAGAGTGGCCATGCCAGTAATCGATATTATTATGTCAGATACGACTGCGGCTGCTTCTAATTTTTTATACTTTTTCTGGTTTCTAAGTAGCTCTTGAAATTGATTGGATTTACAGAGGTCTTCCCTAGTTTGTTTAAGAATTCTGATAAATCTATAGTATCCTTTTTCTGACTTTTCCTTATCGTTTTGAGGTATTGCCCCGAGTCCGCCATCCTCAAATGAAGCTTCGAGGATTTCATATAATTGGCTTTGCGAGTATTTTTGTAGTATTTCTAATTCCATCAATTCAATTATTGGTAACGGTATCGGCTAAACGGCGTAGCCATTTTTTGCTGGCTATAAACGTTTTAGCCATTGTGCCTGTTGCACATCTATTGTGCAAAGATAGGAAAAATCGTAGCTTTAGTTGTGCAAGGCAAGAAGAAATGCCAAGAAAAGCTGTTCATTAATTTTAAGTTAAGCGAGCACATCCCTCCAAATAATTTTTACCTTAGACTGAAAGAAACTATTTATTTTTATTTACTCTACCCACGCACTAAAGGTTTTTATGGGGGCAGCGGACAATAGAGTATAGATCCAGTAGTTTTTATTTAAGCTATGTTTAGTGGGTTACTTAGAAAACATTACCAGTGACAGAAAGCTCATAGATCATTGTTCTTTACGTTTGGATATCCTATATTTTTTAGGATATGATATTGATGAACAGCTTCCCTGGCTTTCTACCATAAGCCGGACCCGGCAGTTGTTTCCTGAAAGTATTTTTGAAGAAGTGTTTACCAACATTTTTAACCTATGTGTTGAAGTGGGAATGGTCGGCGGTCATACCCAGGCGATTGATTCGGCTCCGGTAAAAGCCAATGCCAGCATGGATAGCTTGGAGCTCAAAGTCCCATTCTAAAAACAACTATAACTGTGAAGCGTTTAACGCGAAGAGGGTATGAGTCTATGTTGGAATACTACCAGAGAGTGAAGTTCTAATAATACGAACCGCCGTATACGAGATTCGTACTTACGGTGGTGTGAGAGGCGCACTCCGTCAATCATTGGCGGAGCCGTCTACTCGATTAGGCAAAGTATTAACTTTCAATATCAACTTGATCTAAAAATCGCTTTATTTTTTCAATATTCTTTCTTGACTCCAATGCTTTTTTCTCCTCGCTACCAGATCTAGGTTCGTGATCCATATGATAAACAGAGGAACTTAGGACTGGGATAATATAACTTCCTCCAATAACAACTTTTATTCCAAAAAAATGATCTTCCATTCCCCATCCTTTGAAATCTTTACTAAATGGATTTGTTTTGGTTAATATAGATTTCTTAACCGAAAAATTATGTCCAATAACCATTGCACTCAAGTCAAAAATTGCCATTACACGAGAGCCATGAAAATTTTTAAAATAGTGAGTTTCTTCTAAAATATTAATTTGTTGTTCAATAGCTGAATCACTAAACCCTATAGTGTCTTGGGATATAAAACGACTGGTTCTTATTTCTTTTGAATAGTCAGATAAAGGCAAGCCATTAACTATATTTTCTTCATTAATCTTTGAATCTGATCTTTCAACATTCTCTTTGAAAGAAACAAAAACAGCATTATCAATAATTGTGTTTCTTATAATATGATCTGCTAAATAATATTTTGATAAAATAATATCAGAATCAATAAAAATTAAAATTTCCCCACTACTATGAAGTGTTCCAAGTTGTCTTGCATGCGATGCTCCTGAATTTTCGCTTAATCTGATAATCTTTATTTTAAATGGATATGCTTTTGATTCTATTACGTTTTCAACGGGCTTTATTGAATTATCATCGATAATTATTACTTCAAGGCTATTTAAGATGTTTGGATTTATTTTTTGATGTTGTATGCCCAGTAGAACCTGTTTAATTGATTCCTCAGAATTATAGTATGGAATTATTATAGAAACATCATGTTTTTTGACAATTTCTGTAAAATTGTGATTTCTTGATAAAAGAGGTGTATTCGTGATTTTTTCAAAGAGTTTTTCATATAATGAGTAGTTGTTGTCTTTAGCTTCCAGTAACTCTCTAAAAGTATTTTTTTCCTTAAAAACACTAAGAATTCCGTTTTTCTGGCAAAACTCAAGAATAATTGAATCTAATTGCCAAGAATCTCCGAATCTGTGAATGAACTCTTTATACTCATCTAATTTTGAAATTTTTTTCTTTAGTGCATCATGCGTTTCTACGTGTTTAGATAGTTCTTTCAAATAGCTTTCCAATTTTTGATACAAGGTTTGAGTAGGGTCAATTGATTCCGGTGCGATTACAGTCACTAACTCTCCAACTAAAGTTGTGGGTCTGAGTTCAATCTTGAAATCAGATTCATTGTCCTTAAAAGTAAACACACTAGAAGTAGATATTTGCCCCTTATTACCATAATTAATAGCAAGGAAAACAAGTTTACTTTTTAGATGACGAAGACTTGTCACAATGTTATTATATCTCCGCTTAATAATGTCATTATTTATTACAATTGGATCATGTGTCCTTTTATCAAACCAACTCCATTTCAATTTACTTGGGGTAATAACTGTTTTAAGATATTCACTTTCTTTGTTGTCAATATAAATTACAATTTCTTCATGACATGATGGAGCTCCATAGTTCTCTTGCAAATATTGAATGAGTTCCCAAAAGTTTCCTTTTTTTATTAATAATGCTTTTTTCATGGGATTCCTTTAAATTTTGCCTAACGGTAACGTATAAGAGTAGTAGCGGATTTTATGCACTTACCTTTCGGTTTTACCGTTGTTTGATTTAGATTCTATTTTCGTTAAAGCGAATAGACCGCTATTATTTTTATACAATGTGCTTGTTGCACAACTATTGTCTAAAAATAAGAAATATCGTATTTTTAGTTATGTAATATTAAAAAATAATTGTGAAAATATGTTTACTAATATTAAGTTAAGTGAGCGCATCCCTCCAAACAATTTTTACTGTAGTCTGAAAGAAACTATCGATCTTGATTTTCTCTACCCACTTACCAAAGGTTTTTATGGGGGCAGTAGGCTATTTGGAATTAGGCAGACTAATAAATACATATATCTACATGCAATTGTTTATAATCCTTCGACATACTAATGGAAGGTTTAAATAATACCTGAAATTCACTCAAAATAAGGTGAAAAGTGGGCTGGGAAGCAATGCACTAATTTACAATCTGAAAAGTATCTTTATTACTGTATTTAAAGGCCTTGTAATGAACTTAAATTTTGAGGTTTCCAGACCGTTTTAAAATGATAAAACCGCTTTAAATAGACCTGTTTTTTTCAAATTATTGGCTTGTGCAACGGCTACCTTTTTTGTATGCAGTCTTTTTTATTCAGTAAAATACTGTTCAATCGTTTCTTTTTCTTTTTCATTCAGTTCGGCAATTGCTTCATCTATGCTCTTTAAAGCTTCGATTTCCTTATCTGCTAATTGCTTTTTTAAGTCTATTAGGTTGACTGTTTGTCCGTCTGATGATTTCAAATTTGAAGGGTCAAAACCACTTGCTTTCAGCTGTTCTATATTCGAATCAATTTCTTTGATTGAATTTGAAAAGCTGTTAGTAAGTTCATCTCTTTTTAAAAGAAGATTTTCTCTTTGACATTGAAAATTGCCTGAAATTGCTTTTGCAAATTCTTTCTTTTGTTCGCCTACCAAGTCTTGGCTATAGTTTTGTAATTCTTGTGTTTCTTCTTCCATCCTTTTCGTTTCGGCTTTCACATCCTTTACGGTAATACTTGGTAAGTTCATCACTATATCCTGTCTTTCCATTTTAAATTCTGGGATAGCTGTAATAAATTCGGTTGTAGCCATTTTGAATTGAGGTATGTCTGTTTTTATCTCAACTGTTCTTGTATGGACTTCGGGTACGTCTGTTAGAATGTCTTTCCAAACAGTTTTACATTTGGGAACCCCCTTTGTTTTAGATCCAAACGGTCCGTATATCCAAGTATCTTTACAATGAATTTCTGGATACTGTCCAGTCTTCTTAAGAACCATTTTAGTATAAACTTCATCAAATTTTATGGACTTGGTTTCCATAGTAATTTGAGGTAAGTCGAATGCTATTTTTCTATCCTTCATTATAACTGAAACTAAATCTAGTGCAAAATGCTGTTCTTGTATTGTAATATCAAAGTCAACTTGAACAGTCGTTTCAACTGCATTGTCCGGGTCTGGAGCATCATCTTCAATTTCTTTCGCTCTTTTCTCAACGTCCTTAAACCTTGATTCATATTTGAGTTTGATTGCATCTAACTCCTGCTGATTTCCTTCACATTGGCTCCAGGCACTTTGAACATTTAAAACCAACGCCAAGGTTAGTGCGATTGCTGAAATAGTTTTTGTTTTCATTTTATTGAGTATTTGTTGGTTACTTTAGATTGCATACAACTTGTTAATAAACGTACTTTATTTTGTTTATTTCTCTTTCAAATATACCTTTTTGAATACTAAATCAAAAGGACTTCTAAAATTTGTTAAATGTGTAGTACTCACATGTGTATAAATTTCGGTGGTTTTACGGGAACTATGCCCTAAAAGCTGCAGTATGTACCGCAAATTAACACCATTCTCTAAAAGGTGCGTAGCAAAACTGTGCCTAGGAGTATGCACAGTTGCCGAAGAATTACCTAAGGCTTTGCGCTTAGAACGATTAAATACCTGCCGTATGCTGGAAGCACTGTACTGAAGATCATTATGCCCTTCAAATAACCATTGCTTAGGGCGGTAAATTTTGTAGTAGTTTCTTAATAAATCCAGCAAATCATGAGAATTACTGGAAATTCTTTCTGCAGAAGCCATTGCATTCAATGAAAAGAAGAATCTATAGTTGGGATATAATGCCTTTAATTAGGTACTTCATGACTCCTTAAAGAAGGGTTTTACCCAACAGGAAAAACTGGACAAGCTGCTTTTTGAAACTATTTATGAAATGGTATAACTTCAAGGTTTCTCGGTTTTCCTTAAAACCGGGTTTTAAATAATTTTTGAACTAATTAAATAAAAAACTCGCTTATAAATGTAGAAAGTTAAGCAAGAAAAAGGCTTCCGAAACCTCGCCTACAAAATCCGTTCGCTAAGTGGTACTTTGGTAAACTTAGTAGAACTTTGAGTCACTAATATTAATTATTAATAAGTCATGTGGCCGGGAAGTTTACACTATCCAATTACTCTTAAACTTCTATTCATCTACCTCATTCCAGAATATTCCGAAATCATCCTTTTTTTCCCTTTTACCAGTTTTAGGATTTATTCGCTCATCTGTCTTATTCCAAAAAATTCCTAAATCATCCTTTTTTTCAATTCTTCCGGTGACCTGATTTACTCGTGTTTTGGTTTTTTCATACCCCAAATCTTGTTTCTTATATATTATACCACTTTCAATATCAATCTTTTTACCAGTATCAATTTTAAAACCAAAAAAATCTTTCGTTTGATATTTTCCAGTTTCTAAGTCAATACTATCCTTTGTTTTATTATTCAACAAACTAAAAAAATAATCTCTCTTGAATTCACCTGTTTTTTTATCAATATATTGACCTCTTTTTCCTGGCGCCAGAATGCCTTTAGAGATGGCTTCTTTTTCCATTCTTTTTAATTCTTCTTGAGTAGTATCATTCAAATTATCATTTGAATAAGAATTACTAGGATATGAGGAATTATATTTACTTATTGATTTTAAATTATGACTACTATTAGATTTATGAGTAAATCCGACAATAAAACAGAGAATTGAAGGGAAGAAACCTATTATTAAGTAACAGAATAGATTGAAATAATTATCGTAACCACCATTTCTAGAAACGTTAATTAAATATCTCCAAAAAATAAAAAAACCTATCCCTGCTAATATGTAGATTATTTTTTTTGAAGAAATCCCAACATTATTCTCGTTATTCATTTGAATTTTGTATTAAATTTTTTTTAGAGAGAACTAACTAATATCAATTCTTTTGATCATACTTTATTTTCAAATATAACCATTTTGTAAGTAAATCAAAAGGGATAATTTAGACATTTCTTACAAAGTTAAACTTGCAAAAGTTTCAGTGGAAAAGGAAATCCATAAAACTTTTGTTATCCGCCTTTACAAATGAATTTATTAGATTATAATTTTTATTAAATCAAATTCAAATCTACAATCTTACCAAAACTTTCTGCGCCGGAACCTGTCCGGTTTTTGTAGTGTTCCGGGAGATAAACGTATAGCAAAAATCGGATGGGTCGCAGACCTGCTTCATGACTTATATTCTAAATTGTCTTAGCTGGCAGATATATTCCATTTTAAAAATTCTCAGCTCCTTCCCCTTCAAAGAACCCTATTATTCTTCCTTTTAGGTATTACACCCACTTCACGCACCCCCACTGATTCCCTTTTGTTGTAAGCAAAAAAACAACATCCGTTGGCAGCCTACGGCATAAAGCCAGGCTTATACCTCGCTCTTTTTTATACGCTTTACCAAACCTGAATATTGAAGCACAATGAGCATCAAAAAGAGGTAACAGCGATGGCGCTATGGGAAGTAAATCGAAACTTGGATTTATGAACTTTAACAAAACCATCAAAAAGGAAGCAAAACAAAAGAAGAATCAAAAAAGGAAAACGCTCCAGATATAATAAGTAAATCACTTTTAATACTAGTCCACCTTACACGTTTGAATTATCAAGGATCTATTTTAATTAAAGATGTAGGTAGTTATTTTGAAAGTTGACGTTCAAATCTATATTTCTACTAAAAACCATATGTAATAGCTCAAAAACGAAGTATTTGGTAGCATATGCCATTTTAATTTTGAACATCAATTAGATATATTTATAAGGGTCGCACTGGGAAAGAAGCAACTGACCTTTCGCCAAGCTCAAGACAGGCTTTTTTGGTCAGGTTGTTTGAGTTTTTGTTCGCTTTTGGCGAACGAAAATGATAAGCAAGAGGGTAACACGCTACGCGATGTTTCAGCAAGCCTCTTGTTTTTAAATAACTGTATTACAGTGGTTTAAAAAATAATTTTAACTAAAATAATATGTAAAGCATTCGTTTTTAGAGTAAAAAGGTGTTCAGCCCAATAAAACCAATAAATTTTTAGAGTAAAAATGGATAACGGATACGAAAAAGAGGAATTTACGACTATTAGTTTTAAAAGCTCGATAGCCAAAAAGTTTCGAGCTTTTAGCAAGAAAATGGGTGCATCAAATTCGATGACCTTATTGATGATGTTGGACTTTTTTGAGGGTAATAATCTATCCCCAAAAGATTCTATTGGACCAACTGTTCATACCCTTGAAAATTTGATTAAAAAGCGAGTGAATGCAGTCATTGCCATTTTGAGGGATATGGAAAAAAGCCAAACCCGACCCACAGTAGCCATGATGCAATCCCTTTTTGAAGAAGTAGAACCCAAAAGCAAACCGCCATTGGTCGAAAAAAAAGTGAAGTTTCAGGAAAAGAAAGGCAACAATAATCAATTATAGTGCAAATGTATGTCACCATCACACCCCAGAAATTAGGAGGCTCTTATTCGCAGAGTGTGGCGGATTATGTGGAGTATCTGGAGAAAGAAAATCAAGGATTGGAACAGCAAGATATGGAACACTTTTTCAATCAATATGGTGATGAGATATCTGCCAAAGAAGTGGTCAAGAGGATTGATGGTAATACCTCAAAACTGAAAAAGACTGAACCAAAATTTTATTCCATCACCATAAGTCCAAGCAAATATGAACTTAAGCAATTGCAAAACAGTAGTACCGATTTAAAAGCCTATACCCGTGAAGTGATGAAAGATTATGTGAAATCGTTCAATAGGGAAATCAATGGGAAGCAAATAACCATTGATGATATTAAATATTATGCAAAGATTGAACACCAACGGAAGTTCAAGGGGACGGATTTTCAAGTGAAAGAAAACCAACCCTTTGCCAGTAAAATTCTTCAATTGAAACAGGATATTCGAAAAATTGAAAATGGCAAACTAAAAGGCAACATTTCAAAATTGAAACAGAAAATCAGCCAATTGGAAAAAGAGGCTCCACACCAATCCCGAGGCATCGGGAGAAGGCGAATTGTTCAGGGAATGCAAAAAGAAGGTAACCAAAGCCACATTCATATTATAGTAAGTAGAAAAGATACTTCTAATTCGGTAAGTCTATCCCCGGGAAGTAAATACAAAGCTTCAGAAGTTGTGATGAACGGTAAGAAAGTAAAACGAGGGTTTGATAGGGATTCATTTTTCTCCAATGCTGAAAAGAAATTCGACAAGCAATTTGGATACAAAAGAAACTATGCAGAAACCTACCAGGCCAAAAAAAATTTTATCAAAAACCCAAAGCTTTACTTTTCGGTACTGATGGGATTGCCAACAAATGAAAAAGCTACTGCATTTAAAATCTTGGGCAAATCTGGAGTTCCCATGATGAATATTCCCACCAATAAAGTTCAGTTGGCTATTAAAGTAATCAAGAGACTTAAAAAAGGGGTAGAGGTAGCATTAAAATCTGGTTCTATTGGAATATGAGTTGGTCTCTTGCACATATTGTTGTCTATGTTATTGTTCCATTACTGTTGGTAAGTATTATGCTATATGTGTTTCTACATAATGACAGAAGTACAAAAGTGGATAAGAAATATCAAGTTCAGTTCAAAGTCAAATCAGGGAAATTTAAGATTGAAAATATTAAGCGGGGCGCATCGGTAATAGGTTCTGCGGGAAGTGGAAAAACAGAAAGTGTCGTCTATAATTTTTTGAAGCATTTTAGTAAGTATTCCTTTTCCGGAGTCATTCATGATTACAAACATTTTGAACTTACCGAGATTGCTTACCCTCTATTTGAAGCTAATAAAATTCCATTCTATATTGTTTCGTTTGATAAAATATTCCATCGGGTGAACCCCATTGCACCTCGTTATATGGAAAATGAAGAAAGTGTCAATGAAGTTACCAAAGTACTGATGGAAAACTTATTGGAGCAAAAAGAATCTGGTAGTTTGGGAACTTCAAAATTTTTTATCGATGCTGCAGAAGGTTTAGTCAGTGGATTAATATGGAAATTAAAAACGTCTTATCCTAAATACTGTACGCTGCCTCACCTTATAGCCATCTATCAACTTTTAGATACGGATAGTCTTGTTGCTTTTCTGGAAAGTAACGTAACCGCTAGAGCTATGGCAGATGCTTTTATCAGTGGCAAAGATTCAGATAGGCAAACTGCAGGAGTAAAAAGTACCCTTGCCAATGCTTTTAAAAAGATCAGTACACAAAGTATTTTCATGGTACTATCAGCTGATGATGTTCCCCTAGATATCAATAGTCAGGAGAAATTAGGGGTTATTTCTGTTGTAAACAACCCAAAATATGAATCAGCCTACTCACCAATCATAGCTACTATTGTACATACGATTACTAAGCAAATGAGTGTGCGAAATGCGAAACCATCATTTTTAATGATGGAAGAAGCACCTACTATTCGCTTATTGAATATGCACCGAATCCCTGCCACTTTACGGAGTTATAATATTGCCACTGTTTATGTAATGCAAGATAAAATTCAGAATGATATGATGTATGGCGATAAGGCAAGTAAGGCGATATTGAGTAATCTATCGTATCAGTTTTTTGGAAAAGTTAACGACCCGGATACTGCTAAATACTATGAGCGTTTTTTTGAAATTATAAAACAATCCACTAAAAGTATTAGTAAAAGTAGTGGCTTGAGTTTAGAGAGCCGTATTACGAAAGGCGAAAAAGAGGTTTCCAAGCGTAGAGCCGATATTTTCTTTAGGTTAAAGCAAGGGGAGTTTATTGCGTTTGCAGATGGTAATGATAGAAAAGTACGGTTTAAATTACAAGAAATTAAAAAGGAATTGCCCGAAAAAATCACTCAATTTTCACAAAAGGAATTAAAATTAAATTTTGAAAAAATATACCATGAAGTGAGGTTTCTATTCGAAAATTAGGAATAAACTTTATTTTATAAACTACCGCAAAATGATTCTTGTTCCAGTATGCTATACGAGGTAAAGGGGCATCTTTAAGCTTATCAAGGGTTAATTTTACACCTATAGTTTTATAATCGATAGCTTCAGCAGCATCGCTAAGTTTTAAAAGGTTACTAACCTTCTCTAGTTGTCTCTAGAGAACTCACTTATTTCGTTAGTACCGGGTTTTTTGTAAAATGAAAAGGTTTTTTCAAAAAAAACTATTTATCTAAACTTAAATTTTTTATGATTTTTTCAAAAACCAAACTATCTGATAATCTTGGTGCATTACTCATTATAACATTTCCTTTTTTATCTATAATACCATAGTTAGGAATGTCTCTAACATCAAAGAACTTTGCTAAATCTGATTTTTTACCACCAGCTATTAAAAATTGATTTTCTTTAAGCCCATAAGCTGCTAAATTATGAGACATATGAATCCATTTATCTATATCTTTATCTCGATCTATAGATAGATAGATGAACTCTACATTATAGTGCTCTTTTAATTTTTCTTTAAACGATTTTGTGTCTTTAATTTCTTGAATACAAGGTTTACACCAACTCGCCCAAAAATCTACTATTTTTATGGTATTTGGATTATTTTTAAAAGCAGTATTTAAATTAGTGCTAACACTGTCTAAATTAATTAGGTTTTCTTCTAAGATATGATCTGGTATTTTAACATTAAAATTCTCCAGATTAATGGCAATACGTTCCATTTCTTCTTTATAAGAGGGCTCTGAAAATAATGGCATATAGCTAGTAAGCGTTTCTTTTAGAACTGGGATAACATTCATATTAGCTGGAAAAACTTTTGCATAATAATCGTAAATTAATCTACCTATAGCATAAATCTTAATAGTTCCTGTGAAGTTTTTCTCAATAAAGGCTTTTTCTTTTAAAAAATTAGATTTTGTTAATTCCCTATAATAATTCTCTGTAAAATAATAGCGTATAAAATCAACAACATTTCTTTTGTAGTAATAATTAGTCATAAAATGTTGACTATTAAAATCTTGTAAAGAAATACTATCGAAATATTTATAATCATTGATTCTTTCATTAGCATCTTTTATAAGTTCATAAACTCTTGGCCAGGCGTTTAAGCCGCTACGGCTAGGTTGATTTGATTTTGGTGACATCAAATAGTAGAGGTATTCGTGTCTTATTTCAGAACTTACATGATTTTTAAAGTCTTTAGATACTTCTGGGTGCTCTTTTATATAATCAGCAAAAAAACGTTGTTTTTTCTTATAAATTTTTTCACACTTTTCTTTGTAAGCTATAATATTGTTAGCATATAATGGCCATTGTAAGCCTAAAGAATCCATCTTAATAGCGTAGTTGTAATGAGCTATATTATTACCTGTTATTCTGGGAATCCCATTTATAAACTTCAGTAATATGGTATCTCCTGGTGTAACAAAGAAATTATATTTAGCATATAAACGTTTCTTGTCAGATTGCTCAATCATACTAAAAAAACCTAAAAACTGTGCTTTTTTAATTTCAAAAGAAAGACTGGTTATGTCATTGCCAGGGTTTCCATGAGCAAAAGTTTTTCCAAAAAAATAAGCGTTATTATTTACTGTGAATGACTTAAATTGAGAATCCTCTGTAATTCCTTCAAAGTAAACTTTTTTATGCGGTACATCTTTTTTTAATATTTCTTTCGAATCTGTTTTACAGCTTATAAGTAAACTTAATAGTACAAGAAGAATTATTGTTTTAGGCATAGCTAAATAATTATGTTATAAAAAATCAGTACACTTTTAAAAATGTACTGATCTTAATAAATTAGCAAACACAACCATTAGCGGTATCTGTTCCACCACATACTGCTTCTGCCGTTGCTCTACTACAATCTGGCTGATTTTCATGTCGTCTACCATCCTTACAACGTACGGTGCAATTACCAGAACCGCCTTGTGTTCCGTCTAAAGACATTTGCATTTCTCCACCACCACCAAATATACTTTTTAATTGACTACGACTTAATAACTCATATTGATTAAATTTTAATTTTTTCATTATAAACGTATTTGATTATATAAAATACTTAGACATTTTACGACACCTAAGTTTTGTGTCTACTCTTCGCGAAAGAATATTATGTATGTTTTTATATTGTATTCAACTTTTCAGTAGAAATCTTTACGGCCATGTTTTCAATTGCATATGTACTTAGAGTATCTGATACCTATAGCAAACTTGGAAAATTAGGATGTGCGTATAAGCTATCTTTTAAAAAAGAGTTGGTATATCTTATATGCAATAAACCTAATATCTTTTTTAGAACATTTAATTCATTATTCATATTGAGATTAGTTTAGTCTGTTAAGAATTTATCGGTTTCCATAATGTCATTTTTACTAATTATGACAGACCAAAATTGATATTATTTGATATGAATTGCAACTAATTGGTCTCTGATTTCTAAAAAAACGAGCTGTATTTTAAAAATAAAAGTCTTACTCATGAAGTAAGAATAAAATTCTTAAGACTTACATTATTTCTTGTTATTTAATAGATTTTACATAGAATTTTAAAGTAAATAAGGCTATTTTGTATGTAAAATAGAGAATTGTAGATCTATTTCTATATTTGTTTTGCCTTATTACATAAGATGTTTAGACCAAAATATTTTTTTATTACTGCACTGTTATTGACCTTTACAAGTAATCTTAATGCACAGTTTAAGGGTTTTCAAGAAATTCCAGATAGTCTTATCATTAAGTCATATCAATCACTATACAGCGATTATTATAAATTGATTGAAAACTCAGAATACAATCGTTTATATGCAACAGCTTACTTAAAAAAGGCCTATTTAGATAAAGACACACTAAATATTGCATACGGTTACTATATGATTACCTATTATACGGATGATACTAACTATATATTTAATGATAGCCTTTTAAAATACGCAAAATTATTACCGAAAAAAGAATTTAATTATTTTGCCTGGCATGCCTACCAGAGTAAGGGAGGCTATTTTTATGATAAAAGGAATTTTAAAAAATCATTCGATAATCATATTAAAGCTTTTAATATTGCAAAGGAGTTTAAAAACCTTGAGTTCCAAAATATTTCGACAACAAATCTTGGTTTGTTAAAAGAACGGACAGGAAAATTTGAAGAGGCTTTATTAGATTTTAAGAAAAGTTACCAATACGATCTAAAAAAAATTGAAAAACTAGATACTATTGACGCATATACCTTAGATTCTTTTTTAAATTCTATAATTAATCTAGCGAATTCATATCGATTAAATAAGAAATATGATTCTGCCCAGTATTTCAATCAAAGTGTATTTAAGTATAAAAATATAAAAGGTACTGAAAGGTTTATAGGGCAATCTATTGTGAATTCTACAGAGGTTCATTTTGAATTAGAAAATTATGAGGCTACCATTGATACCGTAAATACTTCACTTTCTTTTTTAATAGCCAATAATGATGCACCAAATATTGCTATAGCCTATTATCTAAGAGCCATGTCTACTATTAAATTAGATTTAAGTCCTGATTTAAAAGATTTTGAAAGAATGGATAGTATTTTTAACCTGAATAATGATTTGCATCCTTCATTAAGATCTGGGTATACGTATTTGATTGATCATTATAAAAAAAATGGCGATCTATCTAAGCAATTATATTATATAGAACAACTCTTAAAGTTTGATAGTTTAGTATACGACTACGAAAGACACATCACTGACGGTATTTATTTTGATAAAAACAGTAAACTACTTCACACACAGCAAAAATTAAAGTCAAAAATCAAAAAAGATTACCTAAAAAATAGAGCCATTTTATTCGCTATTTGTTTTTTAGTTTTACTATTGGTATTTGAACTTTTTAGGAGAAGGAAAAGGAACAAAAAAATAATAAAAGAATATCAATTTAAATTTGACACGTTAATTAATAGTAAAACACTACCAGAAAATATAATAGAAAACAAAAACTTAAAAAGTAAACAAAAAGAATTTAATCTACCAGCTCCTTTAGTAGAAGAAATTTTATCAGGACTAGAAACTTTTGAACTCAGAAAAGGTTTTTTAGATAAAAATATTTCTGCAAATAGATTAGCTAAGGATTTAAATACGAATCCAAATTATTTAGGACAAATTATAAAATATCAATTTAATAAAAACTTTAGGCAATATATTAATGACTTAAGAATAGATTTTGTTTTGAAAGCAATAAGGTTAGATCGTAAAATGTTAAATTATTCAATTCAAGCTATTGCAAATGAAACAGGGTATAATAATGCAGAGCCTTTTTCAAAGGCTTTTAAAGCAAAGACAGGGTACTATCCATCAGATTTTATTTTAAAAATAAAAAATGAAAAAGACCATAAGTAGTTTGCCTAAAAACCTCTAAATACAAGTCGTAATTTTAAAATCACGACTTGTATTTAGCTGTTTTTGTAGCATTGTACATCAAAAAATACTAATTTCCGGTCATCAAATTTATGATATATGAAAAAAAATAGTAAAACTATTGCTGACTTTGAAAGCAATAAATTAAGATCAATCAACAGTATCATTGGAGGTGGTGGAGATGATCCAAATGATGGAAAAGGTAAAACGAAACCACCACCACCGCCACCAGGTCCATTTGGTCCTACACCTGTATCTACTGGAGATTAGATCAATTAAGATTTGTTAATTTTCAGCTTAAATTTTTTATGATAAAAAATACGTTAAGATTTGTTTTGTGGTGTTTACCAATGTTTCTTTATTCGCAGACATTAACATTTCATCAGTTTAAGTCTGATAATGATAATTGGTGGAAATTAAATCATGGTCAGGATAGTTTAGCTGGTACTGATTGGAATAAAGCGATTACCTATTTACATCAAAATCTGAATCCAAAACAGCAAATAATTATAGCCGTTTTGGATTCTGATTTTGACTTAAATCATAAAATGTTAAAGCCGGTAATGTGGTCTAACAAAAATGAAATAAAGGGCAATAATATTGATGACGATAAAAATGGCTATATAGATGACTATGCTGGTTGGAACTTTTTAGGTATAAAAAATAAAGATAGTTCGTTAGCATATGTTTTAACTGAAGAAACCAGGATTCTTAGAAAAATTGATCGTAATTCATTCAATACCTTAAGAAAGAAAAATAAAATTCCATTCCAATATAATGATGTTAGAGCTTCCTATGATTCTACCGTACTGAGTTTAGAAAGAAAAATTAAATATAATAAAGATATTGAAGCTAGTTATACTTTTGTAATGGACACTTTACGAAAGTTAATAAAGGGAAAGATATCACTTAAAAGTTTGTCTAATTTTATTGCTCCCAATGATACCATAAGAAGTTATGTTGATTTTGCAAAGTATTATTATGAAGCCGATTATCCGTACGATGAATTTATAAAGTATTTAAAGTTTAAAGAATTGAGTTTAGATATTTGTATGAATCTAAATTATGATAATCGTTCTCTTCTTCCCAAAGCATCTCATATTAAAAGGAATAAAAAGTACGGTAATAATACTTTTGGAAAAAATACAGCTATTCTTGAACATGGTACGCTGGTATCAGGGGTCATAGCTTATTCAATGTTAGATTCGGTAAGTCTAATACATAAAAACCCGATTAAAAAATATCCTATTAATATCATGCCTATAACCTTTACCGGAATAGGAGATTTTACGGATAAAGATTTTTATGTAAGCTTAAAGTATGCTGTTGATAATGGCGCACATATTATAAATATTAGTCAAGGAAAGGCTTTTTCAATTCAACCAAAAATTTTAAAAAAAGCGCTCTCTTATGCAGAGAAAAAAAATATTTTGGTTGTGATATCAGCAGGAAATGAATCTCAAAATCTAGATAAAGATTGGCAATTTCCTCAATCTATAGCTAGATTGTATAAAAAAGAATTTTCTAATGTTTTAATTGTTGGTGCTACTACAAAAAAATATGGTGAAGACCTGGTGGATCAGGATTCAAATTATGGTTTAAATTCGATAGATATTTTTGCACCAGGTGTTGATATACTTACCTGCAGTCCAAATAATCAGTTTACCAATAGAGAAGGCACTTCTTTTGCTGCTCCAATTGTTGCCAATATTGCAGCCTTATTATGGTCTCATTACCCAAATTTAAAAGCTTCTCAAATACGAAAAATTATAATGGATAGTGGTACTCCTTTTAATGGATTAGTAAATGTACCTTATGATGATGAAAAGGAAATAAATGATGAAAATTTCAAATCAAAGCAGCGATTTCAAAACCTTTCAAAATCTGGAAAAATTATTAATGCCTACAATGCATTAATTATGGCAGAGCAGTTACAAATAAACTAGAATGTAATTTTAGAATTAAGACTATATTGTTAGTTCTTTAAGACTAGATGTTTATTTATAAATAATTGATAATTAGTTGTTTGCGATTGGCTGAAAAGCTTTTTATATATACCTACTTGTTGTTTTTAGAATTACGACATACTTCCTTTTTAAAATACAAAGATTAAAAATATATTTAGACAAGTTAATGGGCTAAATATTTAATTACCTGTATTTTACATTATTAGAAATGAAAGATTTCGAAGAAAATTTTAATTTTAAACAACTAATAGAAAGGCTAGATAATTATACAACAGATAAAGAAACTCCTTTTGATGATATAATTAAGATGTGTCAAGACTATTTATGTGATCTGCGTAACCATATATTCAAAGAAGGTTTTGATTCTATTAATTCTGAAATAACCTTTTTCAAAGAAATTAAACAACATCCTCTACAAACATTAATCTATAGTTCCAGACTTAAAAGTTTTGAAGTTAGATTTCCTAAGGGAAATCAAATTCAACAACAAAAATATATTCTAAATTGTATTAAAAGCGTTAACAGATTCTTTCGGCTAAATATAGAGTTCTCTCAGTATGTCCAAAAGGGTTCGGTTTACTTAGATGAATATTACTATACACGAAAGTACTTTTCAGAATCCACATCTTTATTTTCAGCTCCATTTTTTCGAGACCCAGACTTCAGTACTTCACATGACTTATTGCTAGCAAATTATATTGTTAACTGTAAACTGTTAAGGTATTTGGAAAATAGACTTTACAAATTAAAAGATTCTTCTTTTAAAGAAACAAATAGTTATAAACTAAACTGGACATCAACAAAGACGGCTCTAACTGAACTTGTTTATGCTTTGTATGCCAGTGGATCTTTGAATAATGGGAATACAGATATAAAAGAAATTGCAATGGCCTTACAATGGGTTTTTCAATTTGATCTAGGTGACATTTACAAGACGTATTCAGAAATAAAGGCTAGAAAAATAAGTAGAACCAAGTTTCTGAATGACCTTTCTTCAGGCCTCATTACTCAAATGGATAACTCCGAAATTTAAACGTATAAGAGACCCTACTACGGTTAACCTCCTGTTTTTAATATATACAACAAAATTTCACCAAAATATTGTTGTAAAAGTTCATTTTGGTCATTAAATACCATCAAAACCATTCAAATTTCAATATGTTAAATTTTCACCGTAGTAAGGTTGTACTGGTGAATAAAGTCCAACAAATCATTTCAATTTTGTAGAACGAAAGTCAAATCGAAGATTCACGAACAAATATTTATTAAAATATTAAAGTTCGTGAGCTAATTCAAAACAAAGCCGTCATGAAAAAAAATTAACTAATGGCGGTTTTGTTTAAAAACAGTTTTACAAGTATGGGAGCAACAATTATTACAACAGAAGATCTTCGGGAATTTAAAATGGAATTACTCGATGACATCAAGCAACTTTTACAAAACCAAAGCGGACAACCTGCCAAAAAATGGCTTAAATCTCCAGAAGTTCGCGAGCTTTTGGGCATCTCTCCCGGAACATTACAAAACCTACGTATCAATGGGACATTACCATATACAAAAGTAGGTGGCGTTTTGTATTATGACTACCAGGAAATCATGCAGGTATTAGAGCAAAACAGAATCCATAACAAATTCTAGAATCTGGTTTGCAAGACATCAATTATAGGGCCGAGTATAAAGAAACAGTCCAGTGGACTTTTTTAACGAAGGAGCCAGCAGGCGCGTTGGCTTTGTATTTCTGAGATTATGGATATCAATTACATTAAACATTTGAATAATGTCTTCATACAATTTTCCAAGGATAGTCGTTTGAATCCAACTCACATCAGCTTGTATGTGGCATTATTTCAGATTTGGAACAATAACTTTTTTAAAGATGAATTCTATATCAATATAGAAGAAGTGATGGACTTCTCAAAAATAGGTTCTAAATCTACCTATCACCGATGCATCAAAGAACTGAGTCATTGGAATTATTTGCGCTACATACCATCGCATAACCCGTTTAAAGGAAGCCGAATCAAGATGTTCAACTTTAGTCCTGAGCCCAGTCGAAGGGTTGGGACAAGTACCGAACAAGTGCTGTACCCAAGCAGTACCAAAATCGAGACAAGTACTGGACAAGCATTGGTACCTATAAACAAACAAATACAAACTATAGAAAACCCTAAAAACATATACAAACGGCAAATTTTAGAAAATTCAAATTCTGAAAACGATGAAAAACAAGAAATTGCCTGTACCGAGCCCGGTCGAAGTATCCCATATCAGGACAACCTAAAGACCAGTTCTGATAAAAACTACGATGAACCTTTATGAGCAATCCAAAACCACATATCATCGTTGAAGGAGCTGTACAATATTCTTTGGGTACCATGCGAGGCAATCAAATTCTGTATGATTTTGATAAAATGTTGGTCTATTTGGAAGCTAAAGGAAAGTTGCTTTTCGGGCAGAAATTTAAAATCTACAAAGAAGACCGTGATATTCTATACAAACTATGCCTGTACTTTATCCAGGATAGAATTGCCTGTAAAGAGTTCGGAATTGATATTGATAAAGGCATTTTGCTTTCTGGACCTGTAGGATGTGGTAAAACCTCCTTGATTCGCTTGCTGAAGCATCTTGTGCCACACCAAAAGCCCTACGAGGTTGTACCTACCCGAAACATCGTTTTTGGATTTAATCATATTGGTTACAAGACTATTGAAGATTATGGGAACACCCAATTTTTCTGCTTTGATGATTTGGGAGTTGAGCCTATGGGTAGACACTACGGTAAAGACTGTAATGTAATAGGGGAAATCCTGCTATCTCGCCATGACTTATTTCTGGACAAGAAAATTAAGACCCATGCTACTACTAACTTAAATGCTGCAGAACTTGAAGAGCTTTATGGCATTCGTGTTCGTAGTCGAATGCGACAGCTTTTTAATTTGGTGGCTTTTGATAAAGGAAGTAAGGATAAGAGAGTATAATCTTATAAAGCAGAGAATTAAATGTGGGAATCCGTAAGAAATTATGTTAAAAAATTAATATATTTATGAGCGATTACACATAGAAAAATGTTTGAGAGAGCTGATGAGTATTCATTGGCTTTTTTGTTTCGGTAGTATCAAAAATAAAACCTAAGAAATACTATGAGAATTAGAAATATAAAAGTTAGATGTTTTAGACTCTTGGCGGATGTTTCTATTGACCTTGAAGATGATATCACTTTAATTGTGGGAAGAAATAATACTGGAAAAACTTCTTTACTTGAGGTGATTAAGATGTTTACCTCAGGTGAAGATTCTTTATCATTTGAAGATTTTTCACAATCTACCTATACCTTGTTTAAAGAGCTTTTAATTCAATTTGAAAAAACATTAGTTGCTGGAATTTCTGAAGAGGAAAAAGAGAAATTAGAATTAGATATCGTAACACGTTTTCCGAAAATCCAATTGCAGATTGAGTTTGTTTATGATAAAGCTAAAGATTCACTAATAGAATTGAGTGAGTTTATTACAGATTTAGATGATAAAAGAAATGATGGATGTGCACTCCTATCTTATGAGCCTCATAACACCCTAGGGTTACTAAAAGCCTTCATTAATAGAGAAGTAAAAGAGACGACCCTCATTGAATATTTTAAAGAAAATCTAAATACTTTTTACAAATTAAGATGCTACGCTAAAGATGTGAAATCTGATTACTTGAGTGAAATAGAAATTGGATATAAAGATAAATTAAAGAAGGTAGTTTCTTTTGAGGACATCAAGGCCTTAAGAATACTAGATGATAAGAAAAGTGATAGTAATAAAACACTAGCATTAGGTTTTTCAAGATATTATAATGAAAGGGATAAAACGGATAACAATGTAAAGGCAATAGAAGATTCCTTAAAAGATATTTCTAAAGACTTAAAAGAGAAATATAATATAGTCTTACAAAAGATAATTGAAGACCTTAAAAAGTTTGGTGCTTCTACTCCTATTGCAATTCCCCCTATATCTATTGCATCTGAATTTGATTCAGAATCTGTAATAAAAAACAACATTAAGTACTATTACAAACAGGAAGAAATTGATTTACCTGAAAGTTATAACGGATTAGGTTATAGCAACCTCATTTACATGGTTTTGGAACTAGCTAGTTTTATCGAACGGTTTAGAAATGCAAAAGAAGAAAAAGTTTCTGAGTTCTTAACCGTATTAGTAGAAGAACCCGAAGCACATATGCATCCTCAAATGCAGCAGGTATTTATTAGTCAAATAAAAGGAATATTAAAAGATGCTGAAAAAGATAATATTTATGTTCAACTAATAATTACCTCGCATTCGTCTCATATTTTATCTGAAGCTGGTATTGATTCAGAAAAAGGATTTAAAAGAATAAGATACTTCAATCGAGTTAAAAAGAATGTAGAGGTCCAAGATTTTAACACGTTAAATATTTCAAATGAAAAACAGACTGCTCGATTTTTAAAACAATATCTGACGCTGCATAAATCCGATTTATTTTTCTCTGATAAGGTAATTATTGTTGAAGGTACAACCGAAAGAATGTTAATGCCACAGATGATTAAAAAGTCAGGACCAGGTTTAGCAACTCAATATGTTTCTATATTGGAGGTAGGAGGTGCTTATAGTCATAAGTTTAAAGAAATTCTTGAGTTTTTAAAATTAAAAACTTTAGTAGTAACAGATATTGATTCCGTTGATTCAGCTAGTGGAGAGAGGTGTGAGGTAAACAATGGTATTAATGGTGAATTAACATCTAACTATACATTAAAAGATTGGATACCAAAAAAGACTACTATAGCCGAATTAATAGCCGCAACTGAAGAAGAAAAAACAGATTCCAATATTATTAGGGTTGCATATCAAACCCAAGAGAATGGAATCACCGCAAGAAGTTTTGAAGAGGCATTTATTAATTCAAATATTGAGCTATTAAAATCCACCTTTACCGATGAGAAAGGCAACTCCACAATTATTAAAAATCAGTTTAGTTTTTCTAGAGTAAAAAGCGCGGAAGATTTAATTAATAATACCCCTTATCAGTTGGCGCCTATAAGCTCTAGTTCCAAAACTAATTTTGCCTTTGATGTTATGTCATTTCCGGAAGAATTTGGCCAATGGAATGTACCAGAATATATTGATAATGGTCTAAAATGGCTGGAAAAGCCGCTTGATTTAAAAAGCGATGGAAATGGTGATATTGTAGCTACAGAAACGACAAAGATATAGATGGAGGTAATAAATGAAATTAAAGGAAAAATAGAGGCTCAAAGGAGTTACGTGTTGGAAGCTGGAGCAGGGTCTGGTAAAACTTATGCCCTCATACAAACTATAAATTATCTCTTGGAATCAAAGGGTAAGTCGCTTCAATTAAAAAATCAAAAAATAGTTTGTATTACATATACAAATGTTGCTAAGAATGAAATTATAGAGCGTCTAGAAAATAATCCGTTAGTATTGGTTTCTACTATCCATGAATTTCTTTGGGATTGTATTAAATCATACAATAAGCAACTATTAATTGAATTTGATGCAATTAATACGATTTACCATGAAACCAAACCTGACAAATATGTTTTGAAACTTATAGAAAGGATTACCACAGTAGATTACAACGACCGTGCTTATAGTGATTTCGAAGATGGAAAAGTAGGACATGACGATTTAATTACATTAGCTAATAGGATGTTTTCCAATCATAGTTTATTAACTACAATACTAGCATCTAAACATCCTTATATCTTGGTTGATGAATATCAGGATACGGCCCCAGAAACTATATCGTCATTACTAGATTTTTTGCTTCCTAGAAATAAAACAAAAATAGTAATCGGTTTTTATGGAGACTCACATCAAAAAATTTATAATACAGGAATAGGCACACTTAAATCATATGTAGATGCAAAAGCAATCGACCTTATAACCAAGTTGGAAAATTACAGAAGCTCGCAAAACGTAGTAGAGCTGTTAAATAATGTAAGAAAGAATATTAAACAAGTAATTCCTGATGATATAAAAAAAATAGAAGGAAGTGTTCAATTTATGAATTGTACTAATTACCCCAATAAAACTACAGGTCAAAAAGTAAAAGAATATGAAGACTCGTTAATACCAATCAAGAATGCTAACTATGACACTATAATAAATGAACTAGAAAAAAAAGGATGGGATTTTGGACCAGGAAGTGAAGACAAAATACTAATTATTGCAAACAGTAGGGTGGCCAGAAGGGGTGGTTTTGGAAATCTTTACAACATTTATAGTAGACGTTATGGTTTAGGCGGTAATGACGCCTTATTAAAAAGGGAAAATCCAATTACAGCTTTTTTTGTTGGCTCTATGGACAAGAAAACATCTACTGAAAGGCAAACTGGAATAGAACACTTGGTCTCTTTCTTTGAAGAAGATAGTTATAGTGATATTGTGAATTTTTTTAAAAAAAATGGAGTTCAGTCGATAACCTTAAAAAGACATTCTGACAAGAAAATAATTACAAATAAGATTGAAGAGCTTATCACAATTCGTAAATCGAAAACTGTAAAAGACGTTTTTGATTTTGTTGTCGATAATAAACTGGCTACACTTTCTACCGGAGTAATTAAGTTTTTTGACCGCATCAATGCTCCACTAGAAGGTTTAGATGATGAACTTAAAACACGTATTGAAAAAGATATTGCCTTTCATACTGCGCTTATGGCACTGCCCTATCTTGAATTTATAAATCTATTTAAACATACTCAAAATCAAAATGTGTTCTCAACAAAACATGGTACAAAGGGGGAAGAGTATCGTAATGTTTTAGTTGTTATTGATGATACCAGTTGGAAAACACAATATAATTTTGAAAAATATTTTGATGATAGTGACGAGAAGGGAGATAGAAAAGAAAGGACAAAAAACCTCTTTTATGTTTCTTGTTCTAGAGCAAAAGAGAATTTAGTGGTTCTTGGATTATCAAAAATGGGAAATGAAGCTATGTTCACAGTTCAAAAGTGGTTTGGGAAAGATAATACAAAATGGATATAGCCAGACTAGAACTATATGATACAATATAAACATGGATAGTTTTAACTTATATAGAGAGGCAAAAGACCAATATGAAAAATTAATCCCAGAGAAAAATGATGGATTGATTCTTCTGTCTCTATATGCAAAATATAAGGATAAAGACTTTACAGAAGAGAATATTATTTCAACTATTACAAAGGTTTTCAAAGACCAAGGCAATGAAAGTTCTAGGACAGAATACAATAGGAATAATTCAATAATACTTAGGTTTCAAGAGTCTTTCTTATGGCGTAATGCCTCAAAAAAAAACTACCAATTCAAAAAATATGGATTAGAACTTTGTCAGAATATTGAAAAACGATTAATCGAAAAGTATAATCCAGCAAAGATTAAACGGTTCTTTGCAGAATTACATAAAAGTCTCACTGAAAACATTGAAGAAAATAGGGATTTTAATGAATGGATTGAAGACCATTTTGAGATTAGACTTCCTGAACTCACTTCACAAATCGAGATATTGGACCAACAGGTTAATGAGTCTGTAAAAGATTTTAAAACTGGGATAAATTCTGAAGACCAAGATATTTTAGGGGTTCTTAAAGGTATTGAAATACGTCTGGAAGTAATCAAGGAACAAGCATCAGAGCTCAGAAACGCATTCCAAATTTCTTATGACATAGATGACCTCTTGATTGGTCTTCTTGAAGAGAATAAAGGGGAAAACAATATATCAAATATTCACAGAGTTCAGAATTTCCACGATAATTCTAGAAGTCAATTAGAGCAAGTAAGTAAAAGAATAGAAAAAATAAAGCCAAGAATTAGAGAGTTTATTTACGATTTCAACAAAAAGAATTTTGATAGAAAAACAAATAAGTTCATTGATTATTTACTTCAACATTCAGTTGTAGTTAAAGAAGCAGGAACAAAACGAATACAGTTTCCGAATAGTCTTTCAGGAGTAATCGTAAAGTCTACTATCGACAATTTAAGATTCAATATTGTGCCTTTAAGAGAAATAAGCCCAAAGCTGCCTATTGAAGTAACTCAAAGAACAGTTGATATCCAGAAGAGGAAAGAATTATTGGAAAAAACGCTAAAATGGAAACGGGATAAAGAAAGAATACGCTACTGGACCAATTCTATATTTAAAGAAGTAGAGGCAAAAAATTCTCTGGATTTCACTCCCTTTTTCTTCAAAATTTTAAAAGAAGATCAACTTACAATTGCTGTTAAGACAGCCCACAATATTATTAGAAAAAATGCTGCGTATAGGAACAAATACATATTAGAGATTAAAAAAGAACCTGTGCATGGTGTTATAAAAAAAGGAATATCCATATGGCAAATGACAATACAGAAAAAATAATACCGTATGGCTTTTTGAGTAACAAAAAGGCAAAAAGTGTATTCGCAAAACTTGATTATACGCTCAGAAGTGGTATTCATATTCAAAGGCAATACCCATTAAACGTGAATCTATATCGGTTTTTGAACGAGTCTGAGAATTATGAATCCTTAAAGGAGTATTATAAAGATTTTTTCAACTTAAATCTGATAAAAGAAGGTACCGATTTTAACAATTACTACTATTTAAACTTCAATGAGAATGGAAGAGGAAATGTACCATCTGACAATAGAGATTATTTAAGGAGTGAATATATCATTATAGGAATGTTGTTCCTGAAAATGTACAAGCTAGATGGAAATATAGAGTTAGATAGTGTTTCTGAATTTACAACCCTATTGCACGAAGAATATGAGGAACAGAAAAATGCATTGAGAAAGCTCATTAATGATAATTCATCTGATAAGAGTACAGATTTGAGTGACCAAAGATTTGAAGTAGTAATATCTAAGTCCTTTGAAAAATTTGGAGACCTAGGGTGGTTAATGTGGGAAAGTGAAAATGAAAAAGATAAATTTAAAGTAATGCCATCCTTTGAGCGTCTGCGAATTATCTACCAACCTCAAATTGAAACTATTGATGACTTAATAAAAGATGTGAAAGATGCAGAATAAATACCCTCGCATATATAGTCTTTCCACTATTGGTATTAAGCAGCATTTTAATGCCGATTACCTTTTCCATGCATACCGGACAGATTTCAGTGGTGAGAGTGGTAGTGGAAAGAGTATGATAGCAGATATGATTCAATTGGTTTTAGTTGGCTCAAGCGAATTTAAATCTGCAACTGAAGGGAATAAGCAGAGAGATGTCAAAGGAATGCTAATTACAAAAAAGGGGTATTCATCATCTAGGGGTTATGTTTTTTTAAATATTGAGTATAGTCCAAAAAAATATCTAGTCATTGGGGTCTATATTGAAGGGACAAGTAATGCAGCTGAAATGTTCATTATTCAAAATGGCTATGATTGGGACAATCTGACCTTTTTAGATAAGCCTATTTTTAATAAGGAATTACTAATAGATAATAAGATTGATACCCTAAAGAATCTCTGCGAAAAAGTTGAGTTTGCCAGAATGAAATCTCTCAGAAGGAAAAACTATCATCAAATCTTATATGACAATAATATCCTTTCGTTAGACCTAACTAAAAATGAAACTCTCAAAACATATGCAAGTATTCTAAGGTCTTTCTCAAGAGGAAAAGGTTTCAAAACTGAATCAGAGGACTTAAAGAGATTTCTATTTGGTGATGACGAAAAAAACGCAATAATAGAAAAGTACAATGAGGAAGTTGAAAATATAAGCAATGACTTCCACGAGCATAAGAGATATTCTGAAGAAATCAAACTAATAAACGACAAGCAAGTACTGCTGAAAACTGTACTGGAAAAACAAAAAAGCTATAAAACCATCTATACAGAATATCTAATAAAAAAGTTCAGCTACTGGAACAGCTTCAAGAAGAAAAACGCCAAGGTAAAGCTTAAAATAGCTGATGAACTAAGTTTTAAAAAGAATGAACTACAATTTGTTGAAAATGAAATTTTAAAGTTAAAAATAAAAGACTTCAAAGAGTTACTTGATATTAAAACAAAAGTTAAACAACTAACCGAGAAGGATGAAAGTGGAAATGATATTGCAAAACAATTTTTTGATATTGGCCAATCTAAACTACAAATTGAAGTTGTCGAAAAATGGCTTTCTTCCCACGATAAGGACATACAAAAAGTGACTCAATGGTTTACGTCTCAGCAAGTAAAAAATAATGATAAAACTGAATTACAAGAATTTATAAAATACCTTTCTGATAACAATATTCTGGTTTTCTTTCAAGAATCTAATTGGTTGGCTGATTACAAAAAAGAAAAAAATGAACACCCCAAAAAAATTAAAGAACTTGAAAAGGAAATAGAAGAACTCCAATCGCTATTAAGATTTTCGGATTTGAACAATCCTGAATCCTTAGTTAATTGGGCTATTGATAATTTAAAATTTCCTCTATCACATATACTTGAAAGTATTTTAATTTACTTTCAAAAATATGGTAAAATCAAGCCTGCAGAGGAAAATTCCAATAGGTATGTCCCACATCCGGAGCATCTATTTCAGAATGTTGATTCAAACATCAAAGATAAAACTAAGAATGGATTTTGGTTCAATTTAGATGGTGTCTATGAGTTCATTACGTTTTCAGAGCATCGAATTTTAAATATTGAAGACCCAAATGAGATTGTAAGATCCGTATCCAAATTAAAGGAAGGTGTTGAAAAGAGGTTGTCAGAGCTAATAACTAAAAAGAAAAATAAAGAACACCTTAAAAACAAACTGTTTGAATACGGTAATCTTGAAAAGTATATAGACCTTTTTAATAGAAAAGACGAATTGCTCAAATTCAAAATTGAGGAAGGCTTGAAAGGTTTCACTGAAGATTCTTTTAAAAGTCACTTGTTGGCATATAAGAATAGAATTAAAATTCTCCAACAATATGATTCTATAGAAAAACAGTATGGAGGGTTTACAAGCAGAAATAGCCGAAAGGAAAGCTACCAAAAGAGAGTTAAACAATTAGAGACAGTCCTTTTTGAAGATAATATTTCTATTGATGAACAATTAATAGAAGAACAAATTGCGTCACAAGAAAAATGTTTGGCTGAGAAAGAAGAATACTTAAAAGAACAGAGTTTTGATGAACAGTCATTTTTTAATACGCACTCAAAAAACATAATTAATCAACAAAAACTATCAGATTTAAAATATCAACTTTTAAGCACTATCAAGGATTTGGAGGTTGAAATTGAGCAGAAGGAAAAGCAGCTTACCTTGGCAGACGATGAAATCGGTGAAGCCAAAAGGTTAAATGAACAACTGCTTAAATCGTCAATCAAGTTTGATGAGAAAATTGAAGAAAACGAAAATCCCGATGATGGCGGAAATAATTCTTTTCAATCTAAAGCGAACAAGGTTCAATTGGCTTATATCGAATATTTAAAAATAATAACTAAAGACCTTCCATATGACGAAACGGCTTCAATAGGGCAATTGGCAAATCATCTTTTACCAACAGTATTTCCTAGTACAAAAGTTAATGAAGATTTAATTGAAAACGATATTGTAGAAAGGCTGAATAAACTAACCCAGGATATTCAGGAAATTGGCTCAAGGAAAATAGAAATTTTAGGAAGTATATTCAATGATGTTTATAAAGTTTATACTGGCTACCTAACAAAGATTAATGAAATTGACAGATATCTTAAAAAGGGAAAGAGAGGTATAACGGGTGGTAATAAAGCATCATTAACATCTAAGAAATCAATTCACTACCCAGAAAATTGGCTGACAACTTTCAGGAAACAATTGCATAATCAATTAAGTTATACAGGTTTATTTAGTGAGCTCCAAGAGGAAATTGACATTAATGAAATGATGATAAAAGCGTTTCAAAAACTTGGGGGTAGTACTAAAGTAGAACCAGAAGATTTAATGAACCCAAAATCCTATTTCGATTTGGTTTTTGAACTTAAACTCGAAAATGAAGAAGTAAATTCTGGTAGTAATGGTCAAACCTATGCGGCTAACGCACTATTATGTCTGGCAAGACTTTCACTAATTGAAGAAGAAAATAGAGATGGATTAAAAATTATGCCAATAGATGAAGCAGAGGGTTTAGGAAGCAATTATGATATGTTACATGACTTAGCAAAAGAAGAAAATTATCAAATTGTTACTATGGCAATTGAAACTGCTGGAGAAATTACCGATAATGGTCAATATATCTATATCATGAACGAGAATAATTTGGCGAATGTAGAGAGTTTTGTACCACCACTTGGGATATTTTCAGAAGAAGTGACTGAAGATATTGATCTGTATATAAAATCCTTATCAGATGATGAATAAGAATATTACATGGAAAGAATTGAAAGCTCTTGACGATTTGTATCGTCTTAAAAGAACAAGAGCAATTATTCAAAATCATCCATACATTAATTACTTAATCAATGATAAGGGTATCTTAGATTTAAAACCGGATAATATAAAAGTTATAATATCAACGGAAAAATATGAAGAGTTTTATGAGAAAGAGTTTAAAAAGACTTTTGAAGAAGCCAAAAGGTTTCTCATAGAAAATGATATAAAGCCAACAGCAAATAAAGGGTTCACAATTGACAATATTAAAACCTTGATGCTTATTGCTGAAAATAAAGAAGAACTAAAAAATAACCCCACTACAATAGAAGATTTCTCAAACGAATTCTTTGATATTTCTAAATACCTAAAAAACAGAAAAAGTGTAAGAGAAGCAGTATTTAAGATATTAAATATTGAAAGGTTTTCTTTAGATAAGAAAGAGAATCAATGGCGAATTGTTGTTGATAATAAAAACCCTAAAGCTGTCGTGATGTGTGAAAACAAATCCTTTCTAAAACAACCCTGGATTGCTAAGGAAACTCAAGTGAAAATGTGGTATGTAGGAGGAAATAATATCGCCATTATCGACGATATCGACGAAAACGAGTTAGTGAAACCCATGTATTATTCTTGTGATTGGGACAAAGCTGGGTTAGAGATTTTTTTAAGAATTAATGAGAAACTAAAGGAACGGAATAAGAATATTCAACTTCTATATCCAAATGAACCTCATAAAAGGAGAAGCACATATATTGATTATCACTATAGTCATTGGGATTTGACAAAGACCTTTTCTGGACTTACAATTGAAAATTTTACTAAAAAGGAGATACAACTTATTAAAACTCTAATTGATGAAGAGGAGTGGATTGAGGAAGAGTCATTTGACTTGATTAGAATGATTAAGGATATTCTATAATCCGTTCTTTTATTATTTATACTCAATTCTTCAGTTCCTTTATAACTCCCATCAAAATAGCCAACGCCAAAGCCTTAATATTTTTACCTTCCAAAAAATAATCCGCTTCATCAGGGTTGGTTATAAACCCCATCTCAACAAGTATGGAGGAACTATACGGAATATTTTCTCGTAAAACCTGAAAGTTGGCAAACTTCACACCTCGTTTTTCAAGACTTAGCTTTTGTGCGCTTTCATTCAGAATAGAAACACCAAGTGCAATAGACTTTTTATTTTTTGGATTATGCACATAAACCTCCATACCTCTGGAATTATTCTTAGAAGCATTACAATGTAACGATACAAATACATCCGCTTTTAAACTTTCAGTCAATCGACTTCTATCCGATAAGGAAATGAGGGTATCATTATATCGGGTCAGATAGATATCCAATTCGTTATTAAAAAGGGATTTGTTCAGCTTTAAAATCTCCAGGGCAATATTCAAAACCACATCTTTTTCGTAAGTACCATTTACACTTATAGCACCTGAATCAATTCCGCCATGCCCGGGGTCGATAACAATGACTTTTTTCTGACCAAAAACAAAGCAGATTTTTAAGAGCAAAATCACAAAAATCTGAGCTGAGCAAAGTGGAAGTTTGACGTTTTTGAGCGTTGAACGATTCAAAAGTTTTGGAGTTATCAACATAGGAATTTCAATTTTTCATACGATTTGATGTCAATTCACAGCATTGAAAATCAATTGGATATAAATAATATTTTATTCACAAAATACTGATAATCAATATTTTAAAGTTAAATATAGTGTATTTTTCAAACAACGAAATCCAACAAATTTTAAATCAATTTCGAAATGAAAAAATCACTATTCCTGACCGCTTTTTTATTGCTCATTTCCAATACCATTTTTGCACAGATTGGAGGCATCGAAGATTCTGTTAACGATGTTTCCGATACCATAAGAGCCATATTCCCAATTATTCTGGGAGTTATCTTTTTAATAGGCTTTCTGTTCAATGCAGGACACTTTTTTGGTGAGAATGCAGATCTCAAAAAAGGAATTACCCGTGTATTGGTCTTTGTACTTATTGCGGGTGCAGTAGTGGGCATATTTACCTATCTCATAGGCATCGTAGTGTAAGTCGCTAAGCGACATTTGGCATTAATGGCTTATGAAAAAATATGAAATCTATAAGGATATCCGAAAGCGAGCAGTGATAATGGGGTTGCCTATTTCATTGTTTGCTTTGATGATGACATCCGTCATCGGGTCATTACTGTTCATCATCTTTTCCTTCAGCTTTTTGGTAACCATATCGGTATTCCTTTTCAACGGAATCCTTTATGTGGTATTGACCCAATTGACCAGGCACCCTGCTTTACTGCATTTCAAAAAAGTATTTCCAACCACCATCAGCAACAAGAAACTAAGCCCATTGCGTTATGAAGAAAATTAACCTATCCGCATACTATCCCATTTTAAGCATAGAAAAGCACATCGTTTTTGCGAATAATGGCAATGTGGTATTGTGTTATAAGGCCGATCTGCCAGAAATATATTCCCTATCCTCAACTGATTTTGAGGATCTTCATGGCTCATGGTTTCAGGCATTTAAGTCCCTGCCAATAAGTACGGTTATCCATAAGCAGGATATCTATAAAAAAAGCCTCTATGAGGCAGATAATCTACCAAACAAAAGCTTTTTGGAAAAGGCAACCTATCGACATTTTAAAGGAAGGGAATGCCTAACCCATCAATCCTATTTGTACTTCACACTGCCTTTGGATAAAGCATTGAATGCTTCCAGGTTTAACAATCCTTTCCGAAAAGTGGAAAAGGGCATTCACAAACAACTGGACCATAATGTCCAAGATTTTATTACTTCGGTAAATGATGCCGTTTCCTTTATCAATAACAGCCGCAGGGTGTCCCTGAGACAATTAAAAAAGAACGAAATTTTAGAGCTTACAAATGCTTACTTCAATGGTTTTAATGAAGGTTTTGACACCGATATTCAGTTGAAAAAATCAGCAATTGAAATTGGGGAAAACCATTTTGATGTACTGGCCGTAAATAGCGAACTCTGTTTTGGTGATGTAGTACAGAGTAGTAAGACCAATGACAAATTCACTTCGGATGATTTTGTATTCCATCAGGGCTTTATTGATGGATTGGGATTGAATCTGAATGAAAACCATATCATCAACCAAATCATTTACCTGGATGACAAACACAAATGGAGAAAATTACTGGACAAAAAAATTGAAGAGCTTAGTAAAAGTTCCAACTTCGGAACACAAAACAAAGTCATTCAGAAGAAAATTGAAGCCATTGTTGCTAAAATTAATGAAGACGACAGTTCTAGAATTATACGTGGGCATCTCAACATTATTTTCTGGTGTCCGGAAGCCGGACGACTAAAAAATATTGCTTCAAAGATTAAGACCGAATTCAAGGAGCTGGACATCGTACCGTATTATCCAAAAGGAGAAGAACGAAAGCACTACTTTTCGAATTCCTATTGTTGTTTCAGTTCCAATTTTTCCAATGAGGATTTATATGTAACGGATTTAAAACACGCCTTATGCTTATACATCAATAACAGTAATTACAAGTCAGACGAACAGGGCATCATTTTTAATGACAGGCAATATAATATTCCAGTCTTAAAAGATGTTTGGGACGAGCAAAAGAAGCGTATCAAGGCGAGGAACTTTGCCATTTTTGCTCCAACCGGAGAAGGAAAGTCTTTTCTAGCGAATAATATCCTTAGACAATACTTCGAGGCCGACGTTCGGCTGGTCATTATCGATTTGGGAGGTTCGTATTCCAAATTTGCCAAACTCTATCCCAATGACCATATTATTTTAAGATATGAGCAGGGAAAGAATCTGGGCATCAATCCATTTTACATTTCCAACGAAGCAGATTTGACCCCTGAACGACTGGAAGACCTTGCCATTTTCTTATTGGAACTATTGGCTGAAGGTAACCAGGTTTCAAAAGCCAAAGAAGTCGCCATTAAAAAGGTGCTGCTACATTACTACAAACACGTTCGATTAAATCACTCACTGGCTTCTTTATATCAATTTATAGACGATAAAAAGGATTCGCTCCTTGAAGAACTCAAAATATTGGAAGAGCATTTCAGCGTTTACAGCTTCCTGCATATCCTTTCGGAATATGTGGATGGTGGTATCTACAGATTCCTTTTCAATATTAATGAAGACCAGACCTATAAAATTGAGGACAAGCGTATGATTGTCTTTGAACTGGATGAAGTGAAGGACAACAAGGAAATCCTTTCCGTAATGCTGAAGCTTATCAAGTCTGCTATCCAAAGAACCATTTGGCGTAACCGTTCTGAACGAGGTATTATACTGTTTGATGAGTTTGCCAAACAGCTCAAATTCGATAATGTTCTGGAAAGCGTGGAATTCTATTATCAGGCTATCCGAAAGCAAAATGGGGCTATTGGAATCATTCTACAATCCATCAATCAATTACCGAATAATTCCACATCGGCCAGTATTCTAGAGAATACGCAAGTCATCTACAGTTTACGAAACGAAAAAGGATACGACGAGCTTCAAAAGCGATTGAATCTGTCCAGCCACGATTTGAACCAATTAAAGTCCATTCGTAATAACCTTACAGGAGATAGAAAGTACACGGAAATGTTCATCAAGATTGGAAAAGAGAGCAATATTTTTCGCCTTGAAGTACCCAAAGAAGTGTATGCAGCTTACCTCACAGATGGCAAAGAAAGTGAGGCCATAATGAAACTCTACGAACAATATCAATCGATGGAAAAAGCTATCAACATATTTATTAAGCAGTCATAGACTGCATTTAGTATTAACAATCAAAACGTTTAAAAAATGAAAAACAAAATCAAACTCTTAGGAATAGCTCTAACCCTCGCTCTTCTAATGCCAGCAGGCGCTGCCTGCCAGGGGATGCCAGTGTATGACAATACCAATTTTATCAGCTTTACCAAATCCCTTTTAGAATCGGCAAAACAGACCTCGCAATTGCTGAAAACCGTACAGTTTCTAAAAACCCAAAAAGAGAACATCGAGAAGGTCAATAATGTCATTAGACAGCTAAAGGCAGTTCGGGAAATGGCAAGGAACAACCAACGCCTATTCAATATTGTAAAAGGCGATTTACGGGAGATTCTCAATTCACCCTATATCAAACCTGATGAAGTGAATCGGGTTTCAGAATCCTTCAATTCCATTATTGAAAACTCTTTAGATGGATTGGAATACATAGACCAGATATTATCCAGTAATACACTTAAAATGACCGATGCAGAACGTGCCGAAGTTCTTAAGGATATGGAATAAAATCCAAAGAAATGGTGGCTGAGATTGAAGCCAAGACCAAAAGGTATCGTGAAATTATCGTATTTCGGGAAATGCAGGCCGTTATCAACGGCAGGAAAGCAAAAATTTAATTGATGTCAGGGATAACTTTAAGCATAGGATTGGAATATGTTGATGCGGTTTTCACCACCATCAAAAACAGTGACTTTTCCCAGTACACCATTACCGGAATGAAGACACTGGCCATTTTGTTCTTTCTCATCAATATCCTTAAAAAGTACAATGAAGGTGTTGCTAACAATGAGGGTTATACCTGGGGACTTACTCCCTCAGAACTAGCAAAGAATTTTGCGGTGGTTATCCTGGTCATTTTTTCAACACAGGTATTAGATGTTTTTGATACCATTCTGGTGGCTATTGAAACGCAATACCTAGACACGGCTCCTGCGCTCCTCCCGTTACAGATGCAAGACATCGATTTGGAACAGGATGTGGGTGCATTGGAAGCCGCCAAAAAGGCAATGGCCCTGCTGTACGAAGCTTTGGTAACTCCTCTATATGGGTTGAAAATGCTGGCTTTTATCATTAGTATATTTCTATGGTTGTTGGATTTGTTCATTTACCCCTTATTCCTTGCAGAACGTTTCTTCCTGTTAGGTGTCATGCAGGCATTTTTCCCTTTAGTGATTAGTCTTGCTGTATTTGAAAAGTTCCGTTCATTGGCTTACAACTTCTTTAAACTCTATGCAGGAGTATATATGTTGGTTCCTGCTTTTTTTCTGGTCAATGTGTTTGTAAACAACCTGTATACAGAGATCAATACCAACTTTTGGAATACCCTCTTCGGAACGAATTGGGGCAGTACTTTTTTCGCACCCTTGCTTCAATTTGGCTCTATCGGATTTATTGTTTTACTCAAGTTCAAACTCTATCGCAAGGCAACATCATTTGTCTTTAAACTTTTTACAGCCTGATCACATGAAAACACCTTATCAAAATATTTACAACGTACTCCGCTTGAACCGATTCATTGTTTTGGCAGTCGTTATTGGAGCCGTACTAACCTGTGTTGTTTCCGTGCTTATGGTTATAAAGCTTCACAAAGAATCCGTCAATAATGCCTTTGTGGTCAATTCGGATGGAAGTGTCATTCCTCTTAAAATGGTACAGCAAAATGAAAATTTAGAAGTAGAAGTATTATCACATTTAGAACAGTTCCATACCTATTTCTACCATATCGATGCGAGTAATTATGAAAAGAATCTGGAGAAAGCTTTATGGTTAGGAAATAGTTCCGTGGATGCCTTATACAGACAGAAAAAAGCTGATGGCGTTTATAACCGATTATTGCAATATTCCTTAGTGCAAAAGGTATTGAAGATTGAATCGAAAATCGATATTCAGAAAGAACCTTATCGATTTGAGACCACTGTCATTTTTGAAATCAATCGAGGGTCGATAATAGACACTTATGAACTGACAACATCAGGAAACATAATCCATGTGGACAGGAATTTCCCTAACAATACCCATGGACTTTTAATAACCAACTTTTTTGAAAACAAACTTAAAAAACTAGAGAATTATGAAGCCCATAATGGGCATTAAAAACACAATGATTATGAAGATAGAAAAGAATAAAATCGTGTTCGCTGCCGTCATTTTATGCGTAATGCTGTTCATTGGCTTTTATGCAGTTATAGTACTAGGAGAAGAAGAAGAACCAACGATTGAAAATAACCAAATCCCAATTCCAAAGTTAGGCGATAAGCAAAAGGAATATAACTCCAAATTAGAGGCTCTGGATGACTTAAAAGAGGTGAAGCAGACCAATGCACCCAGTATTTATGATGAACGCCTCCTGGATTCCACAGGGGTTTATGATCCCGATTTATTGGATAAGGAAAAGATGCGGATTGTTGATAGTATTTACAGTCAAGGGCGTATCAGTTATTCGGATAGAAGTTTTAGAAAACCCAAGGTCAAGACTGCACCAAAGCCACTTCAGAAAGATTCCATTTCTAAGGTAGATATGAAGGAAGAAAGCATTGCCTCTAAAGAATTAGGCCTTGAACATCAACTGTTTTTTGCATCTAATCCCCTGGCAAATGAAACCTTGATTTCACAAAATACCGATGCTTTCATTTACGTTCGGGTAGATGGTACACAAACAGTTCGGAACAATTACCGTTTGCAAATGCATTTGACGAAAGATGCACTCATCAATGGTAATCCCGTCCGAAGAAATACACCTATTTATGGTTTCGTAAGTTTTAAACCCAACCGGACCTTATTAGAAATTGAAAGTATAAATCACAAACCTGTAAAGCTAAATGCTTTTGACCTTCAGGATGGAAGCGAGGGTATCTATATTGAAAACAGTTTTAGGGCTGAAGCCAGACAAGAAGCAGTCGGGGATATTGTGGACGATATAAATATCGTTGGTGTACCACAAGTAAGTGGCATCAAAAGAATATTCCAAAGGAACAACCGTACCGTAAAAGTTACCGTAACCGACAATTACCAACTCATTTTAGCCTCTAAGAGGCACTAATTCATTCACTCTTATGAAAAATTATATCATTTATATTATCGCTCTGGTATTTTCAAATACAGTCATAGCACAACAAAAACCAGACACTATTTACGCCAATGATAAAAAGAATGTAGCCCTGTTTTTTCCAGAACCGATTCGCCAGGGAATTACAGGAACATCCAATTTTATATTCACGTTAATCGAGAAAAAGAACAACATTTCGGATTGTTACAAGCCACTCCAGGAACAGAAAGTAATTTGCTGACTGTTACTAAAAACGGTCATGTTTATTCCTATATCTTGAAGTACAAAGAGCAGCTGTCACAGCTAAATTATTTTATTACCGAAAATGAGCGTATCGGAAACGAACAACCAATAGTTATTAAGCAAAGACCAATTGCTAAACCAATAAATCGAACTGCTTATTTTCAGAAATTCAGTGAATATCTATTGAAGTCAAAGTATAAATCTGTAGCAAGCAAACGAAAAAAAGGTATAAAACTGCAATTACAAAAGGTGGTTTATAATGCTTCTGAGGTTTACCTGATTTTAGAAATCAAGAACAAATCTGAAATTGATTTTGAGATAGATTACCTAAATATCTACAGCGTAAACGGCAATAAGAAACGTAAAGCATCCTATCAAAAGCTTTTAATGGAAGCTGATTACAAACATGATATGCCCAATACGATCAAAGCGGAGCAATCACATAGGTTAGTATATGTAATGCCCAAGTTTGTGTTGGGGGATAATGAAAAATTGATGATTGCGTTGCAAGAGGAGAAGGGTAGTAGGAAGTTAATTCTTATAAAAGATTTATAATAAATTATTTATTTAGTAGAGTTATCGGCGTTTTGTAAAGGGACGCCTTTTTTATTAAAATATAATAATAATTAGAGCTTTTTGCCTTTTATTAAATTCGTATCTTAGCTTATATAAATTGAAATAAAATCAAAGCAAAAGTTACCTATTCGGTTACCTGTTTTGAAAAAATCAAAGTAACTTTTTGATTTACAATGATATATGGGATGATTGTTAGTTCTCTCACCCCGACAAAATGTTTATCAAAGCGAACAAAAACCCTGCTGATCTTAAGATCAGCAGGGTTTTTGGTTTTGGGATGACCTCTTATGCTTTTCAAAGAAACCAACGTCTCTTTAAAATATTCTACCAAAACAAGGTATAAAGTAGATAGCGTAAAATTATGAAATTACGATATCAAACAAAGGCAAACGAGATAGTAAACTAAAGGAGTTCGATATAACTTCCATAAAATAGAATTTAAATTTTTTCACACTATTTTAATTTAACAATCTTATTTTTAGATTATTAAGTTCATTTTCTTTGCTTGTCTAGGAGCGAACGTAAAGAAAAACAGCTAGTAGCTGTTTTTAGTGAAGTAGCCAGGCGGCGAGGGGAAACCCAAATAAAAGACACTTTTTAGTTCATGTCATGTCTGTTTTACATGAAGGTATTCATGCATCTTCGATTTCCAAGGTATTTTTGTCCAGAAAGTGGACAAAACCACAAGGCTTTCCTAAATTTTAGTTCACTAAATTCTATTTTCTTCAAAGGAGTTCATGAATTTACATTTCTTCCCCGAACGATCGGGGCTTCGAAAATTCTTAATGGAAAACCTTGTTATACTGAGGAAAAAGACAATTTCGAAATCGATTTTAATTCTTGTTTACGTCGAACTGACGGCAAATATGATGTAGTAAATCTACAATCATTCAAAGCATAAATAGGATAAGTAAAGGTCTTAAGAAACAAAACTACCTTGCTAATAATCTTTGCAAAATATCTTAGGTTAATCCCCAGATTATATGAGAATAAAAGAACTCGTTCTAAACAGACGCTCTAGGCTAGGTTGTACTAACTAACTATAAATGAAATCTTGCAGATAAATAGTAGTGATCTTCTTCATCTCTTGATACTAAAAGTATTTTAATATACAGTATTTTTAATGTTCTGCGTTATATAACTTTGCTTAGATAAAAAGCTTTTACAATCAATATCCTTTTTGATTTTTTTCTTGCCAAAAATTCCTAAAAAAAGTATTTGAAATAGTTATATTTCAAATACTTTTCCCATTCTTCTTAAGAAGTTTATTATCATAAAAATGTAACGCATCAATAAAAAGAAACGAAAACTCTATTTTAATTAATTTGATAAGATTTTTTAATGGAAGAAAAACCATCTAAAACAAAATTAGTTGACTTCTTCAATTCTTCATTCAAAATTTGATCAGTATAAATATTGCATGCTGGTTCCATTGCTATCAAAGCAGGCTTCCAAAAAATAAAACCCTCTGGGCTGATTGCATTGTAACTGCAACATATTACTATATCCTTACCCCAAAACTCCTTATCAACTTTATAGACTTTATCCATTATAGTTTGCGAATAAACGTAACGACGCTCCATAGATTCTTGAATTACCCTATTTCGTTTATCTGTAGGCGTATGATGAAGAAATTGATTAGGTCCGAATACCTTATTGCAAAAGTTCATATACTCAAAGCTAAAATTTTGATGTGCATGCCAAAAAACATCTAAGGTTTTAGACAAAGAATGTAAATTTCTTCCATCTATTACCTCTAAAGAATAAAACATCTTTAGGTTTGTTATGCCACGTATCAAATAATCGGTATCAAAGAAACGTTCATCATTAGGGTTTTCTTGTTGTACACGCCAAATAATCTTAGCAAAATCATACGATTCATTAATATGTTTCAAGGCTTTTAAGATATGTTTATCAACAATTTTATAATCTTCTCTTTTACTATTAATGAATAGGTTTTTAGACTGCTTTAGTATTGGCTTAATTTCTTCGTCCTTCAAGTAATCTTGTAATGGTTTTGTTGTATCGATCATCTTTGTTTTTTTAAATTAGTACTCTTTTATCATTCAAGAATTAAAATTAATTAAATATTAATCAGCATTTTACAGGATAAAACCTGTTTATAAAGGGTGTTTTTACTGTTTTTTTAATTGAAGTTCAGTATAATAATTATGAAATAGAATCGCTTTAAGAAGAACTAAACATTATAGGATATTAAACAATGTAACTTTGCTTTGGTAAAAGCGAAGCTATTATCTCAAATTTAGTTTACAATTAGTAACAAAAGCCAATGGGAGGTATGATAGGAACTAAAAACTTAGCTTTATAACAATGTGTAAAATAGAATGTACGTTTTTACCCAGATGAATCTTTGGTAAAAAAGACATAAGGAAACTTTCGTCAAAACAATAGGTGAAAGAGGGTCATATTTTAGACAGCTACAACATATTACTTAGATTCCTTAGGCTAGTATCTTTTGTTTACAGTTTAGGAGGCTTAGGCTTATTACTTTTTGCAGGAAGTTCTTTTTGTATAATTGGGATCAGTTTTTCTAGGTCTTGCATTGTTAAACCTAATGAGCTTAAATCTAAACTTCTACCTAAGTAGTTTTCTTGAGCACCTTCAATTCTTTCATTAATACGTTCCATAGCTACCATAATCAAATAGGGTTTTATACTTATTAAAGAAGTTCTAAAAAAGAACTATTCAAATAGTAATTTAGAATGAATAAAGGTAAAAAAACCCCGCAGAAAATTACTACGTCTTGTTTAAAAAGAATGTATTCTATTAATTCTTAAAATTATTATTTCTTTCTAAAATTAACCAAAGAAAGCAGTTTTTTAACTAACTAAACTAGCACATACTTGTTGTATAGGTTGATATTAAAAACAACACATAGGCAGTTTCCCTTCATTTATATAAATATTAAAACAGCCTATTTAAAATTGATTTTTTGATAGCTTCTTTAAAAAATTAAAATGAATACCCATTGGGGGGATTTAACGCTTATTTCTACTTATAAACGAGAACGAGTTTACTTTTTTAAATAGAAAGTAAGAAGTATAAGAAATAATTTATAAAAGAGATAAAGATGAAATCAGAAACAGCTTCAGCTAAAGAATTTAGAGAGACCCCAATTAAAAAATGGGTGATTACTGATAGTGATGGAACTATATTTCCACATGTTAATTTAAAGAATAAAGACAAGGCCACTCCTCCTAAAGAGTTTTTAGAACAAATGAAACAATACAGTATTGACAATCCAGATACTGGTATTATGGTACTCTCTGGCCGTATGAGTGGCGAGTTAAATAATTTTTATAGAGGAGCTATGGGGCCTGATGAGGAAGGCAGAACTCCAAAAATTGTACTTGCTTCTGAGAATGGAGCATTTATGCAATTTAAACCTATAAGTGAAAATGCAGAAAATTTAAGTCATCACGAAGATGTTATAGCAGTAGCACAACCTATTTCTGATGAATTAAAGAATGCGATGGAACAAATAATGGTAGCGGCCGCCGGAGACCATTATACGAGCAATACGAGTGACAGTTCTGAAAATATATGGGTGAAATCAGAATTAAAGACCTATGGAGTTACGGCACATCTTCAAATGCCTGCTAACGAAGCCGATATGCCAGAATTTGAAGCTATAAAAGAACAAATAGCAGAAGGCTTTCAAGCACTAGGAGAAGAGCAGGGATTGTTAGTACATCTAGATGCAGCCGCCGCCTTAACTATAGAATTGGTGTCAAAAGGATTAACCATGCAGAACATTGCTAATGAGAGTCCTGGACTTAAACAAATTTTTGAAGATAATGGACTCACTACTGAAAAGCCAACCCAAATGAGTTATTCAGGAGACGATGTAGGAGATATGACTGCAATGAATGTGTTAAATGAAAAATTTAACAGTGGAGAGTTACAAGGGTATACTTCCAGACCTAGTAATTATACCCCTTATGACCCAGAAGACAGAAACCCTAACAATCCTTTAGATGCACGTGTACAGGATTCATTTTTCATTGTAGGGAGTGAAGAAGTGCTACCTCAAGATCAACATCGCTCTTATTTCTTGGATACAACCGCTTTTGAAAAACTTAATGAAATAAGACAGGCTTTATCAGATAGGCAATTACTCCCTTCACAAAGTGGCGATACGGAAACACCCCCTATAGTGCTTTTAACTAGTGGAGATATTTTAATACAACAACCAGAAAGGTATCCAGAAGGGGCATTAGATAATTTAAAAGATTGGGATCAAGGTAAAGTAATTCTAATGGCGGAGGATACAGGTATGGAGGCCATGAAAATTAAAGAATTGCCCAAAAAAAATGCTAACATAGTGGTTGCAACGCCTCAGGGAGCGTTTTATGCGCAGGCACAACCAACACAGACCGCTGGGGAGGAGCAATTGACAACAGGCAGCAGACAATATCTGGATTTATCAAGCAATCTTAGAAGTGCGAAAGTAGCAAATGAAATTATCACTGCAAATCCAGAACGGAATGAACAATTTGAATTACTTAGAAATATTCAAACGGTACTTGTAGATCAAGGGTTTGTACAAGACATAGAAAAAGAGGCAAAAAAAGAGGCTTCTAGATCGTTAATGGAAACAGTAGCAGCAGTTGATATCTTTGGAATTATGCCTGTTGTTCCCACTCAGGAAGCAACGCAAACACCAGCAATAATTGGGTTACAGGCATTAGCAGCCAGACCTATTGCGGCTATTACGGCAGCAGAATCAAAAAGGTTAACAGATAGGAGAGCTAGAACAGAAAAGAAAGGAAAGGAAAAATCTGGTCCTAAAATAGGCTAAAAACTAAAGTAGTTGATATGTTTTAAAATGCACTTAGGTTTAGACCTAAGTGCATTTTGTTTTTAAGTTGTGAAACAAGTAAAGTCTTTAAAATCAATATTGATAAAATTACTAGACAATAGACAAAAAGTGTTTGATGACTAAGAATAAAAAAAATTAGTATTATTGATTTAGGAAGAATCTCTTAAGATCAGTTTGGTTGGTAAAATCACGTCCTTAAAAATAACAGAATTACCGCTTTTGATACATTTTATCTCATTTAATAAAATTTCCATGGCAGTGATACCCATTTCATAGGCAGGTTGATTTACTGTAGATAAAGCCGGAGTTATTGCAGACGACATAAACCAATTGCTAAAACCAAAAACGGCTATGTCATCTGGTATTTTAATTTGTAGCTCATTAAAACATTTAATGATGCCAATGGCTGCTAGATCTGTGGAGGAAAAAATTGCATCGAGATTTGGATGCTCCAAAATTGCTTTTTTTGCATTAGTGTATCCTCCTTTATAGCTTCTATTACTATCACAATGATATACTAAAGAGGTATCAAATTCTATATGGTTATCTATAAGAGCTTGTTTATAACCTTCAAATCTATAGGTTGAATTTTTAGGACTAAACTCACCTCTAAAATGAGCTATTCTTTGGTGTCCTTTACTTATAAGGTAGGAGACTGCTTTATAGGCTGCTTCAAAATCATCAATTCTAACCTTAGAACATTCAATGGATTGCTCCACTTTATCAAACAGCACCAAAGGAATGCCTGCACTTAGTATTTTTTGAAGATGTACAAATTGATTTGTGAGGTTGGAAAGAGATATTAAAATTCCATCTACTCTTTGCTCAATTAATAAATTTACTTGCTGTTTTTCCAGCGATAATTTTTCATTTGATTGCAGTATGATAACCAAATAGCCTTCTTGCTCTGCTCTTTCAATAAAACCTTCAATAACCTGAGAAAAAAAATAATGAGCTGTGGTAGGAATAATAACTCCTAGCTTTTTTGTTTGTTGCTTTTTTAAATTAAGGGCAATTTGGTTTGGCGTATAATTGAGTAATCGAGCGGTGTGTAAAACTTTTCGCTTTGTAGCTTCACTTATTTCGTCTGAGCCATTTAAAACTTTGGAAACGGTAGCTATTGAAACCCCAATTTTATCTGCAATATCTTTTAATTTGGTTCGTGACATTAGTGCAATTTAGTATATTTTTAGAATTAAGATCACGAAAACGTTTACTTAAATCACGAAAACGATTTCGTAAAAAAATAAAATAAAGCATTGCGATAATCTTAATTTTTAGAACATATTTTTATAAGCATTGAAAGAATACTTCATGTATTATTAGAAATTAGTAAATTTTTTTAGTTCAAATAGTATTTATAAGGTACGCAAAGATTGATTATTGTGTATAAAAAAATGAAAAACATGAAAAGAACCAGCTTACAAAAAACCATAACAGCCATAGCTATAGGAGCAGGAGATAGGGCAAATGTATATGGTGATTATGCCATAGCACATCCTAAAGAATTACGTATTATTGGAGTTGCAGAACCCAATGCAATTAGAAATGAACGCTTTGCTACAAAACATAAAATAGAAGAAAAAAACAGATTTTCTTCATGGGAAGAAGTATTTAAAAGATCAAAATTTGCAGATGCTGTAATCATAGCTACATCTGATACATTACATTATGAACCCTGTATGGCTGCAATGACGTTAGGGTATGATGTTCTTATTGAAAAACCTATTTCTCCATCAGAAGAAGAATGTCGAGAAATTTTAGCGCTTGCCGAGAAAAAACAATGTATAGTAGGGGTATGTCATGTATTAAGATATGCGCCATATTTTCAAAAATTAAAGGAAATAGTAGATAGTAAACTAATAGGGGATCTTGTTAGTATTCAACATATGGAGTCTATAGAACATGCCCACATGGCACATTCCTATGTGAGAGGTAACTGGCATAATTCAAAAGAGTCTAGCCCTATTATTTTAGGTAAATCTTGTCATGATTTGGATATTATGAGATGGTTGGTTGGAAGCCCTTGTTCTGAAGTGGCTGCTTTTGGGAATAGAAAATGGTTTAGAAAAGAAAACGCTCCAGAAGGCAGCACGAATAGATGTACCGATGGCTGCCCAGTAGAATCTGAATGTCCGTATTCTGCACTAAAAATATACCAAAGGGATAAGAAGCATAATTATGTGTTTGATTTCCCTGATGATGAATCTAAAAGAGATGAATATTTAATAGAGCAGTTACAAACAACAGATTACGGGCGTTGCGTCTATAGAATGGATAATGACCAACCAGATCATTATGTCGCTTCTTTAAAATTTGAAAATGATGTGACCGCTGCTTTCTCTATGGAAGCATTTACTTCATATCACGGGAGACGTACTCGCCTAATGGGTACTATGGGAGATATTGTTGGAGATATGGAAACTTTTGAGCATACAGATTTTCGTACTGGTAAGACTACGAAGTGGGAACAAGGTGAAAGTGAATTTGATTACCACGATCATGGACATGGAGGAGGAGACTGGCGATTGGTTCAAAATTGGGTGCAGGCGGTTTCAAATCATGACGCATCGCTTTTAACATCAACTATTAAAGCTTCCATTGAAAGCCATATCATAGGATTCAAAGCAGAAAAGAGTAGATTAGGAGGGAAAATTGAAAAGATTGATTTGTAACCATACGTAATTCAGTAAATAAATGTCATATTGATAATTACTTAGTATATTTTCCCATATTTGCATCAATTAAATAGCACGTAATTTTAGATACATCCAAATGAAAAAATTAGGACTAAAAGCAGTATTATATATTAATTATTTTGTTTTTGCTATTTTATTAAATAGTGTGGGTATTGTAATTAAACAAGCAATTGAAAATTATAATGTTCTGGAAACAGAAGCAAGTATTTTAGAGGCTTTTAAGGATCTTCCTATAGCAATAGTCTCATTCTTTGTAGCTTCATTTCTACCCAGAATGGGCTATAAAAGAACCATGCTTTACGCCTTGATCTTATCACTTTTTGGATGTGTTTATATGTACTTTGGAAATTCCTTTTTAAGTACAAAAATTCTCTTTGCGTGTATTGGTGTATCTTTTGCATTTATCAAAATCTCTGTTTTTTCAATTATTGGGCTACTTACCACAACAAAAGAAGAACATAGTAGTTTGATGAGTTCAATTGAAGGTGTTTTTATGATAGGCGTAGCTGCTACCTATTTTATATTTCCTGTCTTTTTCAATGAAAGCAATCCAGATTCATGGTTAAATGTTTACTTGTTTTTGGCAGTTTTAATTGCTATCGCCTTTGTATTGTTACTTTTCGCTAAAATGGATACCCCCGTTACTGTTGAAACATCTAAAGCTTCTTTAACAGATTTTTTAGATATGATGAAGCTTATTGCACTACCATTAGTTATGTTTTTTATTTTAAGTGCCTTTTTGTTTGCTATGGTAGAGCAAGGCATCATGACTTGGCTTCCTACTTTTAATAAAAAAATACTTTCATTAAATGATGTACTTAGTGTTCAAATGGCTAGTATTTTGGCAATTTCGCTATCGGTTGGAAGATTACTTGCAGGAAGATTAGTGAAAAGAATACACTGGGTAAAGTTACTTACTTATTGCATTATTATAGCAATGGTATTGGTGACTTTGGTTCTACCTGGTGCATTAAATAGAGAATTAACTACCATTGAGTCCATATGGGACATCCCACCAGTTGGTTTTATTTTTCCAATTATAGGTCTTTTTATAGCACCAATTTATCCCTTAATTAATTCGGCCTTATTATCAGTTTTACCCACAAAAAAACATAGTTCAGCTACAGGACTTATTGTTATTTTTTCAGCATTAGGAGGTACATTTGGTTCCAGAGCTATTGGATATCTATTTGAACATATAGATGGAGCCAGAGCTTTTTATTTTTTACTGATACCGATGTCGTTTCTAATAATTACTTTATTTTTATTTAATAGAGCAGTTATTAAATATGAGGCTAGCCATTAGCATAGATGCGTTTGCACGATTAATAATAATTCTTCTGGTCTTTTTTAATGTTTTGGTTGATAATGTAACTAATTGCAATGCGTTTTAATAACATCTCAAAATAAAAAATACCCTAAAAAAAGGGACTCGTAAAGTTTTATCCCTCGGGTTCTAAGTTTTCAAAACTAGGTTTACTAGTTTCAAATAGATACTGTTAACTGATCGATATAATTGTTAATAATATAGTTCCTCTACTTCTTCAATAAAATTCATGCTTTTCTTTTAAGCTTAAATTTTACTTACAGGTATTTCCAATTTCTTCAAGCGCATTTCATTTTCCTATCACACTTTATTCAAAGTAGGTTAATTGATTTAATAATGTAAATCTAGTTGCTAAATAAGTACTATTTAAAAACTACATAAGATGTACTATAAACAATAAAATTTATGTAAGATATATCTTTAAATAGTTGATTTACAAACTGTTAAGTCAAAAAGGTATTGGGGGGAATTACTTCGTTTCTGTACTTAGTAATGAGAACATGAAATAACAATAAGAAATTTAACTAAATACTAAGTACGATGAAAACACGAGGAGATTCCAATGCAGAAAATCAAGATACAGAACCCAAAAAACCTGTTTATATTGTTTCTTTTTCCCTACCTGTGGGTGTGAAAATAGAAGAAGATCAAGTAAAATTAGAATCCAGAGCAGGAGGTTTAGGCGTTGCAGTGAATGCAGGTTTAACAGAGGATAGTCCTTATGAATTAAAAAGTTGGATAGGATTACGCGAAAATTACCTTACCGAAGATGGACAGGTAGATACAGCTACCCAAGAAAAGGTAAATAATGCATTTACAGAAGGAGAAACCCATAATTTTAAATACGCCTATGTATCTCAAGAAGTAAGAGACGCTTTGTATGCAAATGCAGCAAATCAATTAATTTACCCAACTCTTTTACAATTAGATGATAAGATAGATCCTCAGGCCACTTTAGATGGTTACGAGGCGGGTAATAAAGCTTTGGCTAACGAAGTTATTAATACCATTAAACAAGAAAATGACGGGGAAGTTCCTAAAGATACAATGATTTGGGTGCATGATTATCAAATTTTATCGGTTCCCAAGTATTTAAAGGAGGAGGCACCAGAAGCAAAAGTTGGCTTTTTTATGCATACGCCTTTTCCTGAGATAAAACCTGAGAATTTGTTATTGACGGAGCAAGATAATTTTAAGATTGCATTAGAAAATGTTATAGCCGCAGATAGTATTCAGTTTCATACAGAAGAGTTTAAAGCAGATTTTTTAAAGACATTACAAAATTTTGAAATCGTAGAAACTCCAGAACAGTTGGCAGAAATTGAAGCAAAGATTGAAGTGAACCCTATTGGGATCCCTACGGAGATGATTGAAGAGATGTCAAATACCAGATTCGATGAAATATTAGCGGGGATTCCTGAAAATGAGGATAAAGAAAATGTATTATTTGAAGCATTAGAACAAAAAATGCAGGAATGGACTACAGATGAAAAAGGAAATCAAAAGGAGGGAGTTAAAGGAAGCTTGAAGATAGACCCTAAAATGGTAAACATGGGTTCTGTGGGCAGATATGATTATACAAAGGCACAGTTAGATCAATTAAAAGCATTTCAAATGCTTTTGAACATGGCAAAAAGTTCAGGAATTGAAAAGCCAGAAGAACTTTATAGAATGCATGTAGTAGCTGCTCCGGCAAGAAATATTAAAGAAGATTTGCAGTATGCAGCTAAGGTTGTGGATGTTATAGAAGATATTTTGAAAGAGTTCCCAGATGCTGTAAACTTGATTCCCGGCGTGCAAAATGCGCAATTACCTATCTTTAATGCCGCAATGGATATACATGTGGCGCCATCAAAAGCAGATGGTTATCTTATATCTGCTGGAGAAGCCTTTGTTTCCAGAAATGTAGCGGAAAAAAGAGGGTTATTAAATACGAACACCAATAAGTCTGCATTAGTTTTAACTACCAATGCAGGAATGGCGAGAACATTAGAAAAATATAATATACCTTCTGTTAGCATCGTTAAACCAGAAGCTGTCAATATAGCAAATGCCCTTGCAGAACAATCTATAGCCATCTTAAATGAAAGAGGTACTGCGCAAGCAACATTAGATCGTCGTTTTCCTTTAGTTACTAAAAAGGAGGAGGAGAAAGACAAGAAAATAAAACCTTCAAGAGAAAGCCTCCCAAGAAATGCAAAAAAGAAAGCACGACCTAAAAACTCTCAACCTAAAGATACGCAAAGAGGATTTACTGCATTACCATCTTTAGTCAATACAAATAAAGAATTTACCTTAAAAGCTTTAGCAGCTCTTTCACCAGAAAATGCTGAAAGAGCAAGAAGCATTTCTAGAGTGGCTAAAAGACCAGCTAAAAGATCTCAAAGTGAGGATAAAAGTAATAAAAAAGCAAGACCCTCATTCTCGTAGATTGATATAAATAATGAGTCCTAAAAAGGTCGTCTAGTACAATTAGACGGCCATTTTTTAGTGAAGTACTTTCTGCATAGATTTCTACGGAAATAAAAGTAATTAGCTAATTGCCAGTATGTGTTCAAAACGAGATTTTTTGGTATCAAATAAATGCATTTTTTAAGAATTGTCAATGTTAATTTGAACGATCTAGTTTTTCTATTTCTTCAATAATTGTTACCCCTTTCTTTTTAAGTTTAATTTTTACTTACGAGCAAGTACCAATTTCTTTAGGTACATTTTACATTCCTACCATACTTCATCAAATGCAGGTTACTTGATTTAATAACGTAAACCTGGTCATTAAATATATTATAGTCATAAAGTCACAAAACTTGTAATTCAATTAATAATATTAGTGTAAGATTTGCCTTTAACTTGTTGATTAACAGATTTTTAAGTCAAAATAGAATTGGGGGGATTCACCTCATTTTTATACATATTAATAAGAACAAGAAATAAGAATAAGAAGTTTAATCAAAAATTTAATTAAGATGAAAAAAGATAGTAGTTCAAGTTCAAGTTCAAGTCAAGGAAGCGAAGATACTCAAGAAAAAACTCCAGTATATGTAGCTTCATTTTCTTTACCCGTGGCTGTAAAAGAAGATCCAAAAACAAAAAAGATAGAGGCATCTGCCAGACCGGGAGGTTTGGGTATTGCTGTAAATGCAGCACTACCAAAAGATGGTCCTTATGAACTCAAAAGATGGGTAGGAATCAATCCAAATTACAAGAAGGAAGATGGAGGGGTAGATACAGAGAAACAAGAGAGGGTAAACCAAGCATTTTTAGATGGGGATACGCATAACTTTAAATTTGCTTATGTATCTGAAGAAGTTAGAGATGCCTTATATACCAAAGCGGCAAACCAATTAATTTATCCTATGGTATTGCAATTGGATGATAAGATAGATCCAGCAGCTACTTTAGCGGGATATGAAGCAGGAAATAAAGCTTTAGCCGATGAATTAATTAGCACCATTAAAGAAGATAATAATGGTGAGGTACCTAAAGATACTATGATCTGGGTGCATGATTACCAGATTTTATCGGTGCCAAAATATATAAAAGAAGAAGCTCCAGAGGCAAAAGTAGGCTTTTTTATGCATACCCCTTTTCCTGAAATAGAACCTGAAAATCTTATAACTACCGAGCAGGAATATTTTAAAACGGCATTAGAGAATGTTATACAGGCAGATAACCTTCAATTTCATACAGAGCAATTTAAACAAGACTTTTTAAAAACACTTAAGAACTTTGAGATAGTCAAAACACCAGAAGAATTGCAAGCGGTGGCGGCTAAAGTTGAGGTAAATCCTATTGGAATTCCAAAGGAAGCATTGCAAAAGATGACCAATGAGCGATTTAATGAAGTGATGACTGATAAAGTAAGACAACAAGATATTGTTGTAAGTGAAAGTCCTTCTCGTAAGAAAGATAAATTTGTTAAAACCGGAACAAAAGGAGAAGACCCCATGGATGATTATGTTTTGGTGACGAAAAATTTTGATCAGTCTCCATTGCATGAAGCCGTAGAAGATAAAATGAAAGAATGGGTAAAGCTTAAAGGTCCTGATGATAATAAGGGCACTTTAAAGGTAGATCCAAAAATGATCAATATTGGTTCTGTAGGACGATTTGATTATACCAAAGGTTTACAAGAACAATTGAAGGGGTTCCAGATGTTGTTGAATATGGCCAAGCAAAAAGGGATAAGACATCCAGAAGAGCATTATAGAATGCATGTGGTTGCGAGTCCGCCAAGACCTATTAAGGAAGATCAGAAATATGCAGCTGAAGCCAAGGAGATCATGGACGAGATTATGCAGCAATATCCAGATTCTATTAATCTAATCCCATTTGTTCCAAATGAAGAATTACCCATTTTTAATGCGGCGATGGATATACATATCGCTCCTTCCAAATCAGACGGATTTCTTATTTCTGCGGGAGAAGCATTTGTTTCCAGAAACATGGCTATAGAGCAAGGTTTACTAGGGAAGTCATTAGAACCTTCGGCATTGGTTTTAAGTACAGGGGCAGGAATGGCCAGAAGTTTAGAAAAAGAACAGGTGCCAGCGGTAAGTATTATTAAGCCCAGAGCTACTAGTGTAGCCAATGCACTTTTGAAACAGTCTACAGAAATACAGGCACAACGCGGACAGTTAGGACCGCTTCAGGACACAAGAGGATTTGATAAAATTCCAAGTCAGGTTAATTCAACCCAAGAATATGGATTAAAAGCACTTACAGCAATTACGCCAGGAGCTGCAAGAAAAGCTGCTTCAATCACTAAAAGGCCTAGAAGAGAATCTCAAAAACAAGACAGAAAAGAGAGTAGTAAAAGACAAAAGGTACATGCTTAAAAGAATTTATAAATAAGGGTATTTATCTTTTGTAAAATTGCCAATACGAACTTCTATTTAAAAATAGGAGTTCGTATTTTTTGTTCATTTTGGAACTTACGTTCTTTTATTTTTTTGGTTACCCAATATCGTAACCCTACATGTAAAAGTAAGATATTTCTTTTTTAAATAGTTTAAAATCAGTTAGTTGTTGATTGTAGATTTAAAAAAGCATTGGGGGTATTACCTTCTATTCAATACTTATATATAAATCAGACATTTTATTGAATCAAAAAAAAGTTCAAGTGAACATTATCTTGGCTTAAGACATAAATAATATCCAAAAATATTTAAAAATGAAAAAATCAGAAGAAAATACATCGGAAGAACTAAGAGCTCAAGCTGAAGCGACAGCATTAGAGAGCACTGGGCAGGAAGAAACTAAAGTAGAAGGAGTAAATGAAGAGGAAACACAAATAGTGGAACAGACTTCGTTATTAGATCTGGAAAGAGGATCAGCACAAGAAACTCAAGTAGAAGAGCTACCAGATCTTGAACAAGGATTGGCACAAGAAGTGGTAACAGCAGAAGATTTTGATGCTGCACTAGATGTAGAGGAGCAGTTTGTAATACAAGATATTGAACCAGATAATCCACCTGTACAAGAAACTCAATTGGAAGCAACAACAATAGAGAGAGGTGGGGTAGAAGAAACAAAAGAAGAAGAAGTAGGAAGCGCTGAAATTTCCTTGGGAGCTCCATCAGATGAAGAAAGTGAAGATGATAAAAAGGTAGCAGCAGTAGAAGATATTGAAGCACAATTAGAAGCAACAGATGTAGTAATTGATATTCCTACTGAAGCAAGTCCCGCAGTGGCAGCTGAAGCACCTGCAGAGGAACCTTTACCAAATATGGTTTGGCAAGCTGTGAAAGCAGCTTTTAGATTTAAAAGCGACGAGAGTTTAGCGAGGGAAATTTTACAAGCAAAATATCCAAATGATGCAGCTAAAGTAGAACAAAGAGTAGCTCGTCTTGGTGCTAAGAAAGATGAAATAGAACGTGTTGTTCGTGAAGATATTTATGGTAAAAGAGCTTTTAATATTGATTTAGAAATTCCAGATAATATAAATGAAGTACAATTAAAAGCATATTTTAAAAAGGTACTAAATCAATACTCAAGTTTCTCTTCACAGAGTTTGCATGATGAATATCAAAAAAAACCTAAATCTTGGTTTGAATCTAATACAACAAGAGCTCGAATGGTTCTTATAGAGGCAACAGATAAAAACATTACCGATATAGGAAAAGCAATTTTAGATTCTAGTCCGTTAGAAAGAGTGGTAGCTGTTGGTTTAGATGATGAGAAACAAACAGAATTAAAGTTCAAACTTTTAGGATTATGGGAAGCCAAAATTACTCAAGTAGAGGCTAGTGAAACCTTGGCAGAGGGAGAAGCAAAATATGGAACCAGACTATTAGAAACGCTGAAAGAATTAAATCAAAAACCAGAAGCAACCAGATTAGATGATTTTGATTTAAATGAGTTGGTGGGACCGCATGGTTTTACCGAAACAAAAGATATATCTTATAAAAGTTTACAGCAGGAGCTGGAAACCACTTTTGGTTCAAAACTAGATGAGATTGTTCTTTTTGGTACAGATAATGATATGGCTCAAGAATTACCTATTTTGAGTAAGCTTGCAGATGCACACCAATACCTTGCCATAAGGTCTGAAAATTTTGCAGGTGAAGAAGTTTCAAAATTCTGGACGGTAGCCTTAAAAGATGTTGCAGATCCTATTTCTCACATAACGGCAGCCAAAGGACCTGATGAGATGTTAGCAGATGGAAAACATGAGGTGAATCCTTCATTTGAAAAGTTTTTTGAAGATAAAGGTAAAGAGCATGGTTTAGAGCCCGAAAATACGGCTTACTTAAAAAACATGTTTGTATCACATAGTTTGTATTTAACGAATCTTAGCCCTAAATTATATGCTACTACAATTACTAAGGCACAATCTGGTATAAATGGTAAAGGGGCTCTTGCCGTTGGTGAAGCATTACCCTGGGGAGCAGTGGGAAGGATTATTGCCACGGCTAAAGGATCTCGTTTTGCTGTAAATGCTACCATGGTAGATACTGCCAATGATATTCACCATGAAGAGCAAGAAAAGTTAGAGGCTTATAAAGACTTGTTTGATAATCTGTTAGAACATTATGAGAAAGACTCAGAAACAGTAGAAGAGGCATACGAAAAAGCAATAGATCAAGTTTTTATAGCATATAAAAATATTGAATCTGGTAAAGAAATTAATGAGGCCTTAGATAATGGAGAAACATTAAGACTACAATCATTTATTCATGCTAACCGAACTAATATCACCAACGAGCGAGGTATTTTATTAATACAACCACAGCCCTTGGTCTTTGCTTTTGGATTAGCCGGAGTTGGCCTAGGGGTAAACAATGCCATTAATACTTTTGGTGATAACGGGAATAATGAAACAAATAATCAACTAGAAGAAAATACTCCTTATGATGAATTTCTTAAAAAATGGTTAGTAACAAGTCTAGGTGTTTATGGAGTTTCTCTAGCAACTACCGTTACTTCTTTACTTTCACAAAAAACAGCGAATGCTTATCATTTAGTACGTTGGCATAGAATTTCTGCTAGATCTCGAGCAGAAAACCAGAAAGCACAAGATATAAGACAAAAAGGAGTAGATGGTGTGCTGGCTACTATAAAAGAAAGTAGGAGTCTTGAAAAATTTGCAAAACTCCCTACGGCACAAAAAATACCAACTAAGAGAGCAGCAAAAACAACGGTAAGAAATCGAGCAAATAAAGATAAAGCACCCATAAAATCTATATTTGGAAATTTTTAGATTCATTTATTGATAAAGTAGCTATAGAATAGCTAAATATTTTAGAGCCTATTAACCTTTAAGTTTGATAGGCTTTTTTTGCTATAATGTACTAATCTCTTCCGTCAATACAATAAGCAGAAATAAAAAGCAAAAAAATATTTATAAACAACAAATATATTATTTAGATTTGTCTAAATATTTATTAAGCCATGTTTAAAATTAAAATTAATGAGATTTAAAGAAAGTTTTTTATTAATTTTAATACTGTCAGCGATGTTTATCTCTGCTCAGACCAATCAAGCTATTATAAAAGGACGAGTGAAATCTGGGGGTGAGGCTGTTTCTTTTGCAACCGTATTTGTAAAGAATGGAACGGAAGGTACTACCACCAATGCAAATGGATATTACCAATTTAAAGTGACCCCGGGAAAATTAAGTATTCAAGTAAGCTCACAAGGATATCGTAATTCCATTAAAAATTTAATTGTAACAGAAAAAGAAGTCGTTGAAATAGATTTTGAACTTATAGAGGATGCCTTAGGATTAGACGAGGTGGTTATAAGTGCTACCAGAAATAGAGTGGAACGCAGGAGTGCACCTGTCATAGTTTCTACCCTAAAACCAAGGCTTTTAACGGCTACTCAATCTATTTCATTAGCAGACGGTCTTAATTACGCTCCTGGCGTACGAGTAGAAACCAATTGTCAAAACTGTGGTTTTACACAAGTACGTTTAAATGGTTTAGATGGAGGGTATACCCAAATATTATTAAACAGCAGACCTGTCTTTAGCTCTTTAATTGGAGTCTACGGCTTAGAACAAATTCCCACAAATATTATTGAAAGAGTAGAAGTGGTTAGAAGCGGTGGTTCTGCATTATACGGTTCAAATGCAATTGCCGGAACGGTTAATATAATTACTAAAGACCCAGTTTTAAATACATGGGAAATTGGAACAAATTTAGCTTTGGTAGATGGAGAAGCGGCAGATAGGATACTCACATTTAATACCTCATTAGTTGCAGATGATTTGAAGAGTGGGTTTACACTTTTTGGTACCTCCCGAAATCGGGATAGTTATGATGCCAACGAAGATGGCTTTACAGAGCTTGTAGAATTGAGAAATAACACCATTGGTGCGAAAGCTTTTTTAAGGCCTACAGATCGCAGCAGAATCTCAGTGAATCTTAATGCAATTCGGGAATATCGTAGAGGAGGAGATAGATTGGATTTAGCACCGCAGTTTACTGATATTACTGAAGAATTGGATCACGATACCTTTATAGGAGGGGTAGATTATGATTTAAGTAGTAAGGATAACACAACGAAAGTTCAAATCTATACTTCGGTTTCGTATACTAATAGAGACAGTTACTATGGAGGATTAGGTGGAGAACGTACCCGTCAAGATAGTATTTCAGCTAACAATGCGTTTGGAAAAACAAAAGATTTAGCTTGGGTGAATGGGGTTCAATACACCAGATTTTTCAAAAATAAGGATGTCTTAACCTTTGGGGCAGAGCTCAACCATACAGAAACAGAAGATATTATTATAGGTTACAATCGTTTGATAGATCAAAGTGTTAATTCATTAGGGGGCTACGCGCAGTATGAGTGGAAACCTTCAGAAAAGTTCACTGCATTATTAGGAGCCAGATTAGACCATGTTCAAGTAGACGGAGAATATTCCGTTGCAGAAATCAATAGAGATGTAAATATAAACCAAACTGCTTTTTCACCAAGATTAACAATTTCCTATCAATTTAATGAAGTTCTAAAGTTTAGAGGGGGATATGCCAGAGGATTTCGTGCACCACAGGCTTTTAATGAAGATTTACATATTTCGAGTGTGGGGGGAGAGCCACAATTTGTCATTCTTTCTAATGATTTGAATACAGAGTATTCAAATGCGTTTACCGGCTCCTTTAACTACTCTAAATCTATTAGACTATTACAAATGGATTTCTTGATGGAAGGATTTTATACGACCTTAAAAAATCCATTTACTTTGGTAAGTACGGGTGCAACTTTAGATAATGGTTCTATTTTGGAAGAAGTTCGCAATGGGGCAGGAGCTCAAGTATATGGTTCTAATATAGAAATAGGAATTTCACCCAACCCAACATGGCAATTTCAAGTGGGCGGAACTTTTCAAAAAACACAATATGAGGAACCTCAACTGCTTTTTGAGACCGATGGGACCCCAGGAGAATCAGATTTAAGTATAGACGAATTTGTACGGAATCCTAATTTTTATGGATACCTTAATACAGCATGGATTCCTAATGAAGCTTTTAATATTGACCTTACAGGCACTTTTACTGGAGATATGACTGTACCTCGTGTAATTAGTGATACCGGCTTTTTAGTGTTAAATGAGGTTGATTCTTTTTTTGATTTGAATATAAAATTAGAGTCTCATATAGACTTTAATGAAAATTTCATGATCACTTTCTCCGGAGGAATAAAGAATATATTCAATAGTTATCAAAATGATTTTGATACCGGACCTAAACGAGATTCAGATTATATTTATGGACCAAATGCACCAAGAACATTTTTTATAGGTATTAAATTTGGTAAAATGCACTAGTATTCTAAAGAATTAACTTAAAAAAATGCTTTTTTGTAGGAGAAGATTGAAAGATATAACTTTTTTAAATATATGGTAATATGAGTCGTTGTAGTTTATTGCTGCTTACAGTTTTTTATATTTTATCTAATTATTTTGGTCATTCACAAAAGCAAGAAATCAACTGGCTAAATTTTGAGCAACTAGAAGAAGTTTTTGCCATTCAGCCAAAAAAAGTTTTTATTTATTTTAATGCGGATTGGTGTGTTTATTGCAAGAAAATGGATCAGACTGTTTTTAAGAAGGAACCAGTTATTACTCAAATGAGTATAGAATTCTATGCAGTCAAGATGAATGTAGAATCTTCAGACACTATTATTTTTGGTGGAAAACAATTTGTGAATAAAAATTTCGGCGAAAAACGTAATTCAATACATGAAATTCCTTTACTACTAGCTTCTAGAAAAGGAAAGCCATTCTCGCTCCCAGCTTTCGTAATTCTTGATAAAAATTTTAAAGTAAGTAATAGATATTTTAAGTATCTTTCACCAAAAGAAATGCTAAAAATAATAACTAAGTAAAATTAAGCAGCCCTTAATTCACGTTCCATTGCCAAATAAAAAGAAATCTCATTTTCAGAATCATATAACGGTAAAATATCAATCCTACACCAATATTCTTTTCCATTTTTCTTGTAATTTATAAGATCTGCGGTACATCTATTTTTACGTTTTAATTCTTCTCGCATTTTTAATAGAGTAGCCTTAGAAGTATTGGAGCCGTGAAGAAATTTGGGATTTTTACCAATAACAAAATTTGTGGAATAACCAGTCATTTCTCGGAATCCGTTATTAGTCCATAAAATTTCTTTTTCATGGTTGGTAACAACCAAAGCATCATAGGTAGTGATTTCCAAAAGATCTTTTAGCGAAGGCTGTATTTCTTGTTTTATAATGGTTTGTAATTGATTTAATTCATTTTTAAGTTTCACTTTTTTAATCAATTTTTGATAACCATCAAGATAAAAATCAAAACTTCTTATGGGTGATACGTATTCTTTTTCGTCTTTAAGAGCATTCATTTTTTCTTTTCTTTTTTTTGAAGGTATTTAAAATTTAGAAGATTACCTACAATTTAAAAAACTTTGTGAATAATGTTTAAGATGCGTTATTTTGGATAATTCAAATGCTATCCGTTATAAAAAGCTATTATACCAATTTATAATGCTTTTTAACCTATTTTGAAAAATTGATAAGATACTATTTTCAAGAAAGATAAAAGTTGTTCATCTAGGGGTTTTCTATGTAAAAAGATACTC
>NZ_JBBEXD010000018.1:0-55391 GCF_037782385.1 Ascidiimonas meishanensis
ACAGGGCTCACAACACTATGAGACTCCATTTCACGTAATTCTTTTTGCGCTTCAATTACCTTTGCACTCCCATTCACAAAAGACCATGAAGTATCTAAATTTTTTACTTTTCTTATTTTAGAAGCCACGAATCTATTTGGCTCCTCGCTATAGAGTTTTGCCAAAACCAATCTATAATCAGAAGCCAAATCAAAAGCAGCCATATTGTAACTAACATGAATATTACGCTCCGCTGCTATAGCATCTAAAAAACCTATGGTATCTTCTGATAAAGGATTGTTAATTATATAAAGTTCCCTAAGATTCTCAAGATTCCCTATTTCCTGAGGTAACGTAGTAAGTTGGTTATTACTTAAAAGAAGTTCCTTAAGATGCTTAAGATTCTCTATTTCCTTTGGTAACGTAGTAAGTTGATTAAAATTTAAAAGAAGTTCCTTAAGATTCTCAAGATTAAATATTTCCTCAGGTACAGAAGTAAATTGATTACTACCTAATTGGAGACTTTTAAGATGCTTAAGATTCTCTATTTCCTTTGGTAAAGTAGTAAGTTTGTTACCACCAAAATCAAGACGTTCAAGATGCTTAAGATTCCCTATTTCCTTTGGTATTGTGGTAAGTTGGTTATCACTTAAACCAAGATATTCAAGAGCTGGTAGCCCTTCAATAATCTTTGGTATTAATTTTATAAGGTCATTATTGTTCAAAGAAAGTCCAGATAGATGTAATGATGTTTCTTCTTGTTCAATTGCCTCTTGAATCCTTTTCTCTGCTTCTACTACATTATCAGAAGCCACACCAACAGAAGCCATATCGTAACTAACATAAATATTATGCCCTCCTCCAAAAGCTATAGTATCTAAAAAACCTATGGTATCTTCTGATAAAGGATTGTTCGTTATATAAAGTCCCCTAAGATTCTCAAGATTAAATATTTCCTCAGGTACTGATGTAAGTTGATTAAAATCTAAAAAAAGTCTCTTAAGCTTTTCAAGATTCCCTATTTCCTGGGGTAACGTAGTAAGTTGATTACTACTTAATGTAAGATATTCAAGATGCTTAAGATTCCCTATTTCCTGGGGTAACGTAGTAAGTTGATTATTACTTAATACAAGATCATTAAGATTCTCAAGATTCCATATTTCCTCAGGTACAGAAGTGAATTGATTATCCCTTATTTCAAGACGTTCAAGATGCTTAAGATTAACTATTTCCTTGGGTAACGTAGTAAGTTGATTATTACTTAAATCAAGACGTTCAAGATGCTTAAGATTCCCTATTTCCTTAGGTATTGTAGTTAGTTTATTGTTTTCTAAACTAAGAATTTTAAGAGCTGGCATCTCTTCAATAATCTTTGGCATTAATTTTATAAGGTCATCATTGTTCAAATAAAGTTCATTTAGATGTAATGATGTTCTTCCTTGTTCAATTGCCTTTTGAATAATTTTCTCTGCTTCTACAATATTTCCCATCGTAATATTACTTTCTTTTAAGATTATTAATTAAAATTCTAATTATCAGGAGCTCCAAAAATAAAAGAAGAAGAACCTGTTGACATTATGTATGGAAAAATGAAATTTACCCCTAATTTAAAATCATTAAATACTGTTTATATGTCTATAAACGAACGGATTATCCTAAAATAAATATATTCTATCCAGATTTTCTAAAACTAAAATTATGTTGTTCTAATGCGAATGAGAATGGGTAGAAAGACTAGGAATTGAACATTTAAGATATCTACAAGCGAGGTAGTAACAATTACTGTATTATTTGATCAAGAATTCTATTTAACTACCAATATTAAAAACAACTTGAAAAATGTATTTATGACTATGAGAGATAAAATAATGTTTAGAAAAAAATCTGTACTAGAAACTATGAATAATCAACTTAAAAATATTACTCAGGCAGCGCATTCAAGATATGGAAGCTTTACAATTTTACAACTATTGTGCTAGATCATTAGATAGAAGTCAGGTTATAAAGTTTTCCTGCAAAATGCATATAGTATTCATTACTTTTGCAGCTCCTAATACTAAAAGTTTATGGGAATTATTAAGGTTACCAACATTCAGGTATATGCGTATCATGGCTGTCTGGTAGAAGAAGGTAAAATTGGAAGTGATTACAGGGTAGACGTAAGTGTAAAAGCCAATTTACAGAAATCTGCTGAGTCTGATCGTTTAAAAGATACAGTAGATTATGTACATATCAATCGGATTGTAAAACAAGAAATGGCTATTCGTTCTAAGCTTTTAGAACATGTGGCAAAACGTATCTTAAATCGGATTTTTACTGAAATCCCTATAGCTAATAAGGCGACTGTAGAAGTTTCTAAGATAAATCCTCCAATAGGTGGAAATGTGGAAATGGTTACCATTGTGATGTCTTTAGACAGACAAAAGGATTAATCCATTTAATATGCACTCTTTAACTTGTATGAATTAAAAATTATTTGTTAGATTTGCGCCATACAAAATGGCATCGTGGCCGAGTGGCTAGGCAGAGGTCTGCAAAACCTTGTACAGCAGTTCGAATCTGCTCGATGCCTCAACAAAAAGCTTCCTTTTTCAGGAAGCTTTTTTTATGGATTCTTTTTATGCCGAATATCTTCTATGGCATTTCTAATCTTATCTTTCTCATCCGGGAAAAAGCCTTGCACTATTAAGGCAACTCCAAAAATCATTAAGATGATACTAATTACTCTCTTAACTTTATAAATTCTAAAAGAAGTAAGTCTATTTCGCAGTTGCTTTGCTAATAGGATTTTCATGCAGTCTACTAAAAAATACACTACAACAATGGTAGTAAAGAAAGTAAAAATCCTTGATGGTTGCATTTCCAATTTTGGACCAAAAACAATAATGATTCCCAGCCAAAATCCCAAAACACCAATATTGATAAAGTTCAATAAAAAACCTTTAAAAAAAAGTGCCAAATAATTAGCTCTATACAAGTCTATGACCGTATCACTATTCTGGGATTTTCGATAATCCTTTTTATTCTTAATAAAAGATATAATGCCGTAACTCACCAAAATAACTCCTCCGAAAACAAAAAGTCTAGGATCATCTTTTAATCTTTCCAAGATTTTATTGGTACTAAAATACGCCACTAGAATAAAAAAAATGTCACCTACTATGACTCCAAAATCAAACATTAAAGCGGCTCTAAACCCTTTGATAGCAGCAGTCTCCAAAAGTACAAAAAACACAGGACCAATAGTGAATGCCAAAAGTATTCCCCAAGGTATAGCAGCCAGTATGTCTTGCGTCATAAAAATAATTTTCACAAATTTATGAAGAATGTTTATTGTTCTATAATTCTACCTCCAAGAAAAGTTTTTTTATCTATTACTTTTGGATCCCCATAAATTCTTATTTTTCCACCAGCTCTAACAGATGCTTTTACATAGTTACTTGCATTTACATAAGCCTTTCCGCCAGCATTAACATCTACTTCTGTTTGTTCTGTTTTTAGTGCATCTCCTTCATAAACACCCCCTGTATTAATCAGAATATCTTGATTTTTTGCACTTCCAGTGGTTTCTATTACTCCACCGGTTACAGATTTCACTTCTAAACGTTGTACATCCAATGCTGCTTTTATTTGACCACCTTCTTGAGTTCTTAAAGTAACATTAATTTGCTTAAGAGGTTCTTGAATTTCAATAAAGGCATTTTCATTAGCGTCTATTAGATAAATGGCTTCTGTATGATAAATTTTTACAAAAGTTTTATATCCGCTAAAGATTCGATCTATTTCCATTCTAATTTTTAAACGACCTCGTTTATTAATGATGGCTATTTCGTCTACATCAGAACCTGTAACTTCAATTTTATTTTCGTTTGCTTTAATCAATTCCACAGAAATACCATCAAACACCTTTATTTCATCAAACTTTTCTAATTCCTGTTGCAATAACCCATCTTGTGCGATCGCGATTGAGGAAACCAAAAACATTATACCTACTAAATATTTCATTTTCAATGTATTAATTAATACTTACTTATTCAATTGTATTATCTGGACAAAAACTATTCCAAATCTTTAATTTGTAAGTATTTCTGCTTTTGACAATTCTTCGCGTTTTCCCAAAAGATCAAAATCTAAGTGTCTTTTAGCTAAGTCTGTGCTTTTTACCTTTACAACCACTTCATCACCTAGTTGATATGTTTTCTTTGTTCGTTCACCTACTAATGCATACTGTTTCTCATCAAATGTAAAATAATCTCCTTTAATCTCCTTGATACGAATCATCCCTTCACATTTGTTTTCTATAATTTCTACATAAATACCCCACTCTGTTACACCAGATATTACACCTAAGAAATCTTGCTCTTTATGCTCTTCCATAAATCTGATTTGCATGTATTTTATAGAATCTCTTTCTGCATTGGCAGCTAAATTTTCCATGTTTGATGAATGCCTACATTTATCTTCAAAAATTTCTTTGTTAGCGGACTTTCCTCCGTCTAAATAATGTTGAAGAAGTCTATGTACCATTACATCTGGATATCTTCTTATAGGGGACGTAAAATGGGTGTAGTAATCAAAAGCAAGTCCGTAATGCCCAATATTTTCTGTAGTATATACTGCCTTGCTCATAGAGCGAATGGTGAGTGTATCTACCAAATTTTGCTCTTTCTTTCCCTGCACCTCATCTAAAAGAGAATTAATAGAATCACTAATACTCTTTTTATTTTTCATATTAATACCATATCCAAATCTAGAAATCACCCCTTGCAAGAGCATTAATTTTTCCTCGTTGGGTTCATCATGTATTCTATATACAAAAACAGGTTCTGGATCACGCTTGCCAATAAATTCTGCCACTTTTCTATTAGCCAGAAGCATAAATTCTTCAATTAACTTATTTGCATCTTTAGCCTCTTTAAAATAAACACCTGTTGGATCGTTTTCTTGATCCAGATGAAATTTAACTTCCACTTTATCAAAAGAAATAGCACCCGCTTTCATACGCCTAGAGCGCATTTTTTTAGCCATTTTATCCATTGTTAGGATTGCGTTCCCTATTTTCTCTTCTACTTCATAAGTTTCTCCAGTTAGAGAAACTTCTCCAGGTACTTCAAAACTACCAGATTCTATAATTGCCTGAGCTTCTTCATAAGCGAATCTTCTATCTGAATAGGTAACTGTTCTACCGAACCATTGATTAAATATTTTAGCATCCGAATTCATTTCAAAAACGGCAGAAAATGTATACTTCTCTTCATTAGGTCTTAGTGAACACGCTCCGTTTGAAAGTACTTCAGGAAGCATAGGTACTACTCTATCTACTAGATAAACCGAAGTAGCTCTTTCATATGCTTCTTCATCTAAAATAGAACCTGGTTCTAAATAATGAGATACATCTGCGATATGAATACCTATTTCAAAATTTCCATTTTCTAATACTTGAAAAGAAAGTGCATCATCAAAATCCTTCGCATCTTTAGGGTCAATAGTAAAAGTAGTTACTGATCTCATATCCCTTCTTTTCTTAATTTCCTCTTCCGTAATAGAAGTATCTAATTTATTTGCAAAGTGCTCCACTTCATCAGGGAAACTATAAGGCAACCCATATTCTGCAAGGATCGCATGCATTTCTGTATTGTGTTCACCTGGTTTTCCCAAAACATCGGTTACCAATCCAATAGGTGAATCAGAACTATCAGGCCATTCTATAATTTCAACCAAAACTTTATCACCTTCTTCTGCCTTTCCTATTTTATTTTTGGGAATAAAAATATCTGTATACATTCTAGGATCTCTGGTTGAAACAAATGCGAAATTTTTTTGAATTTGAATAACTCCAACAAAAGAAGACTTTGCTCTTTTTATAATTTTGGTAACCTCACCCTCCTGTTTCTTGCCTTTTCTTCTAGGGTATACATAAATTTCTACTTCATCTTTATGAAGAGCTTTGTTAAATTTATTATTCGGTATAAAAACATCATCGTCTAATTCTTCTGTTATTACATACGCATTACCCCTAGAATTAATATCAATAATTCCAGTAAGATAGTTTCTATTTTGTAAAGCCTTATATCTACCTCTTTCTATTTCTAAAATCCTTTTCTTTTCTTTTAATTGTGTAAGTCTTTTTATCAACATATTTCTTCCGCTAGCATTATCTATTCCTAATTTAGCGGCAATTTGTTTATAGTTAAAATCCTTTGAAGCATCTCTTTCGAGCACTGTAAAAATACCTCTTGTGATTCGGTTATTTTCATGTTTTTGTGCTCTGTTATTTCTTTTTGACATATAATAATTTATTTCATTTGTAAAATACGAATTAATACCGTTTTTACGTTATCTCTTTAAAAGTTAAAGTTTTATTAAAAAAATTGTAACATTCTAGTTTTTAGTTCGTCTATTTAAAAAGAACATACTCTCAATACTATAAAATGAAGCGAGTTTACAAGATAATCATCCTTTTTGTCTGCATTTTTCTAGCGGGTGTATTGTCTTTTGTAGGTTATATTAATTATTCAATGAATAGGACAGAGGAAGTTCGAGCTGCAGATGCGCACAAAACTACAAAACAATCTGCAGTTAAGACCAAATTTCTTTTTTGATCTAATATATTCATGAAGTTTATTTTCATAATTAGAAACAACTTCTTAAAAAAGTATCTTAAATCATTCAAAAAAATAAAAAACTTTCTTCTTTAAATTTAAAAGCTAATTATTGTATTACTATAGATGATTATTTTATTTACAAAATGTACTTAGAAGCATCGTTTTGTAATTTTCTAATTATACATTTTTAAATAAAAAAATAGCCTTCTTGTGGAGAGGCTATTTTAATTTTGGAGTAATCCGAAAACCGATGTATTTTTATTTAATATTTTTACTGAGAATAATTACTTCTATGAAAGATTTTATTTTGGTAGCTACTTTTACTTATCCATATGAATACATGGTTCTTAAAACTATTTTATCTGAGGAAGGTATTCGTTACAATTTTGAAAATGAAACAATGGTTGCTATTACACCTTTTTACTCTAATGCTTTAGGGGGCATACGGTTAAAAGTTCATAGAGATGATGTTACAGCAACCATTGAGATCATTAAAAATCTAGATGAAAAAGGGTCTCCATTAAAAATTGTTTAAATTCCAATTTTTAGTTAAGGATAAACTTTTTCGTATAAGTACCATATTCGCTATTAATCTGTAGTACATATACATCGCTTAAAGCATTGTTGAGGTTTATAGCATTCAAACCTTCTTCTAGATTTTTAGAAATCACCGCCACGCCTTGTAGGTTAAGTATTTGGAGTGATGCTTTTTGATCGCTGTTAATATTTAGAGTTCTATCTGTTCCAACAAAGAAAGTAAATGATTTTTGAACTATACTGTTATTTACAGCTGCTTTACAGTTTGCAGAAAAACCTGTGTTATAATCTTTATTCCATCTTCCTGTAACATTTTCAGCATTCGTATCAGCAATCATATCGTCTACTGTAATACATTCTAATGCATCATTACCTTCTGCTCTAAAGATTTGAAGATTGTCATTATTTCCATTTCTTATATTTAAAGAACTCAAGCTATTATATCCTACTAAGATAGCTGTGAGTACTTTGTTTTGAGATAGATCAAGTTCTGCAATTGAATTATACATTACGTTTATTTGTTGTAATGCACTATTTGTTGGTACCTCTAATGTTTTTAGATTGTTATTAGAAGCATTCAAAATTTCAAGTTTAGTGTCATTCTCAATAGAAAGATCAACAATATTGTTGTACTCACAGTTCAAAATCTTCAATTCTGGAGTATTACTGATATTCAAACTTGACAATTGGTTATCTTGACAATATAAAGTTTCCAATTGCTTATTATTGAACAGATTTAATTCAGTAAGATTGTTATCTGCAATTGCAAGATAAGTTAAGTTTCTATTATTACTTAAATCTATAGAACCTAGTTTATTCTTAAAAGCATTTAGTTTTTCAAGCTTGCTATTCTGTGAAAAATTTACAGAAGAAAGTTTGTTATTATACATACTCACTTCTTTTATTTGAGCATTTTCACTTAAATTTAATAGACTGATCTCATTATTATCAGCAATTAACGTTTGTAAACTTTCAAAAGCTTCTATTCCAGATAAATCTTCAATTGATTCTCCAGATACATCTAAAAATGTAACAGTTCCTACTGCATTTCTGTTTATCAAGCCATCTGGATTTCCTACATCAAATCCTCGTTCTATTAAAGCTCTTTCAAAGTTAGCGTCTTTGATCTTAATGTCCTGTGCATTTACTAGTATACTACATAATAAGAATGCGAAGTAAAGTTGTCTCATGTGAAATTAAATTTGGGGTTTAACGAGGACTAAAGTATAAAAATATTTTAAAAACATCGACAAACTGTATAATTTTTTCGATGAAATGCATAATTTATTTAATTCTCTACCTTTTCTTATAAGTCTAAAAAGCAGTCTCAAACCCTTGTAAATACTAAGTAATTAACAATTATTAATACATAGATTTCTTTTTTATAAATTTTAAAAATATTTTGTTGTTTATTATAGTATGTTGATAGGTGGTATAAATAAATAGCCTATTATTTTCTATTTTCAATATAATCTAATTATCAAGATTAGTTAACAATTTATGAGCTAGATAAGACGCTTAAAATGAATCTATTTTAAGATTTGATTAACAGTTGTCAACAACTAAAATGAACATTCATTTGGTTATAAAAAGAAATCAGTTTTCTGTTAATACCTTCTTATAGTTGTTTGATAAGTTTGATACAAATACTTATAGAAAGTAATGGTTATTACTAATAAAAAAGCATATTCATATTTCAATGGAGATCTGCAAATAAAGCTTTCCTTTTTAATCACAGGTTATGAACATTTAATGTTAATGTATACCTAACTGATTACTAATAAATTAAAAATTTAAATTAACATACTGTACTTCTTAGCTTTCGTAAGCAGTTTTTTACCTTTGTAATAGACAATTAAAAACGAAAATATGAAAATAGCTATTGGAAATGATCACGCAGGTACAGAATATAAGTTTGCTATTCTTGGAATGTTAAAAACAGAAGGTATAGAGACCACTAATTATGGTACAGATGATATTTCTAGCGTAGATTATCCAGATTTTATCCACCCAGTTGCCGAGGCTGTTGAGAAAAATGATTCAGATTTAGGAATTATTATTTGTGGCAGTGGTAATGGTGCTGCAATGACAGCTAATAAACATAAAGGTATTAGAGCTGCATTGTGTTGGAATAAAGAGTTAACTGAGTTATCAAGGCAACATAACAATGCCAATGTTTTAAGTATCCCTGCAAGATTTGTTTCTTTACCTCAAGCTTTAGATATGGTACACACGTTTTTGAAAACTAATTTTGAAGGGGGAAGACATCAAAACCGTGTTGAAAAAATTAGTTCAGGCTGCAGTAGTTAATGGAAAATTCACATAATCACATACATGACCATGGTAATTTGACAGGTAAAAATCTGTTTATATCCATTTTCCTTAATATTATTATCACAGCTGCTCAAGTTGTAGGTGGTATTGTTTCTGGAAGTCTTGCTCTTTTATCTGATGCATTGCATAACTTTAGTGATGTAATTTCTTTGGTTATTAGTTATATCGCTAATATTCTTTCTAAACAGAAAGCATCTCATGCTAAGACTTTTGGTTACAAGCGTGCTGAAATTATAGCTGCTTTTGTAAATGCGTCCACATTAATTATTGTTGCCATATTATTAATTATAGAAGCAATAAAGAGATTTCAACAGCCAGAAGAGATTTCGTCCGGATTAGTTATTTGGCTTTCCTTATTAGGTATTGTAGCAAATGGATTTAGTGTTTTATTACTCAAAAAGGATGCAGACAAAAATATGAACATGAAATCTGCATACCTACATTTATTAACAGATATGATGGCTTCTATAGCAGTGTTAATAGGTGGATTGTTAATGAAGTTTTATGAAATATTCTGGATAGATAGTGTTCTAACTTTTGCTATTGCTATCTATCTTATATGGGTTGGTTTTGATTTACTTAAAAACTCTCTTAGAGTATTAATGTTGTTTACACCACAAGATTTACAGGTAAAGGAAATTGTAAATGAGATTTGCAAAATAGAAGGAATAAAAAATATGCACCATGTACATATATGGCAATTAAATGAAGAAGAAGTTCACTTAGAAGCACATATAGATTTTAGTGAAGATATAAAATTGTCTGAATTTGATACTATTCTTAATACTATTGAAGAGCGTTTATATAATGATTTTAGTATTAATCATATTAATATTCAGCCTGAATTTGGTAAATGTGATGCTAAGGATATTATCGTACAAGATTAAAGCTAAAAATGGGTATATATTTTTATTAAAAGCAGTCTTTAGAATTTAACATTATGGAAATTAAAATATTAAATTTTAATGAGTTATCCTTACTGGAACTTTATAAACTGTTAGAATTACGAAGTGAAGTATTTGTAGTTGAACAGGATTGTGTTTACCAAGATCTTGATGGAAAAGATCAAAAAGCTTTACATGTAATAGGTGTAAAGAATGAACAAATTATAGCGTATACAAGAATTTTTAAGCCAGGAGATTATTTTGAGGAGGCTTCTATAGGTAGGGTAGTAGTAGCGGCATCCCAACGTAAATTTGGATATGGGCATCTTATACTAAAAGCTTCTATTGTTGCCATAAAAGACCATTACCAAACAAGCAAAATACGATTGTCTGCACAAACATACCTTATAGATTTTTATAGTCAGCATAGCTTTAAAGTTCAAGGTGATACTTATTTGGAAGACGGCATCCCACATATTAATATGGTACATAATGAATAAGAAAATTTTACCATAAATTATGGGCGATTACAATTTTTTTTTCATAATATAATCTTCCATTAAAAATCCATTACCAATTTCCATATCTACACTATTGGTAATTTTAAAACCTAAATTTTTATAGAATTGCACAGCAGGATTGGTTCTATTTACCGTGAGAGAAATTTTTTTATCACCATTTTTTGAAGAAATACGGATTACTTCATACAGCATTTTTCTACCTATTCCTTTTCCTTGTGTTTCTGGAAGCACATAGATTTTATGAAGTCTCGTTTCTTGCTTATTTTCAAAATTAGCTTCATAAGAAGCAAATCCTACAGGCTTTTTATTTTCTTTTGCAATAAGAAAAACATGGTTTTTTTGCAGTTGTTCTTTTAAAGATGCATTACTATACATCAGGTCTAGCATATAGTCTATTTGCGCAGCAGAAATCATGTTTTTATAATTATAAGGCCATATAATCTGCGCCATTTCACTAATTTCCGGTAATTGAAGATGCGTTGCTTGAATTATTTCCATAGATCATTAGGATTTTTCTTTTTCCATACTTTTTAATTGTAGATTCAAGGCATTTACAGAAATTTGAATTTCTTTTATTGACAGCCCTAAAGAAATAAGAAGTAATAAAAGCCCGCCTCCAAAAACCCATTGTCCAATTAGAGGTTTATCAAAGAATATAAGAAACATGCATAAAACGCATAAAAAAAGACTTATCACACCCCAGAGTTGCATATTTTTAATGAGGTTAAGTCTAATTCTAAGATTTAGTATTTGACCTTCTAGAAGACTAGACGGATTTATTTTATAATCTTCATAAAGCTTTCGTATTAATGCAGCAATTGCTAAAAAACGATTTGTATAGGCTAATAGTAATAAGGAAATAGCCGAAAATAATAGTCCGGGAGTAGTGAGTGCAATTTGATTCATTTTTAATACAAATTTCTTTATAAAAATACGCTTCTCTAAGATCATCTCAGAGAAGCGTTATTTTATTTTTTGTTATTAGCTGGGTTATTTTATTATTTCAGGAGTTTTAGGTAGTTATTTTTATCTGCTAGAATTTTTTTACTTGTAACAATAGCCTCATCATTTTTTAAATAATAATTATAGAGTCCTTCTCTGTAAAAATATCTTTTTATAATCTCATCTTTCAATTCATTTTCCAATTTGGTTTTATGAATTTCAAGAGCGGCAACTTTACTTCGCTCAATATCAGAAAGTAACTTTTGATAGTCAATAAGTACAGTAGCTCCAAGTTCTACGGTTTCTTCACTTTCCATTAATTTTTTAATGGTTTTTTCGGTTTTTGTCTGATACTCAAAGTTGCCAGTTTTTACAAATTTTTTAAAGTCTTCATAATCTTTTTTTGTAAAATTAAATTCATCAATAGAAGCAAAAGACTTTCTGTAATAATACCGTGTAGCATAATCAAAAATCACATTATTATTAAGTAATGCAGTGGTAATTTTGGTATTCTTTAGAGAGGTAATTTCAAGATCGGGTGCAATACCTCCACCGTCATAAACAGTTCTTCCATTTTTAGTTTTAAAGGCATTATAACGTGAAGCATCTGTTCTCACTGCTTTTCCATTTTCATCTCTATTCCAATAATCTAAGGCTTGAATACATCTTCCAGAAGGAGTGTAATATCTAGAAATAGTTACCTTTAGTTGCGTACCATAGGTAAGTTTTAGAGGTCTTTGCACCAAACCTTTACCAAAGCTTCTGGTGCCAATTATTACCGCTCTATCTAAATCTTGTAAAGCACCAGAAACAATTTCACTGGCAGATGCACTTCCTCCATCAACCAAGACAATAAGAGGAATTTGTGTATCTACAGGCTTGTTTCTAGTTTTATATTCTTTATTAAATTTCTTAACCTTTGATTTTGTGGTAACAATAAGTTCTCCTTTTGGTACAAAAAGATTGGTCACATCAATAGCTTCAGTTAACAATCCACCAGGGTTTCCTCTTAAATCTAGAATAATACGTTCAACACCTTCTGTTTTTAAGTCAACTAAGGCTTCTTTAGTTTGTGCAGATGCTTTCCTATTAAACTTAGACAGCACTATATAACCTGTTTTATTATCTATTTTACTGTAGAAGGGAACAGCATCTACTTCAATTTCTTCCCTTACTAAAGTGGTTTGTTTAGTTTCTCCTTGTCTTTTAAAGGTAATGTCTATTTTACTTTTTACGGCACCCTTCAATAGTTCGCTAGCATCATCTTTAAAATCTGCTACCTCAATATCACCTATTTTAATAATTTCGTCTCCTGCTTTAAGACCAGCCAAATCTGCTGGATATCCTTTATAGGGTTCTACCACAAGAAGCTTGTCTTTGTACCCTCTTACAATGGCTCCAATACCTGAATATTCTCCTGCATTTTTTATTTTGTATTCTTCAACGTCCTGTTCATTTAAATATCGGGTATAAGGATCTAAATCTTCCAGCATATTTTTAATGGCTGTATCCATTAATTCTGCTGGATTAGTTTCATCCACATAATTCATGTTGAGTTCTTTGAATAAAGTAGTAAAGATTTCTATTTGCTTTGCAATCTCAAAAAAGTCACTTTTAAAACCAACACTTACAAAGAGTATTAGCACTGCGGATATTAGTACAACAATTTTCTTTTTCATGATTTTCTTTTTAAAACGGGTGTCTTATTTTTTCTTTTTTCTAGAGAGTTTTTTTTGCATAATAAATATAAAAAGTAGCAAAAAGACAATAAAAGGCCAAAAATGTAATATTCTAAGGAAAAATACGGAAAGTCCATTAAAGCCATCTTTAACGGCATTCCACATCTTAGAACCATAAGAAATAGTTATTCCTTTACTGGTACTTACTTTATAAAACTGAACAGTTATTGTGCTATAAGCTACGCTATTTTCAAGATATTTTAAGCGTCCTTCACGCGATTCAATTTCTTCACGAATTATAGATAGCTCTTTTTCAATCTCCAGAATTTCTTTCACGTTTTTAGCCTTAGTAAGTAATTCCAAATACCTAGCTTCCAGTGTTTTTTTTGCTTTTAATCGTGCAGAGACATCTATAAATTCTTCGGTAACATCTGTTGCCGTAATATTTTTAGTATCAAAGTAAGATACATCCTTACTTACAGAATCAATTACATTTTGAAAATTTTTTGATGGAATTCTGGCTACAATGGTTCTGTTAATTCTATTGTAATTCTTATTAGATTGGTCACTTTGCAGATACCCATTATTATCTTTAATATAAGCCGCTAAATTCTGATAAGTCTTCTCCATATCTGAGGTTTCAAACGTGAGATAACTTTGTAATATTATTTTTTGTTTATCAGCTTTATAATTACTTTTAGTAGCCTTTTGTGAATAAGTGTTAACTTCTTCCTCTGAATAAGAATCAACGTTACTTAATTCTGATACTGCTGGCGAAAAGCTAAGAGTATCTTTTGTTTCAACAGATTCATCAGAGCAAGCAAATAGTATACATATGATAAGAGTACTTAAAAATTTAATTTTCATAAATGGCATGTTTTTTCAAGGAACTTAATCAATAATTGTTCCATGGTTGTTTCTATAAGCTTATAATCGGGCTCTTCTTTACCAAGATACAAAAACATAAACGCATGAGGTGTTGATAGATTGTTAAAAAGAACCGTTTTTTGAAGTCTATATGCCTCTCGCATTAAACGTTTTATACGATTTCTATCTACTGCTTTTTTAAAATTACGTTTGGAAACGGAAAATCCTGCTTGAGCTAATGGAACGTTTTCATAAGGAGATTCAGTAAAAAAAACCTTAAGAGGGTATTTAGAGACTCCTTTTCTTTCCACAAAAATCTTTTCAATAAGCTTGCTACTTTTTAGTTTTTCTATTTTTGGAAAACGTTGATCCATTAAGGCTATAATAAGTGGTAAAAATAGGAAAACCGTCTGGAATAGATTCTAGACGGTTCTTTTTGTTTCAAATGTTTTTAATAAAGAATTTTCTAGGTGCCTTGAAAGGACTCAAAGACTATTCAATCTCTACCTTGTTATTATCTTTACGAATATCTGCCAACAATTGAGATGGGTCAATCTGAATAGTTGCAATTTTACCTTTAGGTTGATTAATTGAGAACTCATAACTAGGATATGCCCAGGCCCAATCTTTTAATGTAGTTCTTTTAAGTTCAGGTTGCTGATTTGCCTTTTCGCCTCTCATCATTCTTAAAGGAATATAATACAATTCTTTAGAACCATCTTTAAATGTAACCAAGATATCTAATGGCATTGGCATAAGGCCTATACGTTGTAAGCTTACTTTCGTGCTAGTTTCATCACCTATTACATCACCTATTGCATAATCAATGGTATTTGTAGTTTGCGTCCAGTCTGTTAGATACCAATCTAGTTCTATACCCGAAACTTTTTCTGCGGTACGTTTAATATCGTTAGGTGTAGGATGTTTGAATTTAAAATCTTCAAAGTATTTTTTTATAGTTTCTTTTAATTTATCCTCCCCAATAATATAGCCTAATTGCGCTAGAAAAACCTCTCCTTTACTATAAGCAGCAATACTATAAGCAAAGTTATAATTATAACGGTCTGAGTGTGTTGTTTGTGGTTGCTCTACACCAGAAGTAACTAACCTAAAGTAATTGTTATAAGCACTTTTAAATGGGTTTTCAGGAGATTTTCCTAGAACGTAGTTTTCTGCCAGATCAGAGATATAAGAAGTAAAGCCTTCATCCATCCATGAATGTTTTGATTCATTAGTAGCCAAGATATGTTGAAACCATGCGTGTGCCATTTCATGGGCAGTAGTGCCTAGCAGACCATTAAAACTACTACCACCAGTAATAAGCGTGCACATGGCATATTCCATACCACCATCTCCCCCTTGAATTACGGAATACTGTTTCCATGGATACGGTCCTATATGCTCATTATAATATGCCAATAAATCAGCGGTTAACGGTTGAATTTTTTTCCAGTTTTCAATAACATTAGGATCATTCTTATAGAGAAAATGAAGCGTTGTTCCACTTTTGGTTGCTACCGTATCATGAATATAGTCTGGATCTGCAGCCCATGTAAAATCATGTACATTTGGTGCTTTAAAATGCCAAGTCTTTGTTTTTCCTCGTTGCTTTTTGAGTTTGGTTTCTGGTTTTTCATAACCAAAACCAATTTCTTCAGGATTTTGCAGGTATCCAGATCCTCCTAAGATATAATCCTTGTCAATAGTAATTTTCACATCATAATCTCCCCATACACCATGAAATTCACGAGCAATATATGGATCTGCGTGCCAACCTTCAAAATCATATTCTGCCATTTTGGGATACCATTGAGTCATTGATAAAGCTACACCATCTTTATTATTTCTTCCGGAGCGTCTAATCTGTACTGGCACCTGTCCTTCAAATTTCATATCAAAAGTGGTACTTGAACCAGGTTGTAGCGGTTTATTTAATGAAACTTCTAAAACGGTTCCAGCGGTTTCATAATTTAACTTTTTACCATTTTGTTTTAAAGAAAGGACTTTTAAATATCCTATTTCATCTGGTGAAAGTTTTGCTATTCTGCTTTCATAGATAGTTTTACCATTTTCATCAGTAATCGCATTAACCATTCTACTGTCTGGATCTACAATATTTTGAAGCCGAATATCCATTTCACTTCCAGGTTGGAAAGCATTAAAGTATAAATGGTAATATACTTTGGTTAAAACATCTGGAGAGTTATTTGTATACACTAGTTTTTGTATACCAGAATATTGATAGTTTTCAACATTCACAGCTATCTCCATTTTATAATCTACGTGTTGTTGCCAATACATTTTTGAAGAAACTGTATTGTTGTTAATAGTAGACTTTGTATTTTCAGGAGGATTCTTGGCACATGCACTAATAAAGCATCCAATACTAAGAAGTGTAATGATGGTTTTTTTCATTTTTTTCATTTATATTTTAAAGATTCACAGCTCCTTTAGAAACTTTGTCTGCCAAAATTAAAGCATTGTAGGCATTAGCAATTTTACCAGAAACGGATATCTCATTCAAGGTTTTTGAAATACCGTTCTTTCCTGCCGCTACTTTAAGCTTGGTAGAAAGTCCTGAGGCCATAAGAATCTTTTTTACTTGATTGGCAGATAGCTTTGGGTAGTAAGATCTAATGAGTGCAGCGATTCCTGCTACTCCTGGTGCGGCCATTGAAGTACCGTCTGAGTAATCATATTCATTATTAGGGACTGTAGACCAAATTTTTACACCTGGCGCAAAAAGATCAACGGTGTTTTGACCATAATTTGAAAAGCCTGCTACTAGCTCCCCATTATATTTGTAATTAAGAGCACCTATTACAATCATATTGTCTGCGTATTCTGAATTTCCATTATAAGAATCATTAGGATAAACATTATTTTTATCAATATTTTTACTCTCATTTCCTGCCGCATTTACGATTAGTACATCTTTTGAAGCCGCATATTTAATAGCATCCATAACCCACTCTGCATTTGGGGAATATGCCTTACCAAAACTTGTATTAATTACTTTGGCTCCATTATCTGCCGCGTATCTAATAGCAAGTGCAATATCCTTATCGTATTCATCACCATCTGGAACTGCTCTAAGTACCATAATTTTTGTATTATTTGATACTCCATCAATTCCTTTACCATTATTTCTTATCGCGGCAATAGTACCAGCAACGTGCGTTCCATGAGAAATACTTTCTTTGTCTGGACCCATTACATTATTATTCCCGTAGTTTTTATCGTTAAAATCATTAGGATTATCGCCTACTATTTTTCTACCATCAAATTCAAGGTTAAGATTATAGTTTAGCATACTATAGATGGAAGTATCTGCATAGTCTTTGATCTTGTCATAATCTAAATCATTACGGTCTAAAAATAACAACAATCCTTTGGCTTGATTAACAGCTTGATCTGTGCTAATGATTGCGTCAACGTCATCTATGGTAAATGAATCTTTACCCAAGTGCTTTTTAATAACTTTATTTGCTTCTGGTATTTGTTGCAGTAGCATATCTACTTGTTGTTTTTCCTGAAGACTTTTTTGGTATTGTTGTTGCCGCTCTGCTTTAGCTTTTTGGTAAATTTCAGATCCATCATCTCCCTTTTTTAGGATTCTAACATATTCTAGATTTTCATGAACCGCATCACCCAAAAAGTTCCATCCATGAATGTCATCTACATATCCATTATTATCATCATCTTTCCCGTTATTGGGTTTCTCTGAGGTATTTTTCCATATAATTCCTGCCAAATCCTCATGTTCTATATCTACACCAGAATCAATAACCCCTACGATTACCGTTTTTCCTTTTCTACCTTTAATCACATCTGTATAGGCTCTGTTAACACTCATTCCAGGAACAGTATCAAGTATTAGGTCAAGCATATTCCAACGCTTTAACTCGTTTTCTGCTAGTTTGGCTCTTTTTACAGGATTAGTATCAATATTCTCAATAGGAGTTGAAAGTATTGTAGTAGTGCCACATGATAGCAGGGTGGACGCTACCACAGCTATACTTAAAAACGGTTTTATAAATTTCATAAATAATTTTTAGTTGAAAATTTCATTAAAAGTAAAAGTTTGGTCAAGACGAATGCCTTTTTCTGTATGTTTTACTGTGCAAAGTTCTGTATTTGCATCATGTTCTAAAAATAAATAGTAATTTTCATTGGCTGCTTTTTCTAGAAATACAGCCTTTTCATTAAGTGTAATCAATGGTCTTGTATCATAACCCATGACATAAGCAAGTGGAATATGACCAGTAGTAGGCAACAAATCTGCCATAAAAACCAATGTTTTACCTTGATATTTTAATGTTGGAAGCATCTGCTTTTCGGTATGTCCATCTACAAATAGAATATCAAAACCCATCTCTAAATTACTACTGTAGTTTCCAGAGGGTGTTTTAATGAAATGTAATTGACCGCTTTCTTCCAGAGGCATAATGTTCTCTTTTAGAAAAGAAGCTTTTTCTCTTGCATTAGGTTCTGTAGCCCATTGCCAATGGTTTTTATTAGTCCAAAAGCGAGCGTTTTTAAAAGCTGGCTCAAAGCCTGTTTTATCTTTATTCCAATTTATACATCCGCCACAGTGGTCAAAATGTAAATGTGTCATAAAAACGTCGGTAATATCGTCTCGGTGAAATCCGGCTTTTTCTAGAGAGCTGTCTAAATCATAATCTCCCCATAAGTCATAATAACCAAAGAATTTTTCACTTTGTTTATTACCCATTCCGGTATCTATTAGAATAAGACGATTACCTTCTTCAATAAGAAGGCAACGGGCAGCCATATCTATTAAATTATTAGAATTAGCGGGATTTGTTCTACTCCAAATAGTTTTGGGAACCACTCCAAACATAGCTCCACCATCTAACTTAAAGTTTCCCGTTTCAATGGGATGTAATTTCATTGTTTACACTCAATTTATAATAATGTGATTATGGGAATAAGTAATTACGAAGAATACACATTATTTCACAGCAATGCAAATTAACAAAAACCCAAAACATTTTAAGAAACTAGGCTTTTTATTATTTTATTTTTAACAAAAAAGGATGTTTTTTAAGTAATTGAGCGAATCTATTACCAAAATCAATCAATTTTTTAATCTCTTGGATACCAAATAAGCGTTCTTTACCTTTTATAAGTAAAGCGGTGCCGTTAGATTCTATGTGATAATATGGATTACTTTCAAAAAACAAGATCAACTCATCTGTAAAAAATGCTCTAATAGCCTCTTCATTTTCACCGTAGAGGTAAAAACGATTTGAAAAGTCTGGATGATCTTGAAAATCAATATCATCAAAACCCGCCCATTGATAGACCTTTTCAAGTAGTCCTTCCCTATCTAAAGTAAAGGCAGGAATAACTGCATTAATATTAATAAACAAAAATGTTGAATGCAGCACTTCTTTAGCAATAAAAGCACCTTCACTATATTCTATATCAAATACCCTACAATCTTGTTGTTCATTCTTAAGTTCATTGTATAAATGATTGATTTTTCGTGTTTCAAAAAACAAAAATTGATATAGAAATAAAACATCGTTTTGTTTAGCAGCTTCATAACTCCAAGAAAAATCCTGAGCAATACTTTTGATAAGGCCTTGTCTTTTGGTAAGGTATTTTTCAATCCTAGTTATCGTTTTAGACGGAATAATTTTTCTAATTGCAAAAGGGTGTACAGAATCGGTATCATGACTATCCAAACCAATAATCTCAAAATGACCTCCTCTACGAAGAAAAGATTGCTGGTAATTGTTGAGGTTATCCAGTACCGTATGGTCTACAAAATCGCACATGGTAAAATCCAGAATAACATCAGCGCTTTCTGGAATAGCATCCAGATTGTGTTTCAAACGATGAAAATTTAGAAAACTACAAAAGTTCTTTACACTCACATAATAATTACCTTTTTCTTCTGTAAACATTAAAACATTAGGTTTTCTAAAGTTTTGAAAGAAAAGTGTAAAACTGCGATTAATAACCATGTGAGTGATTAAGGTAGTAAGCACTCCTATACTAATACCCGTAATAAGATTAGTTACTAACGTGAATAAAAGAGTTATAAAAAAGATAAGTAGTTGCTCATTACCAATTTTAGAAATCTTGCGAATACTATCTGGTGTTGCGAGTCTTAATCCTGTGTAAACTAGAATAGCTGCTAATGCCGGAAGTGGAATACGTTTTAATTGTTCGGAAAACAAAAGGATAAAAAGGAGTAAAAAAGCTGCATGGAAAAAATTGGATGAACGGTTAGATGCACTATTATTTACATTTACAGAACTACGGGCTATTACAGTTACTACATTGAGCCCTCCAACAAAACCACTTATTATAGTAGCTAGCCCTAATGCTTTTAAATCTTTATTTACATTGGTACGTCTTTTTTGAGCATCTAGCTTGTCAACCGCTTTAATGCTTAATAAAGATTCAATACTTGCAATTAGTGTAATTCCAAAAACAACACCCCAAAACTGAAGAGATAGTACCTTAGAAAAATCTGGAAAAGCAAAACTTTTTGAAATGTTTGATGGAATATTGATTAATAAATGTTCAGAAATTGGATAAGGTTGAGAACTAAAAAATTCGTAATAGTAACTCATACCAATTACTAAAATTACAATCCACATAGGGGCAGGAACGAGTTGAAATAACTGATTACGTATTTTAGGATACCCAAACATAATTACAAGGCTTATAACACCAACCAAAGCAGCTGCCAGAAGTGATGTATTGCCTTGACTTGATAGTAATACAGAAACTGCGCTTGGAATCTTCAATAACAATTGTACTACAGAACCTGTAGTTTCTGGTTGCCCCAACATAACGTGAAATTGCTTAGCAAAAATGCTGATACCAATAGCGGCTAGCATACCTTGTATGGCAGATGCTGGAAAAAAATCACTCAGAATACCCAACCTCAAAAAACCTAAAAGCATCATAAGAGCTCCAGAAAAAACAATAGCAGCAAGTGTAATGATATAGCCTTCGTATAAATTACCTCCACCAAGAAGAGTGATAGCACTTAATAAGATAACAACTAAGCCATTTCCCGGTCCTGTGATAGTTACATGTGACCCCCCTAAAATAGCAACCACTGTACCACCAATAACGGCTGATATGACTCCGGCAATTGGGGGTGCTTCTGAGGCAAGTGCAAGACCAAGACCAAGAGGTAGCGCAATGAGAGAGACCACAAATCCGGAAAAAATATTTTTTGGGAGTGAAGAAGTAAAGGTTTTGAAAGCGCTTTTAGATTTTATCATGAATCTCTTTCCTTGATGACCAAAACATCGGTAGGAAGTTCACTCAAGATATATTCAATATCATGAGGAAAAAGCCGATCTAAAAATCGAGTTTTTGAAGGAGCGTTCATAATTAGTAAATCGGCCCTTACAAGATTTGCATAATGCCCAATAGAATAACCCCTTTTACCAAAAATACTTTGTAATTTGATAAGAATACCCTTTTTTAGGTTTTCAGGGATTTGATGAATAATTTCCTGTACTCTAAACGCTTCTCGTCTGGTAATCCTTTCCTTTATAAGAGTTGCTTTTCTAAGACTTCTATCATCATTTACCATTACATTCACTTCCTGCCTGCTAACTTCTTCTATAATGGTAATTTTTACGGAACCTAGAATTTGGGCAATTGCAAAAGAATCAAATATGGTTTGAGGAGTTTGGTTAGCATTAAGACCATTAACAACTATATGATCGCTAGGTTTTCTCACTACGGAAGGTTTTATAAGCAATAAAACAGAGCAAGGAGCTTTTCGCGTGAGTTTTCTGGCAATAGACCCCATATAATATTTAAGCAATTGTTCTTTTTTTAAAGCTCCTAAAATTAAAAGATCTGCTTTAAATCTATCAATTGCTTTTAAAATCACAGGTACTATTAATCCTTCTTCCCAAATAATTTCTATGGGCTGATTATAGGTGTTTTTTTCACAAAAATCCTGAATAATGAGATTTATAACTTCCTCTTTCTGTTTAGTCTTAGAACCTACATGTACCAATATAAGACGTGCGCCAAAAAATGCGGAAAGACGAGCTGCCTCATAAAAGTTTGCTCGTAGGTTAGGTGAAAAGGCAATCCCGGTTAGGATATTATGTATACTTAGTTTATTGGTCAACATAGCTTAATCGAGAAAGATAGTTTTTTTTTCTTACAAAACAAAGAAGCTTGAAATTTGAAACTTCAATTGAAAAAAAATAGTATTTTCACGATAAAAATAGAATATGTTAGAGCTGGCAAGCATTATTATCTTTGGAATACTGGCGCAATGGGTTGCTTGGAAGTTTAAAATACCTGCTATATTACCTCTTATCCTTATTGGCTTGCTTGTTGGACCAATATCAACCTTATTTACCGAAGATCATCAAAAGTGGATACAACCAAGGTGGGATGGTGAACGGGGGCTTTTTCCTGGAGATAGTTTATTTTATTTTGTTTCGCTTGCTATTAGTATTATTCTTTTTGAAGGAGGGTTAACGTTAAAGCAAAACGAGATTAAAAGAGTGGGTCCTGCAATTACAAAGTTGATTACTATAGGTTCATTAGTCACTTTCTTTGGTGCGGGGTTTACTGCACATTTTCTTTTTGGATTGAGTTATGAAATTTCCTTTCTTTTTTCCGCATTGATTATTGTTACGGGCCCTACGGTTATTGGCCCCATTCTTAGAAATATTCCTTTGAGAAAAGATGTTTCTGCAGTATTGAAATGGGAAGGAATACTCATAGACCCTATTGGAGCTTTGGTGGCAGTATTGGTATTTGAGTTTATAAGTGTAGGCGAGGGAACAGGTTATACAAAGACAGCACTTATAGAATTTGGAAAAATTCTACTTTTTGGTACTACTTTTGGTTTTACATTTGCGCACGCACTGGCATTTACGATAAAAAAACAATGGATACCACATTACCTTCTTAACGTAGTCTCATTATCTGTTGTATTATTGGTATTTGTGGAGTCAGATATTTTTGCACATGAATCTGGTTTACTTGCGGTTGTTGTTATGGGTATGGTAATGGGTAATACAAACCTCCCAAATATTAAAGAGCTTTTATATTTTAAAGAATCTTTGAGTGTTTTACTTATTTCTATTCTATTTATTCTCTTAGCCGCCAATATTGAAATAAAAGATATGGAACTAGTATTTAATTGGAATACCGCCATTCTTTTTGCTATTATTGTTTTCATTGTAAGACCTATTGGTGTCTTTTTAAGTAGTGGAGGTTCTAATCTAAAGCTCAATGAAAAACTTTTTATAAGCTGGGTTGGCCCCAGGGGTATTGTTGCAGCCGGTATTGCCTCTTTATTTGGCACCAAATTAGTTCAAAACGGAGTAGCAGGAGCAGAATACATAACTCCTTTAGTATTTACCATTGTATTAGGAACCGTTTTGTTAAATGCAACAACAGCTCGCTTATTTGCTAAGTTATTAGGTGTTTTTCTTAAAAATTCTAATGGAATCCTTATAGTGGGCGCCTCTCAGTTTTCAAGGCTCATTGCACAATATCTTCAGAAGAACGATAGGCATGTAGTATTAATTGATAGTAACCGAGAAAATGTAGAAAGCGCTAGGGAAATGGGTCTTGAAGCACAGGAAGCAAATATTTTTGCTGAAAACCTTTCAGATAATATAGAATTTAGTGATATAGGCTATTTAATGGCGCTTACTGGAAGCAAAGAAGTAAACAAACATGCAATAGACAGATTTAGAAATCAGTTAGGAGAAAACGGTGCTTTCCGTTTAATCACACCAGAGGAAATGCGAGAGCCAGATTACCAACCCTTAGAAATACTATTTTCTAAAAAAGACGATTATATTAATTTAATGGAAGTGGCTCGGGATTATCCCAAAATAAATGAAATAGAACTTTCTTCTCATCAACAATTTTTAAAAGAATTAGAAGCTTTAAATCAAGTAAAAGATACCATTCCTGTTTTTGTAAAAGACTTAGACGGCGATCTTAAAATTCTAGCTAATTTTAAAAAGGAAGAATTAAAGATTGAAGATGGATACAAATTGGTGTATCTAGGAAAACCTAAAGAATATCTATAATCTTAAGAATACGGGTATATTTTGCTATTATAAAATTTTCCTTTGAGAAAATGTCTTAGATAAAAAATAAAAAGAAGCTGTTTTTAGCAGCTTCTTTTTTAATTTATACGTTTTAATTAGATTAATCATTTAATTTAAGTACTGCCATAAATGCTTGTTGAGGGATCTCTACATTTCCTACTTGTCTCATTCTTTTTTTACCTTTTTTCTGTTTTTCAAGTAGTTTTCTCTTTCTGGAGATATCACCACCATAACATTTAGCAGTTACATCTTTCCGAAGCGCTTTAATAGTTTCGCGAGAAATAATTTTTGCACCAATCGCAGCTTGTATAGGAATATCAAACTGTTGTCTAGGGATTAATTGCCGTAATTTTTCACACATTTTTTTACCAATGTTATATGCATTGTCTGCATGAATAAGTGCAGAAAGGGCATCTACAGAGTTGGCATTTATTAGAACATCTACTTTTACCAGCTTAGATTCTCGCATACCTATAGGAGAATAATCAAAGGAGGCATAGCCTTTTGAGACTGTTTTTAAACGATCATAAAAATCAAATACAATTTCTGCAAGAGGCATATCAAAACTAAGTTCTACTCTTTCAGGAGTAAGATAAGTTTGGTTGGTTATTTCCCCTCTTTTCTCAATACAAAGAGACATAACAGGCCCTACAAAATCAGATTTGGTTATAATAGAAGCTTTTATATAAGGTTCTTCTACTCGGTCTAGTTTAGAAGGATCTGGAAGATCAGAAGGATTATTTACTAAAACCTGAATATCTGGTTCTTTTTTAGTGTATGCATGATAACTTACATTAGGAACCGTTGTAATTACAGTCATTTCAAACTCTCGCTCAAGTCTTTCTTGAACGATTTCTAGATGTAACATGCCTAAGAAACCACAGCGGAAACCAAAACCAAGTGCAGCAGAGCTTTCAGGAGCAAAAACTAGGGAGGCATCATTAAGCTGCAACTTTTCCATAGCATTTCTCAATTCTTCATACTCCTCAGTATCTACCGGATAGATACCGGCAAAAACCATAGGCTTAACATTTTCGAAGCCTTCAATAGGAATTTCTGTCGGATTTACAGCATCGGTAATCGTATCTCCTACTTTTACTTCTCTGGCATCTTTTATACCCGTAATAAGATAGCCTACATCACCAGTTTTAATCACTTCTCTAGGATACTGAGTGAGTTTTAATGTTCCCACCTCATCTGCAAAGTAGGTTTTTTTGGTAGCAAAAAACTTAATCTTTTGTCCCTTTTTAATTTCACCATTCATTACCCTAAAATAGGTTTCTACTCCACGAAAAGGATTGTAAACAGAATCAAAAATAAGGGCTTGTAAAGGAGCTTCAGGATCTCCTTTTGGAGCTGGAACTTTTTCAATAATTGCAGTTAAAATTTCTCCAATACCTTGTCCTGTCTTTGCACTGGCAGGAATCACATCAGAAGGATCACAACCTAACAGTTCTACAATATCATCTGTAACCTCTTCTGGGTTTGCACTGGGAAGATCTATTTTATTAAGTACCGGAATAATTTCAAGATCATTTTCTAATGCAAGATAAAGGTTAGAAATAGTTTGCGCTTGTATACTTTGTGCTGCATCAACAATTAAAAGCGCACCTTCACAAGCAGCTATAGATCTAGAAACTTCATAAGAAAAATCAACATGACCAGGCGTGTCAATTAAGTTTAAAATATATTGAGTTCCTTCATATTCATACTCCATTTGAATAGCGTGAGATTTAATGGTAATACCACGCTCTCTTTCCAGATCCATATTATCTAATAATTGATTCTGTTTTTCACGTTCGGTTACAGAGCCTGTATAGTCAAGTAGTCTATCGGCTAGGGTACTTTTACCGTGATCAATATGAGCTATAATGCAAAAATTACGTATGTGCTTCATTGGGCCTTAAGTCCTTATCATTCAGTTTGCAAATATAGCTTATTTTAGCTCCTTATTTTTACAGGTAAACTTTAACTTTTAAAAACTTGTGTGATTTTAAAGATATATCGATTTTTGTACGAATTTTAAGATGAACAACAAATAATTATCGATTAAATACTAATTAAATAATATCTTTGTAGAAAATAGTCTACAAATTAAAAATTATAATATGCGTTTTCGGTTTATAAAACCACTTCCCATGTATACATTATTTGTATTATTCGTGTTGTCCACGTTAACAAAGAGTTATGGACAAGAGTTTACTATTGAAGGAAAGGTAAGTAAAAATAATCAGGAAGCACTAGGTTTTGTAAATGTACTTGTATTGCAACAATCAGATTCTACCGTTATTAAGGGAAACTCTACTTTGGAGGACGGAAGTTATCAAATTGCTAATCTTTCCGCTGGTAATTATATACTTAAATTTTCATTTGTCGGTTACAAAAAAGTATTTAAAGAAATTAGTATTGCGTCTGATGCAAAAATAGAGTTGGTGGTACTTGAACCCTTAACTGAAAATCTAGAAGATATTACGATTACAGCTAAGAAGAAATATCCTCAATTAAAACGTAAAGTAGATAGACTGGTTTTTGAGGTAGCGCAAACTTCACTAACCGATACTAATATTTGGGAGCTTCTCAAAAGGACACCAGGAATTATTGTTGTCAATAACGAAATAAGTATAAAAGGATCGTCTAATATACAAGTACTTATTAATAATAGAAAGGTTTCTTTACCCAAAGAAGATATTCTCAATCTTCTTACAGGAACAGAAGCAGGTTCTGTTTCTTCTATTGAGCTAATAACAAATCCATCTGCAAAATATGATGCCGAAGGCGGCGCTATAGTCAATATTAATATGAATAAGAATATTGCCAGAGGTTATAATGGCAGTGTTTTTACAAATTATACAGTAGGGGTGTATCCAAAATATACTTTGGGGACCAGTCATTTTTTTAAATCGGAAAAAACCCAACTGGCTATTAATTATACGGTTGCGGATCGGAAGAGGTTGAGTTTACAAAATGAGATTGTTGATTTTATTGAGAATGATGAAATAGCATCTATTTGGAATACTAACTTGGAGGGAATTACAGATTCCAGAAGACATACAGTAAGCGCTTTTTTTGATTACATACCAAATGCTAAGCATACTTTTAGTGCTTCAGTGATCACTTCTGTATTGCCTACATTTAATTTAAGGTATCTTACTAACACTGCGATTAGTGATCCTAATGGAATACCAACATCTTCTTTTACTACATTTAATCATATAACAGATGATAATCTTAATCTAATTTTTAATCTTGATTATGTTAGAAAACTAAACGATAAGGGTGCACAATTTGTATTCAATAGTGGGTATACTTATTATGATTACGAAAGGCTTCAGGAGCTGGATACAGACTTTTTTCTTCCAGATGGTACCAAAACGGGTGACAATGATTTTTCTACAGATTCAGACCAACGTATTCATATATTTAACGCGCAAGGGGATTTTAATTTTCCTTTAACCAAGAATGATGAAGTGGAAGCAGGTGTGAAGTACGCTTCAATTGACGCACTAAGTACAATAGAACAACCTGGTTTTGACCCTACTCAACCTGGCGATGACCCTACGGAGAATGATCGTTTTGAATATGATGAAAGCATAGTCGCAGCATACTTGAGTTATTCCAGAGGCTGGTCTAATTGGAATTTTAAAGCAGGATTAAGAGCAGAATTTACGGAAACAAAAGGCATTTCAGATATGCTGGGAAGGGTAAATGATAATGAGTATTTAGAAATTTTCCCCACCTTTTATCTTCAATATGTTCCCAATAGTACGCACGACTTTAGTATCAATTATGGCAGGCGGATAAAAAGACCACGTTACGCAAGTATCAATCCATTCAAATATTTCACTGGAAACAATATTTTTGTTCAAGGAGACCCAGCTCTTAACCCTGCTTTTAAAGATTTGATTACACTATCTTATACGCTTAACGAAACCTATACTTTTGAGATCTATTACCGCTTTGAAAAAAATGCATTAAAACACCTCACTTTCCAGAATAACGACAGTAATATCATAAGATATCTTAATACCAATATTGACCGTGAGGTATCTTACGGTTTTGATTTTTTAACCTATAAATCCATTACCAATTTTTGGGATTTAAGTTTAGTAACCTCTTATTTTTATGGTGCTGAAAGGTTTAGAAATGTTGAAAACGGAGATAATTTAGTTGATAATAGTCTTTGGACTTTATATTTAACTTTTGATAATTATTTTACTATTTCTGCTAAAGATGGACTTACAGGAGAATTAGGGGGCGAGTATGTTTCAGAAATTATTTTGGGTAATGCCAGGCAAGAAGATTATAGCTTTATTAACGCTGCGGTATCTAAAACAATGCTTAAGAATAAGGCAAGATTAACAATAGGGATAAAAGATATTTTCAATAACGGATATATTAGAACCAATAGATTTTTTGACAATCAAAGCAGTACCCGCATTGTAAGAGATGAGAATCGCTTATTTACAATTGCTTTTAGATATAGATTTGGAAATACTCGCTTAAAAAATGCTTCCGAAACAAAAACCATTGAAGAACGCGAGCGCCTCAATTGATAAAGACAAATATCCATTTAAAACATTGAAGATAAAACGCTTATCTTTGCATTCCTAAAAAAGAAATTGCTTTGGCTAAAATCGGACCAATAGATGTAGGAGAGTTTCCGCTCTTGCTTGCACCCATGGAAGATGTAAGCGACCCCCCTTTTCGTGCTTTATGTAAAGAACAAGGGGCAGATGTTATGTATACAGAATTTATTAGCAGTGAAGGCCTCATTCGCGATGCTGCAAAAAGTGTTCAAAAACTAGATATCTATGAAAAGGAACGTCCGGTAGGAATTCAGATTTTTGGGGCCGAAATGGATTCTATGCTAGAAGCTATAGATATTGTTACCAGGTCAAAGCCTGATATTATAGACATCAATTTTGGATGCCCCGTAAAAAAAGTGGTTAGTAAGAATGCCGGAGCTGGAATTTTAAGAGACATTCCTTTAATGGTAAAGCTCACGGAAGCTATGGTAAAAAGAACCCATCTTCCGGTAACGGTAAAAACACGTTTGGGTTGGGATAGTGACTCCATTAAAATTGTAGAAGTTGCAGAACGTCTCCAAGATGTAGGTATTAAGGCAATTTCTATACATGGCAGAACCCGTGTACAAATGTATAAAGGAGAAGCCAATTGGAAACCGATAGCAGAGGTTAAGAATAATTCCAGAATGCATATTCCTGTTTTTGGTAATGGAGATGTAAACTCTCCCGAAAAGGCCATGGAAATGAGAGATGTATACGGTCTGGATGGCGCAATGATTGGAAGAGCAAGTATAGGATATCCATGGTTTTTTAAAGAAGTAAAGCATTTTTTTAAAACAGGTACACATTTAGCTCCACCTACCTTAGAAGAACGTGTAATTGCTGCCAGAAGGCATCTACAGATGTCAATAGACTGGAAAGGCGAAAAATTAGGGGTTTTTGAGACTAGAAGGCATTATACCAATTATTTTAAAGGAATTCCTAATTTTAAGGAATACCGAATGAAAATGGTTACTAGTGATGCTGCATCCGATGTTTTTGCTGCCTTTGATGAGGTATTGGAAAAATTTGCAGGTTATCAATTTGCTTAAGCTTCCAATAATTTTTTAGAGATGCTAGCAGAAGAAATTCTTGCTGCAATGATTCCTAATACAAAAATGGTAATCGCAACAATAATGATATTTATAAACCGTATTTCCATTGGGTAGGGTAAAGAAGGAGTAATCATCACCAAATGGAAACTCTGTTGCAACCATGCAATTAAAATACCAAGAAGAATTCCGCTAATACCTCCTATAGTCACTAACAGAACGCCTTGCATAAAGAAAATTCGTTTAAGTGCGGTAATGGTAGCTCCAAGGTTAAAAAGCGTCTTTAGATTCTCTTTTTTATCTAAAATCATCATAATGATAGCTCCGGCAACATTAAACAAAGCAATAATGAGTACTAAGGTAAATATGAGATAAATAGCGAGATTTTCTGTATTTAACATTTTATACAACGCATCGTTTAATTGTGCTCTGTTTTTTACTTCGATCTTGTTTTTCCCAAAAATAGTTTGAAGGGCTGAAACTAGCTGAGTTTCGTCTGCTCCTTTTTGAAGCTTAAAAGTAATAGACGAGATAGTATTATCTTCTTTTTGAAGTAGTTCTTGAACTAAAGTTAAAGGACAAAATATATATTTTTTATCTAATTCTTCCGTAATTGAAAACACACCACTCATTACTACAGATTTCGTATTAAAGGGATTTGATTGTGCTTTAAAACTACCTTTGCCTGGTTTGGGAACGATGATTGAAAGTGGGTTGGTATAATCATTTGGGGTAAGACCTAAAAGATTTGAAATACGAATTCCCGCCACTACTTCATTTGATTGATTGAACCATTTTCCATAAAAGACAAGACTGTCTAATCCGGTTACCTTGTTGAAGTTTTGGTCTACACCTTTTAAATAGGCAACATGGTTCTTTTGTTTATAAGAAAGAAAAACCCGTTCTTCTAATTCCTTTGAATAAGATTTGACTCCTTTGATTTGGTTTAATTTTTCATCCTGCGCATCAGTAAGCGTAATAAATTTGCCTGTGGCGGGTATAACTTTAAGATCCGGATCAAAAGAATTGCTAAAAGAAAGGCTAAATGTTTTGAGTCCAGAAAAACCAGAAAGAACAATAAAAAGTGAAGCGGCACCAATAATAGTTACCACAAACGTAATGCGGTTTATAATATTTACAGCATTCTGGCTGCTTTTAGAAATAAGGTATCTTTTTGCTATGTAAAGAGGAAAGTTCAATCGCTACGATTTTTTCCTTTTGTCCAATAAATTAGGATTTTCTATAGGATTTTGATCTCCTTTTAACGAATGGTCTATTTTATCAATATACTCTAAAGAATCATCTACAAAAAACTCAAGTTGAGGAACCCTTCTTAATTGATGGCGTGTTCTTTGTGCCAATTGATGTTTGATGAGTGGTTGATTAGACCGTATCCCTTCCAATAAAGCCGTACTTTCTTTATGTGGAAAAATACTCAAGTATACTTTAGCAATAGACAAGTCTGAAGTAACATTTACTTTGGTAACGGAAATTAAAACACCAGTTAATCCTCCATCTAGGGCGGCCTTTTGAAGAATTTCTACCAGATCTTTCTGAATTACTCCTGCTATCTTACGCTGTCTGTTTGTTTCCATAGGGCAAAAATACAATATTAATAATTACAGCATATTGTTTACATTTGAAATAGGAAAACCATTTAAAATTGAGAATGCTATGATGAACAAGATTGAACATTTGGGAATAGCGGTAAAAGATATTAAGAAATCAAATTTACTTTTTGAAAAACTTTTAGGCATTGCGCCCTACAAATCAGAATCTGTAGAAAGTGAAGGAGTAACTACTTCTTTTTTTAAGACGGGTGAAAACAAAATTGAATTGTTAGAAGCAACCAATCCAGACAGTCCTATTGCCAAGTTTATAGAAAGAAAGGGAGAGGGAATTCATCATATTGCCTTTGATGTTACAGATATACAAGCAGAAATCACGAGATTAAAAGGAGAAGGGTTTACTATTTTAAATGAAACACCAAAAAAAGGAGCAGACAATAAATTAGTGGCATTTTTACACCCTAAAACCACTAATGGTGTGCTTATAGAGCTATGTCAAGAAATTCAAGATTAAGAAAAAATGCTTGCGGAAGCTAAAAAAAAACCCTAATATTGCACTCCAAAATTTATAGGTCCTATAGCTCAGCTGGTTAGAGCACCTGACTCATAATCAGGGGGTCCATGGTTCGAGCCCATGTGGGACCACTAGTTTGCCCAAAAGCCATTCAAGAGATTGAGTGGTTTTTTGTTTTGTAAATAGTCATTGGGCGAGAAGTTTATCCCGCGGATGCGGGGAGCCCATGTGGGACCACTAGTTTGCCCAAAAGCCATTCAAGAGATTGAGTGGTTTTTTGTTTTGTAAATAGTCATTGGGCGAGAAGTTTATCCCGCGGATGCGGGGAGCCCATGTGGGACCACTAGTTTGCCCAAAAGCCATTCAAGAGATTGAGTGGTTTTTTGTTTTGTAAATAGTCATTGGGCGAGAAGTTTATCCCGCGGATGCGGGGAGCCCATGTGGGACCACTAGTTTGCCCAAAAGCCATTCAAGAGATTGAGTGGTTTTTTGTTTTGTAAATAGTCATTGGGCGAGAAGTTTATCCCGCGACTGCGGGGAGCCCATGTGGGACCACTAATAAAGACAAGGCTTCAGAAAGTTCATACTCCTGAAGCCTTTTTATTTGCAAACAATTTGCAAACACTGTAAATTTTTATCTAAAAATGAGAAAAAAAGGCACTATCTATACAATTACAATCGCCTTTACTGAAATGAGAAATTATAGAATCGGTGTGAAAGTTTAAAGGACTGCAAAAGTAAAAGCAATCAATTAATAATATTAATTTGCCTTACTTACAAAAGCTTTAACGCTATAGTTCCAATAAACCAATGAAATTTTACTTATGTGTCTATCTATTATTTAACAACTTTAGAAGCTTTTTTAATTTATTGTCTAAAAAGGTATATTTGAGAGATAAATAAATCAAACTAAGTACGTGTTTTAATGACAAATCCTCAGGTATAAATGACAGAAAAAGAAGTGATAATACAACTGGTTTCAAATGGTAAGACGTCCGAAGCTATTAGCAAACTTCTTTCGCTGGATTTACCACCGGAAGACCAACTTTTTATTGCTCAAATCAAAACATCCTTTGAGCAGATCCAAATGGACTCGGTAAAAGGTATACTGAGTTTTGAGCAGCAAATTACCGAAAAAAAGCGCATCAATGACCGGCTGCTTCGCTTTTTGAACGGGGAAGCAAAGCAATTGCCGGATATCCTGGGAGCAGAAAAGCGCAGGCGCAATATTTGGAAATATGTCGTTGGTTCAAGCATTGTGGTCGGTATTTTAGCGAGTATTTTTCAAATCACAGGCTTCAGTATAAAAGATATTTTCGGTGACGGATCACCCGAAAGCTTTACAATCACGGTGTTCGTACACGGCAAAAAAGGTAAAGACGACCGCATTTTGAAAAATCAGGGCCAGGTAATGCTTGGCTTGCGTACCAACGAAATCCCGTGCAGCATCAACGAAAAAGGTGAAGCCACTTTTAAAGAAATACCGATAGGATTTAAAGGACAAAAAGTGCTTATCCGTATTGAACACCCCCAGCCTTATCGTGCCTTTCCCCCAGACAGCTTGTACCAGCTTGAACCCAACGCGGTTATTTTTCTAGAGGTTGCTCTGGAAGGTATAAATACCATCAAAGGCAAGGTGATGGATTTTTACACCGAGCAATGGCTGGATTCTGTGAGGGTAAGCGTAGAAAACACCGCTACTTATACTGACCAGTTTGGCTGGTTTGAATTGGAAATACCAGAAAGCAAACAGCGCAAATTCCAACGCGTTAGTTTCTTCAAAAAAGGGTACGAAATACACGAATTGGACAGCATACCTGTGCATACCCAACAGGAAATCCATATCTCCCTAAGAAAATTAACTAAACAATGAACAAATTCGCCATACTTCCGCTACTTTTTTTAGGCCTTCACATCCTACAGGCCCAACAGGGTATCAAACAGGCCCAACAGGATATCAAACTTCCCGGCCTTGTCGTAGAGCAAAACAGCCAATACCGTACCGGTGCTATCAAATATCTCCCTAATACTGAAATTAAATCCGCTGGTGCTGCCCCCCAACGCAGTGACGACAATGGACAGTTTACCCTTGTTTTTGCCGACCGACCCGGCGGCGATGTCGTCCGTATTTTTGCTGCCAAAAGCGGCTATGAGATAGTGAACGAAGAAGTATTGAAAGAAGCCTCCGTCATTGGGCGCTTAAAGCCATTGAAGATTGTAATGTGCAAACAGGGAAGGTTGTACGATAACCAATTGGCTCTCTATAATATCGCCAAAGATGCTGTAATAGCCTCCTACGAGCGCAAGGTAGCCACCCTGCAAAAACATGGTAAAGAAAGGGAACGACTCTTAGCCGAGCTCAGGATACAGTTCAATCAGGATATTAAAACCCTGGAAGAAGCCATGGCACTATTAGACCAACAGCGGCAACTGGCAGAAAAACAAGCGAAAGAATTGGCAGATAAATGGGTAACAGTGAATCTCGACGACGAAAGCCCGGCCTACCAACGTGCCTTTGCGGCTTTTGAAGCTAAGAACATTGAACTCGCCAAAGCCGTTCTAGACAGTGTGGATTTGGAAAAACGCCTTGCCGTGAACAGAACTGCCAAAGCTAAAGAACAGGCATTGGTGGATACACTGCAAAAAAATATCGCCAAAAGAGCAGAAGAAATTCGGCAGGACGTAAATATGTGCTTATTCAAGGCCAGGCTGCATAAGTTGGACTATGAATGGGCCACTGCCGAGCGATACTATGATTTGGCCATAGCCAACGATTCCAGCAATTTCGAAGTGGTTTTTGAGGTAGCCCATTACATGCAGAGGCAGAACCAATTTGCAAAGGCAAGGATCTATTACGAAAAAGCACTTAGACTTACCATTCAACCCTTTGAAAAAAGCATGATTTTAAATAATTTGGGAATTTTGTTAAAGGCTAACAACGAGATGGGGGCAGCGCAGCAAGCCTATGAAGAATCCTTGCAGCTAAGAAGGAAATTAGCGGAGAAAAACCCCGATGTGTATCTGCCGTATGTGGCTACAAGTTTGAACAATTTGGGAATCTTGTTAAAGTCTAACAACGAGATGGGGGCAGCGCAGCAAGCCTATGAAGCATCCTTGCAGCTTTATAGGAAATTAGCGGAGAAAAACCCCGATGTGTATCTGCCGTATGTGGCTACAAGTTTGAACAATTTGGGAAACTTGTTATCGGCTAACAACGAGATGGGGGCAGCGCAGCAAGCCTATGAAGAATCCTTGCAGCTTTATAGGAAATTAGCGGAGAAAAACCCCGATGTGTATCTGCCTGAAGTGGCGAATACCTTGAACAATTTGGGAAACTTGTTATCGGATAACAACGAGATGGGGGCAGCGCAGCAAGCCTATGAAGAATCCTTGCAGCTAAGAAGGAAATTAGCGGAGAAAAACCCCGATGTGTATCTGCCGTATGTGGCTACAAGTTTGAACAGTTTGGGAATCTTGTTATCGGATAACAACGAGATGGTGGCAGCGCAGCAAGCCTATGAAGAATCCTTGCAGCTAAGAAGGAAATTAGCGGAGAAAAACCCCGATGTTTATCTGCCGGATGTGGCTATGACCTTGAATAATTTGGGAAACTTGTTATCGGATAACAACGAGATGGGCGCAGCGCAGCAAGCCTATGAAGAATCCTTGCAGCTTTATATGAAATTAGCGGAGAAAAACCCTCGATTATATAATTTGGACGTAGCCATGACAGCTATCAATATCGGTCTTTTTTATGAACAAATGGTCAAAAGCACGGGCAACATGTCCCTGAAAGCCGCAGGGTTGGAACTGATGCGAGATGCTGAACAACGTGTGGCTATTTTCCCAGAAACCCATCCTCAGGTTCAGAATTATAGGCTTTATATTAAGAGGCTTACCCAATTTTTCAATGGCCTTTGACAAAGCGGCTTTTCAACTGCAACAGAAGATAGAACGACTGGGTGATTTGGAAATAACTAACGAAAAAGAAAAAGATCCCTACAAAAAAGTACAACAACAACAAGAGATTATTGGTCTGCTATCGGAAATGGAAAAGGCTATGCCGGATAATAAAAAGCTCACTAATTTAATGGCTCAACGATAAGGCTCTTTAGCCTGGTATCAGTTATTTATCAAGCAATTCAGTGAGGCGGAGCATTCTGCCCGTAAAGGTTTAACTAAAGATCCCGGCGAGGAATGGATTAATACAAATCTGGTACTAGCTCTGCTCTATCAGGGTAATTGGAAAGCTGCAAAACAAATATATGAAAGCCTGAAAGATAAGGCATATGGTGACGGCGTTTACAGGACTACTTTTCTACTGGATTTGGATGCACTGGAAAAAGAAGGAATTACGCATCCAGATCTGGTCAAGGCTCGAAAACTTCTGGAAAAGAAATAAAGGGACAGCTACATAAATCGTTAAGTGCAATGTAAATGACGATAATTGAATGAATAAAGAAAATTTACCATATCCTGCGAAAATCGTAACCAAATCAACAAAATCTTTTGCAGTCTTTTGCCAAGAACTTCAGAGATCAGAAATGCTTATAAGCTATTTAGAAGTTGGAAAAAAGCTTATTTCAAAAAATGATGATGTGGCAAAAGAATATTTTGCAAGTATTTACGATCATGTGTATAACCCCGAATCTGCGAAAAAAAGCTTGAATAGTAACTTGAACAGCTTTCTAAATGTGAAATTTTATGAAATTCACTTAAGTTCAATGATATACGTGAATTCAATTGATAACTTTACTACATATTTTAAAGATATTCTTTCGGAGGTTGTGGTTGCAAAACCTCAAATTTTAAAATCTCAAGAATCTGAAAAACTTGACTTCTTTTTGGAACATGAAACAATGGATGATTTAATTAGTTCTATCGCTAATAAAAGATTGAAGAACTGTTTTATAAAGGAATTAACGACATCGAAAAATTCTTTAAAAAAAGAATCTGTCATATAATTGTTTTTGTCATTTGTAATACTGGCATGAACTAACCAATTTCTTTCTTTAAGCAAATCTGATAATTCCACTTCCAAGGCATTAGGGAATAATGAATTCTGTTTAGCAATTTTTATTGCCTTACCAAAAGTATAGTACTGCTGTTTTTTTTAAAAACAATTAAATGGTTTAGCGCGTACTCTTATATTTGAACTGCACATAGAGATTCTCCTAATCCGGTGTAAAGAGATATTTCTTTCTGTGAAGGTTCGTTTATATTTATTAGCTGCTAAACAAGTGCTGTTTTCACCCTAACGGTTTCAATACCTTCTATAACTTCATGAAGCAACATTTTTTCTGCTTTTCTATCTTCAAAAACTTCTTGCATGTTTTTTATAAAGCCATACGGAATGTTTCTTAACTCAAGATTAGAAACCCAATAACTTGATGTTTTTTGAATTATACATTCATTTATTTTATTATTTAAGGCTTCTCTTTTAGATATCCGTTGGGCATTCGTACCAAACCCGTCAAATTCTAATCCTAAAAGAATACATAATTTTTCAAATTGCTTATCAGAACCTATAGCCAAAACAAGTAATTTACCATCTTTTGTTTCATACATATCTCCATACGGTGCAATATTGGGATGCTGAGTTCCCATAGGTTGGGGAATATGCCCTTCCATTAACCAGTTAGTAGCCTGATTTGCTAAAGACGCTAAAGCACTCTCGTAAAGGGAAACTTTGATATGTTTCCCTTTCCCTGTATTTAACTTATGTATAATCGCATAAAGAATAGCTTCTTTTAAATGGTGCGCGGCGAGTACATCTATTAAGGCAACCGGCATTTTTACAGGTTTTCTGTTTGGTTCACCATTCATAAACATAAATCCGGTTTCAGCCTGTAATACAACATCAAATGCTGGTCTTGATTCATCATCAACAAAACCTGTAAGTTCTGCATAAATGAGAGATGGATTGTATTTTTTCAAATCATCATAACCCAGTTTAAGTTTTCTGCTAGTACTTTGCTTATAGTTAGTTATAACAATGTCAGCATCCTTTATATGATTAATTAAAATCTCATAATCTAAGTTATCTGTAAAATCAAGTAACAGGCTTTCTTTCGAGAAATTTGCAGCACTGTAATAAGCAGAAATAGATCTTTTTTTAGATTCAGTTGGGAGTTTCCATGTTCTAGTAACATCTCCATTAGTAAGTTTATTTTCTATTTTGATAACTTTGGCACCTAACTCTGCAAAGAAAGTTCCTGTTAAAGGACCAGCCAAAACGCTAGCCAGCTCTACTACTTTTAAGTTTTTAAACATAAGATGATTTCTAATAGAAGATTTCATTTATTGTGAAGAAAAACCATGACCTTCTTCCGTATTCGTAGATTTTTCCTTGGTAACCTTTACCAACCTCGAACTATAAATAGAAAGGAGTTTATTACGTTTACCTTTCACTCAAATATACCTTTTTTGAAAACAAATTTTAAAAGCCTTTTTGATTTAGTACCCAAAAGGTTTATGTGAAAGAGAACTCAATACAATAAAGTGCGTTTATTAAAGAGTATATTAGATTTTAACCAGAAACATATACAAACCTTCAGGTTTTATCTGCTCTTTAGTTTTTGGGCTACAGTATTATAATATTCTTGGGTTAGCTTCTCAGTCCAAATAGTTGGTTCCCTGCCATAAATAGCTATATATGAAACAGAACTGTCCGCAGATGAGGTATGCCAGTGTTCCGTATCTTTCATGCAATTGACAACATCACCTTTTTTTATGATAATTGGTTCTTTACCTTTTTCTTGATAATAACCCTCCCCCTCCAGAACAATAATGATTTGATTTGTAGCGTGCTTGTGCCAATCCAATGTTGAGTTAGCACTAAAAGTTGCTTGTGTGATGTTCTGATCAAAATCATCATCTGCTTTTACTAAGAAACTTAACCAAGCATCACCCATATGATGAGTATTAGGTGCTTTAATTCCTTGACCTAAATATGAACTTAGATTATACGCAGAGTTTTGAGCATTTATAAAGAAAGATAGTAGAATAATTAAAATTGTTACTAGATTTTTCATTAATGAGTTTTGAATTAAAAAAAGTGAATAAGCGCAAGATAAAAATTATAATTCAGTGTTTGAGATGAGTTCTGGGGTTTCAGTCTTATATTAATATGGAATCATATAGTATTCCAACGATTAAAAAAGTATTGGAATGGGAAAAAACCTCCTACAAGATTGGTAGCCGTTATACAAGCCACCACTAACTTTAATAAAAATGTGTTTCAAACTTCTGTAATCCTTAAAAACAGAAAGATAATTTAACACAATTCTTTGAACAAAAAACTTAGGATACACCATCATACCATGTTATTTAAACAAAAATCAACTCGCAATTGCAATGGTATGCTGAGCAAAGCGATAGTATCCTTCACAAATATCAAAAGTGATACGTTACTTTTTTCGGAGATATACAGACTATGCGCTTTTAGTTTCGTATCAAAAAAAGTATATTTGATAGAAAAGCAAACGCAATAAAATAGGTACATCAAAAAAAGAACACTAATTATGAAAATTCGATTACCCATATTATTTTTTTTAATATTTATTGCTTCAGTTTCTTCTCAGAATACCTCTATTAAACGATTGGTTGACAAAACGAAAACCTTAAACTTAGATATTTGGGATCTGACTGATTTTGCGCAGGAAAACTTAAAAACAGATGCCGAACTCGCACGATTTTTTTACTACTGGATTGGAAATAACATTAAGTATGACTATGAATTTTTAGGAAGAATGGGAAGCCGTAGAAATATTTATTATGAATATGTACAAAAGCAAAGCGCATATAGAGTTTATGAAGATAAAAAAGCTGTATGTGCTGGATACGCATATCTATTTAGTTGGTTTATGCGAGAGGTAAATATTGAGGAGGTATATATTACAGGTCATATTAGAAACGAACAGAATCCTTTTATAGAAATGCGATCTGATAAGAATTTTAGACATGCCTGGAATGCTATTAGGATAAATGGAAAATGGATTCTGGTTGATACAACTTGGGGTACCTCTTATGATACTTCCCAATCAGAATTTTATTTTGATATTAAACCTGAAATAGCTATAAACACGTATTACCCTATGAATAGCAAATGGCAATTATTGAAAAATCCTTTATCGTTGGAAGAATTCAATAAGTCAAAATTCGTGAAGTTAATTTGGTATATTTCTGGTTTTTCAGACATTCCAAAATTTAAAAAGCTTAATAATAATTATTACCTTGTTTACAGAACAAATTTGAAAAATAAATCCTTATCAGTAAGACTAGAGGCCAGTGAAAATAATTCATACTTTAGACCAATTCAAAGTAAAGCGAAAATTGACTTAAATGGATTTACATACATCAAATATGAAAAAGAACAAATACCTGAAAATGCGTATTATAAAGTAAATTTATATGATTCTAATTATCTTATTCATAAGAATGTAATAAGCTTTAAAACATTTTAACTATTAATCATAGCACATATTTAAAAGTTGAATTTGATGAAGTTAACTTACCTGTTTAATATGCATATAGAGCAACCCAAACTCTGATTATTTAAAAAGGTGGCTTAAGAAACTTATTAATAACTGTAATTAGCACTATTTTTTAGCAGATTACCCCCGTTTTTCTCTCCTCTATTGTAAATGCCATAGGTAGGAATCCTCGTCAGAGAAATATTCCATAAATGGAATAAGCACATCACATTTTATGATCACTAAAGCCCTCAAATATATACTTAGGGTTGGTATACCTTGGAATCAATTAAATGATATCAAAAAAATTCTTACAGAAAAGGATTATAGATTAAAAAGTGAATACACACAAAGTTTTTTTAAGGATGTAAACCTATTGATATTTACGTAATTACGTGAGGTATATTCAATAATCTTATAGATCTCTAGTAAGGATAAAAAAGTGTATATTAGATTTTTTATGGTGTAATAAATTCACGTTTAAATGAAGTTTTTTTCACTCACATTTTTATCATATCACACAATAATAAGTTATTTAATTCGAGAGTAGGTTTATGAGAATTAGAGTTATTACTATAATTGTTTTCCTATATTTTGTTAATATTATCTCTTCTCAGAACACAGAGGGTGAGCGTTCATTGTTGTCTGATTATTTTGAAGAAATTGAGAAAACAGTTCGCGAAAGCAGAGATAAGCAATTAAGACAAAAGATATCAAACACATATTTATTAGAAGCGAAAAAAAGTGGTATTCCGCAGGCAATTGCTAATGGATATTATTTATTGGCTAATTATGGTGATCAAGAAGTACTGGCTTATGCAGACAGTTTAATTTCCGCATCAATAGATCTAGATCATTTCAAATTTCCAGCTCAGGGTTTTTTGATAAAAGGTAATGTATACTATGAACAGGCCAACTATAAAGAGGCTCTGGATCAATATCTTCAATCTTTATATTTTGCATCAAAAAGAAAAAACAAGGTGCAATACCTTAAGATTAAGTTCAACATTGGCTTATTGAATAATAATATTGGTAACCGAAAGGAAGCACTTAAAATATTCAAAGAAAATATTTCTAATATTGAAGAAAGCGGATTAGACAAAACAGACGTACCACGATATTTAAGAGGCTTATATGCTTTAGCAGATTCTTATACTTTTAATGATAAACCAGACTCTTCTAGTATTTTTGTCAAAAAGGGTATTGATATTGCCTTGAGATCTGGTGATAAAGAAATGTATGGAATTCTAGTAGCGCATGCAGGCGTTAATTATTTTTTTCTGGATAATTATCAATCTGCTATTGACAGTTTAAAGAAAGGTAAAAAAATATTAAAAGCTTTCAATGATTCTAACAAGATCAGAATTGCTTTTTGCAATTACTATATTGCCAAATCATTACATAAGCAGGGTAAAATAGATGAAAGCATTACATACTTTACCAAAGTAGATAAGTCTTTACAACAAACACAAGACATGCTTCCGGAGTTAATAGGCACCTATAATTTCTTAATAGCATATTCTAAATCCAAAAATGATATTGAAGGGCAAATCCATTATATAAATCAGCTAATCAAAATGGATAGTATTAAAGATGTCAACTATAAATACTTATCCAACACCATAAATAAAGAATATGATGCCCATTTATTAATTCAGGAAAAGGAGAAACTAATTTCTAAACTTGAGGAAGATAAAACACTCAAAGTTAAAATTATTTTATTCTTAATAGTAGCTGTAACAATTTTGATTATTGGCATTGGTTATTTTCTGTATAGATCTAATGTTTATAGAAAAAGATTTGATGAGCTTATGGTTCAGATTAATGAGGGGGGCAAGGAGGAAAACTTTATAAAGGTTAGTGAGAATATAACAAAAAATAACGTGTCAAAATATAATTCAGACGACATAGGTTTGTCTGAGGAAATAGTGAATGAAGTTCTTCAGAAGATTGAAAAATTTGAAAAATCGGCAAAGTTTATCGAAAAACAATACACATTGAATGCGATGGCCAAGGAGATAGGCACAAACAGTACGTATTTATCAAAAATTATCAATGTGAAAAAGAAGACTTCATTTGCAAATTATATCAATAATTTACGTATTGATTATGCCATTAATCAATTAACAAAAAGCAAGGTTTTACGTTCATATAAAATTAAAGCGATATCTGAGGAGTTCGGCTTCAATACTACCCAGTCCTTCTCAAATGCATTCTACAAAAGCACGGGTATTTACCCTTCGTACTTCTTAAAACAGTTGAACAATCAGGGGTAATTCATTCAACAAAATCTGTAGTCTAGATTCATGAATTTCATCCTTTAAATTTATAAATATCAACAGCTTATGTCAGAAATTAACATTTTTTCATTTTAAGTTTGTAGTGTCAGTCGACGGACACATTTAATCAAAATCTTAAAAAGAGAAGAAAATGAAAAAGGTAAAAAAGACTAGTGGTAAAAAATTGGGTTTTAAAAAATGGTCCATTTCTAAATTACAAAATCCTTATGTTGTTAAGGGTGGATTGGAGAGCGGTAAGACTAAAACCGATCAAGGAGGAGGATGATAAATAATTAATTTACACCTGTAAATTGAACTCGTGTTAACAAGATAATTTCTTCCAAGCTATTTTTATTTGTAAATATTTTTTGATTTCTGATGAATCAAGAAAAGTACGTTAAATTCAAATGGCTTGTTTCTGAGAGAATTGTCTGTTTAACACGAGTTTTTATTTGTTGTATACTCAAATGATTTAATCAAGCATCTATTGCTTTAAAAAGAGTTTTAAGGCCTACTAAAGAGACAATTTCTGCCTATTTCTGTAGGTATATTTATTTCGAGGGCTTCTTATCTTCTAATAGGCTATCTCCCTTAGATTACGTTAATTCAGTGAACAATTTTGGGTCATGCAATTCTCTTGAAGGACTTTATGAGAAGTTGATAATATGACATGAATCCCTGAACTAGAGGACAGCTATTCTTCATATTGAATACAGATTACAAATAGAACATCAATCAGCTGAAGGGCAAACTAATATTTTGAATATAAGAAGATATCAGTTATATCTCCATGATACATTGGGAAACATTCCCCGTAGAAAAGTATATTGAAATTACTTTTAGACCATTAGGCTTTTTTGATTCTGGGATATTTTACATTTAATGGATTACATTTTTACTTGAATTCTTAGTTCTTCCGTGGATACAAAAAGTATTTTAAGACCAGATTCTGCTCACTAAGAAGAAAATGAATCTTTACTAGTTGAAATTTATAAATTTAAAGACGGTATTTATGAATTTGGAGAAAGACCATTTTCGTAACCTCCTATTTACCAGTATTTTTATAACGAGAATAGGAAAAGTTAGTGTCAGCCATAGCTGTCTAAAATCTTTAGTAAAATCACTTTTTCTTTTTAAAATTTAGGCCGACTTCATTCTTTTTGTTTTAAAGGCGGTTGTAAATTTTGAAACTTTTACAAGCCTGTATTCCATTTTTAGAAAATATTAAATGGGACTCAGGAAGGCGAAGCCCTGTTTAATTGAAAATATTTAAATATACGTTATGAGTTTAAAATTGAAGAATTGGTATGTGCTTTACGTAAAGTCAAAACAGGAAAAAAAGGTACACGAACGTCTTAAAGAATTACAGATAGAATCTTTTTTACCAATGATTCAAACCATTAGTAATTGGAGCGATCGAAAAAAATTGATTAGCAAACCCTTATTCCCTTCATATATTTTTGTAAAACTTAGAGAGTCAAAAGATTTTAATTTAGCTTTATCAGTAACAGGTGCCTGTTTGTATTTGAAAACTGGTAAAACCTACTCAATTGTTCGCCAAGAAGAAATTGAAGCAGTTAAAGTATTTTTGGGTCTGGACGGTCTTAAAGAGGTAGAGGTTAAAAGAAACTTACCCAAACCAGGGGAAATACAAAAAATTACCAGCGGACCTTTATGTGGTAAGGAATGCGAAATCATTAATGTCAACAATATTAATAAAATTGTAGTAAGACTTAATTCTATTAATCAATCAATCATTGCAAGAATACCTTTATACTATTTAAACGAATCAAAACTAATTTCGGCTTGATACATTAAAGCAAATTAAAGAGTGTCCGAAATAAGATCATATAGTACGTTTTCGTACGTTTTCAACATCTTCTCTAAACAAATATTTAATGTAAGTATTTGATAATCAAATTAATTCATTATTTGGCATTGATTTTGGATATTCTTAATTAATGCAGAAAATAATAAGTTCAAACTCATTTTTAATAATAAAGTCATGTTAAAGCAACATATTCTATTGTTTTTCAGAACAGCATTGAAGGATAAGAAAAGCATCATCATTAATATTCTTGGTTTATCTGCCGGACTGGTTTGTTTCATATTAGCAAATGTCTATATAAACTATTTAAAAAGTTACGATAAGTTTCATGAGAATAAAGAAACGTTGTATCAATTAGTAAAACATGATTTTAACGGAGCGCAATTTCAGCATGATTTCTATTCTTCGTATGCACTTGCACAAACAGTAGAAAGTCAATTGCCCGAGATTAAAGAGATTGTATCTGCTACTTCAGACTATTCTTTTTTTGTTTCTTCTGAAGAAGTAAAGCTAAAAACCTTTGGAAAATATGTAGGAGAGAATTTCTTTGATATTTTTACTTATAAAAACGTAGCTGGTGATGCAAAAAACCCTTTAAAAGATGAACAGTCAATTGCGATTACTGCTAATCTTGCCAAACGTTTATTTGGGAGTACGAATAATGTAATAGGCAAGATTGTAGAAATTAAAGGAATTGGTGATTTTTCTGTTTCTTCTGTATTTGAACTTCCTTCCAATACGTATGATATTTTTGATTTTGTGATACCCTTAAAAGTATTCATTTCTCAAAACCCTTCCATACGAAATGATTGGACTGAAAACATTTTCAAAACTTATTTTTTGGTAAATCAAAATACAGATCTTAGTAAGATAAATACCAAAATCACAAGAATAAACAGTGAAAATAACGGACTCGAGATTAGACAGAAAGTATCTGCGGTTAAATACACAGATTTGTCTTTGGGAGCTAATTTTGAGAACGGTGAATATCGAGGAAGTTCAAGTGAAACCGTTTTTAGCATTATTTTATTAATGGCTTTTGGTGTTTTAATAATTGCTTGTATTAATTATACTAATATGGCTACAGCGAAAGCATTAAGTAGAATAAAAGAAATTGGAATAAAAAAAGCTGTAGGAGTTTCAAGAGCCCAATTAGTCATTCAGTTTTTAACAGAGATATTTATTATTACCTTAATAGCAGTTTTGCTTTCCATAATTCTGGTAAGTATTTTATTGCCATCTTTTAGTAATTTAGTAGAGCTGCCGCTTGAAATAAAATTTAGTCCTGTCTTTATTGCTTTTATAGTTTTCATGATTTTGTTTGTGACTGTAGTAGCCGGCGGATATCCTGCTATTTACCTTTCAAGATTTAAATTGCTAAATGCCCTTAGGGGAAGTGTAAAGGGTTCTTTTACAGATATTTTTGTAAGAAAAGGGCTGGTCTGGTTTCAGTTTTTTGTTTCAATAGTACTTATTGTTTTTGTTTTAATACTTAATAAACAAATAGATTTTATACTCAATAAAGATCTGGGACATAATATTAAAAATACCTTATCCATAGAAGCCTCAGGGGAACTGCAAAAAAATACAGATACCTATTTAGCAGAGTTGAAGAACATACCCGGTGTGGTGAATGCATCTACTATTTACGATGGTTTTTATAACGAATCTCTTTATGACGGGGTAGAATGGGAAGGAAAACCAATGGAAAAGAGTGTTTATTTTAATATTAGAAGGGTTGGAGCAGACTTTTTTAAAACTACTGAAATAGGAATTCGTGAAGGCCGTAATTTTAATCGTACTTCAGACCAACCATATACCAAAGCCATTATAAACGAAGAAGCGGTTAAAAGAATGGGATTATCTGAACCCGTGGGTAGAACCATTACGTTCAACAAACAAAAGATGAATATTGTAGGAGTTGTAAAAGATGTACATCTAATACCTGTTTTTAAAAGCATTGAACCGTTACTTTTTATTTATAGTAATGATGTAAATAATATTATTGTAAAAACGAATAAGGCAAGTAATAATGCCCTTGCTCAAATAAGGGCTTTATCTACTTCTTTTAATCCGGAATATTCTTTTGAGTATAGATATATTGAAGATATGCAGTTAGAAAAGTTTAAATTCTTAATGAGCCTTTCAGATCTTTCATTGTACCTAACGATAATTGCAATAATTATATGTTTCCTTGGCGTATATGGGCTTACCGCTTTCAATATAGAACGTAGAAAACGGGAAATAGGTATTAAAAAGGCCTTGAGCTCAGGTAATGTCAGAATATTTAAATCGCTCACGTTTGATTTGGTTAAAATTATTTGTGTTGCCCTGGTGGTTGGTCTTACACTTAGTTACTTTATTCTTGATTCGGTACTACAGGTAAGTTTTTCATACCGAATTGATTTAAAACTATGGTATTTTCTAATTCCTGTTCTTGTTTTATTTTTTGCCACCATGACAGCAATAGGACTTCAAATGTCAAAAGTTTTTAATATTAATCCTATTGATTACTTAAGAGAGGAATAATAATAGAATTCTCTGTTAATTTTCAAAATACCTACATATATCTTGTACTTGCCTTTGCAAATAGGGCAAGTACAACATTCTCCCAACTATCAAATACGTTTTCCTTAATACCTACAACTATTTTTTTACATCATAAGTAGGGCTTATGTCCTTGGGATGAATTCTATCTAAACCCGGAATTTTTATCAAGGACTTCCGCACATTTTCTTAAAAAATATAACAAACGGTAAAAGTTATAAAAGCACTATCGCCATATAACATTCCTATATCCGTAATAGTTTAAATCTTATAATACATACTTCAAATGATAAGCACAGATAACAACTGGCAGGCAGTAAGTATACTTGAAAAACTAAGTTTACGCAGTAATGAAGACAAAAAAGCCATTAGGTTTTTGAATGACAATACCGAAGAAATTGGAAACATTAGTTATCAAGAACTTAATACAAAAGTAGAAGCCTTAGCTCTTTATTTAACTACAAAATTATCTGTTGGAGAAAGAGCACTTCTTTTATACCCTTCCTCTATAGAATTTATTATCTGTTTTCTCGCCTGTTTAAAAGCAGGTATTATTGCCGTTCCTGTAAATGCACCATCCAGTAGAAGGCGTCTTGATAGGTTAGAAAATGTGTTGATTGATAGCGATTCAAAGTATATACTTACGATTCCTTCTTTATATAATAAAGTTTCAAAATGGATGAATGCAAATGAAGAGTTTGCAGAAGTTCCGGTTTTACTTACAGATGCCGTTTTAAAACAAGAAAATACGCAAGCACAGTTTCCAGAAGTATATGCAGATAATATTGCTTTTCTGCAATACACATCAGGATCTACAGGAGTGCCCAAAGGTGTGATGGTTACACATGGCAATATCGCCCATAATTGTACACTTATTAGAAATCTACATGGCTTAAATGAAAATACAGTTCATGTTGGATGGCTTCCTATGTTTCATGATATGGGATTGATTGGAAATATTCTGAGTACTATCTATGTAGGAGGCACCCTGATTTCAATGGCTCCCGTAAGTTTTGTAAAAAAACCTGTTAATTGGTTAAAGGCAATCACCACTTATAAAGGAACCATCACCGGAGCTCCCAATTTTGCGTACGACTTATGCATAAACAATATAAGTGAAGAGGAGTTTGATGTTATTGATTTGAGTAGTTGTAAGGTGTTTTTCTGTGGAGCAGAACCTATTAAAGCAAAAACACTTGCAGATTTTGCTACTAGATACGTCTCCAAAGGTCTTAAAGCTAATTATATTAAGCCCTGTTATGGAATGGCAGAAACCACTCTAATTGTAAGTAGCGTAAATAAAGAATGCTACAATGCGATTAGTGAAAACAATAAGAATAACAAGCACACCTTTATACTTAATAAAGAGGAATCTTACCCTTTTAATAAGGGCGAGAAAGTATTTGTAACCGGGGGAGAGGTATTGGAAAATATGCAAGTAATAATTGTAGATCCCAATACCAAAAAAGAATGTGAAGAAAGAAAAGAAGGAGAGGTATGGATTAAAGGTGGAAGCGTTGCTAAAGGGTACTGGAACAAATCTAGGCTCACCGAAAAAACCTTTAATGCTTCCTGTACAGATTTAACAGGAAATATTGCTGAGGGTTATTTAAGAACCGGTGATATAGGATTTCTTAGCGAAGGAGAATTGTATATCTCTGGCCGACTCAAAGAAATGATGATTTTTAATGGTGAAAATTATTTTCCACAGGATATTGAGGCAGTTGTACAAGAGCTATCAGATGATTTTGTTTTGAATGCAGGAGCTGTTTTTAGTATTAATAAAGAAGGTAAAGAAGAGTTAATCATAGCTCAGGAAATAAAGAGAACATCATTAAAAACATATAATGCAAAAACACTTTATGAGAAAATTGCTAGAGAGGTATATGAACTTTTTGAATTAAAAGCGTACGATATTTTATTTCTACAACCAGCAAGTATTCCAAAAACTTCCAGTGGAAAGACACAGCGTACTTTATGTAAAAAACGATATGAAAACAACAACTTTAAAGGAATTGTAGGGCGGTTACAAGATAGCTTAAAGGTTTCTGAAGATAAAAATCTACAATTAGAAGGTAGAGCTAAAGAGATAGCAGCATTTATTAAACAAGAGGTTGCAGGTGTACTACAAATACCTGCTGGAGAACTGTTAGATAATTCCAGTTTCTGGAAATATGGTTTAGACTCTATAAAAATAATTCAATGTACGCAGACACTTGAAAACTATTTAAATGCAGAACTCTCTCATCAATTATTTTGGGAGTTTCCTACCATTCAGTCGCTCGCAATACATCTATCAAAAAACGAAAAAACATTTGCTCCTAAAAAACAGGTTTTGCTTCCTGAAATCAATATGGATCATTCAAATAAGTATGAACCCTTTCCATTAAATGAAATTCAGCAAGCGTATCTGGTAGGTAGAAGCGATATGTACGACCTTGGGAATATAGGTTGCCACACGTATTTGGAGTTTATGCAGCAAGAATTGGATCCAGCAAGATTTGAAATGGCTTTGAGAGCAGTTATTAAACGCCACGATATGCTGCGAATGGTCATTAATGAAGAAGGGAAGCAACAAATAATAGAAGAAGTACCTGCCTACAAAATTCAGTTGGTAGATCTTACCAAATCAGACAATAACCAGATCATTGAAAGCATCAATGAAATACGTGGTAGAATGTCTCATAAGGTGTATTCGGGCAAAGAATGGCCGCTTTTTGAAGTAGCGGTAACTTGCCTTCCAGACAATAAATTTTGTATTCATTTAAGCCTTGACCTTCTTATTTTAGATGTTTGGAGTATTGTTCTCTTTAGCAAAGAATGGCAAAAGATATATGAAGCTCCAGAAACAAAACTTCCAGAATTAGAGGTTGGATTTAGAGATTATGTACTGGCCGCAGAACAGATTAAAACAACTTCCCAATACGAGAATGCCATGAAGTATTGGCAAAATCGATTGAAAGATTTTCCACTTGCTCCAGCATTACCCTTAATGAACGATCCTTCTACCATTTCAGTTCCTCAATTCAGAAGGTTAGATTACAGGCTTCCCAAAGCGAAATGGGAGGCTCTTAAAAAACAGGCGCAAGAACATGGCATCACACCATCAATAGTTTTATGTACTTTGTATTCCTATGTGCTTAGCAAATGGAGTTCCAAACCTAAATTCACGATTAATACCACCCTCTTCAACAGATTACCGCTACATGCACAGGTTAACGAACTATTGGGAGATTTTACCACGCTAATTCTTTTATCGGTTGATTTCTCCAAATCTCAAACCTTTGTTGATCAAGGCAACGCCATTCAAGCCCAGCTATGGAGCGACATGGAACACAGATTGGTCAATGGCATTGAAGTACAAAGAGAACTTGGTAAAATTGAAGGTGCCAATGCTGCAAGAATGCCCATTGTTTTTACGAGTTCTTTAGGTTTAAATGAGGATTCTGACACTAATGGTATCTTAGAATGGATGGGAGAAAGGGTGTATGGAATTTCTCAAACACCACAAGTATGGTTAGATTATCAGATCTTTGAAGAGAAGGGCGATCTCATTTTTAATTGGGATTTTGTAGAAGGGTTATTCTACCCCGGCATGATTGAAGCCATGTTTGAAGGTTTCTGTGACATGCTTAATAATCTTGCGACCGAACCTTTAAAATGGAATCAAGAACTACCCGTTCTTCTCTCACAAGAGCAACCCCATATATTAGAAGCTTACAATGCTACCAAAGCGGCTTTTGAAAAAATTCCATTGCACGGAGGATTCTTTCAAAGTGTAACTAAATATCCTCATAAAGAAGCATTGATAGCTGCTAATCGCAGAATGAGTTATAAAGAACTCGGTGCCTATGCAATACAGATATCAAAGCAAATTACTTTGTTGAATGTACCAGCAGAAACACAAATTGCGGTTTTAATAGAAAAAGGGTGGGAGCAGGTTGCTTCTGTATTAGGAATTCTGCATGCTCAAGTGGCTTACCTTCCTCTTGATATTGATTTACCCGAAGAAAGAATAGCATATTTACTAGAGGCAACAGCGGCTCCTCTTGTCCTTACGAATGCCGCCTCGAAAAAAAGATTAGAATTTATAGATAATCACAAACTACTTGTAGTAGATGAATTGGAGGTAGATATAAATGAACCCATCTGTTACGATAAAAAAGCGTATGAATTAGATAAACTTGCTTATACCATATTTACTTCAGGATCTACCGGACTTCCAAAAGGTGTGATGATAGATCATACCGGAGCCGTTAATACCATTCAGGATATCAATGAAAAGTTTGCTGTAAATAGCACCGATAAGGTATTTGGAATTTCAGCGTTGAATTTTGACTTGTCTGTATATGATATATTCGGAACGCTTGCCGCAGGAGCCACTCTGGTAATTCCTAATGAGGTAGAAAGACGAGATCCGGAAGCATGGTTACGCTGGATCCATAAGGAACAAATTACAATATGGAATTCTGTTCCTGCATTAGTTTCTCTTTTGGCAGAAGAGGCAGTAAATAAAAATATAGGAAACCTTCCTTCTTTACGTCTTGTCATGATGAGTGGAGATTGGATTCCCCTTGCATTACCTGAAAAGTTAAAGAAGCTAAATCCGGCTGCTGATATCATAAGCCTTGGAGGAGCCACTGAAGTTTCTATTTGGTCTATTTATTATCCCATAAAAAAGATAGCATTAGATTGGGTGAGTATTCCTTACGGTTACCCACTAAAAAACCAAACATGTTATGTGCTTAATACAGCATTAGAACCATGCCCCTATCACGTAATAGGTGATATTTATATAGGAGGAATTGGAGTAGCCATGGGGTATTTTAAAGATCTGGAAAAAACAAATGCAAGCTTTATAGTTCACCCCAAAACAGGAGAGCGCTTATACCGAACTGGTGATCTTGGCAGGTTCAAGCCAGAAGGCTTTATAGAATTTATGGGCAGGGCTGATAATCAGGTAAAGATCAACGGTTACAGAATAGAATTAGGGGAGATTGAAACACATCTTCAACAACATCCAGAAATTAAAGATTGTACGGTAGTTGCTTTGCAAAATGAAGGCTCTAATTCGTATCTACACGCTTTCACCGTAGAAAATTACTATGATTTAGATATTAAGACATTAATTACAAAAGATTTACTTAAAGAGAACTCCAGACGCATTGAGTTTAAACTTAAAAACAAAGGCTTACGAAAAATTGACAAGCCAATAAATACAGTAATACTTCCTTCTTCCTTTAATCAGGATTCTGGTAAAATATCCAATACATCAAATTCAGACAGATTTACAAAAGAAACGTTGGGCACTTTATTAAGTGCTCTCAAGGCCTATGAAGTAAAAGGCGAGATACTTCCAAAATACTTCTATCCTTCTGCTGGGAGTCTTTATCCTGTTCAATGCTATATTCTAGTACCAAAAAATAAAATAGAAGGTATTGAAGAAGGTGCTTATTATTACAACCGCGAGCTACATGCTTTAGAGCAATTAAAAAAAGAGGTATTGTCTGATGAAATTCAGATGAGCTTTATAAGTGACTTGAAAGCGATAAGACCTATGTATGGAACGCTGGCGCCTTTATTTAGCTGCAGAGAAGCTGGACATATGTATCAATTGCTTACTGAGGTATCAAATAATTTATCTCTTGAGCTGGAGGCAAATAAAAGCGATGAGATACTAAAAAATTGTTTTGAACTTTCTGAAGACCATATAGTATGTCAACATTTTTCTCTAAGTTTTGAAACTTCAAAAAACAAAGAATTTGATACGATTGTTTTTAGTAATTCCTTAGCTGAAAATCAGGTATATCGAAAATTCCTCCATGATAAAGTAAAAGAGGAAAGCTTGGTGAATTTATTGAATGATACATTTTCAGAATTGAATTTTATGCCAGAAAATTTAGATGTAATGGTTTATATCAAGCCAGATACATTAGAAGAAGGCTACGGAAATTGGTTTGAGTATGATAATCTGTCTAAATGCTTTAATAAAGCATTTAAAAGAGTATCGTTAGACCCTGTTATTTATCCTCTTGATTATAAGGCTGTATATCGTTCAGCAGGATTCGGTATTTTCCTAATTCAAAAAAATAGACCTGAAAAAGAAAAAATTAAAGATTTTGATACCACTCAAATCATCCAGATAGGATTTGTAATGCAATCGCTCTTTAATGAGGCTGCAAAATATAATATTGGTTTATGTAATGTTGGTTTGATTGATGAAAGATTATTATTTGACCAATTAAAACTATCTCATCACGAGAATTTAGTATATAGTTGTTTGGGAGGAGCAATAAAAGCTGAAAATAAAACGGAATTCATTGGCAATGATCAGCCTGATTCAGAAAACCTCTCAAAAGAACTAAAGGCATATTTAGCGGGAAGAATACCAAAATATATGGTTCCCGCAGCATTTACACAATTACAGGAAATACCATTAACTGCTAATGGTAAAGTAGATAAAAAGTTATTAAATGCATATAAAATAGAAGTAAAAGAATCTAAAGATTATATAGCTCCATCGGGAGAGATGGAAATGCAATTGGCAAATTTCTTTGGAACTTTATTACAAATTGAAAAAATAGGCCGTTACGATGATTTTTTCGATTTAGGCGGAAATTCAATACAGGCAATTCGTTTACTTACAGATATTAGAGGAACATTTGGAGTAGAGATTTCGGTAAGGACAATCTTTGAAAATCCAACTATTGCCCTGCTTTCAGATCATTTACAGATTCTAGAGAAATCTCAGGTGTCTATAATTACCAAAAAAGAACGTCCTGATTTAATTCCACTATCCTATGCTCAGGAACGTTTGTGGTTCATAGACTATCTGGGAGGAAGCATACACTATCATTTCCCGTACGCCTTACGTATTCATGGAAGTTTAAATATTCACGCATTTACAGCTGCAATTAAGAAAGTGGTTGAAAGACATGAATCTTTAAGAACGGTGTTCAATGAAAATAACGGTGATATTTACCAAGAGGTAATGGATGCCTCTCGCTTTGAAATAGGTTATGAAAACCGGATCTTTAAAGATGAAGACGCCTTAAAAGAATATGTTTTTGAGTTATCTGCAATTCCCTTTGGTTTAGAATCAGATTATCTTATGCGAATAAACTTGATCGCTACAGGTAATCAGGAATATATTATGGTGTTGATCATGCATCACATAGCTGCAGACGGTTGGTCTGTACCAATTTTTGCAAATGAACTGGAATTATATTATAATGCATATGTCAGAGAAGAATCTTTTGAATTGCCCGCATTACCTGTACAGTATGCTGATTACAGTTTATGGCAGCGAAACCAACTTTCTGAAGAAGTACTAGAAGAGAAACTCCGTTGGTGGTCTTCGCATTTAGAAGGGATTGAGCCCTTGGAGTTACCTACAGATTATGCACGTCCGGCTTTGCAGAGCACCTCTGGTGCGCGTTATGACTTCAGTTTAGACGGAGAAGTATTAGAAGGGCTCAAGTCGCTTTCTCAAAAGAACGAGAGTACACTTTTCATGACCCTTTTAAGTCTTTACAATGTACTTCTATACAAATACACCGGGCAGGATGATATCTGTGTAGGGATTGCCTCGGCCAACCGCGAACAAGCAGAGATCACTTCACTGATCGGCTTTTTTGTTAATGCCATTGCCATCCGTACCCGTTTAGATGAGACCGCTTCTTTTGATGCCCTACTCACTTCGGTTAAAAAAGTAACCTTAGATTCGTATGCCTATCAAGATGTTCCTTTTGAACGTATTGTAGATCGTGCGGTAACTTCTCGTGATCGTAGTCAGGCTCCTTTATTTCAGACGATGTTGACTTTTCAGAATACCGATCAGGTAACAGAGATCAATCTGGAGGGCATGGATATAGATTTCATAAAATTACCTATTACCACGTCCAAATTTGATTTAAGTTTTGATGTTGCAGAGGTTGGAGATAATTTGGTTATCGGGATAGAATACTGTACTGATTTGTTCAAGGCATCGACCATTGAACGAATGGCTGTTCATTTCAAGACATTGGTTGATTCGGTAATCCACGACAGTACCCAACCCCTTCACCAAATAACATTACTTAGTGAAAGTGAGCAAGTTTTTTTACTTGAAGGATTCAAT
>NZ_JBBEXD010000019.1:0-54749 GCF_037782385.1 Ascidiimonas meishanensis
TGCCTCCCTATTGTCCAGTCAGTCTTATGTAGCGCCCAGAAATCTAACCGAACAAACGCTCGTAAACATATGGAAAGAGTTACTAGGTATCGATAAGGTAGGTGTATATGATAATTTCTTTGAGCTAGGAGGACATAGCCTAATGGTTATGGTTTTAGTTTCTTCAATTAATAAAAGGTTATATACGAATATAAACATTGACGCCATATTTCAATATCCAAGTATATCCATTTTATCTGAGCATTTAAATTCAACAAATCCTATTGAACAAAATATTTTGGTTTCTTTAAACAAAAATGGAAGACAAAAGCCTATTTATTTGACACCATCGGCAAGTGGAGCAATTGATTATTATCATCAATTAAATCAATCCTTAGGAAAAAATCAACCTTTATATTGTTTTCGGTGTCCTGGATTATATAGCAAATTATCCGTTTCAGAATCCATCGAAGAAATGGCTTCAACATTTATCGTAGAAATGCAAAAAATCGACTCTAATGGTCCTTACAGACTTGGAGGATATTCTTTTGGAGGAATCATAGCTTATGAAATGGCATTACAACTAGAAAGAGAAGGTTTTAAGATTGAAGAACTTATATTATTTGACTGTTATCCAATACCAGTAAATTATAAAATAGATGAAATGATAAATCTAAATTCAGAATTTGTTACTTTATTAGAACAGGGAATGAGTGACTTATTTAAGGAAAAAACTAAAATTAAGGATTCAATACTTCATGGGAAATCTAAAGAACATATTATAGAGATAATATGCGATTTAATGAAAGTTAATGAATTAAATATAAAAGAATCAGAAATAAGAGGACGCCTCGAAGTTCTTTATAACAATTTAAAATTAAAAAATCAGTATCAAATGAAAGAAAAAATAAACACAAAAATTGTCTTGTTTAAAGCCTTATATTCCAATGATCCAGATGGAGATTTAAAAGATAATCTGTTAAAAACTTTTGATAATGAAAAAGTAAGATTTGATTATGGATGGATGGACTATACACAAAAAGAGGTATCGGTATGTGAAATATATTCAAACCATGTCTCAATACTAAATTCACCACATACTGGTGTAATTTCTGAATATCTTAAAAATAACTAAAGTTATAATAAGCCTATGGTTCATTTAGAAATATTGTGTAAAAATTGCTAATGTTTTCTTCTAGTCTTAATAACTTGAAGTAGTCGGAGCATCCAAAACAAATTTACAGCAGTGTTATAGCGAAAGTTCCACATATCATGCTTTTAAACTTATGGATATAAATATATCCAAGGTAAGGTCTTTTGACAAGTGATTATTAGAACAGCAACGGAGTCACAATAACATCTAGGTATTTCAAAAAAATGGAATTTTAAAGATTGAAATGAGGCTGTCTAAAAAGGCAGCTTCGTCTTCTTTTTTGAATAATATTGTTGTGATTTTTCTTTAAACTTATAATTATTCAGAAGCCAATCTATTAATATTTATACACTCATAAGCACATATTTTAACAAAAAATAAGTACCTTTAATATTAAATAAGCTCACTATTTATGAGTTGATTTTGAAGTGAGCTATTCGGTGAATATTGAAATTTTGAACTTATTATTTTATTGAAAATCAAACAGATATAATTTAAGTTTTGACCCTGTCGAGGTCACTAAAAACTGTATCAAATAGCATCAAAACCACGCAAAGCATATGATTTGCGTGGTTTTGTGATTTTTAGGGGTTCATATGATTTAAAACGGTTGCAATTCGACTACAAATTTTGTGACAGATTGATTTCACTCTCAATTTAAACTAATGTTTAATTTTTGAAAAATCAACTATGCAAACAACAAGAAAATGGATCAAGCCCAATTGTAAAAAACCCCATAAGGCATTAAGGGACTTGACACTGGTAAAATTTTCAACCAAATATTGAAAAGCTAGCTTTTTCATATTTGAAAGCATAAACAATAATGAATTTTGTATAAATTAATATGTAGCTAATTTAGGGGTACTTACAGTTAAAGTAGATATCCAATCCATGATAGGGTAATACTTCTGAGGGTTCCCACAGTCCTATTTCTAAGACGCTAATGTCCTTTTTTGACCTATAATATAACATACTACGTGGCAAGTTTACTAACCTACGCGTCTTCCCAATACTCAAATGCTTATCCATTGTTAAAAAATAACCACTAACTTTCATTGAGAAGGCTTTAAAACTTTTTTTCAAGTACTTCCTTTAGTAAGAGTCATCTAGACTTAAATCAGCATACATACGTTTTAAACGTGCATTTTCTTCTTCCAGTTCTTTGAGCTTTTTGAGTTGGCATATCCATGCTGCTATACTTCTTTTTCCAGTTATAAAAAATAGCCTGGCTGATGCCATACTCACGGCAAAGATCGCCAGTGTTACGACCGTATTCCTGAGACTTGATGATGTTAACGATCTGACTTTCGGTAAACTCGACATTTTCATAGTACTACCGTTTAGTAGTAAGCATTTGTCTCTATTTTTAAACTGTCTGATTTTTCGATAAGATTACAACACAATTTAACCGAAATCCGTGGCATATTTGCTTCTAAATGACCACAAGGAATTACATAATTTTATTACTTTTGAAAAAAGCAAAGAATGAAACTCCTCAAACCAATTCCATTTTTTTCGTACTATTCTTTTTATGGTATACTCCTTTGTATTTGTTCTTACGCTCAGGCTCAGAATATAACTCAAGATACCATCCAGGCTAATACATATTATATTAAAGCAGATTCTTTATCAAAGCAGGCACAATACGATAGTGCAATTAACTATTGCAAAAAAGCCTCCACGCTTTACAAAAAATACGAATTATGGCAGCACTACCTAAAAGCAGAAAATATTTGGGGTGATCTATTAAGAAGAACAGGACAGTACGGGAAAGCCATTGGAAAAATGGAAAAAACCATAGCGATTGCCAAGCAGTATCACCTGGGACAAAGTCCCGAGGTAGGTGTATCCCTTAACATTATTGGTAATTCCAATAGAGAATTAGGAAAGTTTGATCAAGCCTTGGCGCAACATCAAAAAGCGTTGAAAATTGGAATAACGCACTTTGGCGAGCAGCATCCGCATGTTGCCGATTCCTACAATGGTATTGGAAATGTCTATAGGGAATTAGGGAAGTATGACCAGGTCTTGGCACAGCATCAAAAAGCTTTAAAAATCCAAATAACACACTTTGGGGAGCAGCATCCGGATGTTGCGTATTCTTACAACGGTATTGGAGATCATTATCGTAGGTCAGGCAAGTATGATCAAGCCTTGGCGCAGGATCAAAAAGCTTTAAAAATACGAATGGCACACTTTGGGGAGCAGCATCCGGATGTTGCTGCTTCTTACAACAATATTGGAAAAGCCTATATTGAATTGGGTAAGTTTGATCAAGGCTTGGAGCAGTTTCAAAAAGCCCTAAACATCAAAATAGCCCACTTTGGTGAGCAGCATTCTTATATAGCCGAAATGTACAATAATATTGGAGTTTACTATAGTTACGTCGGCAAATACCATAAAGCCCTGGAGCAACATCAAAAAGCGTTAAAAATTAGAATAGCATACTTTGACGGGGAGCATCCTTCAGTTTTTCAGACTCACTACAATATGGGAATTGCCTATACTGATTTGGGCAAGTACGACCAGGCCTTGGAGCAGTATCAAATTGCTTTAAAAATCGCTATGGCAAACTTTGGTGGGCAGCATTATACCGTTGCCAGTTGTTATGACAATATGGGAATCGTCTATAAAGCTTTGGGGAAGTACAACCAAGCCTTGGAGCAGCATCAAAAAACGTTAAGAATTGGAATAGCACTCTTCGGCAACCAACATCCGGAAATCGCGGATACGTATATCAGTATGGGAAATATCTGTTGTATTTTGGGCAATTACTCTCAAGCGCTGCACTATTACCAAAACGCCCTGCATAGCAATGATGCCTCCGTCAGTATGGATTCCTTCACCAGCCAGCCTGGACTCAAAAACCATTTAGATGCTAATATTTTGCTTCAAGCATTATCCGAAAAGGGCAAAACCCTTCGATTAATAGCCAAGGACGGTACTGTAGTAGCCCGGCCCTTGGCACGCTCCTTGAATACCTACCAGGTAGCCGACACACTTATCCAATCCATGCGGCGTAATACGCCTTATGAGAAAGATAAATTAGATCTTGCCAAAAACTCCACCCTTGCCTATCAAGGTGCCGTGTCTACCGCGATCAAGCTCCATCAAAAACATCACGAGCGCCATTACTTAGACAAGGCCTTTTACTTTAGCGAGCAGAACAGGGCATCCATATTACTAGGGTCTCAGGCGCAAAGGCGGGCCCTTCAATTTGCCAATGTCCCAGACCACCTGATAAGCTTGGAAAAAGAGCTGAAAATCAACAAATCGTTTTATACCAAACAACTACAGCGACAAAAAGATTCTGCATCGGTTTCATATAACCAAGACCAACTCTTTAAGATCAATAGACGTTTGGACAGTGTAACCACCCTTATGGAAACTACCTATCCAAACTACTACCAGATGAAATATAGCCCAAAGATCATCCCGCTCGGTGCGGTTCAAAAACAATTGGCCGAAGATGAATTGTTGTTACAATACCTCTGGGGAGAGGAAGTACTTTATGGTTTCAGTATCACCAAAGACGATGTGGAAGTTCACGAAATACCCATAGACAGCACCCTTTTAAAGATACCAAAAGCCTTTATGTCCCATTTCCAAGGCTGGGATGGTATCGATAATGTCGAACGCTTAAGCAGTATATCAGAATTGGAGTCATACACGTACAAGGCCTACACGCTTTACAAAACCTTGGTCGCCCCGCTATTGACCTCTTCTACCAAGGCTACCAAAAAATTGATCATTATCCCAGACGGGCCCTTAAGCCGAATCCCTTTCGAAGTCTTGGTGACCCAGCCCCCAACTACTAAAAACAGATCGTTCAAGTTCCTTCCCTATCTTATAAAGGACTATGCCATACGTTACGGGTTTTCGTCGTCTTTAAGTTTTGAAACGGCCAAGACCAGAACCATTGACAAGGAGCTCATCGCTTTTGGCGGTTTTGCACCTACCTATCAGGGTTCAAATCTTTATGTGAAACAAACACAGGACAGTCTTGAAAACATGGTAACCGAGAGAACCCTAAGGTCCATTTACACGGAAAGCGGATCACTAAGTCCATTAACGTACAATATAGACGAAGTACAAGATATCAATAACCACTTAGGGGGTCACATATTTACGGGAGAAGCGGCTACAGTAGAACAGTTTAAACGTTTGGCTCCCAATTACCGTATTTTACACATCGCGGCCCATGGTTTCGTTAATGATAGTTTACCAGAATATTCGGGTATCGCTTTTACAAAGAACAAGGGACAGGATAAAGGCGGGTCTTACAATTTCCTACAAATGCATGAAATTTATAACATGGAACTCCATGCCGATCTGGTGGTGCTGAGTGCCTGCCAGACAGGTGTAGGCAGGTTTCAGCAAGGTGAAGGCGTTATGAATCTAGGTAGGGCCTTTAGGCATGTTGGCAGCCCTAATGTGTTAATAAGCCAATGGAATGCGAATGATGCCAAGACCTCTGAACTTATGGGCTATTTTTACAAACATATCACTGATGGTATGGATAAGGATTTGGCTCTGCAGCAAGCTAAACTTCAACTTTTAGATAATAATCCTATAGCACATCCATTTTATTGGGGAACCTTTACACTTTGGGGTGATGGTAATCCAATACACAAAACTAAAAATGACTACTGGTGGTTGGTGATTGGTTCTTTGGTGAGTGTTGGTGTATTTTTTGTATATCGTTATCGCAGAAAAGTAAAGTCACAAAGGGCATAGTATTTTATAATTGTTAACGAAATCAAATTGTTGTACATGAATACCATGAAACCTGATTATAGTTTTATTAAGGACTGGGAGCAGGATGCATTATTATATATTGAGAGATCATTACGATGGAAACAACATGATGCACTAACATTGTATCACGATGCTTGTTTAATTTGTATAGAACAGTTGCGCACAGGTAAAATAGTTGACCTAAGAAAACCCTATTTGTTTAAGGTATGTAAGAATTTAGGGGCCAATAATTACAGAACAAAAGAAAGAGAAAAAAGTAGATATCATAACTATTTTGAACAAGAAAAAGCACGTATGCTCAGTGATTTAAAACAGCGCTATGCTATGGATAATGTAACTATAGACAACAAAAAGGCCAATCTCGCTATGATTACATTTTATCAATTGGGTGAAAAATGTCAGGAACTCATTCGGTTAAAACACCAAGAAGGGCTGTCGTTTAAGGAAATTACCAGCGACTTTAATTTGTATTCATCTGTTGAAAGTGCACGAGTGACTCTATCCCGTTGCATGAAAAAATGGAGAAAATTGCTTAAATATCAAAATAATGGAGGATAATAATACGATAACAAATGCCGAGCTTTTGATTCAAAAATTTTTGAATCATGAACTTACAAATGAAGAATTAAAACAATTCAAGCTTAGGCAAAATGAAGATCCGGATTTTGCCCAACAGGTTGAAGACTATCTCAGCATGGTGGTAAGTTTTCGTGCTTCAGAACGTATGATTTCTGAAGAAAACTCAAAATCGCAAAATGGGAATGTAAAATCACTGTGGCGCCGTTCATTTACATTTATAACGATCGCTGCTAGTATTACTATTCTAATAGCCCTAAGTCCACTTTTATTAAATCTATTTAATAGACCGGATTATAAACAACTGGCTAAGGCTAATTATATAACATATAGATTAGAACCATACTCTAGAAATGCTATTCTAAAAGAAGATACCACTTTAAATAGTTCCCTAGCATTCTATAAAGAAGGCAATTATAAAAATGCTATTCAACTTCTGGAAAGAGCAATCAAAGCCCATTATATTAACAATAATGATTCATTAATTCTTGATGTAGACGTTTCCCAACAACATCTAGATAGTATAAAATTAGAGCGGTATAAATTTATTCTAGCCGATCTTCATTTTTTTAATGATGCCCCAGAACGCGCTTTGGGTTATTATTCTTCCGCTGGTATCAGATCCAATCCAAATACAACCGATTCCTACTTACAATGGAATCAATGGAATCAGTTAATGATTATGCTGTATCAAAATCAAATCGATTCAGTTAGGCCACAACTTAAAGCGATTGCCAATAACACTTCTTCCGACTTTCAGAAAAAAGCAGCTATACTCCTTAAGCAATTAGACTAGTTACATTTTGACTCGACAATCAAAATTAAATACTTGCTTGAAAATTTAAAGATATTTCTCAGTAAAATGCCTTGCAAGCCTGTACTCTCTTACTAACTAAATAAAACCATACCAGATAATAAGGTAGTTATGCTATTGATTTTTTTCGTTGGTACTTCTTAAATGTAAATCTTTAGTTTTAAAGATATTTTATCCAATTTCAAAAAAACAAAGAAAAAAGGAATCATTTTGTTTACGTTTTCCCTTCACAATACATTGTAGTAATAGAAGTGCGAAATAAGGCTTCATTCAAACGATAGTTCGTTAATTTTTGGTTTAAAAACTATCACTAATGAAGTAAAAAATAAGATCGTTAGATTTAAAGGTTATGCCGTAAAAAGATTGTAAGTAGAAAAGAACACTTTCTAGATATCAAAAACAAAAAGTTAAAACACTTGAAAAAGAAAAGGAAATAAAGCTTCTTCAGATAGAGAATTTGAATTGGATACTGGAGATACGCGATTAAAAATTTAAAACTAAAACAGGAAATTGAAAATAAACAAAATGAAATAGAAAAAAAACCAAAGGAAAATAAGTTACTAGAAGCTAAGAATGCAAAAGAGCGAAAGAATAATGAAATTCTACAATTAATGCAGGAAACCAAAAAGGAGTGGTAACATAGTAAGAATACTATTTTCATGTATTCCTCCTTCATTTTTTTGATTTCGGTATTAGGCTTACTATTTATTTACTATCAAAAACTACAAACGCAAAATGAATTGAAAACACAAAAAGAAATAAACAAAGGCAAGCTAGATAGGTTTTTAAAAGATCAGGAAATAGAACTAATCAGGGCAGCTATTGATGGTCAGGACAAAGAAAGAAAACGTATCGCACAAGAACTGCACGACAACATAGGAGGAAATCTTGCTGCTATTCGACTTCAATTAAATAATATTGTCAACCCTAAGAATAACCAGCTGAACTTTATAAAGAAACAATTAGATGAGACCTATGAGCAGGTACGCAACCTCTCTCATGACCTAATTCCTAAAAAATTTAGTAAAAACAAATTTAGTGTTGTGCTCGAGGAATACTTGCAAAACATAGAAGAAGCAAGTAACTTGAATATTTCTTTTTCTATACATCCCAGAGAGAAAATAGACCAGTTAGATGAAGTAGTTCAAATGGAGTTATTTAGAATCATTCAGGAACTAGTTACCAACACCCTTAAGCATGCAAAAGCAAAATTCGCAGAACTACACCTAAATCTTGTTCAAGATAAACTAAATCTTCTTTTTGAAGATAACGGGGTTGGATTTAATGCTGAAAACCTGAAAGACGGAATAGGGCTGGATAATATCAAATGTCGTTTAAAGAAATTAAACGGGGTAATGGTTATTGATTCAAAGCATGAAAGAGGTACCGTAATAAATATAGAAATCCCGAAATCTTTAATTTTTTCAAAAAATGGATAATCTTATTATTGTTGATGACCACAAAATGATTTTGGACGGATTAGACATCAGGTTATTTAAAAGAAACTTGGTTGAAAGATTCAATGGTTTCTAGGTGGTCTTCTTGGTTTTGTCTTGAAAACCAAACGTCTCGAAGTTTCTTTTGGGAAAAGTATTCTAATTGATCGCCAACATGAGGGCTGATCGTTTCGGTTGCATTTCCATAAGCTAATATGGCTTTTGCTTTTACAGAATCTCCAAAGGAAATGGCACTTACAAAAGTATCTCCATGAAAAGCATAATTTTTTCCATTTTTACGAGGCATATAAGACATGGTTCTAAAAATCCCTAAGTGCCCAAAACTACCATTAGCGGGATATTCATACTTTCCAATTTTCATACGATATATATCTCCAAACCTTGCGTCAAGCTTTCCAAGACTGCTCAATTGCTTTTCAGCTGCTTTTAATAAGGCGTCAAGAACTTGCACCGTATTCTTTAAACCCTCTGGAGTTTGTAAGGGTTTTTCTGGTGACCAGGGAATCTCGAAAAGAGACTCTATATTTGAAACTCCTATCTCATTAACAAAATTGGTGAAAAGTATGGCGCCTTTACTAGAACTTTCAAAAGAACCATCCCAATTTTCCAGCACAGTAAGCGCCGCTAAGGTTGTGGGGTTCTTGGTCTTCGTTTTAAGCGCTATTAGTTCATCTCGCCAACGGAGTGCTAATTGTGACTTTGTATCAAACTTTAATGTAATAAAGTCTTCAAAAGTGATGCTTTCTTTGTTTCCAATTAATAGTGCAGAACGTTGTGCTCTTAGCGACATATCTACCGGAGCCATTGCTGCATCAAAATCTAAAAAACTAATTTCCTGCGGAATGGTAGACGTAAAAGGAGGGTCGTTTGCATTTTGTAACCAGTTACTTTTAGGATTTCTGAGGTGAGGAAGTTCATTGTAACCATATAAGGTATTCCAATTATTTTCTTTTGTAGTGAGTATTATTTTAGATTGCCATTGCTTCCAGCTTCCTTTTTTCTTTGGTACTTTCCCACCAAAATGATAGCTTATATTATTCTTGCGGTCTGCATAAATACTATTAAATAAAGGAAGATTATTTAAGCGGAGCGCTTCCTCAAACTCTTTACTATTTTTGGCTTCTCCCATTGCCTTCCACTGCCCGAAAACACTTTTAATCTTAGAAAGATTGGGAAATTTAATTATTAGCGCTTTTTGTGCGTTTTCTTCCAGAACATAACCTATTTTAGATTTTTTACGGGCAAATTTCTGCTTATACCCCTTTTCCGCGCTTTGAACTTCTATTTCAAAAGAATCTATTTTGAAGGGTACTATATCTTTTCCAATTTGATAACTTTTTTCGTATTTCTGAATTTCAAAAAAATCTACATTATCTACTGTATTCACGGTATGTGTCCATCCTAGTTCTTTATTAAAACCAATTCCAATGGTTGGAAGTCCTACTAAAGTTACGCCGTATAAGCTATTTCTTTCTGAAATATACTGACATTCAAAAAGCATCCAGAAATCTATCCATGGTAAATGAGGGTTTACCAAAAGATAAGTGCCATTATCTGCTGTTCTCTCTGTACGTAAAGCCCAGGCATTAGATCCTGGTTTCCAGTCTTTAACACCTGATAGTTCGCGGTTAATAAGAAATTCATAATAGAATAGTCTTAAAAAATGGCTTACAATATCCGATGATTTTATTGGTAATACTTGTTTTAATGAAACCTTTATTTGAGTTGGATTTTCAGCTGCATAATCATTAATCCCTTGTGTGAATGCGTTTATCATTTTCTTCTCGTTCTCCGGCATCTCAGTTGCAATTCTTTCTGCATGCCCTGGGAATTGGAATCTCTTAAGATTTATATCGCGTTCTTTATTTCTACCCCAATATAGAGCAGATTTCCCTCTAGACTCACCGTATAGTTTTAGAATAAGATTTGCATGATTTTTCATCTGAGCTCTTCCTGCCATATAATAAAGCATCTCTTCTGAAGTTGCATAAATATGAGGAATACCCCATGTATCCCAAAGTATTTCATCGTTCTTAATGCTTCCAAAATCGGTAAATTGCTTTTTAACGCTACAAGATGTCAGTATTACGATCATTGTCCATACTAAGATGGTAATTTTAGTTTTAAACCCCTTCATCATACTATTTTCTATTTATTGACTGTGTTTAAAATTGGCTCATAAGATGGTTCTCATCCCCAGTACACTTATAGCCTCTTTATGGATTAATTTTAAGTACTTGAAAGGATACTTTTTACAAAGGAAAGGTCTTGCATAGGAATGTGACTAGCTTGCAACTCCTAAGTTGGGTTCTTGCAAATCTTCCAGTTGGTGGCTATTTTTTATGAGTATGGTGCTTTAAGATTTCTAAAGACTAAAATCTATTACTTCTATTCGCTCTTTTTTCACGTTCTCCTGGCTTTTTATTGAACTTATAGGAGAAGCTAAAAGTCCACCTTGCAGCATTTCTGTTGGAAACCTGATTAATAGAGAAATTATCTCCAGATACTTGCTCTCTTATTTTTCTTGTATTGAAGATATTACTTCCGCTAAAAACAACGTTACCATTTCCATTAAAAATACTTTTGCTGACTGCAATATTATAGAAAGATATAGATTTGGTTCTTGTTTGAGCATTGTTATTAGGAGCCTCATAATTAAAACGTGTTTGAATAGTGAGGCTACTGGTAGGTTTTGCTCTTAATTCCAGAGATGTTTCCCAGGTACTGTCTGAAAATCCAAAGTCTATAGAATTAATAATTCCATTTTGTTCAAAACCATAAATGTTAAACTCACTGTTCATACTTAACCATTTGGCAAATTTATAGGAAGATATTATTTCTAATCCATATCGTTTTTCGTTATCTAAATTGTCTAGCGTGGTTAAAAAAACATCGTTTTCATCTTGTTCTGTGAAAAAGAATATGATATCTGAGGTATCTGAATAGTATATAGAAGGGTTTAGGGTTAATTTTTTACTTCTATATAACAATCCCAATTCTAAGGCATCTGTAAATGCTGGATTTAGATTAGGATTTCCCGAAAACCGAGAATTGAAATCTAATAATTCTGAAAATGGATTGAGGTAGAATAAAAAAGGCCTGTTGATTCTTTTGCTATAACTAACTTGAACTTGAGTTTTCTCAGAAATACCATATGAAATATTCAAAGAAGGAAAGAGATTATCGTATGAGTTTTTTTGATTAAAAACATTGGCAACATCATCTATATCTATATCTGTTTTCTCATATCGCAATCCTACTAAATATTCAATTTTATTAATATTCCCTTTAAATTGTGTATACATTGCTGTTATCTTTTCATTATAATCAACATTGTTATCAATACCATCTATCACTTGAAACTCATTACTGGAAAGCTCTTCTGCACGAAAACCTGTCTTAACTAACCTGTCTTCAAATTTAGCCCCTATCTCAATTCGAGATTTATTTTTAAGTGGCAATGTAAAATCTGATTGTATTACAAAATCATTTACTTTACGCGTTTCCCGAGTTCTTAAATTAGATATATCTTGCATATCTGGAAATACTCTAGATGTTTCAATGGAAGTAGTCTTTTCACTATTCCATCCATCAAATTGTACATCAACCGTTAATTTTTGTTCTTCTTTTTTGAACTTTTTTGTATAATTAAATTCTAGCTGATTGTAATCTCTATTTTGTTTGGAGTTGCCATTGGTTAGTAACGTACTATCTCTACTTCCATTACTAAAAATATCATAATTTAAATCTGACTCATCTGTATCTTTAGTATCTGTTCTTAAAAATGCTAGCGTAAAAGTGTTATTGTCATTCAAGTAATAATCAACACCAAAATATCCAGAAAATCCATCGTCTCGTCTATCTTCATCTTCACGTTGCACTAAGAAAATAGGAGCCCCTTCTCTTAAACTAGATTGCTCGTAGGTATATAATCCAACATATTCCGAAGTTCTTAGCCCTAAGGTAGAGAATAGGTTAAATTTTTCGGTTTTGTAATTCAAACTTCCGCTCACTCTAGAATCTTGCGGTATTCCTGAAACCAGGCGTACTTGTCCATTTAATCCATTTTGTTTATTCTTTTTGAGAACAATATTTATAATACCTGCAGAGCCATTCGCATCATATCTAGCAGAAGGGTTTGAAATTACTTCTACTTTTTCAACACTGTCTGCAGGAAGCTGGTCAAGAGCATCGCGTGCTGTAAGCCCAGAGCGCCTGCCATTAATTAACAATATAACATTAGGATTTCCCCTTAAACTAACTGCACCTGCTGGATCTACACTTATAGATGGTACATTTCCAAGTATATCTGTAACAGAACCACTTTGTGATAAAATATCTTTGCCTACACGAAATACTTTTTTATCTAATGCTAATGATACTGTAGTAGTTTCCCCTTTAACGGTTACTTCGTTCAATGTTACCGCAGTTTCTTTCAAGTTGATAATTGCTAAGTTAATATTCTTATTTTTATCATCTATTGTTAAAACATTAGAATAGACTTCAAAACCTAAATATTCTATTTCCAACGTATAGGTGCCAAATGTAACTTCCTCCATTTTAAACTTTCCTTGCTCATTAGTAATAATTCCATCTACAATTTCGTTTGAACCATTTTTTAAGGTTACGGATGCAAACGGAAGTTCTGTATTATTTTTACCGTCCATGACTACACCAGATATTTTTCCTTCTTTTTTCTGTCCAAATACTTTCAATATTGAAAGTAGCATGAGTAATAGCGTAATATAATTTTTCATTTATACTATTTAAAAAGTTTATGAGTTTTTACTGCACTGTAAATGTGAGTTCTTTATGAAAGCACTCTGCATAACAAGTACACAATTATTTAATTAGAAAATGGATGGATAATTAATTTAAAAAGAAAATAGTTAAGGATAGGAAATGTCCTATAAAAATAAAGAAGGTTCGCACTTAAATTAAAAGCTTCTTTCTTAGAATTTTAGTTTAATTAGTGCTTAATTTTACAATAGGCCTGTTGGTGTCCTGATCTATAATTTGAATTTTTGAAAATTCGTTATTCTCTATAAAATTTAATGCTTTTTTTGCTTCTATTTCTTTTCCATCCAGATAAAAGACTGCTCCTTTTTCTGACAATGCCTTAAAGTCTACAGATGGAGGTGGTGGTGGTGTTAATCCTGATGGAGCCGAAGGCGGTGGCGGCGGTGTCAACGATGATGGCGGCGTTGGTGATGATGGCGAAGATGGTGCATTTTTTAGCACTTCCGGCTGTTTTGGTGCTATTGGAACTAAAGGATGATCTGGAAATTTAGGAAAAGGAACTGCATTTGCTCTTTGCGCTTCATTCATTAACCCATAAATGTATTTTATTTGCTCAACTTCATGCTTCACAATAAAAATATCTTTATTGTCCAGTTCATTGTACTTAGAGGCTAGTTGATTGTATTTCTCTACTAATTCTTTTGAAGCTTTTTCTTGAAGATCTTGTTGATTTAGGAATACTTCTTTATTGCTAAAACTATAAAACATAAAAGCAACTAAAGGTACTAGCATTAAAGCTTTTAATCTTATTTCTTTTCTTGAATGTTTTGTTTTCATGACTATAAATCTTTTTTTTATGAATTTGTGATAACTAATTAGATTGCTAAATTGTAGGTGTGATTGATTTGTGGTAAAGTCTAAAAGCATCGTTTGATAGGTTTGTAATGAAACCCCCTTTTGAAGTACATTAGAATCTGCTAAAAATTCATGATTTAATCTAACCATGTTCTTCCATAGGTAAATTAAAGGATTAAACCATAATAATATTTGGCATACCTCAACAAATAGTATATCCAAAGTATGCAGCTGACGTGCATGCGTTTCTTCATGCAAAAGAACTTCATCTGGAATATGTAACGCCTCATAGTTCTCTTTGTTTAGAAAAACATAATTCATGAATGTATGAGGAATGGTATGATTTTTTAAGAGTACATATTTAACACCATTATTTCTATGTAGTTGATTTGCATTAATTTTTTTTACCATCTGTAGTAGATTCTTAAAAAACCGAAATGCTAAAAGAAGTAACCCGATGCTATAAATTACCCATAAAATACTATTGTAATTTACTTGAGGTGCCGCAGTTACAACATCATTAGTACTCACTTTATGATCTGATTGAGCTAATGAAGTGAAACCTTCTATATAAGTAGGTTCCACAAATTGGGTAATTGTAATTAGGGGTATTACAAAAGCGAATGCTAAAGAACCTATGAGATAAAATCTTTTAAGAACATGCATATTTTCTTTCTCAAGAAAAATCTTGTAGAATATTAAAAGTATGAGTAGGCATAAATTGGATTTAATTAAATATATGATCATTTTCGATTTAATCTTTGAAAGTTATTCTTTGTTTAGTCTGTCAGTTATACTCGTTTGCAACTCCTCAAGTTCTTCTTTTGTAAACGCCACTTCATTAGTGAAAAAAGAAGCAAACTGATTTGTGTCATTATTAAAAAAATTTCTTATCACGTTTTTAAAATGTTTAGAAAAATATTCCTTTTTAGTTACTAAAGGATAATATCTTCTAACTCTCCCTTCCACCTCATAATCAACATATTCTTTTTGCTGCATTCTTTTTAAAAGAGTGGCTAAAGTGGTTGTGGCTGGCTTTGGTTCTTTGTAAAGTTGCAATATGTCTTTCATAAAACCCTTTTTAAGTTTCCACAAATGCCCCATTAACTCCTCTTCTGCTCTTGATAGCTGTATCTTACTCAAAACTTACCTATTTTTATATGAATTTACTCAAAAATAAGAAATATTTTCTTATTCTACAAATGTAGAGATAACATTGTCTCATATGTCTAATTCTAAAAAACCAAAATTTTATGATAAATCAATTTTCTTACATTTTCTATAAAAAGATAATCTATTCTGCCTAAGAATCTTTCTTTATCTGTAGGATTATATTTTTTAAGCAATGAATTGGAGTTTCGTTTTACACTCTCTAAAGCATCCTTAACTTCCTTAAAATCATTGAATTGATCCAAAACGATCTTTAAACTATTTAATTCTATTTCTGTAACCCTAGTATCTCTTTCAATTTTAATACAAGTTTCAAAATCTTTTGCTGGAAGTACTAAATTATCTGTTATTTTTTGATCCCCCAGACACCAATTCCATTTTGTTTTAATAATTTTAGTTTGATCAGAGATTTTTAATTTCTGGTCTAGTAACCATTCATCAGAATTCCTCAAAGATTTTAGTAAATCCAAATAATAAAGATGCTCCTTAAAGTAATTTGCTACCATAGGCTTATCAAGCGTAGCATAATCACATCGCTTTCTTTCAAAGTTTATCACGTCTACCAGAAGTGCTAAATAAGAATTATTGGAGTTTGACAACACTTTCGTATCTAAGAAGATATCAAAACTTTCCAATACAGAGCATGCGTTTTGTTCCATATTTTTATAAAAATTGGCAAGCTCTTTAGGCATACACTCTTCTAGTAATTTGATGGTTCGTTTATATTTTCTAGAGAGTAGTTTATTTAAGATCTCTTTCTTGTCCAATACTAATGCTTTTATTTCTACTGCACTATTAGAGGAATTGACCTTGGGAAATAGTATATGAAGGTTCTTCTCTTCTGATGGATTGGAAGTTTTAAGTAACGTATAATATGCACCCATATTTCCATGGAAAAGCCCGCCTTCAAAACTAACATTTGTATTTAAAAGTTTACTTTTTAAGTAGCTAAGGATATGCCTTTGTTGCGTAGGATTAGAAAAACACAAGCCCATTCCACCAACACCATTATATAGATTTAGAGAGTAATTCTCTAAAGATGTAATTAATGTGTGAATTTTTAAGTTTGAATTACCAAAATTTGATAAACCACTACCATAAATACCTGAAAAACCAAACGCCCAGGTTAGATTGTCTTTAGGAATCAATTTAAATTCTTCCTTTTTGTATTTTTCCTTTAGATTCAAGAAATCATTCTTTGACCATAGATCCTTTCTATAATCTCCCCAATTATTATAATTATTAATCCAACAACTTTCTTGATAATTTGCGATTTGAGAAATAATCAAATCTAACGATTCACAAGCCTTCGTTTGATTAATTTGTTCCAATACATACTTGATTCCGCTGGCTCCATATCCAAAAGAACAGGAATTTTTTATATTAATCTCTTCTTTATTTTTCCATGACAATCCATTCTCTGTTAGTATGCTATTATCAATTACTTTGTGGAGTAAGTCCTTGCATAACTTTAATAAGAAGGGCTTTCTTGTAAGACAATAAAGTTGATAGGTAATTAACAAAACTCCAGAACGTCCATCATAAAAAAAATCACTGGTATGCTCTGACCTTAAGAATTTAATACTGGTGTTTTTTAAAACTTTACAAGCTTTTTCTAAATACACTTCCTCTTCAGTAAGGTAATATATGCTTATTAATAAAAACACTAAACCAGATCTACCATTATACAATGCGTAGTTATCTGTTGGTGTATTTTCGCAACGTTCAATTAATATGTTTGTATATTCTATAATAAAATCTAGGTATTTTTTATTTTTTGTGAATAGGTATAATTCAACTAAAAATAGAAGTACTCCACTATTACCAGAATCAATATTTTCAGGGTTATCGCATTTCATAGAGGGTTGATTAGCAGAAGCTTCTACCCACCACTTATTTTTAGCATTTTTTGCAATATGTTCAATCAATGCCTCCCCATAATTTTGTGCAATATTGAACAGCTCTTCTCTTTGGATGACTTTAATTTCCTTATATCTCATAAGTGTATATAAGTTTTTTAATTAAATAATAGTAATCTGGGTAGTCTTCTTGTAATTTAAGTTCTAACAAATCACATACCATTTCCCTTCTTTTATAAAATCCTAGGGTATGAATATATTTAGTTCTTGTAGGCACGCCAAAAAAATCAGCAAGTCCGTCAAATGTTCCTGTTTCTTTTGGAAGAAGACATGTTACCTCTTTTTTCTTTTCTTCAGATAAAGCAAAGAAAAGAAACTGTTCAAATATCATGTTGAAGTAGCCAAGGTCATCAAGTTTGTTGAGTTTATCTCTATTTTTATCTACAAATTGAAAAGCCTTATTTACATATTCTTTGAGGAAAGCAATATCTGTACCTCCTAGAATTCCAGCATTGGCAACTTTAATAACCGTGTTGTGGTTACGGGATTTATGAAGTTCTAGAGGTATAAAATTAAACTTGGAACACAATTGATTGAAGTACTTATTATATTCTATGATCTGTTCAATATTTTGACAAACCAATGATCCTCTCTCAATTCTTTCATCAAATTTATCCCAGATATAAATATCTCCATCAACATGAAGGAAGGGTTCGTTTTGGATTCCATAGGCATAGATTTTTCCTAAAGCCCACAAGTCAGGGTGATAGTCATTAATAGCATCTAAAGCAACGGTTACGTTGGTATAAGGTAAATTCAACTTGTTAATTAGAAGATCATAACCCTGTTTATCTGTAACCAACTCCACTTTATCGTAATATTTATTGAATTGAAGACAGCTTAATACCCAACTGTAATAATAATATTTAACATCTAACCATCCACCTGAATTTCTATCAAACTGATTTAATTCTTTTTTCTTTTGAGAAGGTTTTGACCAATAGCTTTGTACTATTTTCATAGATAATTTTTAAAGATTCGGTAATTCTAAAGTCACTTTTTAGAAAACAAATTCACTTATAAGGTTTGACAGCTGCACTGCATTATCATTTTTTATAATTGAATAATGATCTCCTTCCATTTCTGTATAAGTTAATGTATCAAAGTATGAATCTAGTAAGCTGTTCTTTTCATTACTTTCTGAAGCTTTGATATATAAGGTTTTAAAACCCTTATATTCCTCTATACTATAGTTTATAGATGAAACATGTAATGACCTCATAATATTGACTATTTTAATAATATCATCCTTATCCTTCATTCCTTCAAAAATGTGTTGATAGTCACTCCCTATGTTTGTTAATAGTATATCTATGTCTATCTCTTTAAGTTCTTGACAGTTTATAAACCTATTCCATAAATGATTTATATCATTCTCTTCACTCAACCATTGGGGTTTTTTAGCAAGTAAGGTTTCTATTCTTTCTTTTTCATATGTCAAATCAAACCCAACATTTTTTTCAGCCTCATGTTGTAATCTTGTATCTATCAACACTAAACTATTTACGGTATCTCCAGCTTCTTTTAGTTGTTTGGCAATTTCCAAACTTAAAAGACCTCCAAAGCTCCACCCTACTAGGTTATAAGAGCCAGAGCTCTGTATCATTTTAATTTTTTCAATATATTCTTGAGCTAATTGTTTGATCTCTATCACTTGGGGACCAAAGCTTTCAGTTTTATACTGAATACCGTAACAACTTAAATCCATTTTTTTTACCAGTTCAAAATAGCATTGCAAGTTTCCGGTGACATCGTGTATAAAAAATATAGATTCATCGGCCTTAGATAATTTGAGTAGTTTTATTTGGTCTGCTATTTCGGGAATATTTAGAAAGGCTTTTTTTTCTATCGCCTCAATATGCAATGAAAGATCCAAAATGGTTTTCTTTTCAAAAAGATCATCTATTGACAGGTTTACCAAAAATAAATCTTTGATTTTATCAATCAATTCAATAATTAATAGTGAGTGCCCTCCCAATTTAAAAAAATCACTTTTTAATCTTATCGCACTTACATCCAGATTTAATAATTGTGACCATAGTTCACGTAATTTTATTTGTGCCTCATTTAATTCTACAAAATCGTTTTCATTTTCTTCAACTTCTATAACTGGATTTTGTAAGGCTTTTTTATCAATTTTTCCATTCACTGTGAGCGGAAAGGATTCAAGCTGAATATAATGAGTGGGTATCATATATTCTGGCAATACTTCTAATAGCTTTGATACAATTGTATCCTTGTTTAATATTCCTGAAGAAGAAATAATATAGGCAAGTAACTGTTTTTCTTCTAATTGATTTACACTTACTAAAACAGTACTATTTGAGATCATTTGCAAACTATTTAAATGGTACTCTATTTCACCCAGCTCTATACGATGCCCCCTAATTTTGATTTGGTTGTCTATTCTTCCTAAAAATTCAATATTTCCATCCTCTCTGTATTTACCGAGATCTCCGGTTCTATAAAGAATTTTGTCTTGCTCTTCTGTTGAATATGGGTTGGGTAAGAATAATTTGCTTGTCAATTCCTCATTATTCAAATATCCATTGGATACTCCTAAACCTGCTATACATATTTCTCCTTTAGTTCCATATGGAACTAAGGCAAGGTTATCATCTAGAACTAAAACTTTGTTATTAGCTATCCCTTTTCCAATAATATTCTCAGAATTCAACATATTCTTCTTGTTAATATTATAGGCAATAGCCCCAATTGTTGTTTCTGTTGGACCATAATGATTTACAAATTTCACAGATCTTCTTTTCTCTTGATAAAAAGCAACATCACTTAAATCAATAGCTTCTCCTCCAAGTATTAAAAGTCTTAAAGAATTGGTATTGATATTATCAATAAAATGATCTGATTTATACAGCATTTTTAGGTGCGAAGGAGTTAATTTTAAATACGAGATGTTATTGTCCAGAATATATTTTGCTATATAGTTTGGGTCAAAGTGTTTTGAATTGTCACTTATATATAATTTAGCGCCTGAAAGTATACTGCCCCATAAGCTAGTATAACAAAGATCAAAGGCATGTGACGAAAACAATACAGTGCTGTCTCTAAAATCAATGCGATATGAGTTTTTTAACCAGTTCACATAATTGATTAGAGAATTATTGGAAACACATACTCCTTTTGGGAAGCCTGTTGTTCCTGACGTATATATGATATAAGCATCACTATCTGATGCTATTTCTATGTTTATGTTATCTGTACTGCATTGCACCCAATTTTCGCTTTCTTCCCAACTTACATTGTTTATATTGGTTTCTATTTTTTCATTTGAAATTAAAAGAGCTGAATTACTATTAGACAAGATATAATCTATACGCGTTTTAGGTGAATAATAATCGATGGGGAGATATGCAGCTCCTGTTTTTAGTACCGCAAGCATAGAAATTATAAGATTCTCACATCTAGGCATCATAATGGCAACAATGTCTCCTTGACCAATATGGCAATCGTCCATTAAATAATGAGCTAGTTTATTTACTTCTTCGTTTAGTTCTTTATAAGTAAGTTCTCTTTCTTTGTAGTGAATGGATGTATTGTTATAGTTTTCAGATACAATCCATTCAAATTTTTTTACGATAGAATTTTTATCTAATTGAGCTGAGAACAACTCTTTATTTTTAGAGGTAGTCATACTATTTTTAATCTATTTTTTGTGAGGGTATGCTAAGAGATATGAACTATTTCATTAGGCATTAGTGGGTAGAAGTAACCATAACATAAGCTATGATTTATCTTAAGCGGTATGAAAAAATACTTGAAGTAATTCTACATACTAAGAAAGTACCTGGCTATTTTTAGGCAATAGATTCATTTTACCTTCTCTCAATTCAAGAATTTTATCTGCAACGTCAAAGTAATGGTTATCATGAGTTATGGCAATAATTATTTTACCAGCTGCTTTCATTTGAGGTATTAATTCTCTGTAGAAAAACAATCTAAATTCAGGATCTTGGTCTGCAGCCCATTCGTCAAATAAATAAATGGGTCTATCTTCCAAATAACATTTTAATAATCCTAGCCGTTTTCTTTGCCCAGACGATAAATTAATTGTGCTGAACTCATTATTTTTAATCTCAACTTTATCCTGTAGTTGTAAGGTCTCTATGAGTCTTTGTATTTCTTCTTTTCTATCTTCTAATGAAATACCGTATATTTTCTTGAACAAGTAAAGCGGATTAAATGTAACTGAAAAACACTCTCCTAATTCAGATCCAGTTATTATTTCATCATTGATTTTTATTAAACCCGTATCAGGTTTATATAATCCTATAAGAATTTTTGCCAGTGTTGTTTTCCCACTTCCATTTCCTCCAGTTATAAATAAAACTTCTCCTTTAGTAATTTCTAGGTTTATAGGCCCTACTCCAAATGAACGCTTATTTCCTCGATTTGTATCAGAATAATTAAAATTAATATCTTCCATTTTTAGACTCTGTACAACACTGTTTGGAATGCTGTGTTCTTCTAGTTTGCTATTGGCTATATCTGCTGGAATATCTTTTAAAAATTTTTGTATCCTAAGCCAGGATACTTTAAGTCTCATTAAATGAGGAACCGCATTTAATACACTGTTAATAGGCCCTATGAGATATAATAAAACAATAACGAAACTCATGAGCGTAAAAAAGGAAGTATCTGGATAAATTCTTGAGAGCCCTATAGATACTAATCCTAGTAACAACAACAATAATGATTCTCCTACTAAAAAGGCATTTACAAACTTAATATCTGCGGTTGTATTTTTGTCTTTAAATACGTATGCACTATTAGACATATCTTCAACGTATTGGTGCTTTTTAATTTTATGAAGGTTTATCTCTTTCATCCCATCAACCATTCCATTAACAAGGTTCATAAAAGTATTTCTTTCATCTCTTGCGCTTTCAAAATACACATTTGCTTTTTGTCCTACATAATGATAGAGATAGGCCAAACATACCATGGTAACTATAATTATTAATGTAGACCAAGTTGATATAGAAAACATATAGACAAAAGCTCCCAAAATGGTAATGACACTGGTAACTAAATTCACAAAAGTACCTGTGGCACCTCCCATTAATGTTACATCTTCATTTAAAACCGTATATATTCTTTCTTTTGGAATTTCTTCCAGTTTTTGAAATGAAGTTTGCATTATTTTATGGATTAACTTCACTCTGATATCATACATCAATTTTTGATTTATCTTCACCAGTTCTGATTGTACAAATCGTCTACCTAATAGGTATACAGCAGCTATTAACAAAAAGTAAAAGACCAAGTAAAAGACCTCTAAAGTAGTATCTAATGCAGAGGTAACCATGATGATTACCAAAACATTCGCAACTCCTGAAAGAATGCTAAATAAAACAATTTGCGGTATTCTTTTTTTATAAAAGTTTTGTTCTGGAAAGAGGGTTCCTATTAAATATGCCACGTAACTAACTGCCATACTTAATAGACTTAGCTTGATTAATACTTCAAAACTAGCAGGAGTCCACACTAAGATAGCGTTCCAATTAAAATCTGCGATAGCTTCTGGCGAAAGATATATTGCTAACAAAAACGGGCTCAACATGATCAGTAGCCCAATAAACTTACCTGTCATTCTTAAGCTAAGTTTTTCATATACTCTTTTCTTTTTTAGAATTTGAACTACTATAAAAACAATATATGCTATCACTAAAAGAGTATAAATGGAGAAAGCAATTGATAGCATTGAAAAAAGTCCATCGTTTTGATCACCTGGCTTAAATTTTTCATTTATTTTCTCACCCAATAAGAGTTTAGTAACTCTATCTGCAATTAAGGGAGTATATGAACTATTTGAATTGGCCAAGACGGCAATTCCTAAACTATCATTAGGTCTAAGTATTATATGTGATGTAAAGTTAGGATTAAGTCCAGAATGATATATTTCTCCATTTCCTCTCAATGATATTTCCCAGCCTTTGGCGTAAGAAGACATATTGTGCAAAGGAACTGTTTTATCTCTTAAGTGGGTTAATTCTATAGCTTTCTGAAAATCGGTTTTCGTAACCCCCAATTGGAGCTTGAGCCATTTAACCATATTATCTGCACTAGATATAACGTACCCAGCTGCATTATTACCTTTATAAACTGGTGCTTTGTAAGGTCTCGCATTAAAAAAGCTAACCTTATGTCCTGTTGCTTTTAACTGGCCATCTTTAGGAGTTCCAATGGTGGTGTCATCAAGCTGAAGTTTATTAAATATACGTTGCATATAAACTTCAAAAGGAACTGAGGTCACCTCCTGAATGATCAATGCTAAGACATCATAGTTTATAGTGGCATATTCAAACTTTTTTCCTGGCTCATGAGATAATTCTATATTCTTTAGCGTCTCAACGGTAAGTTTCAATGCATTTTTTTCATTAGATTCAGGAATATCTGATATTGTTTCCCAAGGAATTCCGCTTGTATGATGAATTATGTGTTTCACTTTAATTTTAGTATTCGCGCCATTATAAGTGGTTTGAAACCATGGTATATAATCTGAAACGTACAGCTCTGGATCTATTTTTCCTTGTAGTATTAATTCTGATATAGCAAGTGCGGTAAATGCCTTGCTATTTGAGCTTAACTCAAATAAGGTTTGAGATGTTACTTTTTGAAGTAGTTCCGTATTAGCATATCCAAAATTTAAGATAGTGTCCTTTTCGCTTTGAACAATACTTAATGTCAGTCCGGGGATATCTCCTTCGTCCATGAGCTTAGTGACCATTTCACGAATTTCTTCAAAAGATGCTTCTTTTAATGTTTGCGATGCTAATTCATGACTCCCAAAAAATGTACAAAACAATGTAAGTACCCAACCTATTATTTTTATTAACCTCATTAATTTATATTTATAAGCAAAGTTTATAACCTGCTAATTATCTATTTCTTAATTTATATTTTTGATTCAAGTTGTATTTAGATGTTCCCGAATAAATTTGACTCCATCATTCCTTTGGTTTTGCTCTTTAAATAGCGTACTCATTTTTTTTATACTATTCTGAATTGTGGCACTACCTACTACTTTTATGATGTTTTTTGATAATGACTCTATATTCATTGTATCAATAACATCTTCTACCCCTATTTCATGATATACTACGCGATGGGCATTATCTCCTTGATCTCTTCCCATGGGGAAAACTATCATCGGAGTTCCATAAAATATGGCTTCCTTTATCGTATTTAATCCTCCATGAATTATCGCTATAACACTTTTTTTAAGAATTATTTTTTGAGGCACCCAGCTATGTATAGAAACATTGTTTGAAGGATTGTTTAATTCCCATTTTTCCCGATTAGATCCTACAGTCATTATTAAATAGAAACTTCCTAAACTAGGAGATTGCATACAGGCTATCATTTGATTAAAAAAGTGCTTTGCCTTTTCTGGCGAACTTTTTGCCTGAGACCCCATTGAGGCGTAAATAAGTTTTTTGTTTTCTGGGATGTTATGGTCTTCAAAAAAAGAGGAACTTGCTTTCTCTTCTAGTATTCCCGGCCCTAAGTATCTTCTTTTTTTATCTTTCTCAACCACCTCGTTGATTTCAAATTCTTTGGCACACAACAAAAATTCAGGAATATTTTCAATCGGTGCAATAATATCGTCTAATCCTTGATACGATATCTCATTTCTACTTAAAAAATCTATCATGGCAGAAAGAGGTCCGGCTGTTAATTCACATAAACTTCTGAAGCACAATTCTTTTAAGGTGATTGGATCCTTTAGCCATAGCAAATGGGTATATAATACTATTTGTTTTATATTTTTATACTTATAGTAAAAGATTAGTGTGTCTAAAATCAGGAAGTGATTTGTAATTATCAATTTAGGATTTAACTGGTGAATTCGATCATTCGTTTTATCATTTAAGAGACGGCTGTAATATTCTTGATTCTTACTATTAAAATCGATATCCAAATTCTCATACATTTCATAATATGTAAACCCTGTTTTTTCAACGATTTCTCTGCTGCGACTTAATCCTATATAGCATACACTATAACCACTTTTTATTAGTGAATCTGCCAATTTAAACGTAGGTATAATATGTCCCGGCTCCCAATCCACATAAAAAATAATATCTACCATTACATTCTTTTGTGAGTCATTATTCAAACAATCGTTTTTTTAGTATTTGATAGTTTTCCATTTAATATCAAGGGATTTATTTTATCGTTAGCTAAAATTTCTCTTATTCGGTTTGTCTCTGTAATTTGCTCGTGAATTTTATCAAAATCACCATTGTCAATTAACTTTTTAAAAGCTTGTAAATTATAGATATATTCTTCTAATACTTCCGCTACATTACTTCTGTTCTGTTCAAAAATTTGAGTCCACATGTTTGCTGGGCTTTTTGCCAATCTGACGGTACTTTCAAATCCGCTCCCAGCCATATCAAAAATATCTTTTTCAATTTTTTCTTTTTCCATCACCGTTTTTCCAAGCATAAAAGAGCTTATGTGTGATAAGTGCGAGACATAGGCTATGTGTTTATCATGAATTTTGGGGCACATGAAGCGTAAGTTCATCCCTAAGTTTTCAAATAGAAGAAGCCCCATCTGTTGTAATTTATAAACTGTTTTTTCTACCTCACAAACAATCATTGTTTTGCCATAAAACAGATCTTTTTTCGCTGCTTCCGGACCGGAAAATTCGGTTCCAGCAATTGGATGTGTTGCCAAAAAATTTCTTCTTTTAGGGTGAGACCTTAAAGTATGACAAATCAATTCCTTAGAAGATCCTACATCAAATACCAATGTATTATCACTAACGGCTTGTAATATTTTGGGAAGTATTTCAATACTTACATTCACCGGAACGGCTACTATTACAATATTGACATTATAAAGTTCTGGATAGCTTATCTCTTTATCTATTAAGCGCAGGGATAAAGCCATCAAAAGATTTTCTTGGGTGTTATCAATACCAAAAATTTCGGCATCTTTATGAGCACGTTTTATAGAAAGAGCAAAAGATCCTCCTATAAGCCCTAGACCTACAATAGCTATTTTCATTATTTTGATTTACTGGAATTAGATGTAGCTTTTGAGAAATGCTACTTTTTAAGTTGAAATAAGAATTGCCTAAGACGCATTAATAAATAGTACATACGATAACTTTTGTGTAAGTAAAATATCATAGTTTTATACCTACTATTTTCAGGAATAAATAAGTGATTTTCCTGTGTACAATTCTTGTTCTAGACCGTATTTATGGTATTTAAATAATATTTTTTTTTAAAGATCATTAAACAGCCACGACCTTTTCTATCTGATATTCTATTATTTTTTCTCCAAATAAACGTTCTTGCTCAATGCCTTTTGATTTACAATACTCAAGAAGCCTATTAGATTCAATTATGGGAAGTGATTCTTCGTCATACTTAATAGAACTAATGTGCTTGAGCCATGGCTCAAGGCCCATAGCGTAAACAAACACATCTTTGGGGTTAAAAGCATCTACCATTGCTTTTGCTTGTTCAAAATTACATCCCGCTAATCTTCTTGATTGATCTTTTCCATAATCCAAAGTCTCGGGCATTAATGGTCCATAAAGCCAAGAAAGTGGAGCACCATGACATTCCATCCCCAAGAAAATAACATTAATGTCTCCTATAATATTACGAATTCTCTCATAAAGTTTAGGCGACACATTACAAGAATCGGCTGCGAAAAGCATTTTGAAACCATCTTTAAATTTAACCATATGACAGAGTTTACTTCTGATATCCAAATCACAATGTTCACCTATAAATGGAAGACCTGTAATAGTACAGTCATCAAATTCTATAGTTTCCATTTCGCCTAGTTCAATGATATTTTTAAAACCTAATTTATTAAACATTAGTTTAAGGTTAGGGTCTTGTAGAGAGCCTCCATCACTTCTTGGAACTATAATGTTTTTAACTCTCCCACGTATTCTTAAAAGCGTTTCAAAAAGTATATGATCTTGATGATTGTGGGTAATAAGTACATAATCTATGGTTTCTGGAAGATCCTCATAAGAATATCTAGAAATGTCTGTTTCATAACCGTAACTAATCAAGGGGTCAGCTAGAATTGTTGTTTTATTGGTTTCGGTTAGTATGCATGCATGTCCAAAATATCTTGTTAAAACCCCATCCCCTTCATATTTTTTATAAACTCTGGGAGGCGCTGTTGTGAAAAAAGTATTAAATAACGCTTCTTGCTCTTCATTCAATGAAAATTTACTGAGAATGTCTCCATATTTTCTTGGTTTGGAAGCCATTGCAAATAATTCATCTATCTCTTCACTTCTAAAAGGAATATGAATTCTCAAAATATCCTTATTGGGTAATTTAGGAGTACTTAGCACAAAAGATCTGGAGTCGTCATCCCGCACTAAAAACAGGTTAATACTTTGAAGGGTTTCATCATAAAATTCTGTTTCATACAATAAGGTTTCAAAAAACCTAAAAGAAGGCCTATTGTTAATATCGTATAGTAATTCTACCATTCCCTGCAAACTTTCAGGAACTTTAGCATATAAATCCGTTAATGCATGTCCATCTGCATGCTCTTGCAGCATTTTATTCAAATAAAAAATATCTTCTCTTAGGCTTATTAATTTTGCGCATTTGGTTTTAGTATTTTCTATAAGTGCTGCTATTTCATCTACTCTTTCACCTTCATAGTCTATAAAAGGGCCTCCTAACATTTTAGGGTTTTTAACCGCTTTTGCATGTAACGATGGGTACGTAACATAAGATTCCATGATTTTCAAGTGCCTATCCTTGATATTCATTGCGGCGGTTGCTGGAGAAACTATATGTGGCCAAGCATACCAGTTGTCTATTAAAGGCTCTACAGCCAAATTTTGTTTGATATAAACTAAATCATCATTTTTAATTTTCATGTGTTCTTGCTGTTTATCTGTTTAATATTTTGCTAAAATGATACGTATCTTTTTCTTCCATACTTAGAAAGAAATCCTCAATAGTTTGAGATAAAAACTTTGCATTAGATTTATCCATAATGGAAAAGTGATCTCCTTTTGATTCCTTGATGGTTAAAGAATTGATATGGTTATTTAAGAAATCTGAAGTAGCATAGACATTATCTTTTGCTTTTATATATAGTACGTTGGTGTTTATATACCCTCGCAACTTATAATTAAACAAAGAATTTATTAATGTTCTTATAATATTATGTGTTTTCAGTATCTCCTCTTTATCGCTAATTCCAGATAACATAGGTTTAATATCTTCCGGAGTAAACTTAAGTACTGTTTCAAAAGAAATATCATCAATTTTACCTGATTGAATTGCTGTATCCCATAATGATATTGTAGAATTGGAATCGCTTATCCATTTTGAGTTTTCCTTGAAAATAAGTTTTAGTATTTCCTTTTCTTGTTTTAGATTAAAATTCAGGGAGCTTTTATTAGGAAAGTAACCTGTATCTATCATGACAATACAATTTACTTTTTCTCCATTTTTTTGCAACTGTCTTGCCATCTCATAACATAATATCCCTCCAAAACTCCACCCTATTAAATTGTAAGGTTGAGTGTTCTGAACCGATTTCATCTCTTTAATATAATAGGTAGCTAATTCTTCTACACTTACAGTTTCTGGTGCAAAATGATTCGCTTTATACATGATACCATAGCAATTGGCGGAATTAATCATATCTGCCAAAGCAATATAGGAGTTAACGTTACCGCTGCCATCATGAAGGAAAAATAGATTATTTCTATGTTTATAGGGTTCTTTGAGGAGCAGCATCCTTTCTGTTCCCAAAGTACTTGAAGCACTTCTCTCCTTCATAAGTTTGATACACTTTATAAGTTCTTCCTTATGCTCCTTAATTTCTGCTAATAGCGCAGAATTCTGAAAGTCTTTAGGAAGCTTTACTTTTATGTTATCTCCTTCTAGAGTTACTTTGATCTTGTTTTTTCTTAATTTATTGAGAAGTTCATTCATTTTTAAATAGTTTAATAATATCCTTGGTATCAAGGTATATTACAGTTTGTGATTGTTTTCACAACCATTATGTTAACGAGTAAGTTTGTACTCAAAATGAATGGTTAAGAAGATGAAGAGTTATATTATTATTTCGGATTCTACATTGTTCTCATCTACTTCCTTATCATTTAACCACAAATAATCATTAATCATTTCTGCTAGAGCGGTGATAGTTTTCTTATGAAAAATATCTTTTAAAGCGATCTCAACAGAAAACACTTCTTTGATCTTATTAGATAAATTAATTGCTTTAAGCGAATGCCCTCCGATTTCGAAAAAATTTTGAGTAACTCCTATTTGTGTATCCTCTATGCCTAAAAGAAGTGCCCATATTTCCACCAACTGCTTTTCTATGTCTGTGGATGGTGCAACGTATTCTAATTTTTGAAAATCTGGAACTGGTAATGCCTTTCTATCTATCTTTCCACTTGGTGTTTTTGGGAAATCTTCAAGAAAAACATACGATAAAGGAATCATATAGTCTGGTAGTAGATCTCTTAAGCTTTTTGTAATTTCTGATTGCTCTATATTTTCTTCTGAAATTATATAACCCACCAAGAACAAATCTCCTGTTGTTTTTGTTTTTACATCTACTATAGCTCTTTGAATAGAACCAATGCTAAGCAATGCAGCTTCTATTTCTCCTAACTCAATACGATACCCTCTAATTTTTACCTGATGGTCTTTTCTCCCTAAATATTCTATATTTCCATCCTCCATCCATCTAACCATATCACCAGTTTTATATAGTCTTGCATCTGGATCACTAGAAAACGGGTTTGTAATAAAACTTTTTTCTGTAAGTTCTTTTGCATTTATATATCCTAGCGAGAGACCGGCACCCGCCAGATACAATTCACCTGTTACTCCTTCTGGAACTACTTTCATATTTGCATCTAGAATATATGCTTTAACATTAGCAAGAGGCTTGCCTATGGATATTATTTCTGTGTCAAGCATAGAAGGTAGCACCTCGGTTTGTGTGCTAATAACTGTAGCTTCTGTTGGTCCGTAAGCATTATAGAATTTATAATTTTTATACTTTTTCGCTAAAGACAGAGAACATGCTTCTCCTGCAGCAATAACTTTTTTAAGGCTTGGAATATGCTCTAAGTCTATAACATCTAGAAATGATGGTGTTGCATGAAGTTGTGTAATATTTTGAGCTTCTACATAGCTTTTAAATAAATTATGATCTAAAATAGTAGCTTCATCTAGCATCACTAAAAGACATCCACTTAGTAAAGAAAGCCATATTTGTTCTACCGACGCGTCAAAATATATCGGTGAAAATTGTAGAATATGATCATTTTCAGTAATGTCAAAATATTCCTTTTGATTATAGATCAAATTTATTACCGAGCTATGGCTAACCCCAACCCCTTTAGGATTTCCGGTAGATCCAGATGTATATATTATGTATGCCATTGAATTGCTATCAAAATCTGCTTCCAGATTTATTTCTGATTCTACATCCCACTCTATAGCATCTATCAAAAGTATTTTGGAATTAGAGAATAATTTTTCATATCCATTTGATGTTATCACCAAGCTAGCATTACTATTGGAAAGTTGATATTCAATTCGGGATATTGGCTGCGATGGATCTAGAGGAAGATAACTACACCCTGCCTTAAGAATTCCTAACATTGCAATAATCATATTTATTGATCTCTCCATACATATACCAATAACATCCTCATTTTGTAACCCTTTAGATACAATATGACTGGCTAGCAAATCTGATCTGGAATCTAATTCTTGATACGTTACTTCTATTTCGTGATACTTTAATGCAATGGCTTCTGGTCTTTTAATCACTTGTTTATGAAACAGATTTATCAAAGTTTGGTTTAGATCATATGCTTTATCATTGTCATTAAACCCGTAAACTATCTCATCGTATTTCTCTTGGGAAAGTAAGGTTAGTTCACTTATCTTAATATTTGGGTTTTTGAGAATTTGATCTATTAAAAATTCTAAATAACCTGCAAATTTCTTAGCGGTTTCTTCCTTAAAAAGATCTGTACTGTATTCTAGCGAACAGTTAAAACTATCATTTGACTCAACCAAATTTAAACTTAGATCAAATTTAGACATCCCCCGGTCAAACCCTAAAGATTCTATCCCTAAGCTGTTCTCTCCAGAAAGGCTTTCTACCATATTAGAAGATTCTTGCTTTCTATATGAGATGAGTATATCAAATAAAGGATTTCGGCTGGTATCTCTTTCCAATGCCAACTCATCAACTAAATCATCATATTGATATAATTGATGATCAAAGCAGTTAAGAATATTTTCTTTGACATTCTCTATATACTCGGTAAAGGATAGTGCTGCTTTTACGTTATTTCTTAAAGGAACCGTATTCACAAACATTCCAACAATCCCCTCCAGATCCACATGATGTCTACCCATGGTAGGAGTACCAACTATAATGTCTTCCTGGCCACTAAGTTTACTTAATAGAAGGGTATACACTGAGGTGAAAAACACAAAAGGTGTCAAGCGAAGTTTTTGAGTTAATTCTCCAATTTCTTTTATTTTTTTTGTTGCAATATGAAATTTCACAGAACTTCCTTTACCACTTTTTACCAAAGGGCGATTGTAGTCTGACGGAAGTTGTAATGCGGATACTGGCTCTTTATATTCTGAAAGCCAAAACTCCTTGTCTGCAAGCATCAATTCCTGTTGGGGACTATCTTGTTGCCAAACTGCATAATCTATATATTGTAATCTTAATGGTGGCAGATCAAACCCCTTATATAAACTCCAAAAATCATTTATCAAAATCTCCTGAGACAAACCATCACTTACAATATGGTGTTGATCTAGAATTAAAATATTTTCTCCTTCTTTTATATGAATTAGACCTACTCTAAAAGGGTAACCACTAGATAGGTCAAATGGACGAATAAACTCTTTGATTACAGCTTCCGACTGATCTTTGGAACCAGAAAAATAAGAAATCTCAAAAGCATTAGAAGGAATTATTTTTTGCACTACCTCGCCATCGTTTAAAACAAAATTTGTGCGTAATATTTCGTGACGATCTACAATTTTTTTAAACACCTCTTCTAACAGAGAGGTGTTTAAGCTACCACTAATATTATGTATTGAAGGTATATTATAATTGAGTGATTCTTTATCAAATTCATAGAGAAAATACATTCTCCGTTGTGCCGAAGATAAGGGGTAGTGAGATCGTTTTGCTGCTTTTGAGATATTAGAAAATGTTTTACCCTGTACGAGCTTGATATACTTAATTAGCTCTTCCTTGTTTTCTTTAATTTCAGTTAACAACTCCTTATTTTGAAAGTTTTCAGGGAGTGTTACCTTTATGTTTCCACCCTCCAAAGCTACTTTAACTTTATTTTTTCTTAGTTTGCTTAAAATATCATTCATTTTCAATAGTTTATATAATTATCCCAAATTCTTCGTTATCCTGATTCACCTTATTTTCTTTTAACCAGGAATAGTCATCAATTATTTCTGCGATAGCTAAAATTGTATTTTTTTGAAAAATTTCTTTTAAAGGAATTTCTACAGAAAAAGTCTCGCTGATTTTGTTAACAAGGTTTATAGCTTTTAAGGAATGCCCGCCTATTTCAAAAAAGTTTTGTGTGGTTCCTATTTTTTGCTCTTCTATTTCCAAGATGGTTGCCCAAATATGTGCCAATTTTTTTTCTATATCTGTGGCTGGAGCTACATATGCAGAAGCGATAAACTCTGGTGCTGGTAATGCTTTACGATCTACTTTACCGCTTGGCGTCTTAGGAATTACTTCAAGCATAACATAGGATTGCGGAATCATATACGCTGGAAGTTGTTCTTTTAAATGCCTTATTACTTCTGATGAGTTTACTGTTTCATCTGCCATTAAATATCCTACCAATTGTTTATCTCCAGCTGCTGTTTCTTTTACTTCCACTAGCGCCTGCTGTACGGTATCTAAAACTTGGAGTTTTGCCTCTATTTCCCCCAATTCTATGCGATAACCCCTTATCTTTACCTGATGGTCTTTTCTTCCAAGAAATTCTAGATTCCCGTCAGGTAACCAGCATACGATATCTCCTGTCCTGTATAGTTTTGAGTCTGCTTCATTTGAAAATAAATTTTCAATAAAGTTGTTTTTGTTGAGCTCTGGTTCATTTAAATAGCCTTTGGAGAGTCCGGGGCCTGAGAGGTATAATTCTCCAGCAACTCCTATAGGAACCACTTTCATATAAGTATCCAGAACATAAGCTTTGGTGTTGGCTATTGGTTTTCCAATTGGCATGGATGCTTTGTTATACAAAGCTTTGCCAGCCTTATACATTGTTGCTGTTACGGTAGCTTCTGTCGGTCCGTATTTGTTATAAAATTCATAGTCTTTAAATTTTGTTGCCAGTGGTGATTTGCAGGGTTCTCCTCCTGCGATAATTCTTCGCAAATTGGTGTTCTCTTCAAGCATGAGCGTTTCAAGAAATGATGGCGTTGCGTGAAAATGTGTCACCTTTTGAGCGGCGAGATACGCATTTAGGCGCTGTTGATCTATTAATGTAGCTTCATCAATAAGCACCAAAGTAGACCCGCTTAGTAAAGACAACCAAACCTGTTCTGCAGAGGCATCAAAATAAATTGGTGAGAATTGCAAGATGCGATCACTTTCACTAATACCAAAAGCTTGCTGTTGGTTGTTCACCAAATTTACTATACCCTTGTGCTTAATACTTACTCCTTTTGGATTACCTGTTGATCCAGAAGTGTAAATCACATATGCTTGTGCAGTACTATCAATGTTTAATTCAGGAGCCTCTTTTGAGAGTTCTTCCCATGAAAGCATATCAATTAAGACTGTATTTGATTCGGCACTTAAAAGTTTCTGATAGATTGTTGAGGTTATAATGAGTTTAATATCAGCATCACTCATCATATATCTGGTTCGTGAAACAGGTTGTTTAGTATTCATTGGAATATAAGAACAGCCTGCCTTTAAAATACCTAAGATTGCAACAATCATTTCCAAAGATCTGTCCAAATAGATTCCAATAACTTCCCCTGTGTCTATTCCTTGGGTTACTAAGTGATTTGCCAAAGCATTGGCGCGTTCTTCCAATTCCATATAAGTAACCTCAGTTTCATTATATTTTAATGCTACTTTACCCGGTGTTTTCTGTACCTGTTCTGTAAATAGATCTATGAGTGTTTTTGTAAGATCAATATTTTTATCGGTATCATTAAACTCATGCACAATACGATCGTACTCTGATGATGATAAAATGGTTAATTCGCTAATATTAACTTTTGGATTAGTAAGCACCTGATCTGTTAATAATTCAAAATATTGTGAAAATTGTCGAATCGTTTCTTCTTTAAAAAGATCTGTGTTGTAACTAATATCATAAAGGAGTTGACCATCAATTTCTTTTAGAGCCATATGTAGGTCAAACTTCACAACATTCTTTTCCAACTTATAGGGTATAATTAGGTCATCATGTTCAACTACATTTTCATTTTTCTCTTTTTTATCGTAAGAGAAGAGTACATCAAATATTGGATTTCGGCTAGTATCGCGTTCTATGTCTAATTCCTCAACAAGATTTTCATATTGATATAAGTAATTATTAAAGGCTTCAAGGCTGTTTTCTTTTACATTAGTAAGAAACTTTGTAAATGACAATGTTCCATGAGATTGATTTCGTAAGGGAAGTGTGTTTACAAACATTCCCACAATACCTTCAAGGTCTGCATGGTGCCTGCCTGATACTGGCACCCCTACCACAATGTCTTCTGAAGTACTAAGTTTGGATAGAAGTACGTTATACAGCGATAAAAACAACATAAAGAGCGTTACGCCATTATCTTCTGCAAGTTGTTTTAGTTTTTCGCTTTTTTCTGTATTGATATCGAAAAGCATACTTGCCCCATTTGACGTCTTGACAGAAGGACGCTCAAAATCGGTATTGAGATTTAAATGTGCTATTTCCATCTCAAATTTTTGTAACCAATAAGCTTTATGTTGCTCCAGTAATTCAACTTGATCTATATTTTCTTGCCATACCGCATAATCTTTATACTGCAATTGCAACGGTTCTAAGGTATCTCCCTGATACAAGGTCCAGAAGTCTTTAAGTAAAACTTCCCGAGATAAACCATCTGAAACAATGTGGTGTTTATCGGTCATTAAAATATAGCCACCTTCTTTGATCGTTATCAACCCTACTCGAAGCAGATAATCCTTAGATAAATCAAATGGACGAACAAAATCTTTTACAATGTCTGGTATCTGTGCTTCTTCTGCTGTAGTATGCGCTATTTGAAAAATTTCCCAATCTCCTATTTTTTGTACAATTTCATTATTTATAATCCTAAAATTAGTACGTAAGCTTTCATGCCGTTTTATCAGTTCACGGAATATTTTTTCAATACGTTTTACATCTACAGAAGCCTTCATCCTATAGATTCCAGGCATATTATAGGCAAGTGAGGTTTTGTCGAATTCATATATAAAATACAACCGCCTTTGTGCTGGAGAAAGCGGGTAATACTCCCGTTCGTTTGCTTTAGATATCTTGATAAATATTTTTTTATCCAATTCATTGATGTACTCGGCCAGTTCAAGAATGGTTTTCTTTTCAAAAATGGTATCTATAGATATTTCCACCAAGAATAGTTCACTGATTTTATAGATCATTTCTAGTGCTAAAAGAGAATGACCTCCTAGATTGAAGAAATCATTGTTCAATCCTATGGCTTGTTGATCTAACTTAAGTATGTCTGCCCATAGGTTGCGTAGCTTTTGCTGTACTTCGGTATAAGCACCTTCTTCTAATGTAGTTTTAACCTCAGCCGTATTAAATTTTGGTAATGCTTTTTTATCAATCTTTCCATTCAACGTTAGCGGAAATGCTTCTAGTTGTATATAGCGCTTTGGCACCATATAATCTGGCAAGTTTAGAGACATTTCAGCAATGATATCTTCCTCGTTGAGCTTAGCGCTGGTTATGATCACATAAGCTACCAATTGGTTTTCCCCAAGCTGATTTTCTTCTATCAGAACTTTACTTTCCTGTATGGATTCCAGCGCATTAAGATGCATCTCCACTTCCTTTAATTCAATACGATGTCCTCTTATTTTTACTTGATCATCAATACGTCCTAAAAATTCTATATTTCCATCTTCTCGGAATCTCCCAAGATCTCCAGTTTTATATAGTTTTTTATCATGGTCGCCTGTAGCGTAAGGGTTTTCAATAAATTTTTCTGATGTTAGTTCTGGCTTATTAAGGTATCCATTAGACACTCCTAAACCAGCGATACATATTTCTCCTTTTATTCCTGTGGGAACTAAGGCCAAATTCTTGTTGAGTATAAAAATTTCATTATTATCTATTCCTTTTCCAATAACATTTTCAGTACTAAAAATGTCTTTCTTTTTAATGTTATGAGCAATCGCCCCAATGGTGGTTTCCGTTGGGCCATAATGATTCACAAATTGTACAGACCGTTTTATTTCTTGGTAAAATGCTACATCATTAAGATCTATAGGTTCTCCTCCAAGCAGTATCAACCTCAACGAATTTCTTTTTATATTTTCTACAAATTCTTTGGATTTGTACAACAGTTTTAAGTGTGATGGCGTAAGTTTTATAAAAGATATGCTATTTTCAAGAATGCAGCTTGCAACTTCTGCAGGGTCAAAGTGTTTTGAATCATTAACTAGGTGCAGTGTTCCTCCTGATAGAATACTTCCCCATAGGCTGGTATAACAAAGGTCATATGCATGTGATGAGAATAATACAGTACTGTCCCTAAAATCAATATTGTAAGAAGACTTAAGCCATGTTATATAGTTGTACAGAGAACGATTAGGTATACACACTCCTTTAGGTTTTCCTGTAGTTCCAGAAGTATAAATGATATACACATTGTCTTGAGCTTCCATCTTTTTATTGATGTTATTACACTCATTTGAGATCCATTTTTCACTTTGCTCCCAAGAAACATTTTGTGTTTCCACATTAATCGCTTGATCAGAGATTACGCATTTGGCGAGACTATCAGAAAGTATATATGCCGTGCGTTTTTCTGGCATATAATAATCTATAGGCAGGTATGCTGCTCCCGTTTTTAAAACCCCTAGCATTGAGATAATCAGTTTTTCTGATCGTTGCATTTTAATGGCTACAATATCTCCATTGCTAATGTGATGCGATTCCATTAAGTAGCGTGCCAGTTTGTTGGCTTCATCATTTAATTCTTCGTAGGTAAGTATGGTATCATTATAGCATACCGCTTCATTTTCAGGATCTTCCAAGACCATTTCTTCAAACATATCTACCACTGTAATTCTATGTGCTTCTTCAAGGTCCTTCTTGGCATTAAATCTGGAAATAATTATTTTTTGTTCATCCTCAGAAAGTATGGTTATACTAGCAAGTTTTGTGTCTATATTTTCTAGAATTTGTATAACGATCTTTTTAAAATAGCTAATAAATTTGTAGACAGTGTCTTCATTAAAAAGGTCCGTTGCATACGTAAATTGAAGCTTTAGATTTTCTTCTCCTCCTTTAGCAAATAATGCAAGGTCAAATTTTGAGTATTCATGTTCCTTATTTACCATATTAATATCAAGTTCTGCGTTTTGCATTGCTCCTTTTATGGTTTCTTCCTGATATACAAGAATGGCATCAAATAACGGATTACGGCTCATATTCCTGCCAATTTGCAGGGCTTCTACTAATTCATCATACTGAAATAGTTGATGATTAAAGCAATCTAGTGTATTTGATTTAACTTCTCTTAAGAATTCTAGAAACGTAAGGTCACTATTTACTGTGTTACGTAAAGGAATACTATTCAGGAATATTCCTACCACATTATCAAACTCTGAGTTTGGTCTTCCAGAAGAAGATACCCCCACAACAATATCTTCCTGATTGCTCAATTTATTTAAGAATGTGTTATATATTGTCAACAGCAACATAAACATGGTTGCGCCTTCGCTCTGACTGATTTTCTTTAGTTTTGCTGTCTCTTCAATACTGAGTGTAAATTCTAAACTTGCACCTTTTCCACTTTTTTTAGCAGGTCTTGGGTAGCTGGTTGGCAATTCTAATGGTATTACAGGGTTTTTATATTGTTCCATCCAAAATGCTCTATGTGCTTTCACCAGTTCTTTTTGCGCATCACTCTGCTGCCATTCTGCGTAGTCTTTATATTGAAATTGTAGAGGTTCTAGTTGTTCTTTGTTATAGAGGTTCCAGAAATCTTTAAGAAGTATTTCATAAGACAAGCCATCGCTTACTATATGATGCATATCAATCAGCAATAAGTATTCCTCTGCTGCAAGCGTCACAAGTTTAACTCTAAAAGGGTAATCAGAATTTAATGTGTAAGGTTTAATGAATTTCTCAATTTCTGAGTCAATATCTTTTTCTATTGCTTCCCCAAATTGAATAGTGAAGCCTTTTGCGCTTTTAATCTTTTGCATGACAACGCTATCTACCACTTCAAAATTGGTTCGCAGTGCTTCATGTCGTTCTACTAGTTGCTGGAATACCTGCGCTAAGAATACAGTATCTAGTTTTCCTTTTATGGTATAGAATTGAGGCACATTATACATAATTGAGCTCTTGTCTAGCTCATATACAAAATACAGTCTTTTTTGCGCAGATGACAGGGCAAAATATCCTTTATCCTCAGCCTTTGGAATTTGAATCTTCCCTGTATCTTGTCTTTGTAAAATAAGTTCTGCTAATTCTGAGAGTACACTGGTTTCAAAAATTTCTTCTAGTTGAATTTCTGTAGCATAACGTTCATTCAGCTTGTGCACCATTGAGATTGCCATAAGTGAATGGCCTCCTAACACAAAAAAATCACTATCAACACTTATGGTTTCTTTATCTATTTTTAAAGTTTCAGCCCAAAGATCAATAAGTCCTTTTTCAATTGCTTTTTCCGGTTTTTTAATTTCGTGCTTGGTCTGAATGGCAGCCAATGCCTTTTTATTTACTTTGCCATTGGAGGTCAATGGAATTTTATCAATACTAATATAATTGGAAGGCACCATATATTCAGGAAGGAAGGTGCTCAATTGTTCTTTAATAAACGTTGTATTGAGTCCTGGTGACTGTATTTGTATGCCGTTCTTGAAGAGTTTCTCATAGAACGGATTACCAGATCTTATATTTTCATAGTGATACGAGTTAAATTCCACACTAATAGAATCTAGTCCTTCTCTATACAATTGTCCTTTGATAAAAAAATCGGGATTGATATTATTGGAGGCTAACTTTCTTTGAATTTTCATTTCCAGGTAGTCTCCTTCTTTTACAGGAATCCCTGGATAAGCCACTGGCATGAATATAGGCAACCAACTTCCTGGATCTTCAATAATGTCTAGATTAATTTCATTATCCATATACAAATCCATCCAAACATAGAATCCGTTAAAAGTACTGTCTTTATTGAATGTTATTTTTGCATCATGCTCTTGTTCATATTGCATGGTTGATGTGTAATCAAGGTCTTCAAATACGTCATAATCAGCAATGATATTTTCTTTGGGGACATTTTTTACACAGAGGCGGAATTCAAAGTTTTCTCCATAATTAGAGAATATTTGCTCTACATAGTGATTTGCCACCTCAGAAAACGCATAGTCAAACATAGATTCGTCTAGTGAAATCGCTGATATTTTAGTAAGACTTCGTGCGGGAATCATATGTTGTGGATTCTTCATGAATTTTTTAACATGATTGATAAGTACCGCAGCACCTTCGGAACCTCCTATAGATCCTACAATTTCTGAAACACAATAATCAAAAATCTGGGGAAGATCAACTTTCATCACATCACCGTGAATTAAAGTGATCTTATCTTCCAGCCCCTCACTTTCAATTTTGGCTTTTGCTTTTAAATAGGTTTCTTCCAGTATCTCTACGGTATATACTTTGGCTGCTCCACACTCTATACACAATCTTGTAAGAATGGCTTCGGGACCAGGACCAATTTCTAATACCGTTTTTCCTTTGATAACTTTTTTAAGTGCTTCTTTGTATTTTTCATTTCTGGAAAGGTGTGTGTACATAGACTTATAAACCACATCATCATAAATAAAAAATTCTGCAATTGATGGCCAGAGCTCTACTTTTGGTTTTGTTGTATAATAAGCGATTAAGCTTTGCTGTTCTTCATTAAGTACAACTGCACTTCCTTGAATTTCAGGAATTTTGCTCATGGCACTTTCAATTTCTTCCAACTCAATCCTGTATCCTCTTAATTTTACCTGATTGTCTTTTCTGCCAATAAACTCTATATTTCCATCAGGCAGCCATCTTGCCAGATCCCCTGTTTTGTAAAGCGATATAACTGTTCCTACCTGAAAAGACTTTTTAATGAATTTTTCTTTAGTGATACCTGGACGATTTAAGTATCCCTTTGCCAGTTGAACGCCAGAAACACATAGTTCACCAGTAACCCCTACAGGACACAGTTGCCCATCATTATTTAAGATATATACTTTAACTCCCTGAAGTGGTTTTCCTATCGTAACGATGTTGTTTTCTAATAGAGGATGTACCGACATAGTGGTACACACCGTATTTTCTGTGGGACCGTAGGCATTGATTACTCTAAGACCTTTTTCAATAAGCGATTTTGTGAGTTCTGCGTTTAGTGCTTCCCCGGCAGAAATAATCACCTTCATGTTGAATATATTCTGCCTTAAGATTGCCTGATAAGAAGGTGGAAGTGTTGCCACCGTAATTTTTTCTTCACGAATGAATTTTGCAACTTCTTCTATGGAATTAATAATCTGTTTTGTGGGTATGGCAAGTTTTGCCCCAGCAATTAAAGTAGTAAATAGTTCCGAAATAAACGCATCAAAAGCAAAAGAGGCAAACTGCAATACATTGTCATGAGAAGTAAGCCCAATAACCTGTATTTGATTCATCACCATATTTAATACCCCTTCTTGTGTACACTTTACTCCCTTAGGTTTACCAGTTGTTCCAGAAGTATAGATAACATACCCTAAATGATCTTGTTGGATAGAGGGCAATGGAAGTACCTCCTTATAGTTTTCATAGTTTTCTGGAATATCGATGTAAATTTTTTCATATCCAGTGCCCAAAATATCTTTTAATGGCTTTTCCGTCACAATCATTTTAGCATCCACATCTTCCAGCATATAAGATATGCGTTCTGTAGGATATTCGGGATCAATAGGTACAAAAGCAGCACCTGATTTCAAGATTCCAATAATTCCTACAATCATTTCAATAGAACGATTCACGCAGATAGGAATCAATTCTTCTTTTTTCACTCCTTGATCTAGTAGATATTGGGCAAATTGATTCGATCTTTTATCGAGTGCTGCATAGGTTATTGTTGTTCCATTATAGACTAAAGCACTCCTATCTGCATTTTTTGTTACCTGTAATGAAAAAGCGTCTAATAGCGTAGTATTGTTTTGCGTTTCTAGATCAGCTAAATTGAACGTATTAAGAATGAGGTTCTTTTCTGATTTGGAAATAATGTCTATTTCATTTATTTTCAAATTTTTATTGGTAACAACCTGCTTTGTAATACTTTTAAAATATTCGGCAAATCTTTCTACTGTTTTGCTTTTAAACAAATCAGTGCTGTATTCAAACATCAAATTTAGACCCTCTTTTTGCTCTGAAGCAATAAGGGTAATATCAAATTTGGCATTTTTAAATTCTCTTTCGTATAACTCAAATTCTAGATCTGATATAGTAACACCTGAGTCTCCAAAACTGTCAAAACTAAACGCTATATCAAATATTGGATTTCTATTAGTTGACCTTTTAATTCCTAATTCTTCTACAAGTTTGTCATATTGAAAAGCTTGATGGTCAAAGCTATTTAGTACATTATCTCTAATGGTAGCTAATAGATCCACAAATGTTTCATTTGCAACTAGTTTGTTTCTAAGTGAAATGGTATTAACAAACATACCAAGCATATTTTCCAATGCTACATGATCTCTCCCTCTAGTAGGCACGCCTATAATAATATCTGTTTGATTGGTAAGTTTATATATTAGTATATTGTATAGGGTTTGTATGATCACAAATAGAGAGGTTCCCTGTGCCATTGCTATGGCTTTTAATTGCGCTGTTTGTGTTGCATTTATCTCAAAAAAATGCATAGCGCCTTGGTTACTTTTTATGGCCGGTCTTTTAAAATCAGTAGGAAGCTCTAGAGGCGTAATTTCATCTTTAAATTTATCAAGCCAAAAATGCTTATCTTCCTCAATAGCAAGTTGGTATTCTTCCCCTATTTGCCATTCTATATAGTCTTTATATTGTAATTGAAGTGGCTCTAATTTACCTCCTTCATACAACACTTTAAAATCGTTTACCAGAATAGCATGAGACATTCCATCACCAATAATGTGATGCATATCTATCATTAAGATTTTGTAGGCACTATGCTCAATGACTCCTATTCTAAGCAAACAATCTTTCGCCAGATCAAATGGACTGATAAATGCACGTACAACCTCTTCTACATCTTCTTCATCAACATGATAATGAGTTATCTTAAGTGTAACTTTTTTATGTATTTTTTGTACGGGTACTCCATTAATTACCTCAAAGTTTGTACGTAATATTTCATGTCTTGAAAGCAGCTGATTAAAAACCAACTCCATTTTTTCAATATCCAAGTTTCCCTTTACCTTGTAGATCTGCGGCATATTGTACGCTACTGAACTTTTATCTACTTCATACAAAAAAAACATTCTTTTTTGAGAAGGTGAAAGTGAATAATATTCCCTTTTTGGAGCTTGTTGAATATATGGAGACCTCGATGGACTTTCTAAATTTTTAAGGTATTGTAAGATCTCAGACTTATAGTCCTTAATCTCAGTAATTATTTGTTGCGAAAGATTTTCGTCGGGATCAAATACATCAATCTGATTATCATTTTCTGACAAAGTAATATTTAAACTTTTAAGTTTATTTAATAATTCTTCCATTTCAATTACTATTTGTTTATTATTCTGGTAAAAGATTGTGATGTAATGCGGCTTGATTGCAATAAGCTGGTCTTACTTTTTTAGTGTTGCTCAATAAAAAGGTTATTGCTATTAAGTATATTTTTAGGATCAAAAATTTTCTTAATCTCAGCCATTATTTTGATATTGGTATTTGAAGTAAATTGATTAAAAAAAGAGCGATTATAAGTGCCAATTCCGTGTTCTCCACTAATTTCGCCACCCATTTCAATAGCCTTTTCAAAGATTTGGGTAGTACATTTACAGATATTTTCTTCCCACATGCTATCTTCATTACTATTAAAGATATTAATATGAAAATTTCCATTGCCTATATGCCCTATAACAATAAATTCAAGTTGTAATGATTCGCAAATGAAATTTATAGCCTTGAACATTTCATCAATTTTATCTCTTGGCACAACAACATCGAGGTCTTTAAATTCTGCATAGTTTATGGCTGCTTCTCCAATCTTTTTGCGATACTTCCACAAGGATTCAATTTCCTTCACAGATTGGGCTATTAAAGGTTCATAATTACTATACTCTAGGATTAGATTGTATAACCGTGTTGCTTTGTTCATGTTTTCCTCATCCGTTGGTGATTCAAACTCTATCCACAAAAGGCCTCCAAATTGATTTGAAAATTTATTTTTTTCACCTAAGTATTCTAAAATGAGACCGTATCCGTTTTGATCCAAAAATTCAAGACTTGAAGCGGTAAATCCTTGAGAGAAGAATGTCTTTACAAAGTTGAATAGTCTTTCTGATGTTTCAAAGGGCACCATCATTAACAATTCTTTTTGAACAGGAACAATTTTTAGCACCACTTTTGTTATAATTCCAAGGGTACCTTCACTACCCACAAATAGTTGAGTAAGATTATATCCAGTAGCATTTTTCTCTATATTTTTACCTGTCCAAATAATTCGTCCATCAGGCAACACTACCTCAAGATTTAACACGTAATTTTTAGTGCTACCGTATTTAAGAGATTTCGGGCTACCGCTTGATATAGCCACATTACCTCCAATACAACTCATTGAAGCACTGCTTATATTTTGTGGAAAACACATATTGGTTTCCAGTAACTTATCTTGTAATATTTGCGTAACTACACCCGCCTGCGTAATTACGTACCGGTTAATAGCATCAATTGTAAGTATTTTATTGAGTCGTTCTATAGATAGTATAATACACTCCGAATTAGAAACACTCCCTCCACTAACACCACTTCCTCCTGCACGGATGGTAATCCCGAGGTTTTTACGGTTACAGACCTTCACTATCTGTGAAACCTCATTAGTAGAATTAGGCTTTACAACACATAAGGGTAGCGTACTTTTCCTGCTACTATGATCAGTAGCATACTGGTATAGTTTATCTTCTTCGAAGATTACGTTTTCTTCTCCAACTATAGTGATAAAGTCGCTCAACTTGTTTTTAAAATGCACCAATTCTACACTTTATTAAGCATTATTTCTTCTTCCAATGCTTCAAATAAGGCATGGATATTATCTAAGCCAAATCCTTCGTACTGATTAATACGTTGTACGATTTCATAGAAAAAGGTTGCGCGATCTCCAATAGGAGTGGTAAATACTTGTAATAATAGAGCATTATCTACAACATCACATAAAACTCCATATTTCTGGAATTTATCAACCTCCAAATGTGGATATTTATTTTTAAGGTTTCTGTAGTAAGAATCTGGATAAGCCGTAAACTTGACACCATTTTTTCTTAAAATTTCTACCGATTTAAAAATATTAGAGGACGAAAAAGCTATATGTTGAACTCCGGTTCCATAGTTTTGCTCTATAAATAGTTGTACTTGGGTGTTTTTATGCTTATCAGGTTCTACTAAAACATTATTTATCTGTTTATCATTGGTTTGCAACACTTTAAGATACATTCCAATCTTGTTTTCTTCTTCTGATTCAGACAGTCTTTCATCAAAACATGCTACTGTTTTTGAATAAAAAATATTATTAAAATAATTCTCCCAAATTTTGATCTCATTTACTCTCAAAGCACTTGCGATATGATCAATACTGACAAGACATGACTCTTCAACATTACTATCCCAATTACTTTCATAGGCTTCATATCCAGGAAGAAAAATTCCTTCGTAGTCTTCATAATCTACAAATACTATTTCGTTATCATCAAATATTTTCACAGATGCCAAAGTTGCTGTGCCGTACTCGTCTGAAATTTGATGTGGAAATTGTAAAGGAATAGCACCTTTATTAATTACTTTTTCAAAAAAGGATTCTACATTTTTTATTTTTACTGCGATCTTCTTTATTCCATTGCCATGAAGATCAACAAAGGATACTACTTTGTAATTACTGGGTTGTGAAGCAGATGTAATTACCAGTTTAATATCATCTTTCACAATAAAGTAGGAGCATTTATCAGGACATCCTGTCTCTGGACCACAATATGCTGTTACTTTAAAGCCTAACGCTTTTACATGCCAATAGGCTACCATTTTGGCCATTCCTACATAATATTCAATAAAATCATATTTGATCTTTAAGAAGTCCGATTCAATTAATTTTTCAGCATTCATAATTTTACTTTTGGTTTAATATTTGAATTGTTTTATTTTTTTGATGGATGTTTATTTAAATGCTTTTACCTAGTAAGGTCGCATTGGTACTTGTTTGATTTATTTTTTGATATAAGAATTTTGATAAGCGTTCTATGGCAGTCTCAATCAAATTTTCGTCTACATAGCTATACGCTATTCGTATTTGATTTTTTCCTTCATTACTTAGGTGGAAGAATGACATGGGGGTAGTAATAACCCCATATTTTTTTGCACAATCAATGACATCTTCTTTAGTGATTATTATGGGCAATGTCAATGTTAGAAAATAGCCTCCTTCAGGAATGTTCCAGGTTACTTGAGCTAAACCAGATGTTTCATTTACACCGAAGTATTTGTGAAGCGCTTTGAGAATACCGTTTCTTTTAGTTTTTAGTTTTTCAATTTTTTTTACATTGTAGTTTTTAAAGGAAAACTCATTTTCAATAAGCATTCCCCCTACAATCATTTGTGTTATGCTAGGTGTATTTACGGTAGTATAGCCTTTAGTTTTCGCCATAAGATCACTTAACTTAAAGCCTCCTTCTAGTTTTTTACCGCAAACCATTGCACCTATTCTTAATGCCGGGTATATTGTTTTTGAAAAGGAATGCAGGTAAATAACGTGCCCATTTTTATCTAAAGACTTTATTGTGGGAAGCTTTTCTCCTTCAAATACAAAATCCCCATAGGCATTGTCTTCAATAATGTAAAAATTGTATTGCTTAGCCAATTGCAATAATTTTTTCCTGTTCTCTAAAGGCATTCTTGTTCCTGTTGGATTTTGAAAATCAGGAGTAACATATACCAGTTTTACATGTTTTTGTTCTGAGTTGCATCTTAAAATGTTTTGTTCTAATTTTTCAAGGCATAACCCAGTAGGTTTAACTGGAGATGGCTGCACTTGGTATTGTGCAATAATGCTAAAATGACTTATCCCTACATAAGACGGATCTTCAACAATTAAAACATCATTTTTTTTGTTACACAGTGTAAGTAACGTAAGGATAAAGCTTTCCTGTGAACCAACATTAATTAGTATATCATCTGCATCTGCTTTTATCTGATAGTCATTTTCTAGATACTTTGCTATTAATGTGTTAATAACTCCTTTTGTCCTATTGTACTGGCCGAGATCTTTTAATATTCTTTCTGGAGTACTATTTTTTTCTCTGCTCATGTGATTTACAAAAGCATCTATATATTCTTGAATCTTATGTAAATCAAAGAATCTTTCATCAGGACGACCTGAAGCTAAAGAGATCGCATCAGGATAGTTAAGCTGGACTTCATTAAGAAACCCCATAACATCTTCTACACGCGCGGTTGCATGATCTTGTTTAATCATTTTAGTTTTATATTAGGTAGTATGTTTTTGTTAGATTGTCACTTTAGGTTTTTCAAGCCTTTTAACCTGTAGTCTTAAGATTATTTGTGAAATCTCTCTAACGGAAGGTGTTTTGAAAAAATCTTCCAGTTTTATTTTAACATCAAAAACTGCTTTAATTTTATTCTGTAGTGTAATCGCTTTTATGGAGTTCCCTCCAATTTCAAAGAAGTTATGTTTGATGCCTATTTTCTCTTCATCGAGATTCAGTATAGATGCCCATATACTAGTTAATTGTTTTTCAAGCTTACTTGCAGGAGCTAAATATGTTGATTTTATTTTTACTCCTGGAGCAGGTAATGCTTTTATATTTAACTTACCACTTAGCGTTAAAGGGAAAGATTCTAATACCATGTATATGTATGGTATCATATAATTTGGCAATTGATTTTTCAGACTTAAAATAACATCTTCTTCATTAAATTTTTCAGCAATTACATATGCTACAAGTTGTTGTAATCCTTCTATTTCTGCATACACAACCAGTGCTTGTTGAATCTTGTGTAAACGTTCAAGATGATTTTCTATTTCTTCTATTTCTATCCTGTGCCCTCTTACTTTTACCTGACGGTCTCTTCTTCCTAGAAATTCAAGCTTTCCATCTGATCGCCATTTTACTAAATCTCCGGTTTTGTAAAGGTATTCGCCTTTTATAAATGGATTCTTTATAAATTTTTCTTCCGTTAGTTTAAATTGATTTAGATATCCTTCCGCAAGCTGAGTACCTCCAATATGCAGTTCTCCAGGAATCCCAATAGGTTTCATTTGTAAATCATCAGATAGAACATACATCCGTGTTGTGCTTAAAGGAGTTCCGATGGTTACAGCATCTTCTGAGTTTATTCTCGCCAGGCTCGCCCAAATAGTTGCCTCTGTTGGCCCATATAAATTCCAGATGGTTTTATTAGGGGCGATTGTTGTTAACTTATCTTTTAGTCTTGTTTTTAAGGTTTCTCCTCCACTCAATATTTCGGTTTGTTCTTTATTTTCCCATCCTGATTCTAGTAGCATCTCCCATAAAGTAGGCGTAGCTTGCAGGTGAGTAGGTTTTTCTATTGCTATGAGGTTCTTAAGTAATTCTAGATCTTTTACTTCTTCTTCATCTGCTAAAATCAGCGTTCCTCCAAAAGAGAGCGGAAGGAAATACTCCATGATGGAAATATCAAAAGTAAAATCCGTAATACTAAGGATACGAATCTTTTTATCTGCTTGCAATTTTTTACTGATTCCAATAATAAAGCTTGTAAGTGACCTGTGTGTGACCATTACTCCTTTTGGAGTTCCAGTTGTACCCGAGGTATATATAACATATGCCAGTTGGTTTTCGCCAACGGATACAGGCTGTTTTTGGGATCCTACATTTATTTTTTCATTTAATTTATCTACATAAATAAGGCTGATGGCTTTTTTTTCATTGAAATTAGATTGTAATGAGGTCTCAGTAACAATAACAGTTGCTTTGGTATCATTCAGTATAAAATCAACTCTGCTTTTTGGGTATTTAGTATTGATAGGTACATATGCTGCACCGGTTTTGAACACCGCTAAAATCGCTATAATCATATAGGCAGAACGCGATGTACAGATGGGTACCAGATCGCCATCGCCTATGCCAAGGCTAGACAAATAGTTTGCAAACTGTGTTGCTTTATGATCGAGTTCCATATAAGTATACTCATCCTTTTGGCAAATCATGGCCAATGTATTGGGGCTATCTACTACGTTACTCTGAAAAAATTCAAGAATGGTTTTAGAGTGTCTTACAGACCCTTCATTATTTATAACAGTTCTTTCTGGTTTTTGAAATGAATTTGTGGGCTCCTTTTGTAAGACAAAATGATTTTTTAAAGCAGTTAGTTTTTCAAGCCCTTTTATAACGGTCTTTGTTTCTATTCCAAAATCAATAAGACATGCTATTTCTGTTACCCCTATTTTCAATAATTTCTTTAGAAACTCTGCACAGGAATTTTTGGTGCCTATTAAACTTTTGTTATTTAAATATTTATTTACTGAAAGTTCAAGAAGTTGTTCAATTTCATTAGATGATTCATCGTTTACATGTTTGTTTGGAATGTTTTGAAACATTTCCAGTTGTTTCCTGAGATACTCTTTTAGTGGTTTCTTTGCTACATCATGCGCTTTTTGAACACTATTATCAATATAAGTGTGTAACATGACAGCTACTCGCCCGCTTCCCTTATGCCCATATGCTGCATATGCACTTTGATATGCAATGATTTTTTCTTCGAGTTCGTTTAGATCATCATTCAACAAACCAGTTAAAACCCCTGCTCCTATTTTTCCCGCTTCAACAAAAGTATCTATAGCTCCGGTGGCGGTAATCCAAATAGGGAGATTTTTTTGTAGAGGCTTTGGGAAAATTTCAATAGGAATTTCGATATTTTCAGGATTAGGATAGGTTATTTTATTACCATTCCACAATTTTTTTATGGTTTCAATTTTTTCATACATCACAGTATGCCTGTCTTTATAATCCTCTGGAAAGAATATGAAATCATTACTATTCCAACCGGAAGCAAACGAAACTTCGGCGCGACCCCCAGAAAGATGATCTACCATTGCCCATTCTTCGGCTATGCGAACTGGATGATGCAATGGAGGCACAACACTTCCAGAACGAATACGAATTCTATCGGTTTTCATGGCAACTGCTGCTCCTAACACACTCGGACTGGGAAATGGAGCACCAAACTCATTAAAATGACGCTCTGGTGTCCATACTGCACTAAAACCGTTTTGATCGGCTATTTCTGCTCCTTTGAGTACTATTTCATAGTTGTTTTTCTCGCCCCCTTGGTTACCAAAATAAAATAGACCAAAATCTAAATTCCTTTTTTCAAGTTTAATTGTTTGCTTAGCATTTCCGAATTGTAAAATGTTTTCTTTTTCTCTATTCGGGATCATGTCTATTTCACCAATCCCTGTTTTCGGATCGATAAGGACTTCCTGCAATAACAACTCTAGATGTGTGATCAATTGCTTTATCACATTGGCGTTATAAATATCTTTTTTGTATTCTATTTCACAAAGAAGTCCTTGTTCCACTTCAGAAAAATTAAAAGAAAGATCAAAAGCTCCAAATCTCGCATCTAATTTTTTATATTGACTTATTTCTAAGTCTTCCACTGCTAAAGTTGTATCTGCTTTTTTAAAGTTTTGAAAGATGACAAAAACATCAAATAGTATATTTCTATTTAATTCTCTTTTTAAATTAAGATCCTGTACTAGGTCTTCAAAATTATAGCTATTATGCTGATAGGCATCCAGAAGATTTCTATTAATCAATGCTAAAAATTCTTCAAAAGATTCCGTCCCTTTAAATTTTGTTCTTAACACAAAAGTGTCTGCAAAAAAACCTAATGTATCATTCAATTCTGGGTGTGCTCTGTTATAGTACGGAAAGCCTATGGTAATATCTTTTTGATTTGAATATCGGTAAAACACTAATTTCAATAGGGCAACCAAGCCTGAAAATGGGGTTACCTTTTTACGCTTACAAAAGGATTTGAACTTATTGAATAATTCTGACTCCAGTTCCATTTGTAGAATTCCAATCTCAACTTTTAGTTCTTTGGATCTGGTTTTTCCGATTGATAAATTCAGCTGAGGTAATTCTCCTTTAAATTGATTCAACCAGTATTTTTTATCCGTTTCAAGCTTATTTTTTAAATATTCTGAATTGCTCCAGGCAGCATAGTCTTTAAACTGTATTTTTAAGTTTGGCAACGTATTTTCAAGATTACCTTCTATCTCATCTTTATAGAAAAACATAACATCACGAAAAAGGATTTCCATGGATTTACTGTCACAGATTATATGGTGGATCATTAAAGATAAAACCCATTTTTTTGGAGCCATTTTAAATAGGTTACATTTCAATAATGGCCCCTCAGTAAGGTCAAAAGGTTTTTGGAGTTCTTTATAAATAATAGTATCAACTTCTTCTTCACTTCTGATTCCCTGATTCGTATTCATTTTGAATTTTACTTCATCTAAGGATTGAACATACTGCTTTATTTCTCCGTTTTCTGTTTGTTTGAATACTGTTCTTAGTATTTCATGGCGTTGTATTAGTTTTAAGAAGGCTTTATGTAAGGTGTGTTCTTGAAGACTTCCTTTTATGATTATTGCCGAACTCATGGTATACGAAATATTGCTTTTCTCACCTAAATTGCTAATAATCCATGATCTTCTTTGTGGTGAACTTAAATCGTATCCATGAGGATGTTCTTCTATTTTAGGAATTTCATAAGTATTCAGCTTACTTTTTTGTGTTAAGAAGTCAATCAATAGTGCCTTATGGCTTCTTACTTCATCAATTAAATATGAAGGTATTTCTTCCCTTTCATAAAATAATTTCAAACGTTCATTTACTACCTTGACGGTTATGTCATGAGATTTGAGATCATTAAGAAGCTGAGCTATTTTCATATCCTTTTCTTTACACTCTTTTATATAGTGATACTCTTTACATTTGTTTGAGAAGTAACTTGTGTTTGAATATATTCTGAAATCTTAGCAATAGATTGCAATTCTAGAATATCCTCTAGCTTTATTTTAGTATTAAACTTTTTGTTGATTTTAGTTAATAGCAGGGTTCCACTTAGTGAATCGCCACCTAAATCAAAGAAATCTGTTGCTAATGACGCCTCTTTTTCCAATAGGTCTTCAAATATCTCTTTTAGTTCTTCTTGAATTTCAGAGCTGGAAAAACTACTATTTTCATATTGATTTTCTTCGTTTTCCGTATTTTTAAAAATGGATGGCTTACTTTCATTTTCTATGTATACTCCCATAGAATTTGAATTTATTATTTCCTTTATATTGATATTACTAACATCCACTTCAGTAGGGTATCTTTTGTTTTCAAAAGCATAGGTCGGTAATGGTATTTTAACTCCTTTTTTGGTTTTATAGTAAGTATTCCAATCTACATCTGCTCCTTTAACCCATACTCTTGCAAGCTCTTCAATTAACTTATCTACTTCTTGTGTAGCCTCATTTTCAGGCTCCGCTACTTGATCCTCAGAACTAAGCTTTTTTAAAAGTTCTTCCCGGCTAGTAAAAAAAAAATATTTACGAAATCCAAAATGATCTCTTCCTATTGCCATGGTATATGAAAGATCATCCATATTAATATGTTCATTTTTCTCAAGGAACTCCCTTAAGTTTCTTATATTTCTATGTAGCGAATTTTTAGTTTTAGCAGAAAGTAATACTAGTTTTTTTTGCTCAGAATCTAAACCAATAACTTCTCTATCAGTGCTTTCTTCAAGAATGATGTGAACATTTGTTCCTCCTATTCCGAAAGAACTAATACCGGCTCTTCTAGGTGTCTCCTTATTTTTTTCCCAGCTTTTAAGTTTGGTATTGATATAAAAAGGACCTTCATTGAAATTAATTTCCGAATTAGGTGTATCCATATGTAAACTAGCTGGAATTTGCCTATGCTTCAAAGAAAGTGCAGCTTTTATGAGGCCAACAACCCCTGATGCAGTATCTGTATGTCCCAAATTTGATTTTACCGAACCTATTGCACATTTAAAAGTAGTGTCTTTTTCAAAAGCCAAATTCAACGCCTCTATTTCTATAGGATCACCTAATTTTGTACCTGTGCCGTGAGCTTCAATATAATTTATAGTATTAGGTGCTACCCTTGCTATTTTTAGTGCAGCCCTTATGCATTCCATTTGTCCTTCTACACTAGGTGCTGTATATCCCGTTTTCCTATTTCCGTCATTATTGGCAGCACTCCCCTTAATTACTGCATAAATATGGTCCTTGTCTTTAATTGCTTCATCAAGACGTTTTAGAACAACCATTCCAGCTCCTTCACTAAATACGGTTCCGGTAGCATTATTATCAAAAGATCTACAATATCCGTCTTTTGATACTATTGATCCTTCATTGTAATAATATCCAATTTGAGTGTTTGTAGAGAGGGATACTCCCCCTGCAATAGCCAGTTTGGCCTCTCCAAATAATAAGCCTCTACATGCAAGATGTACGGCTGATAATGAGGTAGAACAAGCGGTATCTATAGTAAAAGCAGGTCCTTTTAAATTAAGATTATAAGAAACTAGAGATGCCAAATGGTTTCTACTACTAATTAAATCCAGTGTAATATTATCCACTTTTTTATTTGTATTTTGAGCCAGTGCGTGTAATTTCCAGTTAAGGTCACTACTGCTCCCTGCATATAAACTAATTTCACCATCTACTGCCTTAATTGTGTATCCAGAATCTTCTAACGCCTGCCATGCACATTCATGAAAAATTCGGTGAACCGGATTCATAAGGGCTGCTTCTTTTTCGGTATAGTTAAAAAAGCCTGCATCAAAATGATCTTTGTTTTTTACTTTAGAACTTATATTAACAAACCCTTTGGCTTTTTCTTTTTTAAGATTAATTCCTTTTTTAGAAAGTTCCTCTTCTTTAATAAATTCCAATAATTCTGTTTCATGAGTCAAACTATTCCAAAATTCCTTCCAGTTTTCTATTCTAGGTAACCTACATGAAATCCCTATGATTGCTATTTCTAAACCTGTTTTTCCCATTTGTTGCATTTATATAAATCTTAAAAGGATATGATAAAAACTGCTTTTAGTTATTATCCTTTTTTAAAATTTTATCTAATTGACTATTCACCTGATCCATTTTTTCATCAAATCCTTTTAAAGAAATTTCTTGTTTTTCGTAAATCCATACGGATTGTTTTTTAATATTCGGATAAGAGAATATTTTAACAGTAGGAACTTTGATTTGAAAGTTTCTTTTTATCAGTCTTGCCAAAGTCATTGCCGCAATAGAATCTCCTCCTAAATCAAAAAAATTCTGTTCTGGATTAATTTTATCAATTTTCAAAACTTCCTTCCAAATCCCTGTTAATTGATTTTCTATTTCTTTAATATCTTTTGCTTTCATTTTTTTATTGACTGCTATGGGCTACTTTAAAGCAAATTAAAAAGTTCTTGACATTCTCTCTTTTTAAAAAATATCTCTGTAACCATTGGGATACAGATGAAGTTTTATAAGATCACCTATACAATTATTTATATAATGAGTGTATTTATGAACACTTTAGTTTAGAGTCTATTTTATATTGTTATTTTAGGTTTTTCTACCTTTTTAACACTCAATTCAGAGATTGTTTTTGATATTCCCTGAATAGAAGGAGCTTTAAAAAACTCTTCTAGCTTTATTTTAATATCAAAAACTGCCTTAACCCTGTTCTGTAATGTAATGGCCTTAATAGAATCTCCCCCCAGTTCAAAGAAGTTATGGGTGGTACTGATCTTTTCTGCT
>NZ_JBBEXD010000020.1:0-16122 GCF_037782385.1 Ascidiimonas meishanensis
ATAAGCGGGAAGCTTACTGCTTAAATAAGAACGTAAAATATCTGGGGAAATTGACGAAGCTCCCACGTAATAAGCAATCAGGTATTTATCATTATTAGTCTCTTTTGCTATTACATAGGTTTCTTCTATAGAATCTAGGGACTGTAGTTGTTTTTCAATTTCTCCTAATTCAATGCGGAAGCCCCTGAGTTTTACCTGAGTATCTTTACGGCCTATAAATTGAATTGTTCCTTCCTGTGTCCATCTAACAAGGTCTCCTGTCTTATACAGAATTTCGTTCTTCTCAAAAGGGCTGTTAACAAAGCTTTTTTCAGTAAGTTCTTTATTGTTTAGATATCCTTTAGCCAGGCCAAGACCAGATGTATATAACATGCCTGAGACTCCAATAGGGCAAAGCTCTAAATTATCATCTAAAACATATACTTTGGTTCCCGGAATGGGTTTCCCTATAGGAATAGGCTCTAGTACTGAATGATTTTTTGGAATCGTATAGCAACAGGTAAATGTGGTGTTTTCAGTAGGTCCGTAACCATTAATCACCTCAATTTCCTGAATTTCCTCATATACTTTTCGTACACTCGCTGGTTTTACGATATCTCCTCCTACTAACAAATATTTTAATGGCATTTTAGCAAGGTCACTTCTCACCCATTGATCAAACAATGCTGCTGTAAGCCATATGGTATTAATATTTTCTTCCCTGATACTATTATTTAAATCAGTAATATCTACTTTGCTAAAGGGAAATAATACCAATTGTCCTCCATTAAGAAGTGCTCCCCAAATTTCAAAAGTAGCTGCGTCAAAGGAAACTGAAGATACCTGAAGCATTTTGGTATTCTCATCTAAAATCAGGCAATCCAGAAAGCTTAAACGAACCACACCACTGTGAGGTACTAATGTTCCCTTAGGCAGTCCTGTAGAACCAGAAGTGTATATTACATATGCCAGTGAATCTCCTTTAATACTTATGGGTTCAAAATCTACAGGCTGGGTCTCAATTTCAGCTTCAAGAATCTCTAAACTTAAAAATTCTAATTCGCTATGCATTTGAAAGCGATCCATCAAAAAGAAATCAGATAACACAATTCTGCTTTTTGTGTCTTTTAAAATAAAATCTATTCTCTCCTGCGGATAATTAGGATCAATAGGTACATAGGCGGCACCTACTTTCAAAATACCCAGTATTCCAACTATCATATCAATAGATCTTTCCATACAAACCACCACAAAATCACCTTGGGCAACTTCGCGATTTGCTAGATAGTTAGCTAACTGATTGGATCTACGTTCTAATTCTTCGTAGGTTAACTCTTGACCTTCAAAAAGCAGGGCAATATTATCTGGATGCTCTTCAACCCGTTTCTTGAAGATGTCCACAATACTTTTATCTTTTGGTATCTGGATTGAATTCTCATTGAAGTTTATTAATTGTAACTTCTCTTCTTTTGGGGAAACCAATTTTAATTTTCCAATTGAAAAATTGGTTGTAGAAGCAATAGACTTGAGTACTGTTTTAAAGCATGAGATAAATCTCTCAATAGTTGATTTCTCAAATAACGTACGATTATAGTTAATTGAAAAATATAACTCATTGTCATTTTCAGTAACAATCAGGCTCATATCAAACTTTGAAACTTCATTGCTTCCGTCTTCATGACTCTCTATTTCAAGGTCTGAAAATTCCATTTGGTTTGAGGTTCCTTCTATGTTATAAGTAAAGGTGACATCAAATAATGGGTTTCTTCCTGTATTTCTTTCTAATTGTAAGGCTTCTACTAAATCTTCATATTGATAAAGCTGATGATCAAAAGCTGCTAATGTATTGGCTTTTACTTCATGCAAAAATTCTCTAAAAGAAAGCGAAGATTTTGGTTTATTTCTTAAAGGAAGTGTATTGATAAACATTCCAACAATCCCCTCCAAATCAAAGTGTAAACGTCCTGAAACCGGACTTCCTATTACAACATCTTCTGTATTCCCCAACTTACCTAAAAGCAAATAGTACGCAGAAAGTAATAATATGTTAGTAGTCACTTCTTCATTTTTGGCAATAGCTTGCAACTGTTGCACCAATTCCTTGTCTAGGCTAAAGGCTGCATTTCCTCCTTCATCTGTTCTTACCAAAGGTCTTGAATGATCTGTAGGGAGTTCCAGTACATTCACCTCTTCACTAAAAACATCCAGCCAGTATTCTTTATGAGAAGCTACCAGTGATGCCTGTGCATCACTCTGCTGCCACTCCGCATAATCTCGGTATTGCAGTGGTAACTCAGGTAAGGAATCTCCTCGGTACAAACGCCAGAAATCATTCAGTAAGATCTCATGAGATACCCCATCACTGATAATGTGATGCATGTCAAAAAGAAGGATGTAACCCCCTTCTTCTAAATGAATAAGACCCGCTCTAAATGGATAGTCATTTGCCAAATCAAAAGGTCTCATAAAGCCATCGATTACCTCATCTGCTGATGCTTCATTTGAAGTATAGGTTGCTACCATAAAGACTTCCGCCGATACAATACGCTGTACTACCGTGCCTTCTTCTAATATAAACTGAGTTCGTAAACTTTCATGACGCCTTACCAAAGACTGAAACGCCTGAGTTAATTTAGCAACTTCAAGCCTTTTACCAATCTTAAATACTCCTGGCATATTATAGGCGGTTGACAGACGGTCAAACTCATACAAAAAGTACATTCGTTTCTGCGCAGATGACAAAGCGTAAAATGGCTTCTCCCCAGAAGGGATAATCGCCTGATGCACCTGAACTGTACTCTGATCTATATGACACGCCAATGCCTGAATAGTTTGTAATGAAAATACTTCACGCAAGGATAAACTTACAGAGAAGTATTTATTGATTTTATTGACTAACGAAATTGCATTCAAAGAATGACCCCCTAAATCAAAGAAACTATTAGAAGTGCCTACAGCGCCATTTTCTAAGTTTAATACTTCCGTCCAAATTTCTACTAAGGCTTGTTCAATATCGTTTGTGGGTTTTACAATGGCCTCTGAATTAACCGTATTAGGATGTGGCAGGGCGTTTCGATTTATTTTGCCATTAGATGTTAACGGAAATGCCTGCATGTGAACATAAAACAAAGGCACCATGAAGTCAGGAAGTTTTCCAGTCAAAAAGGTTTTAATTTTTTCAGCTGATATTTCTTCTTTTGCTACGTAATACGCCACTAAAAACTTGTTATTCCCTGCATTTTTTGCCATTACAACCGCTTCGCTTATCAAATTAAAAGAAGCGAGTTGTTTTTCAATTTCCCCAAGCTCTATGCGATACCCTCTGATTTTAACCTGACTATCTTTGCGGCCTTTAAACTCAATAGTGCCATCTGGAAGCCATTTTCCTAAATCACCAGTTCTATAAATTTTCTGATGCTCTTTAAAAGGATGCGAAACAAATTTCTCTGCTGTTAGTTCTTCTCTATTCAAATATCCAGAAGAAATACCATCTCCCGCAACACATATCTCCCCAATTACCCCAACTGGCACAAGACCACCTTCTTCTGTTAAAATATAAATTTCAGAATTACCAACAGGACCACCAATAGAAATTGAATCATATTCCTTTTCCTTTTCAAATTTAAATATAGTTGAGTCAATGGTATTTTCTGTTGGTCCGTAAGAATTATACAAAACTGCGGACACTTTAGTACCAATACTTTTTCTAAAAGCATGGAACATTGATAAGGTGAGTTTATCCCCACCAGAAACAATATGCCTTAATGAGGCTAATTTTTTTACATTGGCCGGCTCTATATTCTCTGAAATACTTTGAAGGAGAACCGGAGGCATATTTACCTTAGTAATTTGGTGTTTTTCTATATAATTTAGGATGTTGTTATAAAGATCTGACTTGAAATTTGCGGGAGCGATAACACAAGTACTCCCTGCCATAAAAGGAACTATGTATTCTTCAATTACTCCATCAAAACTGAATGATCTGTAAAAAAGAATTGAATCATTATTAGTTAAACTATAATAGTTAAGATAGAAGTTTACCCGTGAAGCCAATGAAAAATGTTTTATCAAAACACCTTTTGGTTGTCCTGTAGTTCCAGAGGTATAAATTACATAGGCAAGGTCTGAAACGTCTATCTTAGAAGAAGGACGAATTATGGTATAGCTGTTATAATTCTCTTCATCTACAAACACTACCTTTTGATTAGTGGAGTTTACAAGGGTTTCTAAAGATCTCTGAGTTAAAACGATTTTCGCATTACTATCGTTCAGCATAAAATCTACACGATCTTTAGGATAATTTGCATCAATTGGTACATAAATCCCTCCTACTTTTAAAACGCCTAGCACAGAAACTATAAGATCTATTGATCTTTCTAGACAAATTGGAATAAAATCACCCTTAGCAACCCCCATTTTCTTTAAAAAACTCGCAAACTGGTTGGATTGCTCTTCTAATTCTTTGTAAGTAATCTTTTTGTCGTTGTATACAATCGCAGTTTCAGAAGCATACTTTTGAGCATTTTTCAAAAGTGTATCGAGTACTGTAGTTGTTCCCTGATATCCGTTTTCAGGATAGTTATTACTAAACTCATGTAATAATTGATACTTTTCCTGTGAAGAAAGAATATCTATATCAGCTATTCTGGTAGAAAGGTTCTTAGCAATATTCGCTAATACTCTTTTAAAATATTCAATAAAATTTCGAATAGAATCTTCTAAAAACAAATCGGTACAATACTGCATTGAAAAGTAAACGTTTGCCTCAGTCTCTTTGACATTAAGTGTTAAATCAAAAATAGATTGCCCCTTTTCTTGCTCTTCGTATGGCTGAATTGCCGAAGTAAGTGTATTCGTTGACGCTGGAATACCTTCCTTAAAGTAGGAAAACATAGTGTCAAAAAGCGGGTTCCTTCCTGAGTCTCTTTCTACTCCCAAAGCCTCTACCAAGTTATCATACGGAAATAGTTCATGTTCAAAGGCTTCTGTAACATTTCTACTCACAACATTGAGAAATTCTGATAATTGAAGTGAGCCTCTAACTTCATTCCTCAAAGGAAGGGTACTTACAAACATTCCTACAATAGACTCAAGATCTGCATGATATCCCTCTGTATAGTGTCTTCCAGAAATAGGTGTACCCACAATAATATCTTCCTGATTTCCTAACTTAGCAAGCATAATATTAAATGCTGCTAAAAGTAAGGTGTACATGGTTACGCCTTGGTCATTACAAAGAGTATATAGTTGTTCTCTAAGTTGTGAAGTTATTGTAAAGTCAATGCTATTTCCATTATCGCTTTTTAGAATCGGACGGTCGTAATCTGTGGGTAGTTCTAAAACGGAAACCTCATCGCTAAATTTATCAAGCCAATAGTTTTTATGTGCAGAAATACGCTGCTGTTGAACTTTACTCTGTTGCCACTCTGCAAAATCCTTATACTGAATTTCTAATGGAGAAAGATCCATATTTTGATAAAGCGCTAAAAAATCTTTGGTAAGTATTTCATAAGACAGTCCATCATTTACAATATGATGTGTATCTAACATCAAAATATATCCGCCTTCTTTAATTGAAATTAAACCGGCTCGAAATGGAAGCTCATTAGCAAGATCAAACGGCTTTACAAATTCATTGACAATCTTGGGTGCATTAGATTCACTTGCACTCCTATATACCATTTCAAAATTGGTACTATCTTGAATTTCCTGTACCGGAATTTCATCAACTACTTTAAAATTAGTTCTTAAACTTTCATGTCTTTGAACCAACAAGTTAAAAATAATTTCCAGTCTAGATATCTCTATAGCCTCACTAAGACGAAAAATTTTAGTAATGTTATATACCACAGACGCTGGGTTAAAAGCATGAAGAAAATACATTCTTCTTTGCGCTAAAGACAATTTATAATATTTCTTCTCAGGAGCTTTTGGAATTGATGTGGTTTCGCTTTTTTCTAAAATATTTCTCCTCAAAGTTATATTTGAAAAATTGTAAAGCATGTTACAATCTCCCGAATTTAGGATACCAGAATCGTATTTAAGAAATAATTCTGGTGTGGATTCACAAGCTGAAATTTTTTCATTGCCAGCGACTATTTCTGTAAATACTTTCCAGATTTGTTGCTGTGCATATTCATAATTATTTTGAACTTTAACCGAGATATACGGCACTATTTGAGCGCAGAAATGATTAAAAAGTTGACCGTGAGAAATGGATTCCAGTTGATATTCGTTTTTATTTTTTGCGCATACAAAGTGACTTATGTCTGCTGGATCAATAAAAGGTATATCAAAGCTCTTGTTATTATTGATCTCCAATTTTGAGCAGTTAAGTATTAACCCTTTCAAACGATCAGTAGAAGCTATTTTTTGTTCAATTTCAGTATCAGAAACTAAGATTACTGAAGCATCCGCCACTTCTTTAATCTTTAATAACTCTGTATTTGAAATGGTAGGGTCTATATGCAAATAGACGTTTCCTGCTTTCCAAGTTGCTAAAATGCTACTCAAAAACCATTCATCTCGCTGCATAATTAATAGTACGGGTTTGGATGCACCTATATGCTGGTTTTGTAGCCAGCTTACTATGGAGTTAACACGTTTATCAACCTCTGCAATAGATACCTCATTTATCTGGTTGTTGATGAAATTAACTTCAGAACTTCTATGAAGCCTCTTCTGATAAATGTTTAGCAAATTGGTTTTTAAATCAATAGGTAAATTCTCAGATTGCCCATCTATAAGTCTAAAAAGCTCTTTTCTAACTTCAGACAAATTCTCAGATAAACTTTCCCTTGATTGAATTAACTTGTCAAGAACATGAGAAAAATTAATACCAATCTCCTTTATATAACTCTGGTCAAAGCGATGAGTATCATATTTTATTTTAAATTCTGAAATTTCATCCCTATTAAAACAAAATACCAGCGCAGGCATTTGTGCTCCCCAGGAAACGCTTGAAGATTTCTCTTCAAATATCCATCCCACCAACTGTTTTTCAATACCGGAAGTCTTTGTTTTTAACCAGAGGCCTAAAGCAGAAGAGTGTGCATTAACCTTATCTTTAATAAGGTTTGTTTTAAGTTGGTTTAATACCTCCTTAAAACTCATTTCTTCTAATCTGGAAATACGTATTGGTAAAACGATGTTGTTGCTTGCATCATTATTATTCGTTTTTTGTGATTTAAAGATTGTAATGTCGTCTATACCGGAATAAGAATAAGCCAATACACTCAGAGCTCCTAGGAGAACCATCTCTTTAGCCTGTAGGGATGGAGCAAGTCTGTGTAAGTCATTTTGTGACTTTTTGGATAGTTCAAAGTCCAACAAACCTTCATCAATCTCGGAAACAGAAGAACATTGCGCAGATAAGTCAAAATATTGATCTATCGATACGTTTTTTAATCGGTATTCCCAATACTTCTCTGCCCATACTTGATTTTTTTCTTTTACCAAGTTAGTGTCTAATAAAGATGTATTTTCCATATTACGAGGGTATTTGATTAGTGTTTGGATATTTCTTGTGGTAAGTAATTACCATCAATATAGAGTGGTATATGCGCATCTGTGGAGATGCGCATTAATTGATTTAATTAGTACTAAAAGTTGAAAGAGATATCGGTTTCAGCTATGTCTTCCATTTCATTCTGTTCTACAATTAAATCATACATTTGTACAGAAGTGTCTTCGGCCAATTTTTCAATAATCTCTATAAAAGATTTTATAAGCGTGTCAACATCATTTTCATGAAAATAAGAAGTCCCATACTCAAAAGAGACTTCATAAGAATTTTGAAGCTCACTCACAATAAGATTGATAGGAAATTTAGTTTCTGACTTTTTGAAATAGTGTAATTCAAAGTCTTTTTTCAGGTTTGCCATTTCATCTGATCCGTAGTTTTGAAAGGTAAACATCACATTGAATAATTCTTCACTCCCTTTTTGTTTGATTTTGGAAAGATCTGTAACAATATCTGTAAGGTCATATAGCTGTTTGTTAACTGCCTCTGCTAAGTAATTATGAACCTCTTTAACCGTAGAGCGGTACGTTTTATCTAAAGCGATTTTGTATCTTATTGGTAAAGCTTTGACAAACATTCCAACCAGAGGCTGCACCTCTTCTTGAATTCTTCCCGAAGCTGCAATTCCTACTGTAAAATCTTCTTGACCACTTAGCTGAGAAAGAAAAGTTATAAAGCATGTATAAAGGACAGAAAAAGGAGTAACATTTTCTTGTCTCAATTCCTCTATGACCGGATTAATCAGTTTTTTATCGATATGAAAAACGGTATTACTTCCTTCACTGGAAGTTTCTGAATCAACGTTATTTATTGTAGGCAATTTTAAAACCGGAATCTCCTCTTCAAATGAGTTCATCCAAAATTCTCGTAAAGCAGTGTATTCTGCAGATACCACAAAGTCTTGTTCCCATTCTGCAAAGTCTTTGAATTGAAGTGGCAATTCCTCCAGAGATTTTCCATTGTACAACCATAAAAATTCTGTGAAAAGATTGCGCTGGGAAACACCATCACAAATAATATGATGTATATCTATGATTAAAAAATCCTTATTGTCTGCATCCGTTATAATTCCTGCTCTAAAGAGTGGTCCATCACTAAGGTTAAATGGTTTGATAAACTTGTGAATTCCCTCATCAACCTTTGTTGAGTTAAGTACTTCTAACTCAAAATCTATAGTATCTTTAATCACCTGATGCACGCCTTCATCGGTTAATTGAAAAACAGTCCTTAAAGTATCATGCCTTTGAATTATTTCTTTCAATATTTTTTCAATTTCATCCTTTCTGGCATCACCCTTAATTTGAACCACATAGGGTAAATTGTATTTTGTACTTGACCTGTCTAAATCATAATTTAAATACATTCTTCTCTGCGCCGCTGTAAGCGGATAGCGATCTTTATCGGAAGCTTTTTTAATTTTATAAGGATCTGTTTGTTCTTTTGAACTCACTACAAAATTTGCCTGTTGAGCAATGGTGAGATTTTTGAAAAGCTCTCCTAATGGTATACGCACACTAAACTCTGCATAGATTTTTGCAATAAGCCTCATGAGACTTAAAGAGTTTCCTCCTATTTTTAGAAAACTATCGTCTGTAGATATCTCTTCTTTGTTCAAAATTCCTTTCCATATGGCTAACAATTTAGCTTCTGTTTCGTTTATTGGTTCAACAATTATTTTTTCAGTCTGCGTTGCCATCTCCATTAACTTCTTAAGATCTAATTTCCCTGAACTCAACAGCGGAAAGTTATCTACTTTTACAAGTTTTGAAGGGATCATGTATGAGGGAATGCTTTTTTGCATATACGCTTCTAGCTTATCTATGAACAGTGTATCAGAAAAATATTCTGCCTTGGGTTTTACGAAACCAAATAGGGAAGCGTCTGCACTATCATCTGAAGTAACCACTACAATTTTTTCTACTATTTCTGACTTTGTAATTAAACTTTCTACCTCGTCTAGCTCAATTCTTATTCCTCTTAATTTGATCTGTCTGTCTGCACGACCCATGAGTTCAATAGTGCCATCGGGTAGAATTCTTCCCTTATCTCCTGTTTTAAAGCCAATAACTCCTGGCTTTATTTCTACAAATCGCTCTTTTGTAAGTTCTTCATTATTGAGATACCCTTTAGTCATAAAATCAGATATGATATAAAGATCACCAGGTACTAAAATGTTATTGGGTTTTAAAGAAGCATCCGCAACAATGATTTCGGTATCTGCTATGGGCTTTCCTATGGGCATTCTCGCTCTACTAGTATCTTTTGCTTTTATTTTATAGCAGGAACGAATCATGGTAGTCTCGGTTAATCCGTAAAGATTTACCAATTGGATTCGCTTTCCAATAGTATGAAACCATTTTTGTAAGGTAGCCGGAATTATCTTCTCTCCTGAAAGCAATACATATTTTAAAGAAGGGTACATATTTTCAACCAATAGTTCATCTGTTGAAAAAACCCTGAATACACTAGGTACACAATGAATAAGAGAAATATTGTTCTCGGCAATCCATACCGACATTTTTTCTGGGGTAAAAAAATCTTCCTCTGCAGGAGGAATACAAATGGTTGCTCCCGAAAATAAAGGAACAAAAATATCTCTTAAAAAAGCATCAAAATAAGGGCTTATAAACTGGCTGAACCTGTAAGAGGTATCAATATTAAAAGTATCTTTCTCCCAATTTATAAACTGTAGTAAACTCTTGTTCTTACCAATAACTCCTTTTGGTTTTCCTGTAGAACCTGAAGTGAAATATACATACAAACTATCTTCACCAGTGAATTCAGGATAGTTTACTGAATTTGATAATGCCAGCTTAAGGATTTCGCTTATTTCAAATATATTTTTTACACCAAAAGGGTTTATTTCATTGGCATCATCTCCAATTACATATGCTAATTCCAATTCATTCACTATTGCTTTCAATCTTTGTTCTGGCAAAGTTTTGTCTATTGGCACGAAAATGCATCCGGCATTCATAACTCCAATCATTGCAGTTATAAAATTAATTCTGTCTTCTATAACCAAACCAATATAAGTGCCTGATTTTATGTTATTCTGTAATAGATATGCAGTTACTTTTTGAGCTGAATTATGTAAAGCTGAATACGTAACTGATTGGTCTTCTTTAACAATTGCAATGTTATCAGCATTCTTTTGAAGACTGCCAATGAGTTCTTTTTGAAAATTCATAATAAATACTATTAAGTTGAATTAAAATTTTGATGGTCTGGAATTTTTCTTTTTTTCATGAAAATGGATGTAAAAGAAAATCTTGCGATTCTTTTACTTCCTAATGATTAAAGAAAACTTAAGTTGAATGTTATATGCGAAAGCGATTAAGCGGCTAATGACTTTTTGAAAGAGAATTAGTTAATTCTCAAAGAATACATCCAAGAGCATTCCAAATGTTATGACTGTAATAAGCAGGTCATTTTCATATGGAGCATTGATCTTATAGCCAGGCTGACTATAGGTGTTCTTGAGCTTCTCAATTTCTTCAGGATTAAAATATCCTTGTCTTTTAATAGTATCAAAAGATAATAAATCGTTTATATACTCATTATTTCTTTGTACTAGGTAGGGGCTTCCGGGTGCTATAAAATGAAACTTTTCCCGTTCCATAACTGCTTTTGGAAGTATTTTTTCACCCATTTTTCTCAGGATATACTTCTCAGTGAATTCATTAAGCTTTAACTCTGAAGGTACCTGAGCAGAAAATTCAATAAGATCTTTGTCTAAAAAAGGATAACGAACTTCTACTGAATTTGCCATGGCCATACGGTCTCCATGATCTGAGACGAGGTGATCTACCAGTCTTATTTTATAATCTATGTATGCCCTTTTGTTGAGTACATCTAATCCTTCAATTTTTTTCTTATCAATTAATGGATAGTTGAGGCAGTTTACTTCATCGAAAGATGCGTTTACTGCTTTGCTATACAGCGCTCTTTTCTCTTGCTCAAATTCCAGAAAATTGCGTTCGTAATAAAAGGTTTCATCGCCCCATAGTTTTCTTCTCAAAGCTTTCTCTGCGTCATCACATTCATTTTGTACCAGTTTCATTTCGCGCATTTTATCAAATCTGTATCCCACATAGCCTGCAAAAAACTCATCTGCTCCTTCACCTGAGAGTACTACTTTTATATTCTTTTTTCGAACACTTCCAGATAAAGCCATTGAAGCTGTATTGTACGTTTCTTTTATTGGACATTCACTATGGTAAATAGAATCTCTTAAGCGTTCAGTAATATCTTGAAATAAGAACATATTCTGATTCAGGTGCGAATTACTTTCTTTGGCTACCATTTTTTGATAGTGTGACTCTGAGTGCATAGAGTCTACAAAATCAATAGAAAATGCTTCGTTGCTAATGCCTGGATTCAATTGATTTACTTTCATGGCTATCATAGAAGAATCTAATCCGCCACTTAAATAAAGACCATAAGGAACATCGGTACGTAACCTTAGCTGTATAGACTTTTCAAACAACTCTTCAAGTCTACCTCGGTAATATTCTTCTCCTTTTCCATTAAGATGTATGGTTCCCTTAGGATAAATAAGATCCCAATACTGTTCTTTTTTAATATCACCATTATCATTAATCATCAAAAAGTGACCATTCTCCAGGCTTGAAATGTCACGAAACATGGTTCGCTGGCCTACTAGGCCCGCAAAAGTAAAAATCTGGTCTAAGCCTATCTTATCCACTTCTCTTTTTACTAAGGGATGTTGTATGACAGATTTAATTTCTGAACCAAAAATAAATGTATTCTTAACCTTCGTATAGAAAAAAGGAATAATCCCCATCTGGTCTCTTGCACAAAACAATTTTTTCTTTCGCTTGTCATAAAGAGCAAAGGCAAATTGTCCATTTAACTTATTGAGAAATTTTGTTCCATGATCTTCGTACAGATGAAGAATAACTTCAATATCAGTGTCGGTTTTGAAAACATGTCCTCTTTGAACTAGTTCTTCTTTAAGTTCAATATAATTAAAGATTTCACCATTACAGATCAACACAAGTGAATCATCTTCATTACTTAAAGGTTGCATCCCGTTGTTAAGCCCGATAATACTTAATCTTGTAAAACCAAAAGCCACATTATCAAATAAAACAGTGTCTTGAGCATCCGGGCCACGGTGCAATAATTTATCATTCATTCTCTGAATGATCTGATGATCCTCTCCGTTAACACCCTTATCAAAACGAACATATCCACAAATACCGCACATAATAAATTAGATTAAATAAATATTGATTATAAATACCAGACCGCTTGATAACCAAAAGCAGTCTGGTTAATTGAAATTTCAACTTTTAAAAATTAGGAATGTGTCAATTCATAGTGATAAAGAAGTTCCTTCTCACCAAAAAGTCTTTCAGCAATAAGCCCTCTTTTTTTACACTCTTCTACCAACATATTTGATTGCACAATAGGGTGTGATTCTGGTGTGTATTTAATGCTACTTATAAACTCTAACCAAGGCTCTTGCCCCATAGCATATACATATACTTCTTTAGGATTAAAATTGTTCACCAAATACATTCCCTTATCAAAATCACTCCCCGAAAGTCTCCTTGACTGGTCGTCTTTTCTAGATATTTCTTTGGTAAGCAATGGACCGTAGAGCCATGTTAAAGGTGCACCGTCACATTCCATCCCCAGAAAGATTACATCTACATCACCAATAATCTTTTGTACATGTTCATAAATTTTGCTTTCCAAAACTCTGGAATCTGCTACAAACAAGAACTTAAACTCACCTGCAGCTACCGAATAACATAATTTTGAAACTATATTCAGATCACTGTGCTCTCCCATGAATGGTAAGCCTGTTATGGAGACATCTCCGTGCCGTATCTTCTCCATTTCTCCAATTTCAATTATATTATTGAAACCAATGTTATTGAACATCATTTTCAGATTTGGATCTTGTAAACTTCCACTGTATGTTTTAGGAACAATAATATTTTTAATTTTATGTCTTAGCGGAAGTAAGGTTTCAAAGACAATATGATCCTGATGGTTATGTGTTATTAAAACATAATCTATTACATCAGGAATGTCAATATCTGAGAAATGTTCTACAGAAGATTCATATCCGTAATAACTAATCACCGGATCTACCAGTACTGAAACCTCTTTGGTCTCAATTAAAACACATGCATGACCAAAATAACGCATTCTTGCCTTTTCTCCATCGTATTTTTTATAAGCAGGATGCTCCTGTGTGGTAAAGAAGGTGTCAAACAACGCTCTTTTTTCAAGTGGAACATTCAATAACTCCGCTATTTCATCTATAGAGCTTGGTGTTCTTTTCATTTTAGCCAATGCATCAATACCTTCATGATCAAATGGTATTTCTAGATGCAAACAGTTCGGATCGTCCAAACGTGGAGTGCTCAAGCAAAATGGTCTTTCATCATTATCTGTTATCCACAGTGCAATGCTTTGTGATTTTTTACTATAAAGTTCACTTTCATACAATAAAGGTTCATAAAAACGAAACGAAGGATTGTTATTCAAGTCATAAACCAGTTCTACATATCCTCTTAAAATTTCAGGAACCTCCTTATAAAGCTCCTCCATAGCATAGCCATTTGCTTTTGTTCTTAGCAATTCATCTAACTCTTTTACTGCCTTGTGAAATTCTATGAGGTGAGATTGATCTTGTTTTATTTTAGCAATTAGATTTTTCACGTCTTCTACTCGTTCTGTATCATAATCCATAAAAGGCCCTCCTAACATTTTAGGATTTTTAACCGCTGCCTGATGCAACTTAGGACTTTGTACATAAGAGTTCATGATTTTTAAATGCCGGTCAACTGTATTCATCGCTGCCGTGGCAGGAGAAATAAGATGTGGCCAGGCGTACCATCTATCAAACAATGGTTCTATAACCACATTGGGTTTCAAATAATAATTTTCCATCTTTTTAATGATTATTTATTTTAATTTAATAAGTGATAATTTCTGCTGAATAATTCACGTCAATATCCCGAATCGGTAACTGATCATTTCTAAGCACATAATTAATGATGTTGAAATAATAATTGAGAAATACCTTTATGGTTTCTTTTTCGTAAAGATTTTCACTGTAGACAAAACCGATGTTAAAGCTATTATTGTTCTTGGAGGCATCTAGCTTAAATTCATATTGCGTAGTGCCTCTTCGGTTTAATTCTACAGGTGTAAACGACAAGTCTCCTGCATTAAAAGCTTGCTCATTATAATTAAAATCATCAAACGCGAAATGTACCTGAGCGATAGGTGGTTTTTTAGAAGCATTTGAGTTTATACCTACCATCTTTACCATCTCGTCAAACTGAAAATCTTGATTATGAAAAGCATCCAGTACAAGTTTTTTAACAGCATTCAGGAAATCTGAAAAACTTTGCTCGGGGTTTATTTTAAAGCGCAGTGGTAAGATGTTTACAAAAGTTCCTACTATCTCACGCGTAGCGGTATTGGTTCTTCCAAGAACATCAGAACCAATAATAATATCATTGTTTCCGGTTATTTTATGAAGTAATAAATAGTAAATAGAGATCAGAAACATAAAATTGGTAATTCCCTTTTCTTTGATTAACTGATTTATCTTTTCAAAAGCTTCTCCTTCTATCACCAATTGTTCTAATTGTGCATTTGCCAATTCGGTTTCCTCAGTATCTCCTACGTAAGATAGTTCTAGTTGGGGTAGATTTCCATCTAGTTGGTTAGCCCAATATGCCTGCTGTTTTTGAATATCTTTTTGTCGCTGCCATGAAGCGTAATCCAAATAATTAGTAGATAATTTCTTTAAGACTTCTCCCTTTAGTAGCTTCTTTAAATCATTCATTAAGATTTTTAATGAATAACCATCTGCAGCAATGTGATGTACATCAATAAATAAGATATTTTTGGTTTCTGAGATCTTGTATAAACCAAAACTAACTGGCTCTCCACTTTCAAGATTATGAGGGCGAACAAAGTTTTTAAAAGCATCATCTAGATTTACAGATCCGCTATTAAAAATCTCAAAGTTTATATGTCCTTTTTCAAATACCTTTTGAAATACTCCTTCTTCATTATAGACAAAACCAGTCCTTAAACTTGGGTGTCTATTTATTACCGATTCTATACTTGATTTCAATGTTTTTTGATCAAGATGACCATCAATCATTATTCCCCCTGCAATATTATAAACGAGACTCTCTTTATCCATTAGGTAATAATAAAACATACGCTCTTGTGCAGAAGATGTTACCACTAAACCTTCATCAGAAACCTTAGGTATTTTTTCTTCAGAAGTAGTTTCTAAGGTGTCAAGAAAATTAGCAAGTGTTCTAATGGTTCTGTGAGAGAAAATATGACCAACCTCAATAGTTTTAGAAAATTGCTTTTTAATCTGAATCAGCGTTTGAAAAGCGTTTATTGAATTTACTCCTAATTCAAAAAAGTCTCTTTCTACACTAATCTGTTTTTCCTTAACATCTAAAATTTTTGCCCAGATTTCAATTAGTTTTTTTTCGGTTTCATTAATGGGAGCAACATAATTGTCTTCCTGAATGATGGTAGCCTCTGGAAGCGCCTTGCGGTCTATCTTACCATTCACCGTTAAAGGAAAAGAAGACAACTGT
>NZ_JBBEXD010000021.1:0-5681 GCF_037782385.1 Ascidiimonas meishanensis
AAAATACATCCGCTGTTGTGCAGAAGACAATACATAATACCCCTGTTCCGGAACTTTAGGAATTTCCTGAAACCGATTCTTACTGTTAAATCCACTAATATGACTTATAAGATTTTCTTTATTGGCCCTTATCTTTTCTAATAACTGTTTATTAGAAAAACCCTTGGGTAACTTTAATCTTAAGTCGCCATTCTGAACTTGTATTTTAATACGATTATTTCTTAATTCTTTTAAAAGATCATTCATTGGAACATTCTTTTTTAGTCCTGCAAGGACAGTTTAGATTTCTAAAGGAAGCGTAGTTAATAAGGCAGAGTGCCTACTTTTAAATGGTAATATCAATTGCATCTTCATCTTCATCAAAATACTCATGGTCTAACCATCTTGCATTTTCTATGAATTCAGATAACATCTCGATTGTTGGATTACCGAAAATATCTCGGACAGATACTTCCAGATCAAATTTCTTAAGGATCTTATTACTGAGCGATATAATATTGAGAGAATGTCCGCCAAGATCAAAGAAATCACTTTTAATACTTATGATCTCTTTGTCAAGGCCTAAGATCTCAGACCATAAAAGTGCCAGTTCTTCCTGCACCTCACTGGAAGGAGCCACATAATCATCCATGAGTTCTTCCGTTACAGACGGTAGTTTTTTGCGATCTATTTTACCGTTTCCGGTAAGCGGAAAACTATCAAGAATTATATAGCTTTTGGGAACCATAAAATCAGGGAGTTTCTCCAAAAGAATATTCCTGATTTCATCTTTTGACATGGAAATATCACCTGTGATGTAAGCAACCAGTCGTTTTTCACCACTTTTTAAAACAGGTGCAATTACCAGTACTTGCTCTACTCCTGAAATTTCCGCAATGCGAGATTCAATCTCCCCAAGTTCAATGCGGAAACCGCGAATCTTTACCTGGTTATCCTTTCTTCCGACGAAAATTAGATTTCCATCGGCTAATCTTTTAACAAGATCTCCAGTTTTATAGAGTCTGCTATCATTATTAAAAGGATTCATGATAAACCTTTCAGCAGTAAGTACTTCATTATTCAGATATCCCTTTGCCAAACCGTCTCCTGAGATATACAATTCTCCTGTAACTCCATCAGGAATCAAATTAAGATGAGCATCCAGCACATACAATCCTGTATTAGAAATAGCTTTTCCGATAGGTATGGTTCCTAAGTCAGGACGAATGGAATCTATTGGATAATAGGTTGCAAAAACAGTAGATTCTGTAGGACCGTACACATGGATCAACGTATCATTTCCTAGAGCCTCCAACCCTCTTTCTGCATGGCTGAACGATACGAGTTCGCCTCCAAACAATAATTTTCGTACACTTTTTAAATCTTCTATTGCGTAGTCTACAAGTGTGTTAAACAAAGCAGTGGTTACAAACATGATCGTAATCTTCGCCTCATTGATCTGCTTTCCTAATGATTGCACATCTGCAATTGTATTCTTATCTACAAGATGTAGCTCAGCTCCATTAAGCAATGCTCCATAAATACCAAATACGGAACCATCAAAAGCATAGTTGGAAGCTTGTAAAACTTTATCATTTTTATTAAACTCTATATAATTTGTATTCAATACAACTCTGGAAACATTATAGTGTGAGATGAGCGTTCCCTTCGGTTTACCCGTAGAACCGGAAGTGTACATAATGTAGGCCACATCTTTAGATTCAGCTTTACATTCAATACTTTTATATCCGAAATCCGAAAAATCTAGAGTTTTGTCTATTTCCAAGATTTCACCTTGATAATATTCAAGCTCTTTGTTTAAAAAGCTATTCGTAATCAAAAATTTAACATTTGCATCTTCCAGAATATACTTTTTACGTGCTATTGGATTTTCTGGATCAATAGGTACGTAAGCTGCACCTGTTTTTAAGATTGCTAATATGGCTACTATAGTTGAAACGGAAGTACCTAATAGCAACCCTATAGGATCACCTGCCTGAATTTTATATTTTGTAGCTATTTTTGTTGCTAATTGGTTAGCTAGCGAATCTAGTTCTGCATAAGTTAATTTCTCCTGATTATTAACAACAGCTATCAAATGAGGGGTTTTGGCTACCTGTTCCTCAAAAAGTTCTGAAAGTGTTTTCGATTTTGGATATTCAGACTTGACCATTTTAGATTTCTTCTGAAATACTTTCTTTTCTTTCTGAGATAATAATGAAATCGAACCAATAGTAGTTTTCTGATCTTCAAGAATTGTTTTTAGAATTTGCTTGAACTGAAGCATGAATTGCTCTATAGTTGCCGTTTTAAAAAGATCTTTGCAATAATTTAAAGTGATTTCAATTTCTCCATTGGCTTCAGTAATCTCCAGCGTAAGGTCAAACTTTGCTATCACATCAGCTTGTCCGTACCTTTCTATCGAAAGTGTGTTATTAGGTAGTTTGAACGCATTATCCTCTACCCTGTAAGTATACATGGCTTCAAATAATGGGTTACGACTGGTTTCCCTTATAATATTAAGTGCATTTACCAAATCTTCATATTGATATAGCTGATGGTCGAAAGCGTCAATTGCATTGGTTTTAACCATCTGTAAAAATGCTGTAAAGCTGAGCGCCCCCTCTACCTTATTTCGAAGCGGAAGGGTGTTGACAAACATCCCTACAATACCTTCCAGATCCGCATGGTGCCTTCCAGAGGTGGGAGTGCCTACTACCACATCTTCGGTATTGCTCAACTTGCTTAATAGTATCTTGTAGACAGCTAAAAATAACATGTACATGGTTACTCCAGAATCCTTGGCAAGCTCACGTAGTGAATCAATCATCACAGGCTCTAAATGAAAACTGCTGGTGGCGCCACGATCGCTCTTTACCAATGGTCTTGGATAATCGGTAGGAAGTTCCAATACGTTTACTTCTTCACTGAAAACATCCAGCCAGTACTCTTTATGAGAGGCTACCAATGAGGCCTGCGCTTCGCTCTGCTGCCACTCCGCATAATCTCGGTATTGCAACGGTAACTCAGGCAAGGTCTCCCCTTGATACAATTGCCAAAAATCACTCGGTAAGATCTCATGTGATACTCCATCACTAATGATGTGATGCATGTCGAAAAGAAGAATGTAACCTCCTTCTTCTAAATGGATAAGACCCGCTCTAAATGGATACTCGTTCGCCAGATCAAAAGGGCGAATAAAACTATCGATCACCTTATCGGCTTTCGCTTTAGATGACTGGTATTCGCTCACACTAAAATCTGCTGCCGGTACAATGTGTTGAACCACATGACCGCCTTCTAATACAAACTGTGTTCGTAAACTCTCATGTCTAGCTACAAGCGCATGAAAAGCTTTTTTCAATTTTTCAGTATCTAAACGCGCATCAATCGTAAAGACTCCAGGCATGTTATAAGCCGTTGACATCCGGTCAAACTCATACAAAAAGTACATCCGCTTCTGCGCTGAGGAAAGCACATAGTAGGGCTTCTGCTTTGCCTGAGTAATTGCTTGATATTCCTGTACTGAACTCTGTTCTATATGCGATGCTAGTGCCTGAATAGTTGGAAGAGAGAAAACTTCTCTTAAAGACAATTCAACTGAAAAGTTTCTACTGATTTGATTTACTAGTGAAATTGCTTTTAACGAATGCCCGCCTAACTCAAAAAAGTTAGCCGTAGTGCTGATGCGATCCGATGCGACCCCTAGTAGTTCAGACCAGATAGCTAATACCAATTCCTCAGTAGCGCCTGTTGCTGCTACAATCATACCCGTACTACCTGTCTCAGGTAAGGGAAGCGACTTGCGATCTAGCTTGCCGTTAGAGGTAAGCGGAAAAGCTTCCAAATGCACATAGTGAAGCGGTATCATATAATCAGGTAGCTGACTACTCAAATAAGAACGAAGTACTTTGGAACTTAACCCTGAATCTGATACATAATATGCGATCAGATATTTATCATCATCTGTATTTTTAGCTGTAACATGCACCTCTTCAACACCTTCAAAAAGAGATAATTGCTTTTCAATTTCTTCCAATTCTATTCGGAAGCCTCTGAGTTTAACCTGAGAATCTTTTCGTCCTATAAATTGAATTGTACCTTCTGGAGTCCATTTTACGAGATCTCCGGTCTTGTACATCACCCCATTTTCTTCATAAGGATTCGCTATAAAACTTCTTTGAGTAAGTTCTTTATTGTTAAGATAGCCATCGGAAAGGCCTAAACCTGATGTATACAACATTCCGATAGCACCAAGAGGACAAAGCTTCAAATTGTTATCTAATACGTAAACTTTTGTTCCTGGTATAGGTTTCCCAACAGGAATAGCCTCTAAAACGGAATGATTCTGTGGTATGTTGTAACAGCACGTAAAAGTAGTATTTTCAGTAGGCCCATAACCATTGATTACCTCTACTCCCTCAATCTTATTATAGACACTTCTAACGCTTGCAGGTCTTACAACGTCACCTCCAACCAGCAAGTATTTCAAATAGATTCCAGAAAGATCACTTTTTACCCATTGGTCAAAAAAGGCAGCGGTAAGCCATAGGGTATTAATTTTTTCTTCTCTGATTATTGTATTCAGATCTGTTGTGCTTACTTCAGGGTAAGGAAATAATACTAGTTGTCCGCCATTAAGCAAAGTTCCCCAAAGCTCAAAGGTAGCCGCATCAAAAGAAACCGAGGAAACCTGAAGCATTTTGGTGTTACTGTCTAAATTAAGGCAATCCAGAAAACTCAAACGAACTACGCCTTTATGCGGAATCAACGTTCCTTTTGGCTTTCCGGTAGAACCAGACGTATAAATAACATAAGCCAGCGTATCACCATTTACATCGTCAGGTTCAAAATTGGTGGATTGCGTTTCTATCTCGGCTTCAAGAATCTTGAGACTTAAAAAATCTATTTGCTCATGCATCTGAAATCTGTCCATAAATATGAAGTCAGCAAGCACCACCTTACTACAGATATCTTCCAGAATGTAATCAATTCGTTCCTGAGGATAGTTAGGATCAATAGGTACATAAGCAGCTCCTGCTTTTAAAATACCCAATATCCCAACCATCATATCAATTGATCTTTCCATGCAAATAACTACAAAATCACCTTTACCTATTTTCTGAGCAACTAGATAGTTGGCTAACTGATTGGAACGTAGGTCTAATTCTTCATAGGTGAGGTTCTGTTCTTCAAACAGTAGTGAGATACTATCAGGATTTTCTTTAACCTGATCGCCGAACAGATCTAGTATGCTTCTGTTTCCTGAGATTTGCACGCTCTCTTTGTTGAACTCTACTAACTGAAGATGTTCCTCCTCAGGTGAGATTAGTTTTAAATCGCCAATCTTAAAATCAACTGCGGAAGTAATAGATTGAAGTATTGTCTTAAAATAAGATATAAAGCGATCTATAGTTTCTTTGCGAAATAAATTTAGATTATAATTAAAGGCAAAATACAAATCGTCTTCACTCTCTGTGATTACTAAGCTTAAATCAAATTTGGAAACGTCTTCACCCTCGCGATTGTAGTTTTCAATATTGATATTTTTTGAGATTTGATTGTCTGAAAAATTTTCTACATTATAGGTGAAGATAACCTCAAATAAAGGGTTTCTTCCAGTATTTCTTTCCAAATGTAGGGCTTCTACCAGATCTTCATATTGGTATAACTGATGATCAAATGCAGAAAGGGTGTGCTGT
>NZ_JBBEXD010000022.1:2500-5496 GCF_037782385.1 Ascidiimonas meishanensis
AACCTTGCTGGTAACGGTAACTCGTAGGCTCATTATGCAAAAGGCACGCCGTCACTAATAAATTAGCTCCGACCGCTTGTAAGCGTATGGTTTCAGGATCTATTTCACTCCGTTATTCACGGTACTTTTCACCTTTCCCTCACGGTACTGGTTCACTATCGGTCTCTCAGGAGTATTTAGCCTTAGCGGATGGTCCCGCCAAATTCATACAGGGTTTCACGTGCCCCGCACTACTCAGGATACTGCTAGTTATTATACGCTTTACCTATACAGGGCTATCACCTATATTGCTCTGCTTTCCAACAGATTCTAGTTCATTGTACATAACACAGCGCAGTCCTACTACCCCAGCATTGCCGTAACAATACTGGTTTGGGCTAATCCGCGTTCGCTCGCCACTACTTACGGAATCACTATTGTTTTCTTCTCCTCCGGGTACTTAGATGTTTCAGTTCTCCGGGTTTGCTCCCTTGCGGGTGACATGCCTTCAACATGCCGGGTTGCCCCATTCGGATATTTGCGGATCAACACTTGTGTGCAGCTCCCCGCAACTTTTCGCAGCTTATCACGTCCTTCATCGCCTCTGAGAGCCTAGGCATCCCCCATACGCCCTTATTTAGCTTATTGTACTTTTGTCTCTTTGATTCTTAATTGTATTGTATTACTTTACTAGTTGCTAGAATGAAATAAATCCCGAAAGATCCATTCCAAAAAAACAACAAGCTTACGTTTTACTCGTATTTTCTTTATCTCAATATGTCAATGAACGTTCTTTTTGTAGTAAAATCAAAATAAATTCAATTCAAACTCCAAAAAGTAACTATACTGTAAATAATCATACCATATGAATAGCTACAAATAGTCTATTGTGGAGAATATCGGAGTCGAACCGATGACCTCCTGCGTGCAAGGCAGGCGCTCTAGCCAGCTGAGCTAATCCCCCGTGGTAGTAAGCTGATTAACCAGTAAACAGTTAACAGTAAACATTACGGCTACTCAACCTCTAAAATTTCCAATATAAATAAGCAATGAACGATTGTCTCTATTTAAGTAAAAAAAAGCATCTTAAAATACCCTCTTAACTCCCCTAGACTTGTAGTCTCGGGCAGGCTCGAACTGCCGACCTCTACATTATCAGTGTAGCGCTCTAACCAGCTGAGCTACGAGACTTCTTTGTTATATTTATTGACAGCGATAAGCAAAAGTATAATGAACGGTAAGCATCATACCATTCAATTATTCTCTCTAGAAAGGAGGTGTTCCAGCCGCACCTTCCGGTACGGCTACCTTGTTACGACTTAGCCCCAGTTACCAGTTTTACCCTAGGCAGCTCCTTACGGTCACCGACTTCAGGTACCCCCAGCTTCCATGGCTTGACGGGCGGTGTGTACAAGGCCCGGGAACGTATTCACCGGATCATGGCTGATATCCGATTACTAGCGATTCCAGCTTCACGGAGTCGAGTTGCAGACTCCGATCCGAACTGTGACCGGCTTTATAGATTCGCGCGTGGTCGCCCACTGGCTGCTCTCTGTACCGGCCATTGTAGCACGTGTGTAGCCCAAGACGTAAGGGCCGTGATGATTTGACGTCATCCCCACCTTCCTCACGGTTTGCACCGGCAGTCTTGTTAGAGTCCCCGACTTAACTCGCTGGTAACTAACAACAGGGGTTGCGCTCGTTATAGGACTTAACCTGACACCTCACGGCACGAGCTGACGACAACCATGCAGCACCTTGTAAATTGTCCGAAGAAAAAGGTATCTCTACCCCTGTCAATCTACATTTAAGCCTTGGTAAGGTTCCTCGCGTATCATCGAATTAAACCACATGCTCCACCGCTTGTGCGGGCCCCCGTCAATTCCTTTGAGTTTCATTCTTGCGAACGTACTCCCCAGGTGGGTCACTTATCACTTTCGCTTAGCCACTCAGAACAAGTTCCAAACAGCTAGTGACCATCGTTTACGGCGTGGACTACCAGGGTATCTAATCCTGTTCGCTCCCCACGCTTTCGTCCATCAGCGTCAATATACTATTAGTAATCTGCCTTCGCAATTGGTATTCTGTGTAATATCTATGCATTTCACCGCTACACTACACATTCTAACTACTTCATAGTAATTCAAGACTAACAGTATCAATGGCAATTCTACCGTTGAGCGGCAGACTTTCACCACTGACTTATTAATCCGCCTACGGACCCTTTAAACCCAATGATTCCGGATAACGCTTGGATCCTCCGTATTACCGCGGCTGCTGGCACGGAGTTAGCCGATCCTTATTCATACAGTACCGTCATCAAAGTACACGTACTCCTTATTCTTCCTGTATAAAAGCAGTTTACAACCCATAGGGCAGTCTTCCTGCACGCGGCATGGCTGGATCAGGCTTGCGCCCATTGTCCAATATTCCTCACTGCTGCCTCCCGTAGGAGTCTGGTCCGTGTCTCAGTACCAGTGTGGGGGATCTCCCTCTCAGGACCCCTACTTATCGTTGCCTTGGTACGCCGTTACCGTACCAACTAGCTAATAAGACGCATGCTCATCTTTCACCACCGTAGTTTTAATTAAAATATCAGGAGATATCTCAATACCATGGAGCATTAATCCAAATTTCTCTGGGCTATTCTCCTGTGAAAGGTAGATTGCATACGCGTTACGCACCCGTGCGCCGGTCTCTATGATGCAAGCACCATATACCCCTCGACTTGCATGTGTTAGGCCTGCCGCTAGCGTTCATCCTGAGCCAGGATCAAACTCTTCATAGTTTGTCTGTATATATTATTCAAAAATAAATCAAACAATAAAACACTCCTCGCTCATTATAAATTTGCTTAAAATTTTATGCTAAAATATACCTAAGTATACCTTAGCGTGCTGTCAACAATATGTCAATGAACTTTAGTCAATCTCTTTTTATCTTACCTTACTCCCGTAAAGCGGGTGCAAATATAAAACTATTAAATTACTAATTCCAAACCTTTTCTGAAAAATAAT
>NZ_JBBEXD010000023.1:0-4079 GCF_037782385.1 Ascidiimonas meishanensis
TACCATAGGGATTCGCTATAAATTTCTCGGACGTTAATACATCTCGGTTTAAGTATCCCTCACTCACCTGAGAACCACTCACACATAATTCGCCAGTGACCCCTAAAGGGCACAACCCATTGCAGCCATCTAACAAAATAATGCGATTCTCATGAATAGGCCTGCCTATGTAGTTCCCTGATTCAGCAATAGGGTCTGATGAAGTATAAGTCATACAGCTTACCACTACCGTACTCTCCGTAGGACCATAAAACACATGAAGCTTGGCCTTGGGGAATACCGTGCGCATGTCTCGTAAAAGAGCGTTAGAAACCCTATCTCCCCCTACATATAATTCTGCTATATGGCTATATTGAGCGGCTATACCTGAGGTGGATATCGTGGTGACTAATTCTCTCATTAACGAAGGAATCGCATGAAAGCTATCTGAGCTTTTTAAGACTTCCAATAATAAATCTGGCTCTCGTACCACCACATCACTTAAAAGTGCTGCGGTACCGCCTGATAGTAACGGATTTAAAAACTCAAATAAGAAAATATCAAAACTATTGGAGGCCATGATAGGTTGTCTCCCTCCTCGTATAAAGAGTTCATTAAAGCCGCCTGTAAAACTATGTAGATTCTCATGGCGTACCATCACGCCTTTGGGCTTGCCAGTAGTGCCAGAGGTGTAAATAATATAGGCCATTGAAGAGGCTCCTACAGGGGAGAGTTCTGTCTCTTCTGAGATACAATGAGCTAATACATCTGAAATAACAATCGTGGGCAGGGCTCTTTCCCCTAAAGAGCCTACCAGGGAAGAGGAACTCAACACCGCGGTACTACCACTGTCTTTAACGATATAATCTAAACGATCTATGGGGTGTGACACATCTACAGGAACATACACATAGCCACTTTTAAAGAGGCCTATGATACTGATGAGCATCTCTAGGGAACGCTCCATGTAAAGTACAATCTTAGAACCGGGTGCATACCCTTGAGACTGTAGATAATAAGCAACCGTATCTGAACGGGCATCAAGCTCTTGATAGGTTAAACCAGCCTCTCCAAAGGTAACTGCTGTCGCATTGGGTGTACTAATCACTTGGGTTTTAAATATATCTAATACTGTCCCAGGGGCCTTTAATGTATCTAAGGAAGGATGGAAGCCTTCTAAAAGTTGATGTGCTTCTGCTGGTGTAATATAATCTAGCTCCTTTATTTGACTGACTCCGCTGATCATGCTTTCTAGGACTCCCTTAAAATGTGCCTGAAGCATCTGAATAAAAGAGACTTCAAATAGTTCTTTGTTGTAGTCAAACTTGATGGACACCGATTCTCCAAATAATCCAACTCCTAATGTGAGTACATAGTTGGTATATTCATGACCGTCAATATTGGAGATCGAAAGGTTTTTTGAAGTACTTAATAAGGCTTCATCTACAGGGTAGTTCTCAAAGACTAGTAGGGTATCAAAAAGGGTACCCTGTATGCCTGTACATCGCTGTATTTCATTGAGCGATAGATAACTGTATTCTTCACGAGCTGTGGTATGCCCTTGTTGAAGTTCGCCTAACCAGTTGTCAATCGTTTCTTCTTCTGATATACAACTACATACTGGGATGGTATTGATATACAATCCTACTGCGTTTTCTATATTCTCAAACTCTGAATCACGACCCGATACCGTAGCTCCAAAAACTACGGTGGAGTCTCCTGTATAACGAGAAAGCAGGTAACTCCATGCCCCCTGAATCATCGTATTTAAGGTCAAATGGTGGTGGGATGCGTATGCTTTTAGTCCTTGGGTCAGACTGCTTCCAAGATCAAGACTTGAGGAACTGTCTGCAAAAACTTTATTTCGTAACGACGCTTCCTTGAAGAAGGGTAAGTACACAGGATGGGATACATCTAAAAGATACTCTTTCCAGAAAGCGGTCAATACATCGCTGTTTTTTGATTTGATATCACGAATAAAAGTTCCATAATAATCTTCTCCTATAACAGGTAATGATAAGCCATCCGATAAGCGCTCATAACAACTTACAAATTCACTCATCAATACTGATAAAGACCAGCCATCCCATAAAATGTGATGGTTTTTCATTAATAACTTGGTGCGATTATCTGGAAGGTGAACCAAACTAAAACTAAACAAAGGAGCCGCTTCCAGCACAAAACCCGCTGCGGTGGCTTTGGATATATACGCTTGTAGGGTTCCTGGTAATGCGTCCTGATCAACATCCCTGTAATCAACCTCTTCTATTCTTAAAGAAACGTCCTTGTAGACGCATTGTACTGGAATATCAAAGTAATCTGCGTAGATGCCTGTTCGTAAGATACTGTGATGCTTGGTGATGTATTCCCAACTTTTAAGGAAAATATCGCTGTCAAGACCGCCGATAAAATCACAACTAAAGTGACTTACATATGCAGCGTTATTATCTTCATATAAACTGTGGAAAAGCATGCCTTCTTGTAAGGGGCTTAATACACTGATATCGGTGAGGGTTCCCCTATGAGATGAAAACTCTTTGAAAGATTCTAAACAAGCATGGTTGATACTTAAGGGTAAACCATAGTCTGATCCGGTCTTTATAGGGCAGGCGATGGCTAGACAATGTCTGATAATCGATTCCAGAGTTGATTGGTAGCCTGAGACCATTGCCTCTATCGTAGCCCTGGAATAGCAATTACTATCATAACTCCATGTAAAACGCAATTCTTCTGAAACAATCATTGCGTTGATAGAAAGTTTATGAGGGTTCTTGTTTGACAAAGACACATCTGAGCCTTTAGAAACCGCACTGAAACGTAATAGTGCTTCAGGGGAGTCCTCAAGACTGTTGTCAAAATCTCCTAAGTAATTAAAGACAACAGCTGAAAAGTCTTGGGATAAAACTTCTCCTGGCGATCCTTCAGATAGGTAACGTAGGATTCCATAGCCTACCCCCTTGTTGGGTATACCACGCAATTGGTCTTTGGTGTCGGCAATAAGACTGGAGAGTTCTTCCTTGTTCACTAACAATACAGGATAGACCGTGGTAAACCAACCTACGGTTCTGGTAATGTCTAGGTCTTCATAAAGCTCTTCTCGGCCATGACCCTCTAAGGAGATCACTACCTGAGCATGGGTGCTGTAGGTACTAAGGGTTCGTGATAACGCGCTCAATAAAATATCATTGATCTCTGTACCATAACTATGATGTATCTCCTGTAGTAAGGCCTTGGTGGTTTGTTTATCTAGCACCAGGGGTACCTCGGAGACATCGGCCAAGGTGCTTTCGCCAGTATACGAGTAATCACTCGGAAAAATTGTGTGCTTGCTTAAAATTGACTCCCAATAACCATACTCTGATAGTACTTCAGGACTCTTAGAGTACGCCATTAAACCTGCCTGCCATTGACGGTAAGAACTGCCTTTGGAGGGTAAGGTAATAGATTCCCCTTGTTGGGCTTTCTTTAAAAAATCTTCAAGGTCTTCTAAAAGAATCCTCCATGAAACACCATCTACAGATAGGTGATGTATAATCAGTAGTAAGTGGGAGGCTAGTCCTTCGCCTTTAAATAGTACAAAACGACAGACATCTCCGTTGCTAATGTCCAGGGCTGATTGGTAATACGCACTTCGCGTTTCTATATCTAATAAAGAACTTACCTGTTCTTCTATCAGTAGTACTTGCTGATCGGTGTAAGTGCCTATTACTTTAGCGGATGATACTTCGTAGCCTATTCGTAAACTATCATGCTGTGTTACTAATAAGGAAAGCGATTGGGAGAGTGCTGCTGTTGATACAGAACCATCCAATTCTAATAATACAGATTGATTGTAATGCCCAGGGTGCAATGGTTTGCTCTCGAAAAATTCATGCTGGATAGGTAATAAACCTAAAGCTCCACGAAGGGTTCCTTGTTCGCTTTGTATGGAAACTGCTGAAGAGATATTAACCGAAAGCCGGGCGATGGTCTGGTGTTCAAATAAATCTTTTACTTTAAAGTGAATCCCAGCGGTCTTGGAACGACTCACTACTTGAATGGCCTTAATAGAATCTCCCCCCAGTTCAAAGAAGTTATGGGTGGTACTGATCTTTTCTGCT
>NZ_JBBEXD010000024.1:0-4020 GCF_037782385.1 Ascidiimonas meishanensis
TCAACTCTTCTTTGTTCAAATACCCACGTGCGACCCCTGCACCACTGATGCATAGTTCACCAATAACTCCAATAGGGAGCAGCTGTTGGTACTCATCTAGAATATAACAACTTAAAGTAGGTATAGCTCTTCCTATTATACTTTGAGTACTCTGAATATCTTTGCTTGTAATCTCTCTATAAGTAACATGTATGGTGGTTTCTGTAATACCATACATATTAATCAACTTACAATTAGGGTATCTTTTTTTCCAACGACCTAAATGACTAGGATTCAACGCCTCCCCTCCAAAAATGATATAACGTATTGAAATAGAAAAATCCTGTAACAATAATTCATCCTGAAGGGCATAAAAAGCACTTGGTGTTTGATTTAGAACTGTCACCTTTTCTTGGAGCAATAAATTTCTAAAAGAAACCGCATCTTTAGTCAGTTTTTCAGGAACGATAATTAAACGCCCTCCATGAAGTAAGGCTCCATAAATCTCCCATACGGAAAAGTCAAAGCAAAACGAATGAAATAGTGTCCATACATCAGTAGCCGCAAAATCATATAAACAGGATTCATGCTTGAACAACTGAACTACATTTTGATGCTCGACCATGACCCCTTTGGGCTTCCCTGTACTTCCAGATGTATAGATGACATAGGCTAGGGTTTGAGGAGTGGCAATTGTACCGAAAGAATCTATTGATTCTTTTTTAATAGTCTTGAGATGTATACCATCTAAGACCAATGTTTTTATACCTTTTATTGTTTCTAAAGCTTGATAAGAAGTTTTAGAAGTTACTACCAAGTCGACTCCAGCATCTTGAATCATATATTTGATTCGCAATTCCGGATACCCGGGGTCAATGGGTACATAGGCTGCTCCTGCTTTTAGTATTCCCAGGATTCCTATGATCATTTCTAGGGAACGTTCCAGAGATATGGCTACCAAATCTCCCGTTTTAATCCCCTGACGGATTAGGTATCTCGCTAATTGATTAGAACGTTTATCGAGTTCGAGATAGCTTAGTGTTTTTTCTTCAAAGACCAGTGCAATATTATCGGGAGTTTTGTTTACTTGCTCCTGAAAGATATCTACCAACGTTTTGTCTTTCGGATATGCAACGGTAGTACTATTAAATAAATTTAATGACTGTTGTTTTTCTATATCAGAGATTATTAGATCATTACTTATTGGAGTATGTATTTTACTACAAAAACAATCCAAAACACTATAAATAAAACTATGAAAACGCTCTAAAGAAACTTTGGATTTTAGATCCTTTTGTAAAGTATAAGCAAACACAATACTTTCTCCTCCTGTTACATCTACCGTTAAATTTAAACTCACATCTGTTCTTTCAAAAGAAGAAATCCCAAGATCTTTTTCTAAGTTCTTTCCTGATGTGTTTTCTTGAGAAATTTCATTATATATATGAAAATCGATATAATTAAATAGCGTATCAATAACGGGATCATTTTTGTAAATCCCAACCAAACGTTTTATTTCAAAAAATGTCATTTGGTTGTGTAAACTTATTTCTTCTAATTTTTCATTGAAATCCCTGAAATATGTTAGCCAATTCCCATCTGAAGGGACAGTATATCGCATTGGTAGAGAATTCAAAAAACATCCTAAAATTTTATCTCCGTCTTTTATCAATGGACGTGTATTTCCTATTAGTCCAACTATTACTTCTGTTTCATAAGTTAACATCTGCAAGGCATACACATAGGCCCCGAACAACACTGTTTTTAAAGACATATTGTATTCTTTACATTTTTCTTGTAGTCCCTTGAAAAAAGATAGGCTATATTGTTTCGTGTAGTATTCTACATGTTGTTTTTCTTCTGAGAAAATGTCTAAATATTTATAACCTGATAATGTTTCTTTCCAGAAATTAATTACATTGGTATCTTGTTTAGCAATCAATTCTCGAATTATAAAATCCCGTTGATTAGAAGCTATAGGTGAAGGGAGGTAATTAATATTGTTTTTAAGCTCAAAATATATTTTGTGTAGTTCTGTATTAAATGAAGCAACGCTCCAACCATCTAAAATAGAGTGATGAAACTGAAAAACAAATACACCATTATCTGTATCTATGTTAAAAATATGGAAACGGTATGGTTGTCCTTCTTTAAAATCAAAAGGAATTTGTCGTTCTGCAATAAGGTATTGCTCTATGGTTTCTTTTTGTGCTTTTGGATTTTGAAATAGCTCACTTAAGTCTGTATAACGTACATTAACATTGACATTATTGTAAACGATCTGAACAGGTTCTTTATAATCTGAAAAGTTAAAACGAGTACGAAATATAGAATGTTTTTCTATTAGCAAATTAATTGCTTTTTCAAATATTTCTATATTAAAAGAAGAGTCTTTAATTGGAAACACAAATTGATCATGATATATACCAGAACCCGAGGCGGATAGAGTTTCCATTATCATTCCCTGTTGAATATCGCTCATAGGGTAGATATCTTCTATTATATTAGGATTACTTACAGAGTTTAATACTGAATCGCTTAGCGTATTTATATCATATTTTATGCTTTCATAAAGAGCCTTAAATTTGTCGTCTTTTATATCACTTTCTAGTACAGAATCAGAAAAACGCTGAATAGTAGTATAATTAAATAGGTTTTGTAGTTGAATCTGTCGATCAAAGACTTCATTTATTTTCGAAATTAATCGTATAGAAATGATTGAGTCTCCCCCCAGTTCAAAGAAGTTGTCGTGTATACCAATTTGTTCAACCCCCAATAAATCTTTCCATATGTTTACGAGCGTTTGTTCGGTTAGATTTCTGGGCGCTACATAAGGCTGACTGGACAATAGGGAGGCATCTGGGTCTGGCAGTGCCTTTTTGTCTAGTTTTCCGTTTGTGGTTAGTGGCATGGCCTCTAACTCGACCCATATGGATGGCACCATATATTCTGGCAGGCTTGTTTTTAGTTTTGATTGTAAAAATGCTTTGTCCAAAACATCTTCCATAACCACATAGGCTACCAAGCGTTTATTACCAGAAACATCTTCTTTAGCGAGGACACAACAGGCGGCAACCTCTTGGATTTTAGCCAAAGCAGTCTCGATTTCACGTAGTTCGATACGGTATCCCCGAATCTTTACTTGGTCATCGATTCTTCCTATAAACTGAATATTTCCATCTGGTAGCCACTTGGCCAGATCGCCCGTGCGATACATTCGTTCTCCTGGAACAAATGGATTTTCAATAAACTTCTGTTTGGTCAACTCTTCTTTGTTCAAGTAGCCCCTAGCCACTTGAACACCACTAATACATAACTCACCTACCACTCCTATGGGTACTAGCTGTTTCTTTTTATCAAGAACATATAAACTGGTGTTCGCAACTGGGCTTCCTATCGAAACATGAGATAAAGTATTCTCTAAGGGAACTTCCCAAGAACTTACATCTATAGCGGCTTCTGTAGGGCCATATAAATTATCTAATCGGACATCGCTAAATTTATCCTTAAACAATAGGATGTGATCAATAGCTAAGGCCTCTCCGCTGCACAAAATACGCTGTAAACTAGTACAATCCCCTAAAACGATAGCTTCTAAGAAAACTCTTAACATAGAAGGTACAAAATGGATGGTTGTGACCTTATGAGATGTTATTAAAGTTTTTAGATATTCTACATCTTTATGTCCTTCTGGTTTGGCAAAAACTAGCTTAGCTCCACAGGTAATAGACCATAACAACTCCCAAACAGATACATCAAAACAGAAAGGAGTCTTTTGAAGTAGCACATCCTTAGCGGTAAGTTGATAATGAGATTGGGTCCATAATAAGCGGTTTACAATGGCGCAATGTTCGATCATAACTCCTTTAGGCTTCCCTGTACTTCCTGATGTGTAGATGACGTAGGCTAGGGTTTGAGGAGTGGCAATTGTACCGAAAGAATCAATAGATTCTTTTTCAATAGTCAGGAGATGTATATCATCTAAGACCAATGTTTTTATACCTTTTATTGTTTCTAAAGCTTGATAAGAAGTTTTAGAAG
>NZ_JBBEXD010000025.1:0-3778 GCF_037782385.1 Ascidiimonas meishanensis
AGAACGTTTATCGAGTTCGAGATAGCTTAGTGTTTTTTCTTCAAAGACCAGTGCAATATTATCAGGAGTTTTGTTTACTTGCTCCTGAAAGAGGTCTACGATTGTTTTGTCTTTAGGATAGTCAACTTTCGTGTCATTAAAGTCATGCAACAAAAGGGTTTTTTCTTTTTGTGGTAGAATACTCAGACCAGTCATATTCAGGGACACTTTCTTGTCCATAGCTTCCAGAAGTTGCTCCAGTGCCTGCACCATATAACACAATATTTGCTCGGGATCAAGACTACCATCAACTTGGGCGGTTAGTTCAAAATCAGAACCAAGGTCGTCTACATTTAAGTTAAAAGGATAATTGGTACGTTCCTGACCTGCCAAGAGAGTAATTCCCAGATCAAACTCTGTATTGATATTTTCTGATGATATAGGCGAAGAATGGCGATAATTGAGTAGCGCACTAAAAAGTGGAAGGTTATTTGGAATACCGCTCCACCGTTGAATACTAGCTAAAGGGGTTTGTTCATAGGGTACTAGCTCTTGCAACTGTGATTTAACTTTTTGTATATATTCCGCTACATTTCCTGACAGTTCTACTAAGACGGGCAGTGTGTTGATAAATAATCCTAAGGATTGATCAGCCCCTAGAGAGCCTTGTAAACGTCCTGAGAACAAGGAGCCAAAAATTGCATAGTTTGTATTGCTACACCGACCAACGACTATTCCATATGCGGCATGAAACAATACTGCGGGGCTAACTTTTAATGTACTTGAAACCGCTCGAATTCGGGCACTCAGATTCGATGATACTATACATTTTGCTTCTTTAATCTGAGTTCCATCCCCAAAGATATTGCTTAAGTCAAAGGGGTAGGAGGATATTTCAATTTCTTGATAACGTTCTTTAAAATATGCTTCACTATTATTGGTTGCTTGCTGATATAAGGCATACCCGATAAAATTACGGTACAATACTGGAGTGTTTAGTTGAGCTGAATTTTCTGATAAGCAGAGTGTAATTTCTCCAATCAGCTTTTCCAGTCCCACATGGTCTAATATTAAATGATGTTGGTTTAAAATCAGGTAATAATTGTCTGATTCAAGGTCTTCTGCTGTTTTAATATTTAATAGTGGAGCTTTTGAGAGGTCCATCCACTGCTTACCAGGAGCGGTTAGGACTTTTAATTCAGCTAATATATCTTGTGTATCAGAGAACTCTAAAGGTTCTATGGATAAAGGAGTATCTTTTAAGACCACCTGAACAGCATGGGGCAGCCCCTCACTGAAAATGCAGGTTCGTAACACATCATGACGAGATATAACAAATTCCAGTGCCTGTATAAAGGCTGTTCGTTTTGTTAGCTCTGAAAAGGACAGTAAACTAGGTAGAATGTACGGATCACCCTCTACAGGAGAACTCATCATATGATGAAAATGAATCCCTTGTTGTAAAGGTGATAATGGGTATATGTCTTCTATATTGGAAATACCCCCGGGAACACTAGCTATGATTTTATCCAGATCTTCCTGACTAAAATCAAGCAAAGGAACCATGGAAGGTGTAATGGTATCAGAGTCGATAGTAATACCATTATCAGGAACACGATAGGTATCGGATAGAGGTGCTAACTTTAGACTTAAATCACTGATGATGGGACTTTCAAAGATATCCTTAACCCTTAGGTGAAACCCTTTTTCTTGTAGACGAGAAATGAGTTGAGCCACTAATAGGCTATGCCCTCCCAGTTCAAAGAAGTTATCATGTACACCAATTTGTTCAACCCCCAATAACTTTTGCCAGATAGTAACGAGCGTTTGTTCGGTTAGATTTCTGGGCGCTACATAAGACTGACTGGACAATAGGGAGGCATCTGGGTCTGGCAGTGCCTTTTTGTCTAGTTTTCCGTTTGTGGTTAGCGGCATGGTCTCTAACTCGACCCAAATAGTGGGTACCATGTATTCTGGCAGGCTTTGTTTCAAGCTATCTTGAATAGCTTGTTTATCCAATGTTTCTTCTTCCAATACCATATAGGCTACCAGTCGTTTGTTACCAGAAACATCTTCTTTAGCGAGGACACAACAGGCGGCAACCTCTCGGATTTTAGCCAAAGCAGTCTCGATTTCACCTAGTTCTATACGGTAGCCTCGAATCTTTATCTGATGATCTTTTCTTCCTATAAACTGAATATTTCCATCGGGCATCCACCGTGCGAGGTCGCCCGTGCGATACATTCGTTCTCCTGGAACAAATGGGTTCTCGACAAACTTCTGTTTGGTCAACTCTTCTTTGTTCAAATACCCACGTGCGACCCCTGCACCACTGATGCATAGTTCACCAACGACTCCTATAGGCACTAACTCTTGCTGTTCACTAAGAATATAAATCTGGGTGTTGGAGATAGGAGAGCCGATAGGAATATTATTTCCCATTGTTTGACCAATACTATATATAGTCGAAAAAGTAGTCCCCTCTGTAGGACCGTAACCATTAATTATACTAAGCTCTGGATTAAGAACTTTTAAATTATTTGTGTGTTTAGAATTAACCGTATCTCCTCCTACTAATAAATGTTGAAGAGACTCAAAAAAAGATAAATCATATTCTGCGATTTGATGAAACCATGAAGCTGTCATCCATAACGTATTAACTTTTTTATCAACAAGTAGTTTCTTTAAAATATTTTTATCCAATATCGTATAGTTACTTGCTAATATTAATTGACCTCCATTTAATAGAGTTCCCCAATATTCGAGAGTAGTAGCATCAAAAGAAATAGAACCCGTAGGTAACCAGATCGTATCAGAATTCAGAGAGACATAATCACAATTTTTACACAAGTTAATAATACTTTGATGTTCAACCATGACCCCTTTAGGCTTTCCTGTACTTCCTGATGTATAGATGACATAGGCTAGGGTTTGAGGAGTGGCAATTGTACCGAAAGAATCTATTGATTCTTTTTTAATAGTCTTGAGATGTATACCATCTAAGACCAATGTTTTTATACCTTTTATTGTTTCTAAAGCTTGATAAGAAGTTTTAGAAGTTACTACCAAGTCGACTCCAGCATCTTGAATCATATATTTGATTCGCAATTCCGGATACCCGGGGTCAATGGGCACATAGGCAGCCCCTGCCTTTAAGATTCCCAGGATACCGATGATCATCTCTAGGGATCGTTCCAGAGATATGGCTACTAGGTCGTCTTTTTTGACGCCTTGTGCAATGAGGTAGTTTGCTAATTGATTGGAACGTTTATCGAGTTCGAGATAGTTTAGAGTTTTTTCTTCAAAGACCAGTGCAATATTATCGGGAGTTTTGTTTACTTGCTCCTGAAAGAGATCTACGATTGTTTTGTCTTTAGGATAGTCAACTTTCGTGTCATTGAATACATCCAATAAAAGATGTTTTTCCTGTTCAGGTAAGAATGCTAATTGTGTGATGGGTAGGGTCATATTATTCACGATACTAACCAACAAATTCTGGTAATGGCTCAACATACGCTCGATGGTTGCTTTATGGAATAAATCGGTACAGTACTCCATGTTAAAAGCAATACCGTTATCTCCTTCCACGGCGTTTAATGTTAAATCGTATTTAGCAGTTGTCTGTGCAAACTCATATTGTGCTATTTCCAAACCACCTAAAGGTCGTTCTTTCACTTTAGACAGGTCTTCAGGAGTGTTCTGTAAGACAAACATGACTTGGAACAAAGCAGAAGTGCTCATATCTCTGGTATCTACGACCCTTTCTACGATCTTTTCAAAAGGTGCGTGTTGATGTTCA
>NZ_JBBEXD010000026.1:0-3658 GCF_037782385.1 Ascidiimonas meishanensis
ACATAAAAACGGGGAACCATATACTCCGGTAATATACCCGATAAATGACTCCGAAGCGAGGCTTTTTCCATTTCCGTTTCCAGTATCGTGTAAGCAACCAAATATTTATCTCCCTGCTCATTGTCTCTGCAAAGCACTATTGCCTGCTTAACATTGCTATGATCTTCTAATGCTGCAGCAATTTCGCCTAATTCTATTCGATGACCTCTAAGCTTTATCTGATCATCATTACGGCCAATCATTTCAATATCTCCGTTAGGTAACCAACGGGCTAAATCACCAGTCTTGTAGAGTATCTCATTAGCATCAAAAGGACTCTTTATAAATCTTTCTTTTGTTAGTTCTTCACGATTTAGGTAAGCTTTTGCCAATTGAACTCCTCCTATATGAAGTTCACCAGTAACTCCCACCGGAACAAGGCTTAAACCCTTAGTCAAAATATACATTTGAGTATTTGCTAGTGCTTTACCTATAGTTACCTGTTCATCAGGAAGTATTCTTTTAGTGTTAGACCAGATGGTTGCTTCTGTAGGTCCATATAAATTCCAAAGTGAACTGTTCTTACTTAATTTTAAAAGACGTTCCTTTAATTGTTCTTTCAAAGGTTCTCCTCCACTTAAAATATGAACATCATTACTATTTTTCCAACCAATATCACTTAGCATTTCTAATTTTGAGGGTGTGGCTTGAATATGAGTAGGATTAGACCTAGAAATTAATTGTTGTAAAACATCAGGATCTGAATTTTCCAGTTCGTTCGTCAAAATTATGGTTCCCCCAAAACACAGCGGTAAAAAATATTCCATAATAGAAATATCAAAGGTAAAATTGGTGCTACTTACCATTCTGATATACGACGAAAAATCTAGTTTTTCCTGAATTGCATTCACAAAATTAAATAATGCCTGATGTTGGATCATAACTCCTTTAGGTCTTCCCGTGGTGCCGGAGGTATAAATTACATAAGCCAGTTGTTCAGGGACTGTCTTCCCCTTTTTTTTGTGTAATAGGTTCTCTTTTTGAAAAAGCTTGCTTTCTAGTAAATCAACACAAATAATATCTAGAGCTGCATTCTTCTCATCAACCATCGTAAAAGAAGAATCACAAATTAAAAATCGTGCATTCGTATCATCAAGCATAAAATCAATACGTTCTCGTGGATACTTCGTATCTATAGGAACATAAGCGCAACCCGATTTCATTACAGCAAGTATGCTTATTAATAATTCTGGAGAACGTTTTATGCTAATCGGAATCAGTTCTTCTTTTGTGACGCCAAGATCAAGTAAGTAATTCGCCAAACGATCTGATCTGTCTTCTAATTCATAGTAACTTATTTTACAATCTTCAAATTCAACAGCAATTGCACCTGGCTTGAGAATAACCTGTTTTGAAAACAGATCTAGCACAGTTAGATTCTTATCAAAATTCTTTCCGGTTCTATTAAAATCAATAAGTAACAGCTCTTTTTCCGGTTCACTTAATATCTCTATTTGCTCAATAGGCTGCGTGGCACCTTTGAGAACAGATTTAATGAGTGTATTAAAATGGTTTGCCATGCGTATAATAGTGGCCTCTTTAAAAAGCGCAGTACAATATTGAATCTCTACCTCCAGTTTCTTATCTCGTTCTATACATCCTAAAGAGAGGTCAAACTTTGAAGTGGCTATAGGCGTATCTATAATTTGTAGCGTAGCGTCACCTAACTTTAATAAAGATTCATTTGCGGCCTCTTGATACGTAATCGTAGTTTGAAATAGAGGGTTTCTACTCCTATCTCTTGAAGAAACCAATCGGTCTACTACCCGGTCAAAAGGCACATCTTGATGCATGTATCCATTGAAGGTATGCTCCTTTACGTTTTTTAAAAATGCATGAAAAGATTTTTTTGATTCTATCTGACTTCTAATTGCAATGGTATTTACAAAAAATCCAATCAATGATGCAATTTCAGGCTGTTCTCTGTTAACAATTGGTGTGCCTACACAAAGATCTTCTTGACCTGAATACTTATATAAGAATACCTTATAAATAGCTAGAAGAGTTATAAATAATGTACACTGATTTTCTCGTGCCAATTTTTTTAAACCAGCAAGATGCTCTTCCCCAATATCAAAACTATAAGAAGCACCTTCCATACTTTGAATAACAGGCCTCGTAAAATCAGTAGGAAGTTCTAGCGTACCACTTCCTTTTAGTTGGTTCTCCCAAAAATCCAGTTTATTTTCAAGTACTTTTCCTGAAAGATGTTTACGTTGCCATATACTGTAATCTTTATATTGAATGTGTAATTCGGGTAATTTATTCTTATTTTCTGCATAAAGAAATTGCAGCTCATTCATGAAAATTGGAAGCGACCAGCCATCGGAAGCAATATGGTGCATCACTATCAATACTAAATTAAGATCTGCTGCTTTTTTTAGAATAGTTACCCTAATCATATAATCTGAAGACAGATCAAAGGGACATATGATCTCAGACTTAAGAAAATCTTCAACTGTTTGCTCTTTTTCTATCTCTGATACATCTTTAACATCAACCTCAAAATCATCTTCAGGTATTACTAATTGGAATCCTATTCCTTCTTCTTCTTTAAATACGGTACGAAGGGATTCATGCCTTCCAACAATTTTCTTTACTGCATTTTGCAGCTGTTTTATCTCAATACGCCCCTCAACTCTTAGAACACCGGAAACATGATAATTTGTGCTGCCATTTAATTGATCAATAAACCATAAACGTTCCTGAGTAAAGGACATGGGAATATTTTCCTGAATACTAGATTTTTTTATACGAAGCTTTTCGGTTGTTGATCTTCCTTTAATCCCGTTAACCTCTTTTTCAAAAAAAGATACTAATGAATCCTTATTAGACTTTATCAGGTCTAATAACTCAGGTTTCATCTGTGCAGTTTTCATCTTCTTCATGCCCAGCTTTCCATTCTCAGCAAACAGTTGAATGCCTTGTTCTCTGGCTAAACGTATGATTTCAAGATTTTTTTTGACGTTCATTATTAAAAGTATTGTTTGAGTTAAAGAATGATTACAAGTAGGAAGTTTCAAGTTCATCACTATCTTCCATCATATCTTCTTCTTTCAGGATATTCAAATATTCTACAAGCATTTCAACGGTAGTATACTGAAACGCACTTGCCAGATTCATTTCTACTTCAAATACTGCGCGAATAGCGGCTACCAGTCTTACAGCCATTAAAGAATTTCCACCCAAATCAAAAAAGTCATCATGTATTCCAACTGAATTAAGCTGAAGTATTTCCTCCCAAAGGCCTGCCATTTTTTCTTCATCCTCATTTCTTGGAGCTACATATTTTGATTTATCCTGAAGATCTTCTTCTAAAATTTCAGGCAAAGCCTTTTTATTCACTTTACCGTTGACAGTTAAAGGGATTTCTTCCAATTCTCTAAAGTAATCTGGAAACATATAGTTAGGAATACTTTTTTGAAGACGATTCTTTAGTATTTCCTTGTCAAAAGAAGGTTGTGGTACCACATAAGCGACAATAATTTTCTTATTACCGAATGTTTTTACGGTGACTACCGCATTTTTAATCTGATCTTCATGTTTTAGAATGACATTTTCAATCTCCCCGAGTTCAATACGGTGTCCGCGTATCTTTACCTGATGGTCATTTCTGCCA
>NZ_JBBEXD010000027.1:0-2938 GCF_037782385.1 Ascidiimonas meishanensis
GTTGGATTGTTGATCTAGCTGTTGGTAACTTAGTTGAGTGTTTTCAAAAACGACTGCTATATTTTCGGGAGTCTCTCTCACCTGTTGTTCAAAGAGATCCACTAGTGTTTTGTCTTTGGGATAGGAAACCTGAGTATCATTAAAGGTATGTAACAAAAGGGAGGTTTCCTGTTCTGGTAAGATACCCAAACTACTAACTTCCAGAGCTGTTTCATTTTCAAGTCCTTCCAAGATTTTTTCCAGTGCTTGCTGCATATAAGACATTATACGCTCTGGATCAAGACTAGGATCAACTTGAGCTGTTAGCCCAAAATCAGTTCCAAGATCATCTACACTTACGTTAAACGGATAATTGGTACGTTCTTGACCTTCCAAGAAAGTAATACCTAGTTCCATCTGAGGATTGACATCCTCAGATGGCATTGGGGAAGAATGGCGATAATTGAGTAGCGCACTGAATAGAGGTGCATCATTAGGAATACCACTCCAATGCTGGATATCGGATAAAGGTGTTTGCTCATAGGGTAATAAGTTTTGCAACTGAGATTTCACTTTTGCAAGATATTCTGGTAGACTACCTGATAATTTCAATAGTACAGGCAGTGTATTGATAAATAAGCCTAAAGAGTCCTCTGCCCCTAAGGAGCCTTGTAGACGTCCTGAGAACAGAGATCCGAAGATTGCATAGTTTGTATTGCTGCAACGTCCAACAACTAGTCCATAGGCTGCATGGAAGAATACTGCAGGAGTAATTCCTAAAGTACTTGATATTGATCGAATCTGACGACTTAGATTCGATGATACTATGCAGTTAGCTTCTTTAATCTGAGTTCCGTCACCAAAAGTGTTGGATAGATCAAAAGGGTAGGTTGGTAATTCAATTTTTCCATAGCGATCTTTAAAATAAGCTTTGCTATCATTGGTTGCTTGCTGATGTAAGGCGTGCCCGATAAAATTACGGTATAAGACCGGAGTGTTCAGTTGAATTAAATTTCCTGACAAGTAGAGTGTAATTTCCTGAACAATTTTTTCAAGCCCCACATGGTCTAATATTAAATGGTGTTGGTTTAGGATCAGGTAATAAGAACCTGACTCAGTTTCTTCAGCTGTTTTGAGTCTTAATAAAGGAGCCTTTGTAAGATCCATCCACTGATTACCAGGAGCGGTCATAGCTTTTAATTCGGATAGAATATCTTCAGCATCTTTGAGATCTAATGGTTCTATCGTTAAATGAGCTTCTCTTAAGACCACTTGAACAGGATGTGGAAGGCTCTCGCTTATAATACAGGTACGCAACACGTCATGACGTGCGACTATAAATTGAAGAGCTTCAATAAATTCGGATCGCTTCTCTAGATTTGAAAAGGACAGTAAACTCGGAAGAATGTAAGGATCTCCCTCGGCAGGAGAACTCATCAAATGATGAAAATGGATTCCTTGTTGTAATGGAGCTAGAGGATAGATATCCTCTATGTTTGAAACTCCTCCTGGAACAGCGGCTATGATCTTATCCAAATCTTCTTGACAAAAATTGAGTAAAGGAACCATGGAAGGGGTAATGGTATCAGAGTCGGTAGTAATCCCATTATCAGGAACGCTATAAGTATCGGATATTGAGGTCAGCTTTCTATTTAAATCACTGATGGATGGAGTTTCAAATATGTCTTTCACCCTGAGATGAAATCCTTGCTTTTGTAGACGAGAAATTAATTGCACCACCAACAGGCTATGCCCACCTAGTTCAAAGAAGTTGTCGTGTACACCTACCTTATCGATACCTAGTAACTCTTGCCAGATGGCAACGAGCGTTTGTTCGGTTTGATTTCTGGGCGGGACATATTCTCGGTTAGACAACAGGGAAGTATCTGGATCTGGCAGTGCTTTTTTGTCAAGTTTTCCACTAGAGTTTAAAGGCATAGATTCTAACTCAACCCATATAGTGGGTACCATGTATTCAGGTAGGCTTTGTTTCAAGCTATCCTGAATTATTTTTTTATCGATGGTTTCTCCCATAACAAGATACCCTACTAAACGTTTGTTACCCAGTGCATCTTCTTTAGCCAATACACAACAGGCGGATACGCCTTTGATCTTAGTTAAAGCATTCTCAATCTCTCCTAGTTCGATACGGTATCCTCGAATCTTGACTTGGTTATCGATTCTTCCTATAAACTCAATATTTCCATCTGGCATCCATCTGGCGAGATCCCCTGTTTTATAGATGCGTTCACCTTCAACAAAAGGATTCTCTATAAACTTTTCTTTGGTGAGTTGTTCATTGTTCAAGTAACCACGGGCAACTTGAACCCCTCCAATGCATAACTCTCCAATGACTCCAATGGGGAGTAGTTGTTGAAACTTGTCAACGATATATAGACTGGTATTAGCAACGGGGGTTCCTATTAAAACATTAGTAAAAGAAGTTTCTAAGGGAACTTTCCATGAACTTACATCTATCGCAGCCTCAGTAGGACCATATAAATTATCTAAGCGTACGTTTGTAAATTTATCTTTAAACAACCTTATTTCCTTAAGCGCTAAGTCTTCTCCACTACACAAGACACGCTTTAGACTACTACAATCTCCTAAGGTTATATTATCTAAGAAGACCCTTAACATCGAAGGAACAAAATGAATGGTAGTGACCTTATGAGATGTTATTAGAGTTTTTAGATATTCTAGATCTTTATGTCCTTGGGGTTTAGCAAATACTAATTTGGATCCACAGGTAATAGTCCATAATAACTCCCAAACAGATACATCAAAACAGAAAGAGGTCTTTTGAAGCACTACATCTTTATCGGTAAGTTGGTAGTGGGATTGGGTCCATAATAATCGGTTTACAACGGCCCTATGTTCAATCATGACCCCTTTGGGCTTTCCAGTACTTCCTGAAGTATATATGACATAGGCTAGATTTTCAGGATAGGCTATTCTA
>NZ_JBBEXD010000028.1:0-2804 GCF_037782385.1 Ascidiimonas meishanensis
TTAGTCTATACGGAAGGTAAAGAACTCCACCAAACCGTGAAAATCGTTTGATTCGCATTTTTTCAATTTTACCCCTATTAAAATATAGTAAAACTATCGCTACACAACAATAATTTATAATTTCACAACAGAATTCCAATTGATATTCTTGTATTAGATACTTTAGCTACAGTGAAATAAAGAAATTAAGTAGAACCAATAATAATTTATCTAAGAACCACATTACAAGATATTTTGTAATAATTACAGTTTTTAGTATATGGAGTTATCTACATTTTATAAATAAAATGTATCGCAGTGAACTCCAAACTTACCTATGAAACTATATTTTACGGAGGTAACATACCTATCAAAGAAAAATAGTATTGTTTTCAATCTATTATATTTCTCAGGACTGTTAAACCTATCTAATAATATTTTGCTTTTTCAAGTTTGGTAATTCCGGTTTTAGTTTTATTTATTATAAACACAAACACAGTAGCATTTTGTAAACAAGGTTCTAAGTAAGAATAATTTACTGAAATAACGAGCGTAACAAGTATTTTTTAATATGGTGGTAAGCATTAAAGAAAATTGATTTAACTAAATGATAACTTATAAAAAATCAAAATGTTATTATGAAACATTTAGTTAATTACCAGAAAAAGTTCTTGAAATTTAGTTACAAACTAAGTTTTAAGTCTAAAAAATCGTTATCTGTATTTCAAACACCTGGTAATGTATATATCACCAAAATCATGAGCCTTTTAATAGACTGTGCTTTATGGCTAAAAACCCCATTAATACTAGCTAAAAAAAGCATACAGTCCAAAAAACAAAAGAATTATTTAATTTCAAAAGGACTGAATCAAAAAGTAAAAAAAGTTCCTTTTATAAATAGATCAATTCTAATTAGTAAATACATCACTAAAACAACCGCAAAAACAGAGCAATTTAATGAAACTGCTCATAGGATTCTTGAATTCATAGAAAATTTAGATCATTCAAAATTTACGCCATTTCTAATATGTAAACCTTCTTGTCTTGGCAGTGTTACCCTTTTTCAAAAACTTTCTAAAGGAGCCTCCTTGTCTAAAAGAGAACAACAAGAATGGAAAGATCTTAAAGAACGCTTCAGACAAATATGTAAAAAAGCTCAAGGCACAGAGTACTTTAAACTTATTATAGACGCTGAAGAATCTTGGGTACAAGACTGTATTGATGAACTAGCTGTTGATCTAATGTCTGAATTCAACAAAGAAAGAGCGGTCGTATTTCTTAGTATTCAAATGTACAGATGGGACAGATTGGATTTTTTACTCTCTATCAACAAAAAAGCTAGAAAAGAAAACTTTAAAATTGGCATCAAACTTGATAAAGGTGAATACAGAAGAAAAGAATGTATCAGAGCCAAAATGAAAGGTTACCCAAGCCCCTTGTGTCCCAATGATGAAACTACCGAAAAAAACCTCCAAAGTGCAATCAGGTATTGTATTCACTATTTAGATGTATTTGAACTCTTTTCTGATATAGAAAATGATATTGACACTAAATTATTGGTAGAATACAAGGATCTATACGATGTAAACAAATAAGATTCTAAAGTGTGATTTAATTAACTAATAGAGAAAACTTAAAACATCAACCTCAATGTAAGGTAAATAATACCTTCGTTAAATTTGTTTTTACAACTGAATCCTCTTCTTATAAAATTTAACACCAATAACATATACTGTCTGATATATTACGGTGAACTGAGCCATTACCACTAAACACACCTCAATCTAAACTAGTAGAAGCGCACTATAAACTTACCTTCATAAAATGTAATACCTAGTAAGCCAAATAAAAAAGTGTTTTTTCATCAATCATCCCAACTGTACATTCCACTAGTAAAGGCATTGAAATCATTAAGCTCCATTGCGCAATCACTATTTGGTACAAAAGAATCATTATATCAAATCCACATTAAGAATAGAAAAAATTAAGATAGTGTACCCTTTCTTCTGCTTGTTTAAAGCAACTTTAGATTCTTTTTACTGTCTAAAATGGACAAGAAAGAATTGATTTAGATATTAAATAAGTCCCAATATCCTATTCTATGTGATAGAATAACGCCAAAATGTGGTTTAGTTTTAAATTATTAGGAGGTATTAAAAAAAGATCCTAGAATAAGTTCTATCACTATTGTTATATCATTAAATCGTACACTAAAGAATTTGGCTTACCACCAAGTTCGCTAAGAAAATGATGTATACTATTGTAAATTTCCCTACAAATAAAAAAATTAATTCAAATTGCTGATATACAGTTGTTTAAACCGATTAAATTAGTGTTATGAACAATAGTTACACTACTTTTATGAACAATATTTATAGTAATATACTTCCCAAAACATTAGTTCATTCATTAAAAACAATGGTTTATAAAACATGCTTTTTGTTGTATTATCTTTAGACTAAGAATAACATAAGTTCTTACTTGAAAGAAAAAGCAATGACTAATAAAACTATGTTAAGTTATAAGAATTCAGCCAACAGAAGTTTGCAGAATTCTTCCATATATGCCACAAGAAAAACTTTGTTCCTTAATGCATATCAATACTTTATTGATAGAGGCATGGGAAATGATACACCTATAGAAAACCTTGCGCAACAGTAATAGTGCGTTTACCATCAACTAATAACAATAAATAAATAAGAAGGAGTTTAAAATTTAATCCATATGCTTAGATAACCCTAATAACAAAGTATACTAATGCAAAGTTCCCCCAGACTTACAATAACCCTCCATCTTTTAGTATCAATTATTAATATCAAATTATC
>NZ_JBBEXD010000029.1:0-2703 GCF_037782385.1 Ascidiimonas meishanensis
ATTGAATCCTTCAAGTAAAAAAACTTGCTCACTTTCACTAAGTAATGTTATTTGGTGAAGGGGAGTTTCTAAATTACTTAGTAATTTTTCTAAAAGAACAGAAAATTGTTTCGCAATGGTACTAATTTCCGTTTGACTGAAAAACAAACTATTATATTTCAATTTCAGGCTCAATGAATTTTTACAACTAAAACAGAATTGTAAATCCTCAATTAGCATTTCGTTTGAAACTTCCCCTTGTATTTCTGTAAGAGTAACAGAAGTTGCATATCTTTTTGCCTTAGTATTAAGATCATCGGTTAAAAGTCTAAGCGTTGGGTAGCTTGCATATTTGAGATCTTGTATGAAATTATTCTTCAAATTTCCCAAGAGCTCCTTAAAACTAGTGTCTTCAAATCCTGATAAACGAACTGGTAGAATTTGTGACCTCTTTTCCTGTTGATAATTAGTAGTAAATAAGATCAAATCGTTTAACTGGCTATATTTATTCGCCAATACACCAACCGCTCCCAAAAGTATTAAATGCTTAGCTTGTTCAGATGTTCCAAATTTGCTGAGTTTTTCGGTGATCTCAGTATCAAAACTGATTGTATATTCTTCTATAATAGAAGAAACAGGAACCGCTTTTGAACTTACGTCAAAATACCTTTGAAGTTTTAATTCCTTAAGTCTGTTTTCCCAATATTTGCGAGCCTTAATATTCTTATTTGCCTGCACTGAACTATGGTCTAATAATGATTCTCTTTTCATAATGCTTTTATTATGATACCTGAACTTGATCTAATTTTTACTTGAAAAAATGCTTATCCCAAAGAGGGTACTTGTGTATTGAGACCTATGTATTGTAATTGAATTTCCTGCTTAGATAAAATCTGTTCTACAATTGCTGCATAATATTCTCCAAACAGATTTATACTTTCATGTTCATATAACTGAACGCTATAAATAAAATCCAGAAGATAAGCGTTTCCTGTATCTGAAGCTTCCAGTTTAAACTCATATTGTGTAGTGAGATCTCTTTCTAAAGGCAGCGGAGAAAACTTCAAATCTGAAATGATAAAACCATCTTCGTCCTGATTGTATTCATTGAAAGCAAAATGAACTTCTGCTATAGGAGTGACTTTTGCATTTAACTTATCTGCCTTCATTTTAACCATGTCGTCAAACTGAAAATCTTGATTTTCAAATGCGCCCAATACAATTGATTTAACAGATTTTAAAAAATCACCATAGGTCTGCTCTTCATTAATAGAAATACGTAAGGGAAGAATATTAACAAAAGTGCCAATAACATTCTTTAATTGAGAGTGTGTTCTGCCCAACACATCGGTACCAATTATAAGGTCATGCTTACCCGTTATTTTATGTAGTAATAAATAATAAACAGATAAGAAAAACATAAATTCAGAGGTCTCATTATCACGAACTAAATTCTTTATTTTTTTATAGTTATCATTCGTCGTTTTAAAGGAGACTACTGATGCTTCAGAGATATCAATAGTTTCTGTGTGCTGAGCGTATGAAAGTTCTAAAGAAGGTAGTTCTCCTGTAAGTTGCTTGGTCCAGTAAGCCTCTTGAGTTCTTAGTTGGTTATTTTCATTTCTTTGCCAGTTAGCATAATCTGCATAATTAATAGGCAGTTCTTCCAAGGCATTGTTTTGTAATATTTGTTTAAAATCATTTAAAATTATCTGAATAGAAAACCCATCACAGATAATATGATGTACATCAACAAATAATAAATTCCGATGATCATCTTGACGATAAAGTGCAAATCTTATGAGTGAGTTTTGCTCCTCTAAATCATGAGGTCTAATAAATCTATGAAAAGCCTCTTTAAAGCTTATTTGATCTGAAGAGATTATTTCAAAATTCATGTTGACTTCCTTGTGAATTTTCTGAAACAATCCATTTTCATTATGAACGAAACTTGTTCTCAAACCTTCATGTCGATCTAGTAGTGTATGCAGTGCAGTTTTTAATTTTTCTATAGAAACAGCACCTTCAATGGCGATACCACCCGAAATATTATATGTAAGACTGTCTTTGTTTATCAGGTAATTATAGAACATGCGTTCTTGGGCAGCGGAGGTTATATAGTGCTCCTGTTCAGATACTTTTTCAATTGTAGCTTCTCCAGTTTCATCTAAACTATCTATGCGAGCTGCTAGATGTTCAATAGTATTGTATTCAAATATATCTTTAATAGGTAGTGTTTTTGAAAATTGACTTTTAATTCCACTAATCACATGAAAAGCAATAATAGAGCTCCCGCCTAACTCAAAAAAGTCTTGATTGATACTAATTTTAGAAGGTTCCAGTTTTAAGATATCAGCCCATATTTCTAACAAGGTTAGCTGTGTTTGATTCTCCGCTTTTTTATGTGAGATTATATTTTGATAGTCTGCAGAAGACAATTGATTGCGGTCAATTTTTCCATTTTTTGTAAGCGGAATTTCTTTGCACCATGAAAATATTGTGGGTATCATGTAAGCAGGTAAGTGCTTTGAAAGAAACGAGGTTAGTACAGCACTTTCTATTTGCTCATCAGAAGAGCAAACCGCCACAAGGAAAGGTGTTTTGTCTTTATTCTTTACAATGACCGCCGCATTTTTGACCGCCGCATTCTTCATTAGGGCGTTTTCAATCTCCCCGAGTTCAATACGGTGTCCGCGTATCTTTACCTGATGGTCATTTCTGCCA
>NZ_JBBEXD010000030.1:0-2588 GCF_037782385.1 Ascidiimonas meishanensis
TGAACATCAACACGCACCTTTTGAAAAGATCGTAGAAAGGGTCGTAGATACCAGAGATATGAGTACTTCTGCTTTGTTCCAGGTCATGTTTGTATTGCAGAATACCCCTGAACTATCTAAAGACAAAGGAGTTGTATTAGACGGAGATGTTGAAATCTCAGAATATCAGTTTCCCAATACCACCGCAAAATACGACTTAACATTAAACGCTGTAGAAGGAGATAACGGTATTGCTTTTAACATGGAGTACTGTACCGATTTATTCGATAAAGCAACCATCGAGCGCATGTTGAGCCATTACCAGAATTTGTTGGTTAGTATCGTGAATAATATGACCCTACCCATCACACAATTAGCATTCTTACCTGAACAGGAAAAACATCTTTTATTGGATGTATTCAATGATACTGAAGTTGCCAATCCAAAAGATAAAACGATAGTTGATTTGTTTAAAGAACAGGTAAATGCTACCCCATATGCTATAGCTCTGGTTTTTGAAGATACTACCATGACCTATAAAGAATTAGATGATAAATCTAATCAATTATGCCATTATTTAGAATCAGAAGGAGTTGTAAAAGATTACAGATTAGGGATGTTATTGAATAGGAACTTTGATATGATCGTTAGTATTTTAGGAATTCTTAAATCCGGTTGTGCCTATGTCCCATTAGATCCTTCTTTACCCTCTTATCGACTAGAATACATATTAAAAGATTCTGGTGTAAACCATATTGTTTATAAAGAAGAATCTTTGGTATCGGTATTACCAGTATCTGAATATACTTTTTTAAACATAGAAAATTCTATTACGTGTACATCTTCAGAGATTGTAACTCAAAGAGAACAGAATTCAGTAGCTTATGTTATGTATACTTCAGGAACTACAGGTACCCCTAAAGGTATACTTATTAACGATAATAATATTATTACCCTTATTAATGATCCATTAAGTAAGATTGCAGTAAACAGTACGGATCGAGTACTTCAATGGTCTAATTATGCATTTGATGGCTCGGCGTATGAGATTTTTGGCAGTCTGTTGTGTGGTGCTTCTCTTTATTTGATTGATAGTTCTATAGCTTCCAATGCAGATGCATTATCTCAATTAATAGATAAAGAGCAATTAAATGTGGTCTTTATAACTACAGCATTATTTAATTCTTTGGCAGATTATGATCTCTCAAGATTATCTAGTTTGCGAATTTTATTATTTGGAGGGGAAAAGGTTTCTGTATCTCCAGTTCGCAAGATGTTATCGGTATTAGGTTCAGGGAGATTACTTCATGTGTATGGACCAACAGAAACTACTGTGTATGCTACCTGTTATGAGATTAACAATATACCAGATGTTGCAGAGACTATTCCGATAGGAGGACCTCTTACTAATACAAGTCTTTATGTTTTAAATTCTTCACAGGGGTTGGTACCTATAGGTGTTGCAGGAGAGTTATGTATTTCTGGTAGTGGTGTCTCTAAAGGATATTTAAATCAAGAAGAGTTAACCAAACAGAAATTTGTCACTAATCCTTTTGTAGAAAGAGAAATCATGTATCGTACTGGGGATTTAGCAAAGTGGCTGCCCGATGGTAGCATTGAGTTTGTTGGCAGGGCAGATGACCAAGTAAAGATTCGCGGATATCGTATAGAACTGGGAGAAATAGAAAGTGTTTTATTGGAGGCTACAGGAGTACAGGATTGCTGTGTTTTAGCAAAAGAGGACACAACCTCTACTAAACGTTTGGTCGGGTATGTTGTTGTCGAAGATGATTTTGATAAGGCTAAGGTGCAAGAAGCACTAAAGTTGAAATTACCAGATTATATGGTACCCACTATTTGGGTCGAGTTACAGGAAATGCCACTAACCACAAACGGAAAACTAGACAAAAAGGCACTACCCGACCCGGATGCCTCCCTATTGTCCAGTCAGTCTTATGTAGCGCCCAGAAATCTAACCGAACAAACGCTCGTTACTATCTGGCAAAAGTTATTGGGGGTTGAACAAATTGGTGTACATGATAACTTCTTTGAACTGGGAGGGCATAGCCTATTGGCTACAAGACTTGTTTCCATGATACGGAAAGAACTCAACATTGAAATAGCCATTAAAGAAGTATTTGCCAATCCTACTATAGACGCTTTAGCGCTTCTTGTTTCACAGCAGTCTCAAGGCACCTTACTACCCGCTATTAGAGCAGAAGAAAGACCCCATCGAATTCCCCTTTCCTTCAGCCAGGAAAGACTCTGGTTTTTAGATCAACTCGAAGGGAGCATCGCATACCACATTCCAATGGTCATTCGCCTGCAAGGTAAACTAAACATCACCGCATTGGAAAAAGCACTTAAAGCGATCATCGAACGACACGAAATCCTAAGAACTTTGATTGGGTATGAAAACGGTATCGGGTATCAAAAGATAATCAGTGCAGAGCAATGGGCTCTTGAACAACTAGAATGTTCTGCCAATGAATCTTTAGACTCCTTGATAGCTTCCTTCTTGGAAACTCCTTTTGACCTGGCAAAGAAATATAAGTTCCGTTCTGCTTTGTATCATATAGAAGAGGGAAACTATGTGCTGGCTATGGTAT
>NZ_JBBEXD010000031.1:0-2197 GCF_037782385.1 Ascidiimonas meishanensis
TGAAACCTTAGTAGAGGAATTAGGGATTGATCGTGACACGAGTCGTAACCCGCTGTTTGATGTGATGTTTAGCTATAACAAAGAGACTACGGCTTCTGGTGCATCTGGATTGCCTTTTGAGATTGCGCCCTTTACAGCGGATATGCAGGAGGTATCCAAGTTTGATATGAGTCTGGATACCCTTGAGACCGAGGATGCCTTACATTTAGGGATCACTTATTGCAGTGCTTTATTTGAGCGTTCAACGATGGATCGATACCTAGGCTACTTTGAAAACCTGATTGATCAGGTACTTACCCGTATTGATAGCGCCATTTACCAACTGGAATTACTTCCCGAAAGAGAACGACGCATGCTATTGGAAGATTTTCAATCTGCTACGGTTACCTATCCTAAAGATCAAACCGTAATCACTCTTTTTGAGGAACAGGTAATTAGAACTCCCGAAGCTGTAGCAGTTAGTTCCGCAGAAAGAAAACTAACCTATGCTGAGCTCAGTCAAAAAGTGAATCAGTTAGCAGTTTATCTTAACAGAAAAATCGGAATCCAAAAATCTGACACGGTTGGAATTTATATGGACCGATCAGAAGAAACAATTATAGCACTGTTGGCACTTCTAAAAATAGGAGCTGTATTTGTACCCTTAGACACTTCATTTTCTAAAATCAGAATAGAGGATATTGTTACAGATGCAGCTATTCATTTTGTATTAGCAGATCGTAGAGATTCTTTGCCTGAAATACCAGAAGACGTACTCGTTATTGATTTGAAGGAAATGTCATGGATCAATATGAAAAATGATTCTATTGAGTTCAAAGTTTCATTAACTGATCTGGCCTATATTATTTATACCTCAGGTACTACAGGAAAGCCTAAGGGCATTAGCCATATTCATGATTCTTTACAAGATTACGCCATAACGTTTAAAAATTATTTTTCTATTAATAAAGGTGATACTGTAATTCAACAATCAAAACTGTCTTTTGATACCTGTTTGGAAGAAATTTTTCCAACCTTAATTTCGGGTGCGCACCTAGCTGTAGTTCAAGGCGAATTTTTTGATACAGAATATTTACTAGAGGTCATCAAAGAGCAGAAAGCAACTGTTCTTAGCACGACTCCTTTAATTCTTAACGAACTTAATAAATATGCTGATAAGCTTGAAAGGTTGCGATTAATCATTAGTGGTGGAGATGTTTTACAGCCATCGCATATTTCTAATCTGCGTTCACAGAGTGAAATTTATAACACATATGGTCCCTCTGAAACAACGGTTTGTGCCACGTACCAAAATATCTCAAATATTGAAAATGTTTCTGCCATTGGGAAACCTATACCCAATAAGAGAATTTACATTTTGGATACTTATATGATGAGCAGCCCTTTAGGGGTTTATGGTGAAATTTGTATAGCCGGTAAAGGGGTTTCTTCTGGATATTTAAACAAGCCCGAATTAACGGCTGCTAAATTTGTAGCAGATCCTTTTGTAGGAGGTGCGTCAATGTATAAAACGGGAGATATTGGCCGTTGGCTATCTGATGGTACCATAGAATTTGCTGGAAGGAAAGATAATCAGCTAAAAATAAGGGGATATCGCATAGAATTAGGTGAAATAGAATCTCAATTAGCCTCACATTCTTTAATACAGGATAACCTTGTTATTGCCAAAGAAAATCAAGAAGGAAAATATCTTATTGCATATTATACGGCTTCAGAGAAATTAACTTCAGCGGCACTACGTTCTTATTTGTTAGAAAGGCTTCCTGCCTATATGATTCCGCTTTACTTTGTTTTTATGGAAGAATTTCCATTGAATTCAAGTGGTAAAGTTAATCGTAATTTACTACCGGAAGCTACTGTAGAGGCAGGATCTTCTTTTGAGCATCCTGAAAATGAAACAGAAGAACAATTAGTAGAAATATGGTCTGAAGTTCTCAATTTAGCCCCTGAGTTAATAAGTGCTACCAGCAGTTTCTTTGAATTAGGAGGACATTCTTTAAATGCCATTACACTGGTGAACCGTATCGGTAAATCTTTGCAGGTAAACGTACCCTTGCGAGTGCTGTTTCAGCAAAAGACCCTTCGTGCTTTGGCAGGGTACATAACCACAGCAAGCACCTCAGCATATATCTCTATTCCTAAAGTTCCGGAACAGGGGTATTATGTATTGTCTTCTGCACAACAGCGGATGTATTTT
>NZ_JBBEXD010000032.1:0-1994 GCF_037782385.1 Ascidiimonas meishanensis
CAATGGAACAGATTATAGTTATGATGAAAACGGAAATATGACAACTGATGCCAACAAAGGCATCACCAACATCACCTACAACCATCTGAATTTACCTACTCAGGTAACGATGGCAGACGGAAATATTCAGTATATTTATAATGCCGTTGGTGTAAAACTAAAAAAGATAGTAAACAACACTGCGGAAAGTTCTTTGACTAATACCGAATATGCTGGAAACTATATCTATGAGAATGGTACGCTACAGTTTTTCAATACAACTGAAGGCTATGTAGAACCCAATGGAAGCTCTTTTGATTACCTATACCAGTATAAAGATCATTTGGGAAACATACGATTGTCCTATCAGGATGCTGATGGGAGTGGGTCTATTGCGCAATCTGAAATTAGAGAAGAGAATAATTATTATCCATTTGGACTCAAACATAAAGGGTACAATAATGTTGTGAATGGCGTTGAGAATAATTACAAAACGTTCCAAGGGCAAGAGCTTCACGAAGACCTTGATTTAAACTGGTTAGAGTTCAAGTATCGTTTTTACAATCCTGCTTTAGCGAGATTCCATAACATTGACCCTGTGGCTCAAGAATATGCCTACCAGTCGCCTTATAACTTTTCTGAAAACAGAGTTATTGACGGAATTGAATTAGAAGGAGCTGAAAGGTTATCCGTACATACGCCGAATAGAGTTTATGGAAAACCAGTAGTTAGAAATGAACATCCAACTGGATTACAAATGAATGCAGCAACGGCAGCAGTTGTTGCAAGACATCCAATTGCTTCAAGTAACGTAGGTTCTGTTGAAAGAGGCGGTACAAATATATCTTCTGTTTCTGGTAGAATAGCACGTCACGCAGCATCTAATGGTAATATGACAGTAGGAGAAGGTTCTGAAAGAAATGCGTTAAGACACGCAACTTGGATTGCTAAGATTACCAGTAACTATGGAGAAGAAGCTGCTAATAATATTGGAAATGCACACGAAGGAGTAGAAATGGGAGCAACTGCTTTTGTAGACTTTACGCAACCTGCGCCAGACAATCTTTCAGGAGCTGATAGTGTTGTAGATTTTCTAAACAATGAGATAGGACGTCAAATTGGAGCAGATTTAGGAGAAGGAGCTACGGAATATGAAGCAGCGGTTGCTGCATTAGATGTTCAATTAAATGAAGGACTTTTTACGGCTACTACTGATAAAGATGGTAATATTACTATATCAAGAACAAAAATCACGCAAGAACAATATAATACAGCTATAAAGACTTTGAAAACGTTAAATCGATATGGTATGAATAGTGCTGACAGAAAATCTTTAGAAGAAGAAAAGAAAAATTAGCATGATGAAACGACTTAAAATATTATCATTTGTAACAATACTACTTTTTACAATTGGTTGTGTTGAACAAAAAGATTTCAATTCTTCTGAATGGAAGAATTGGGAAGAAACAGAATCAACACCCAATACAAGGTGGTTAATGCACAGGGATTTATTAAGTAAATATGAATTGGAAGGAGCTAATAAAGATTATATCTTGAATTTACTTGGAAAGCCTGACTCTGAAACAGATAATGAATATTATTACCAGTTAGGTACTACAGGAAGAGGGATAAATACAGGAACATTAATGATTAAATTTGCAAATGGTTCTGTAGTAGATATTGAAGTAACTAACGGTTAAAAATCTCTAATTATAATGAAAGCGACAGCAGAAATGTTGTGGTTTTTTTTATTCCTTATAGTGAAACCATATTTTTATTGAAGAAGTCCTTGAACTTGGATTTAGTTAGCATACTGTCAATGATGCGAAATAGAGCTTGTTTATCCTCATCTTCAAACTGTTGTATAAGGTTGATACGCTCGGAAACAGATTTATCTACGATAGTAACCTCTTTAGGTACTTGTTCGCGCATATGCACAAGCTCGTCAAGAGTAATGCCGATGTATTAGAACACGTACAGTATTTTGATGGCCTAGGTCGCCCCATTCAACAAAT
>NZ_JBBEXD010000033.1:0-1896 GCF_037782385.1 Ascidiimonas meishanensis
TTTTCAATCTCCCCGAGTTCAATACGGTGTCCGCGTATCTTTACCTGATGGTCATTTCTGCCAAAGAACTCAATCACCCCATCTTCACAGAAGCGTGCCACATCTCCCGTGCGATACATCCGCTCACTTGCTCTGAAAGGATCTGCTACAAAAACCTGTGACGTGCGAGCTGCATCTTTCAAGTAGCCTCTGCCTACGCCTATGCCAGATACACATAATTCTCCCTTGATCCCTACACCACTGAGCTGCTCATCGGCATTCAGTATGTAAATCTTCATGTTCTGTACCGGATACCCAATAGGAACCATCCCCTCTACAGGTTCATGGAAGGTGTAGTGGGTGATATCATCGGAGGCCTCCGTAGGACCGTAGGCATTAATGATAGGTATCTCCGGATGTGAGGCTACCCAACGGTTGGCTAAATTCGGAAGCAGCGTCTCTCCGGTGACCATCAGATATTTTAAACCATCAAGGGTCTCCCAAGATAAGTAACCCTGAGATTCATTGTCTAGTAAAACCGATAAATAGGAGGGTACTACTTCTAAAATAGTTACCTGATCTTTGACTAGTTCCTGTACAAACGCTACTGGGTCTAAGATCGTCTCAAGGCTGTATACTGATGTGGTGCCCCCTACCATTAGTGCGGCTATAAATTGCCATACTGAAATGTCAAAACTCTGGGAGGCATTCTGCGCTATAATACTCTCGCTACTAAGATCTAATACAGACAGCTTGGAGTATAGATGATTGAGCATACCTCGATGTTCTATCATCGCGCCTTTTGGGGTGCCGGTAGAACCGGAGGTGAAAATAATATAACTCAACTGTGAAGATCTTACCTTGATACCAGAGGGGCTTACCACTGATTTTTTATACTGGAAGCAACTCTCCATAATACCAATGGAAGCAGCGGTAAAGAAGGTTCGTAAATCTTCGCTAAGCAATTCTTCACTGGTGATTAAAACCCGGGCGCCAGATACCTCGGCTATGTGACGAGTACGCGCTTCTGGAGTATCAGGAACTACAGGAATGTATGCGCCTCCTGCTTTCCAAATCCCTAACATGGAAATTAAAAATTCTTCACTACGATCCATCATCAACAGTACCAGATCTTCAGGTTGTAGCGCATAGGTACTCAATAGGTAATGGGCTAATTGGTTGGAACGCTCATCTAACTCTCGGTAGCTTAAGCTGTGGTTCTGATATTTTACAGCAAGGGCATCAGGGGTTAAGGTTACCTGCCGCGAGAAGACATCTAAAAAGGTCTCCTCTGTAGCATACTCTATCGTGGTATCGTTAAAGCGTTCGAGTAGGTCATGTGTCTCATCGCTGCCTAACATCTCTAATGAGCCTACTCGTAACTCAGGGGCTTTGAGTACGGACATGATCAGGTTGCTGAAGTGATCGCCCATACGTGCTATGGTAGATGCACGGAAAAGATCGGTACAATATTGTATGGAAATGGATAATCCTGCCTCTTTTTCGGTAGCAATAAATTCTAAATCAAATTTAGCAGATTCGTCCACCGTATCTATGAATGATACCTCACAACCTTGCATGGATATCTCTGTGATCTCTGTGGTGTTCTGTAAAGTGAACATCGTTTGGAACAAGGGGCTGCGGCTACGGTCGCGTACAGCTACTACCCGGTCTACTACGCGCTCAAAAGGAACTTCTTGATGGGCGTAAGCGCCTAAGGTGATTGCCCTTACTTCTTTTAGTAAGGATTCAAAAGAGGCGTTGCGGTCTATGGAAGTCCTGATAGCGATTGTGTTAACAAAAAAGCCTATCAGTGAAGTGATCTCTGCTTGTTCGCGATTAGCGATAGGAACGCCTACACAGATATCATCCTGCCCGGTGTATTTGTATAGAAGTACATTGTAAAGACTTAAAAGG
>NZ_JBBEXD010000034.1:0-1780 GCF_037782385.1 Ascidiimonas meishanensis
ATAAGCGGGAAGCTTACTGCTTAAATAAGAACGTAAAATATCTGGGGAAATTGACGAAGCTCCAATAATATATGCGACTAACTCGGGAGTATTGTTATGCAATGGGGTTGCGATGACCAAGGCCTGATCTACCTCGGAAAATGTAGTCAATTGATGACTGATCTCCTGAAGCTCGATACGATATCCTCTGAGTTTTACCTGATGGTCATTACGGCCGATGAACTCTAAGTTTCCATCGGGTAACCAACGTGCCAAATCACCGGTCTTATACAAGGTGGCTCCTTCTGTAAAGGGACTCGAAATAAAGCGCTCTTGAGTTAATAGCGGACGATTAAAGTAACCGGAAGCAACGCCGCTTCCTTCTATATATAACTCTCCAATAACACCGGAAGGAACCAAGGTCATAGCAGAAGACAATAGATAAAAACGGGTATTTGCAATAGGTTTTCCTATAGGTATACTACCTTTATAAGGTACTGTGGTAGCGATTCGGTAACAACTGCTATAGGTGGTGTCTTCGGAAGGACCGTATAAATTACGCAACTCAATAGAACTTCCTTTGAAGTGGTCAATTAACCCTATAGGTATTACTTCTCCTGCCATATTAATCGCAGTGACCCCATCAAAACATGCATGCTCATCTACTAAAGATTGTACTACCGAAGGTACGGTGTTGATCAATATTCCCCTGTCTTGGGTTAGGTAATCTGCGATCTTTAAGCCGTTAGGTAATATACGAAGTGTCTTTCCTATACTTAAAGGATAGAACATCTCATAAACGGAAAGATCAAAACAATGAGAGGTTGCTGCATACATTATTTGAAACGCGGTGTCTTTAAACTCCTCTGCAGACCACTGCAATAAGGAAGCAACATTACCGTGGGTGAGCTGTACACCTTTGGGTTTTCCGGTAGAACCAGACGTATAAATCAAATAGGCTAGATCATCAGAAGATATCATCATATCAACAGATGATGTAGCATAGGTATGCTGAAGTGACTCAAACTCATTTAGAAAAGCACTGTCTATTAAAAACAGACAATCGCTGTCTCTCTCTATCTCGGTGATGCGTGCTGAAGGATAGGTTATATCGATAGGTACATAGGTTCCGCCAGCCTTCAGAATTGCCAGTAAAGAGATCAACAACCATTCATCACGAACCAGTTTAACCCCTATACGGGGGTGTGTTACACCTGAGCTCTGCGCTAAAAGATGGTGGCTTAACTGGTTGGAAACAGTATCTAAAGTTGCATAATCTATACTCCTGTCTTCACAGATTAAGGCAATCAAATCAGGGGTGCTGGATGCCTGAGAACTAAACAAACTTACTAGGGTTTGATCGGTAGCATAGGCTACTTCGGTAGCATTGTACCCCTGGAGTAATTTCTGTTGTTCTGACTCTGAAAGGATTGTGATTTCTGATAGTTTTACAGAAGGATTGGCAATGACGCTCTCTAAAATACAACGCAGATAGCCAATCAAGCGTTGAATGGTGGCTTCGGTGAATAATGAGGTAGCATAACTGATAGAGAAGTAAACATCATTACTATCTTCAGTAATCGTTAGACTTAAATCAAACTTGGAAACACCATCGCCGCTGTTACCGTAAGAATCTATAGCGAGTGTCTCTGTAGCATCTGAGGCTTCGCCAGTGTCCTTGAAATAAGAAAACAATACATCAAATAATGGGTTACGACTGGTATCACGTTGCAAACGAAGGGCTTCTACCAGATCTTCATATTGGTATAACTGATGATCAAATGCAGAAAGGGTGTGCTGT
>NZ_JBBEXD010000035.1:0-1717 GCF_037782385.1 Ascidiimonas meishanensis
TTTAAGGCTTAGATTTTTTAAAAAGCGGGAAGTCAAAGTCTTTTCGATTGCATCGTGCAAATTCGTATTTGCAAACGTAGCTAACGTACTAAAGACTTTGGTTAAGATATCGAAAAAAAATGATAAAGTCAAGAACTGCTTTTTTCTTCCCGAACCGCTTTGTGCTAAAAATAGGCCCGCGAGCAGGGTTTGATTTTAACGCTCTACTTCATTGCCAGCTACGTACCTTATCAGGGATAAAGGCCCATAGCCGCCACTGATCCCTCCATCAAGTGTTGGCTCTTCATGATTTGCGCGGCCTGTTGAAACTCCGTTAGTTTACCCCACTGTAAGAAAGGGGAAAATTCCTTACATTTGGGTAGAACAACTAAACTTAACACTATGTAAAAAAGCATTAAAACGCTTTTTACACTTTACGTTGCCACCAATTAAAGAAATGACCACAAAAGAAATTTACGAAAAAGCGAATAACGTTGTCGGAATTGAAGGAATGACAGGAAATGAACGTCTTTGGGAAAGTGGTTTAATGGATGAATTTGACAAAGCCAAAAAGTCGGACAAATACAAAGCTCGAACAATACTACAAGCATTAAAATTTGACGAACTTTCAATTGGCAGAATAGTTGGATTCTCAATGGACTCTCTGAAATATCCAAATGCTTGGGATTTTCCGAATGAAAACTCAAACGGACAAGAAAATGAAAATAAAGCCACGTTGGAATATTCTAATCTTAACGAAGTTGGAATGGGTGCTCCATTGAGTGGAAAATGTAAAGTAAAATTTAATGACAATAAGGAGATTTTGATTTCCGAAAATTGTGGCGGACCAGCAATCTGGACTCGAAACGGACAAAAAGTCGCAATACCGATTTGGGACAGGTCATTTTTTAGCGGAACATTCCAAAGAATCGGAATTGTAGACTTGAAAAACAAAACGTTGACTAAATACAAAAAGAAATTCCGAGTTTTGGATTTAAGGTCATTTAGTGGAAATAATATTGTTGGATTTGACAGTCCAATACACCGAATGAAAAAACTTGAATTTGATTATATTAACGAACCGATTGAAAAAATTATCGGAATAAAATAACTGGTGGCAACAATGGCTATAAGTAATTGCTGGTTCTCGTCTACTTCTGAAAATCCTCGCGGATTTTCAGTTTGGTGTGTACTTGCAAAGTTAAGTGCTAACCCACGCAACTACTCATAGCCGGAGACGTTAAGTTTAATTTCAAGCAGCCCATCAGACAAAACTTCACGGATGGATGCGTTAAAAAAGTAAGGATTGGCAAGTATTTTTAAGGCTTAGATTTTTTAAAAAGCGGGAAGTCAAAGTCTTTTCGATTGCATCGTGCAAATTTGGATTTGCAAACGTAGCTAACGTACTAAAGACTTTGGTTAAGGTATCGAAAAAAAATGATAAAGTCAAGAACTGCTTTTTTCTTCCCGAACCGCTTTGAGCTAAAAATAAGCCCGCGAGCAGGGTTTGATTTTAACGCTTTACTTCATTGCCAGCTACTTACCTTATCAGGGATAAAGGCCCATAGCCGCCACTGATCCCTCCATCAAGTGTTGGCTCTTCATGATTTGCGCGGCCTGTTGAAACTCCGTTAGTTTACCCCACTGTAAGAAAGGGGAAAATTCCTTACATTTGGGTAGAACAACTAAACTTAACACTATGTAAAAAAGCATTAAAACGCTTTTTACACTTTACGTT
>NZ_JBBEXD010000036.1:0-1709 GCF_037782385.1 Ascidiimonas meishanensis
AGATATCTGTGTTGGAGTTCCTGTGGCGAACAGATCGGAAAGTGCTATATCAGGACTCATAGGGTTTTTTGTCAATACCATTGCTTTGCGAAGCATGATAACAGCATCAGATTCTTTTATGACAGTATTGTCCAATGTTAAACAAACCGTGATAGATGGGTATAACTACCAAGATATTCCCTTTGAAAAAATCGTAGATAGGGTAGTAAAAGTAAGGGATCAAAGCAGAAGTCCATTGATACAAACCTTATTCTCATTACAAAGTAATAATCAAGGATCAGATTTAAGATTGGGAGATACAAAAATTGATTTTGAAGAAGTGGCTACTGAAACATCAAAATTTGATCTGTTGCTTGATGTAGTGGATATAACGGAAGAACTTCAAGTGAGTTTTGAGTATTGTACAGCCTTATTTAAAGAAGAAACCATCATTAGGATGGCAGGTCACTTTAAAAAATTAATAGCGTCTGTATTAACAGATGCTACCCAACTCGTTGGAAAACTTTCTTTAATAACTGCTGACGAGGAGCAGCAATTAAAAGAATTTAACCCAGCACCAAAAGAACCTACAAAGGGAACTATAGTTGACCTCTTTACACAACAGGTGGAGAAAACACCAGAGGCAATAGCAGTTGTATATCATAATGATCAGTTGACCTATAAAGAATTGAATAGACGCTCTGATACTATTGCGTGGAACTTACAGGAATTAGGAGTTGGCAAGGGAGATTTAGTTCCTATATGTCTCAATCGTTCTGTAGACACAGTACCCGCAATACTTGGAGTGCTTAAATCTGGAGCAGGGTATATTCCTGTAGATGCAAAATTACCTGAAGATCGTATAAAATTTATTCTTGAAGATATTGATTCACCAGTTTTGATCACTAAAACAAATGAGATCAATAAAGAGATCATTGCACGATATATCCAGATTTTTAACATAGATGAGATTGATGAAAGAAATACGGTTCCAACTGGGAAATCATTAATACCAATAATAGGAAATGACCATTTGGCGTATATTATTTATACCTCTGGAACTACAGGAAAGCCCAAAGGAGTTAAAATAAGACATAAATCACTAATGGATAGATCCATTTCCTATAAGGAAGATTATGGAGTAAATGAAAATACAAGGCTGTTACAATTAGCGAACTTCTCATTTGATGTATTTGTTGCCGATTTATGTAAATCCATACTGTTTGGAGGACAACTCATTCTGTGTGATCCAGAAGATTCTGAACCTGAAAGCATATGCGGCCTCATTGAAAAATTCGGGATTACCATCATTGAATCTACTCCAGGAATTATATTACCGGTAACCTCACAAATCCTGAAAAAAAACTTATTAGTTCCAACACTAAGAACATTGATTATTGGTTCAGATTCTTGGAATCTGGAAGACTATAAAAAACTAGTACACTCCTTTAAAGATAGAATTGGAATTATTAATAGTTACGGAACTACCGAAACTACTATAGACGCTACCATATTTAAAGAAAATGATGCTAAAAAGCTAGAGCAGTACCTTACACTACCTATTGGAAAAGCGATTCGAAATACAAGTATGTATGTATTAAACGACTATTTGAATCTTGTGCCTATCGGGATTGCTGGCGAATTATGTATAGGAGGAATCGGTGTCGGTGAGGGATACTTAAACCGAGATGTATTAACGTCCGAGAAATTTATAGCGAATCCCTATGGTA
>NZ_JBBEXD010000037.1:0-1662 GCF_037782385.1 Ascidiimonas meishanensis
GAGTATCTTTTTACATAGAAAACCCCTAGATGAACAACTTTTATCTTTCTTGAAAATAGTATCCTATCAATTTTTCAAAATAGGTTAAAAAGCATTATAAATTGGTATAATAGCTTTTGATGGTTGTTTAGTATTGAGTTTAACTTTTGCCATCAATGGTATTGAGCCTATAGATGAATTTATGATTAAAGGTTTTCAGAAAAAGTTGTATGTATATGATTTTCGTTAAAATCAATATGACTTAAATTACTTCTTAGGCTAAAATTTTGGTCGCTTACCTGTTTTTTTAGAGGTTTTGCTTTCATCCTTTCGTTTTGCTGTTGCAGTTGTTGTTGCCTGTCTAGTATTATTACTATTCCGTTTTGTTGCAGCTGGGATTGTGCTGGGTCTTGTTAAACCCTTCAATGCTAAAAGCATGTCTCCTCCTTCATTTAGATCTTCATAATCTTGAATTTTAGACTCTATCCATTTTTTAGCTTCCTTTTTTACATTTGCTGTCAAAAGTGGTTTTGTATCCTTAAATTCAAGTTCATAATTTACTTCTGTTATATGGCTTGCAAGTTCCTCTAAAATTTTATTATTTGAAGTAAAGGCAGGATGTTTAACTTGTTCTAAACTTAATCCAAAATCAACCATTCCTACAGTTTGTTTTGTATTGAGTTGCAGCGCATTTTCATAAGCCACTTTTTGGTCTTTAATAGTTGCTGCTGAAGCAACATAACTATTCACCTGCTTTTCTTGAATAATTTCTAACAAAAAAGCATAACTATCCAACTGTGCTCCTGTAAGAGCTTTTGCATATCGAGGATCATCTTCCATTATAGATTCAAATTCACCTTTTGTATTGATTTGTAACCCCACTTGTTCCAAGGTTAACTTGTGATCTATTATTCCTCTAGCTTGATATTCCAACAGATTTTCACCTACTGAGTAGAGATGTTCATTATCCACTTTTGGGTTTTGAGATTTAAGCGCATGCATGGTTTTAAGAAGCCTTTCACTAAAGCTTTTATCTTGAATAAAATCTAAGCTGAGTTTAAAATCTATTAATGCTTTAATTTGATGTTTATGCAAACGCATTACTGAAGAGTAAGCGCGATCTTTTGGAATATTATTATCTAAATGTTGGAGATAATCCATTCCTTCTAAAATTTGTTTCCCAAAATTTTCAGACTGTACTTGGGCTCTATTCAGTTCAAAGTTTACTATTCCCGCTACTTGATCATTATCAAGCTCCCTTAACATTTCAAAAGCTTCTTGGTTTGTCATGTTTGGATTATTGGTCACCAAATCGGTAATACCCCACATGATAGGTTCTCCAAATTTGGGAGTTTTAACCTGTTCAACTGATAAACCAAGATCTAACATCGCCTCTACCTGAGTCCCGTCTAAACCTCTAACCATTGACAGGGCATCACTTTGGCTCAAGTTTTCATTTTGTCCTTTTAAATGCTCTATAGCTTTAACGGTATGAACGTCAAAATTTTCATCTTGTCTCATATAAGCTATCTGGTGTTGTGAAAGTCCTAAAAGTAAATTTAGCGATTCTTGCCTACTTGCAGTTATAAAAGTTGATTCCAAAACATGTATCGCTGCTAGTGTATGAGACCCAAAATTTCTAGTTTCTACCTGTGCCCTGCTCAAATTGAAATCAATAATTCC
>NZ_JBBEXD010000038.1:0-1582 GCF_037782385.1 Ascidiimonas meishanensis
TTGATTATCAGCACGACCAGTAAACATTAGATTTCCATCGGCTCGCCAATAGGCTAAATCTCCGGTACGGTACAAACGAGCATCTTTTTCTTTACTAAAAGGATTAGGTATAAATCGGGAAGCAGTCAAGTCTTCACGGTTCAGATAACCCGCAGAAATTCCTGCTCCTCCAATATAGATCTCCCCTACCACACCTGTTGGAAGGAGTTTTTGATCTTTGTCAAGTATATAAACCGATGTATTCCCCACCGGACGCCCTATACTAACCCTATCGTCTGAAAGTAAATCTTTGTCAACTTTACATTCTACAGAGGTAATAGTAGTCTCCGTGGGACCATATTTATTGTAAAAATCAAAAGAACCCATAAACTTCAAAGCCAAAGAGGCTTTACACAATTCTCCACCAGAAACTATTCGCTTTAAGTCAGTAAGACCTGTAAACGAAAAGAGCTCTAGGTAAGAAGGAGTCGCATGCAAGTGACTAACTCTATGTAGTTTGATATAGTCTGTAAATAGCCGAGGGTCTAAAATGGTGTCTTCATCAACCAATACCAAAGCAGCACCACTAGTTAATGCAATCCAGATCTGTTCCAGAGAGGCATCAAAATAATAGGCAGAGAACTGCAAAATGCGTTCGTTATGCTCTATATTAAAAAATTGTGTTTGATGTGTAATATAATTAAGCAGACTGCTATGACGTATTACCACTCCCTTTGGCGTACCGGTAGAACCAGAGGTATAAATTATATAGGCATTATCTCCTGCTTGGCAATCACTTGTCAAGAACTCTGATGTTTTAGTATATGCTTCATCTAAGGTTGGATCAATACATCTCACTTCTCCCAAGAGCTGTTGGTTTTCACCAGTAGTGAGAACCAATTTGGCATTGCTTTCTTGAAGTATCTGTTGGGTTCTTAATAAGGGTTGTTTTGCATTCAATGGAAGATAGCAAGCCCGGCACTTGAGAATAGCAAGCATTGAAATAATAACTTCGCAAGAGCGTTCCAGCAAAACAGCTACTACTTCTCCATGTCTGAGGCCTTGTGAATATAAAGTGGCTGCAAGAATCGTAGAGCGTTCGTCCAATTCTCTGTAGGTATAATATGTTTCATTAAATATAAGAGCGGTTGCATCGGAGCTATTTTGAACCTGTTTTAGGAATAGCCCCATTACTGTTTGGTCAGAAGAAAAATCGAATTGGGTTTGGTTAAATTCCTCTAGCTGTAATTTACGCTCAGTTTCTGGCATTACCTCATAGGCAGCGATTGCTAAAGTGGCGTCTGAAAGCACTCGATCCATCAGCAGAGTAAAATAATTTATAAAACGTACTGCCGTAGCTGCTGTAAACAGATCAGTTCGATAGCTCATATTTAGATGCATTACGTCTTCTATTTCTACAACACTAAGGCTCAGGTCAAACTTAGAGGTTTGATCTTTAGTGGCCCTATAGGGTTCTATTTCCAAATCGGGAAGATGGTTACCCTGATTTTCCTTTTGCTCGTGAACGTAATTGAATAGTACATCAAACAGCGGGTTACGACTCGTGTCACGATCAATCCCTAATTCCTCTACTAAGGTTTCA
>NZ_JBBEXD010000039.1:0-1508 GCF_037782385.1 Ascidiimonas meishanensis
CCCCTTCACCAAATAACATTACTTAGTGAAAGTGAGCAAGTTTTTTTACTTGAAGGATTCAATACCACGGGGTATTTTTACGAGGATAGTTTGACAGTATTAGATGCTTTCAAGTCACAGGCATTAAAGACCCCTGATGCCCCTGCAGTTATTTTCGAGGAACGTCTATTGACCTATGCAGAACTAGATAAATTGACCGATAAGCTGGGTTACTATTTAAAAACGCAGTACACAATAGCATCAGGAGACCGCATAGGTTTACTACTAGACCGCAGTGATTATGTAGTGATCTCCCTTTTAGGGATTTTAAAGTCAGGCGGAGGATATGTACCTATTGACCCAGAAACCCCTGAAGACCGTATTTCAATGATATTAGAAGATGCTGGCGTCTCTCTATTGATATCAGAGATGTATTACGGGATGGATCAGGGATCTTATCACGGTCCTAAATTTATTATTGATGTAGAACTTGACGGTCTTTCAGAAGCACCTTCCGATTTCACGGTATCTATAAGCAGTAAAGATCTAGCCTATATGATCTACACCTCTGGTACCACCGGCACCCCCAAAGGCGTCTGTATCACCCACGGGAACCTTTACCACTACATACGTTGGGCATCAACAACCTATGTGAACGATCAAGCGTCTAACTTTGCTTTATTCACCTCAATCTCGTTTGATTTAACGGTGACCAGTATCTTCACTCCCCTTGTCAGTGGACACAGTGTAGTGATCTATGGGAATACTTCGTCGCATGACTTGATCAGATCAGTTTTCACAGACCCCCGTGTACAAGTGGTGAAACTCACGCCATCACACCTGCGGGTTTTACAAAGCTGTTTTGAAGCAGGGCATTCCTTTAGTGTAAATCGTTTTATCATAGGCGGGGAATCTTTATCCCGTGATTTAGCACAAAGCATCCATGAATTATTTAGAGGCCATGCGACCCTTTACAATGAGTACGGTCCCACCGAAGCCACGGTAGGCTGCATGTTGTATGAGTACAGTTCAGAAGACACTTGCTTAAGTGTTCCCATAGGAGTTCCTATCGCCAATATGCAAGCCTATGTACTAGACCGTCATTTAGCACCTGTAGCGATAGGAGTAGTAGGAGAGTTGTATCTTTCAGGAGCAGGACTAGCTTCGGGTTACCATGATCGGGATTCATTAACGGAAGATCGTTTTATACCCCATCCTTATCAACCCGGAGTACGTATGTACAAGACCGGAGATCTGGTGCGCCATTTAAGTGCAGGTGTTATAGAATTTATCGGTCGTAATGATGATCAGGTTAAGATTCGTGGCTACCGTGTAGAGTTAGGCGAGGTAACGGCGCATGTATCGCATCATGCTTCGGTATCAGAGGCATTGGTGATCAGTACAGATCTCATAGATGGCAGCACAGAACTGGTAGCCTATGTGGTACAAGAAGATCGGTCACAGCTAGCCTCGCTTCGGAGTCATTTATCGGGTATATTACCGGAGTATATGGTTCCCCGTTTTTATGT
>NZ_JBBEXD010000040.1:0-1462 GCF_037782385.1 Ascidiimonas meishanensis
AAAAAATGCGAATCAAACGATTTTCACGGTTTGGTGGAGTTCTTTACCTTCCGTATAGACTAATACCTTCTGTTTTTCCCATAATTGATCCAAACCAAATTCTTGAGTCTTCTTTGCTTACTTGGTATCGTTCCATATATTGTTCTACTACTTTAGCATCAATATCGTTTTCAATATCAGAAAAGAGTTCAAATATATCTAAATAGTGTATGCAATATCTAAGAGCACTATTGAGGTTTTTTTCAGTAGTTTCATCATCAATACAAAGCGGGCTTTGGTACCCTTTCACTCTGGCTCTGATGCATTCTTTTGATCTGTAGTCGCCATTATCTAGTTTAACTCCAATTTTAAAGTTTTCTTTTCTGGCTTTTTTATTGATAGAGAGTAAAAAATCTAATCTGTCCCATCTGTACATTTGCACATTAAGAAATACGACTGCTCTTTCCTTATTGAATTCTGCCATTAGATCAATAGCTAGTTCATCAATACAATCTTGTACCCATGATTCTTCTGCATCAATAATTATTTTAGCGGATTGTGTACTTTGCGCTTTTTCACAAATTTGTCTGAATCTTTCTTTAATATCGCTCCATTCTTGTTTTTCTCTTTTGGATAATGAAGTTCCCTTGGATATTTTTTCAAAAAGATTGGATCTTCCCATGCAGGAAGGTTTGCATACTAGAAACGGTGTAAACTTTAGATGATCTGCGTTTTCTACGAATTCAAGAATCATATGCGCAGCTTGATTAAACTGTTGTGTTTTTGAGTTAGTTATAGCGATGTACTTACTAGTTAAACGGGATTTATTACTAAGGTATACTTCTTTTATTTTTTGTTTAATACCTTCTACGATCTGGGTATTTTTTTGTTTTTGAGCTTGAATATTTTTTCTTACTACCGCTACTGGCGCTTGCAGCCAGAAAGCACAATCAATTAAAAGAATTACCATTTTGGTAATATATATATTTCCAGGTGTTTGAAATACAGATACCGGTTTTTTAGACTTGAAACTTAGCTTAGAACTAAATTCGATGGGCGTATTTTGATAATTAATTAAGTGTTTCATATAACATCTTATTTTTTCAAGTTATCATCTCATCAAATCCGTTTACAAAAAATGTGTTTTGAAAATAGACTTTCCGTTATGAAGATTTATACAGATCATTTGTCAAGAATAAAACAACCTAAGGAGCGAATGTTTATTTAATTGGTTGTAGTTAGATTTAAAATTAAAGGGGGATTTTTAATGTAACATCTAACTTTTTAAAAAGGGCTACAGCTATTTTTAAATTGTAGCCCCGTAACAACCCACAAAAATCAAAATGATATGACTCTTTATTTGCTCCACATGTGTTTTTACATGCTTGTTATGTGTCCTGATATTTTATATTCATAACCAGATAATTTGATATTAATAATTGATACTAAAAGATGGAGGGTTATTGTAAGTCTGGGGGAACTT
>NZ_JBBEXD010000041.1:0-1386 GCF_037782385.1 Ascidiimonas meishanensis
CGAGAGAAGTAGCCGTACAAAGTTTTTAAAATATAGTTACACAGGTACATTAAAAATTGGTGACGGCCATTCTTCTACTAAGTCTTCTTAAGGGTAAAAGCATCCTAGAAAGCTCCTTCTGAATATTTCCAGAATGTTACTTTTTCTATATTTACACTAAATTTGGGTATTCTTTAGCCTAGTTTAGGACTTGGTGATTTAGACCTAGTCCTTTTCCTTTTTGGTTCTTCATCCCTTTTAGTTTCATCTACCTTTCTTTTATCATCCTTGTCACTATTTGTAGCCATCATTAATTTTCCAAAATCTTGTAAGAGTGCAGATTCTGTAGGTTCAGCCACTTCTTTGATTTGTTTATCATATTTTTGAACCATTTTTTCTATTAACTGGGTTTGTTGCGCTAAAAACATCTTAGATACTTCCTCTATTTCATGCGTATCTGCACCTGTAAGTTCTTGACGCAATGCGGTAGCTTGTTTTGTAATATCCAATACAGGAAGCACCTCTGGTTCATCGGTTAAATCTATGAGTCCGCTTTTCTCTAGAATTTTAGAAACGTCTGCTTTATACTGATTAAGAATCTTTTCTATGGCCTTATTTTTGGGAGAAATATCCCCTAAAACATTCGTATAGTATTTTTCTACCATACTATTTAGCTTGTTTTTATCAAAGGTATAGCGCTGTTGTGAATCTTGCACTAAGGTGTTAGCAGCATCGTCATTTGTGATACAACATAATTTCGCAAATGCTATTGCCAATTCATCTTTTACTACTTTAAAAGCAAAATCTTCGTAGGCAGTTTTACTGGGAAGTGTTTGGGGTTTTGTTCCCTCTGGAAATAGTATCTTAACCTTATTATTTGGATGTTCTGCTGCTCCATTTAGGAATATAGCATTAGAAAGACCTTTTACCTGTTCTATAAATTCATTTGTGTTGAAAACCCGCTCTCCTGCTACCTCTAATGCTGATAATTCTGTAAGAATTGCTTTTTCAACGGCCTCCCGTACGATGACTGCTTGAACCTCTTTAGAAGGCTCTTCACTTGTACTCTTAGAGCCGTATGAAGCAACATAGGCTACTGTTAGAATATCTTTCACAGGAGTTGCACAATCTCCTAATGCCGTGGCTATAGTCTGTAAGGCTGTTTTTTTATCCTCATCAGAGGTGCTCTCATTGAATACAGGATCTAAAAGTTGAACAGCCCCTTCAATATATACTCCATTAGCTTTTATATTGGTAAGCGGTATTTTTTCTAAAAAACCTATTACTACCTCTTTAGCTTTTAAAGTATTCTCTTTTATGATTGCTTCAAGCCTTCCTTTTTCAACAGGGCTCACAACACTATGAGACTCCATTTCACGTAATTCTTTTTGCGCTTCAATTACCTTT
>NZ_JBBEXD010000042.1:0-1308 GCF_037782385.1 Ascidiimonas meishanensis
TAATGCCGATGTATTAGAACACGTACAGTATTTTGATGGCCTAGGTCGCCCCATTCAACAAATAAACATCAAACAATCCCCAGAGCGTAACGACCTCATAAACCATAGCGACTACGACGCTTTTGGGAGGCAAACCAAACAATATCTACCCTACCCCGCCACCGGCAACCGAGGCAGTTATAGAACCACAAACCAGCCCAGCGCCATCCAAACCTATTACAAGCAAAACTACCCAGAAGACTTCACCAATACCCCTACCGCCAATACCAACCCCTATAGCGAAACCCTATTAGAAAATTCACCCTTAAACCGAACCTTAAAACAAGCCGCACCCGGAGCAGACTGGAAAATGGGCAGCGGGCATGAGATCCAGTTCAGCTACACCAACAATACCACCCAAGAAGTACGCGTATTCACCGTAGCATTTACAGCCAATAACACCAAGCAACCCACCCTAAGCGGCGGCTCCCTATTTTACCCGGCAGGAACACTCACCAAAACCATTACCAAAGACGAAAACCACGACGGCAGCACCACCAAACTCCACACCACCGAAGAATTCACAAACAAACAAGGGCAAACCCTGTTAAAAAGAACCTACGCAGCCATTGGCTCTCCCAGTACAGTAACAGCGCACGACACCTATTACGTATACGACGATTTTGGCAACCTCACCTATGTACTCCCCCCCAAAACAACCCCCGCAAATGGCATCTCCACAAGTGAACTCAATGAACTCTGCTACCAGTACAAATACGACCACCGCAACCGCCTGATAGAAAAAAAGATTCCCGGTAAAGGCGTAGAATATATCATTTACAATAAGCTCGATCAGCCCGTAATGACCCAAGACGCTTTGCTTCGCGCTAACAATCAATGGTTGGTTACCAAATACGACCCCTTTGGCAGAGTCGCTTATACCACCATACATACCCAAACCAGTAATGCCATAGTTTCCAGAGAAACCATGCAAGGCTATGCAGATAACAATCCCTATCCGTCCCAATACGAGACCCGTTCATCCAATGCATTACCCCAAAACGGAACCGCACTGTATTACACCAACAATAGTATTCCACAAGGAGGTAATGAAATACACACCATCAACTACTATGACAGCTATGCCAATTTTGACAAAGCCGGATTCACCCTACCAGCCGCCGCCGTCACCAACGTACAAGGCCTAGCCACCGCAAGCAAGGTACGCGTATTAGGAACCCCTTCAACAGGCTCAGGGCAAGCGCATTGGATCACCACCCTTATGGGTTACGATACCAAAGGCAGGCTAATCTGGAGCGGCACATACAA
>NZ_JBBEXD010000043.1:0-1174 GCF_037782385.1 Ascidiimonas meishanensis
ATCTGCTACGGTTACCTATCCTAAAGATCAAACCGTAATCACTCTTTTTGAGGAACAGGTAATCAGAACTCCCGAAGCTATAGCAGTTATTTTTGAGGAAACCGAATTTACCTATCAGGAGGTATCTAACTATTCCAATCAGTTAGCACATTATCTACAGATCACTCAACAGTTGGAGAAAGGAAGTTTTGTAGGGATTAAGTTGAAGAGGGATGCATGGCTTTTAATAAGCATTCTGGCAGTTTTGAAAAACGGAGCCGCCTATGTACCCATCGATATTAACTATCCAGAAGCTCGTATCGCTTTTATTGAATCTGACAGCAATTGTGAGTTGCTAATAGATTGTGAACTAATTAAGAATTTTAAGTACAGTCAAACAGATTTTGATACTGAATTTGAATTCCCTGAAATAAATACTGAGCAACTTTCACATATTATTTATACCTCTGGCTCTACTGGTCAACCCAAAGGTGTTCAGATAGCTCATGGTAATGTTATGAGTTTGCTTAATTGGTCGGTTTCAGAATTCGGGAAAACTCCGTTTGAGATCGTTTACGCTGCCACATCCCATTGTTTTGACTTATCGGTTTTTGAGATGTTCTATCCGTTAATTACTGGTAAAAAGTTACGCATATTACCAGATGCGTTGACTATATCTTCCTATCTCTCACTAGATCATCATGTATTACTAAATACAGTTCCTTCAGTGATTAAAATGCTTATTGAAGAGAAGGTGAGCTGGGAAAATATTGTTGCCATAAATATGGCTGGAGAAGCTCTTCCGGTAAGTTTAGCTAATTACTTTTCAGGAAGTACTATTGAAATTCGGAATCTTTATGGTCCTTCTGAAGACACTACCTATACTAGTTATTATAAGCTTATAAATACTCAATCTATCGCTACATCGGTTCCTATTGGAAGGCCAATTCCAGGCACTCAAATATATGTTTTAGACAAACATTTTTCGTTATGTCCAACGGGTGTTATAGGAGAATTATGCATAGCAGGAAATGGACTGTCTAAAGGCTATCTGAACCGTGAAGACTTGACTGCTTCCCGATTTATACCTAACCCTTTTAGTAAAGAAAAAGATGCTCGTTTGTACCGTACTGGAGATTTAGCCTATTGGCGAGCCGATGGAAATCTAATGTTTACTGGTCGTGCTGATAATCAA
>NZ_JBBEXD010000044.1:0-1045 GCF_037782385.1 Ascidiimonas meishanensis
ACCACCAACACCAGATGTGGCGTCTTTACCTAACGTAACGGCGCAATGTCAAGTAACTTCTTTAACGCCACCTACCGCAACAGATAATTGTGGAGGAACCGTAACCGTAACCAACAATGCCACCTTACCCATTACTACCCAAGGTACTACTGTAGTAACCTGGACTTATGATGATGGGAATGGAAATACGGCTACGCAAAATCAAAATATAATTATTGACGATACTACACCACCAATACCAGATATAGCGTCTTTACCTAACGTAACAGCTCAATGCGAGGTAACCGCATTAACACCACCTACCGCTACCGATAATTGTGGAGGAACCGTTATAGTAACTAACAACGCTACCCTACCTATTACTACTCAAGGTACTACCGTAGTAATTTGGACTTATGATGATGGGAATGGAAACACGGTTACTCAAAATCAAAATGTGGTTATTGACGACACTACCCCACCAGCACCAGATGTAGCTTCTTTACCAGATGTAACCGCAGAATGTGAGGTAACAACATTAACAACTCCTACCGCTACCGATAATTGTGGAGGATCCGTTACAGTAACTAACAATGCAACATTACCTATTACTACTACAACTGTAGTAATATGGACTTATGATGATGGAAATGGAAATACAGGTACGCAAAATCAAAATGTTGTTATTAATGACAATACACCACCTGTGCCGGATGCGGCTTCATTACCCAATATAACCGCACAATGTCAGGTAACTGCATTAACCCCGCCTACCGCTACAGATAATTGCGGAGGAACGGTCACCGTAACTAACAATGCTACCTTGCCTATTACCACCCAAGGTACTACCGTAATAACTTGGACATTTGATGATGGTAATGGAAATACGGCTACGCAAAATCAAAATGTAATTTTAGACGATACTACACCACCAACACCAGATGTGGCGTCTTTACCTAACGTAACGGCGCAATGTCAAGTAACTTCTTTAACGCCACCTACCGCAACAGATAATTGTGGAGGAACCGTAACCGTAACCAACAATGCCACCTTACCCATTACTACC
>NZ_JBBEXD010000045.1:0-1028 GCF_037782385.1 Ascidiimonas meishanensis
ATTCCTAAAGTTCCGGAACAGGGGTATTATGTATTGTCTTCTGCACAACAGCGGATGTATTTTTTATATGAATTTGACAAAGCATCGCTTAGTTATAATATGCCCGGTATTTATAGACTAACGGGAGAACTAGACGTACCACATCTAAAAGCGTGTTTTCACCAATTAGTAGATCGTCATGAAAGCCTACGCACCTTCTTTGAGATGCGTGATAGTGGAGTTGTACAACGGATTGTACCAGCGGCAGATTTTGAGGTTTTATATAAAGAAGGTAGTAGCGAAGATATGCAGAGCGTGATCGATGGTTTTGTACGCCCCTTTGAGCTATGCTCAGCATATCCTTTTCGGGTAGCCTTGTATCAATTTGCTCCCAGAGAAGCCTTGCTTTTAATTGATATGCATCACATTATCAGTGATGGGGTATCGCATCAGGTACTGTTAGAAGATTTCTGTAAGTTATACCAAGGTGAATCTTTAGCGCCTCTTTCCTTACAATACCGTGATTATGCGCATTGGCAACAAGATTCTTTAGAAGAAGGCACTTTAGCAGATCACCGCTCGTATTGGTTATCGGTTTATAAAGAACTTCCTTCTCAGCTTTCATTACCTACAGATTACCCACGTCCTTTGATAAAGACGGATCATGGGAGGAGTACCGGGATCACAATAGAAGGCAGACGTCTTCATAAATTACGAGCTTTGGCACAGGAAGAAGGCGTTACGATGTACATGCTATTACTGGCTCTTTATACGCTATTACTTCGTAAGTTGAGCAATCAGGAAGATATAGTAGTAGGGACGCCTACCTCTGGTCGTCATCATGCTGATCTGGAGGGAATGGTAGGGATGTTTGTCAACACCCTTGCGCTTCGTTATGAGGTTAGTGGGGATCAAGATTTCCGATCATATTTGTCATTGGTAAAGCGTTGTACGCTAGGTGCGTTTGATCATCAGTTGTATCAGTATGAAACCTTAGTAGAGGAATTAGGGATTGATCGTGACACGAGTCGTAACCCGCTGTTTGATGT
>NZ_JBBEXD010000046.1:0-996 GCF_037782385.1 Ascidiimonas meishanensis
AATTTGTTGGAAACTTTACCTTATACAGATAACCTTATGCGACCTACTTATAGAATACTGAAAGCCCTGGTGATTCTTGGTTTGGTTAGCTCTCATGCATTTGCGCAGGAGCTTACTTTGCCAACCTTCACCCAGTATTTAGCCGATAATCCTTTTGTGATTTCTCCTACCTATGCAGGTATTGGAGACCATGTAAAGGTGCGGCTTAACGGCCTCACCCAATGGGTAGGCATAGAAGATGCCCCAGATACTCAATCACTGGCAGCCGATGTACGTATTGGCAACCGCTCTGGAGTAGGCGCATTGTTCTTTAACGACAAAAACGGAAATACAAGGCAGTATGGTGCGCGCATCTCTTTTGCGCACCATCTCACCATTGACCCATACGAAGATCATTTTCTTTCTTTGGGAATCTCTTATAACTTCAATCAGTTTAGAATAGACATTGAAAACTTTGATCCTACCATCCCTGATCCTTCAGTAACCAATAACAGGGCTACCACCAATCATAATTTTGATGTAGGCTTTTTGTACCGATACCAAAGCTTTTATTTTAGCTTGAATGCATCCAATCTATTAAACAAAGAATTGGATCTATTTGCTATTTCAGAACCCAACCGTTTGCGTAATTATTATGTGTACACGGGTTACAAATGGCGCAAAGACAAAAACAGCGATTTTGAGGTAGAGCCTTCTGTATTCTATCAATTATTTGAGAGTGACGGCAGATCTAGTACCGATGTGAATATAAAATTACGCTGGTATGATTTTGAAGATTATTTCTGGGCAGGTATTTCCTATCGTTTTTTAAACGACCAGTTTGGAGACCCCTTAAATGTAGGTCCTATGGCTGGTATGAAAAAAGGAAGTTTCTATTTTGCGTATTCCTACCAACTTATTTTAAATGAATTGAGTGGCTTTAATAGTGGCACTCATATGCTCACCATTGGCATTGATCTTTTTCAAGGACTCAGCAATTGTAGGTGTACGTATTAA
>NZ_JBBEXD010000047.1:0-954 GCF_037782385.1 Ascidiimonas meishanensis
ACAGTTGTCTTCTTTTCCTTTAACGGTGAATGGTAAGATAGACCGCAAGGCGCTTCCAGAGGCGGATGGCAGTAATCTATCAGGAGCCTCTTATGTAGCTCCAGACACGTCCACCTCTAAGTCACTTGCCGAATTATGGGCATCTTTACTCTCAGTAGAGCGTATTGGATTGACCGATGATTTCTTTGAGTTAGGAGGTCATTCCTTATTAGCGGTACGATTGGTAGCATCAATTCGTAGTAGTTATGGGATCTCTTTAAGTGTGAATACCATTTTTGAATATAGCACCTTAGGCAGTTTAGCCTCGTATTTAGAAGTTCAAGAACAAAGCGAAGTAGCTGTACTTGTACCTATGGAGCGTCCTGATCAGGTCCCATTATCCTATACCCAAGAACGTTTATGGTTTATTGACCGATTAGAAGGCAGTACGCATTACCATGTTCCAGGAGTTTTATCCATAGAAGGCACTTTAGACCGGGGATTACTATCTAGGAGTCTTGTATCGATTTTAGTTCGTCATGAATCCCTTCGTACAGTTTTCAAGGAAGATGCCGGTGTCGGTTATCAGTTGCTTTTAGATGCAGCAGACTTTCACATCACCGAAGTATCGTTATCCTCCATAGGAGGCAGTTCAGCCCTAGCTTCTTATATTGCCTCAGAAGTGCATCGTCCCTTTGATCTGTCAAAGGATTATATGATACGTGCCCAGTTAGTATCGTGCTCATCTACTTCTCATACTTTGATCGTAGTGATGCATCATATCGCCTCAGATGGCTGGTCCCTTCCCATCTTGGTGAGTGAACTGGAAACCCTTTACAATGCAGGGATTACAGGAGCGCCCGCATCGCTTCCCGCATTACCTGTACAGTATGCCGATTACAGTTTATGGCAACGTTCTTATTTAAGCGGAGAAGTACTAGAAGAGAAACTCCGTTGGTGGTCTTCGCATTTAGA
>NZ_JBBEXD010000048.1:0-941 GCF_037782385.1 Ascidiimonas meishanensis
AGGGCTTCTACCAGATCTTCATATTGGTATAACTGATGATCAAATGCAGAAAGGGTGTGCTGTTTTACGTGTTGTAAAAAGTCTAAAAAGCGGGCAGACCCCGGAACCTCATTGCGAAGCGCAAGGGTGTTGACAAACATACCCACCATTGCTTCCAGATCCGCATGATGCCTCCCAGAAGTAGGTGTCCCTACTACCACATCTTCGGTATTGCTCAACTTGCTTAATAGTACATTGTACGCAGCTAAAAATAGCATGTACATCGTTACTCCAGAATCCTTGGAAAGCTCGCGTAGCCCATCAATCATCACAGGCTCTAAATGAAAACTGCTGGTAGCGCCACGATCGCTCTTTACCAAGGGTCTTGGATAATCGGTAGGAAGTTCCAATACGTTTACTTCTTCACTGAAAACATCCAGCCAGTATGCTTTATGAGAGGCTACCAGTGAGGCCTGCGCTTCGCTCTGCTGCCACTCCGCATAATCTCGGTACTGCAGTGGTAACTCAGGTAAAGTCTCTCCTCGGTACAAACACCAGAAATCATTCAGTAAGATCTCATGTGACACCCCATCACTGATAATATGATGCATATCAAAAACAAGGATGTAACCCCCTTCTTCTAAATGGATAAGACCCGCTCTAAATGGATACTCGTTCGCCAGATCAAAAGGGCGCATAAAGCTATCTATTAAACTATCAGCCGTTGATTGAGAGGAATGGTATTCTATCACACTAAAATCTGATGCCGGTACAATGCGTTGAAACACATGACCGCCTTCTAATACAAACTGTGTTCGTAAACTCTCATGTCTCTCTACAAGGGCATGAAAGGCTTCTTTTAGTCTTTCAACATCTAAACGCGCATCAATCGTAAACACGCCAGGCATGTTATAAGCCGTTGACATCCGGTCAAACTCATACAAAAAGTACATCCGCTTCTG
>NZ_JBBEXD010000049.1:0-927 GCF_037782385.1 Ascidiimonas meishanensis
ATACCATAGCCAGCACATAGTTTCCCTCTTCTATATGATACAAAGCAGAACGGAACTTATATTCCTTTGCCAGGTCAAAAGGAGTTTCCAAGAAGGAAGCTATCAAGAAGTCTAAAGAATCATCATTAGAGACCATTAGATGCTCCATCCCCCAGTTATCGGCACTGACGACCTTTTGATACCCGACACCATTTTCAGACTCAATCAAAGTTCTTAGGATTTCGTGGCGTGATATAATACCTTTCAGGGCTTTTTCTAAAGCAGGTATGTTTAGTTTACCTTGCAGGCGAATGACCAGTGGAATATGGTAGGCTAGACTTCCTTCGAGTTGGTCTAAAAACCATAAACGCTCCTGACTAAAAGATAAAGGGATATTGATAATATACTTATTATTATAAGAAGTAATCTTTGTCAAAATATTTTTTTTATTTCTGACTTGGTATTCCTCTATATATTTAATGATGATAATTTTATTATTTTTTATTCTTTGAAGTAAACTAAAATCGATAGGGGCAATAGATTTTACAGTCAAAGAACCATCATTTACAATTATCTTTACTTTTTTTGTTTTTGCTTCTTTGAGAATATTTAAAACTTGAATGCTCATAATCAAAAAATTATATTTCAATAGTTATATTATACTCTTCCGTATCCTCACTCTCATCAAGATCAATAAACTCTATATGTGATGCCAATTCTTCTATTGTAGAAAACTTAAAAATATCCTTAATAAAAATATCAATGTTGAGTTCTTTCCGTATCATGGAAACGAGTCTTGTAGCCAATAGGCTATGCCCTCCCAGTTCAAAGAAGTTATCATGTACACCAATTTGTTCAACCCCCAATAACTTTTGCCAGATAGTAACGAGCGTTTGTTCGGTTAGATTTCTGGGCGCTACATAAGACTGACTGGACAATAGGGAGGCA
>NZ_JBBEXD010000050.1:0-892 GCF_037782385.1 Ascidiimonas meishanensis
CGAACTCACCATTACCAAAGTAGATACCTTGAATGATGGCGGAGACGGACGAGTAGATGCAGGAGATACCATTAGTTATGTATTCACGGTAACCAATACTGGAAACGTTACATTGACCAATGTTACGGTAACAGATCCATTAGTAACGGTAAGTGGAGGTCCTTTGGCAAGTTTAGCTGTAGGTGCAAGTGATACTTCAACTTTCACTGCTACTTATACCATTACCCAAGCAGATATAGATGCAGGAAGCTTTAGCAACACCGCCACAGTGACCGGCGAAGATCCAAATAACAATCCGGTAACTAGCTTGTCTGACGATCCAGACGATGCTACCGATATTGATAGCGATAGTGACGGTAATCCAGATGATCCAACAGTGACCACGATTACTCAGTCACCCGATATAACGATCACCAAAGTAGATACCTTGAATGATGGCGGAGACGGACGAGTAGATGCAGGAGATACCATTAGTTATGTATTTACAGTAACCAATACTGGAAACGTAACTTTGACCAATGTTACGGTAACAGATCCATTAGTAACGGTAAGTGGTGGTCCTCTGGCAAGTTTAGCTGTAGGAGCAAGTGATACTTCAACTTTCACTGCTACTTATACCATTACCCAAGCGGATATAGATGCGGGAAGCTTTAGTAACACCGCCACAGTGACCGGCGAAGATCCAAATAACAATCCGGTAACTAGCTTGTCTGACGATCCAGACGATGCTACCGATATTGATAGCGATAGTGACGGTAATCCAGATGATCCAACAGTGACCACGATTACTCAGTCACCCGATATAACGATCACCAAAGTAGATACTCTAAATGATGGCGGAGACGGACGAGTAGATGCAGGCGATACCATTAGTTATGTATTTACAGTAACC
>NZ_JBBEXD010000051.1:0-705 GCF_037782385.1 Ascidiimonas meishanensis
TGTTAATCGTCATGAATCACTACGCACCGTATTTCTGGAAAAAGAAGGAGTTGGCTACCAAGAACTATTAAGCAGTGCTGAATTTCATATAGAGAGAAAAACTTTTTACAATACAACTGAAAAAATGCTGGAAGTTGTTATAAGTAATGAAGTAAATCGCCCTTTTGACCTTTCAAAAGACTATATGCTTCGTGTAAAGGTGCTAGAATTATCAGAAGAGGTAAATGTACTTGTTGTAGTGATGCATCATATTGCAGCAGACGGATGGTCTATTCCTATCCTGATAAATGAACTGGAAGAACTTTATAATTCCGGATTATCAGGAAAACCAATAAGGCTTCCAGAACTCCCCGTGCAATATGCAGACTACAGTATTTGGCAACGGGAATACCTTTCAGGAGAAATATTAGATAAACGTCTAGGTTATTGGGAAAATCAATTAGATGGAGTTGAAACCTTAGAACTTCCATTAGATTTTAATCGTCCTGCCACACAAAGTAATCAAGGAGCCAGCTATACATTTAAATTGGAGATAGCACAGTCAAATCAACTCAAGGCTTTGGCAAAAGAAAACGGTACTACGCTTTTTATGTTGCTTTTAACTCTTTATAAAGTATTGCTACACCGTTATACTAATCAGGAAGATATCTGTGTTGGAGTTCCTGTGGCGAACAGATCGGAAAGTGCTATATCAGGACTCATAGG
>NZ_JBBEXD010000052.1:0-699 GCF_037782385.1 Ascidiimonas meishanensis
AGCAGAAAAGATCAGTACCACCCATAACTTCTTTGAACTGGGGGGAGATTCTATTAAGGCCATGCGCTTATTCACAAAAATAAATTCAACATTTGACATCACTATAAGTCTAACAGACTTATTTGAATATCCCACAATAAGTAGGCTCCACAGCTATATTGATCTATTAACGATAAATATGGATGAAAGTGACTATGAAGAATACACTCTTTAAAAATAAAATAGACTCCTATTATATAAAATAATGGCATTAGCAAATAAAGAAATAGTCAGATTATTGCAAAACGCAAAAAATGAAGGAATACTAATCTTTCTGGAAGATGATGCGCTAAAATTAAAAGTAAAAAAGGGATCTAAACCTAATAAAAATATACTAGCTCAACTTAAAGATTTCAAACTTGAAATAATTTCATTTTTGAGAACTAGGGAAAATGCACAATCGGTATCATCAAAAAAACTACTAAAAAAGCGGGTGGATAATTTTACAATTAAAGATGCTATTCCCTTGTCGTTTTCACAGGAGAGTTTATGGTTTCTTGATAAAATTGAAGGTACAACAAACTATCATTTGCCTTCTGTATTGCGTATTACCGGAAAACTAAATTACGAACTTTTATCTTCCTGTTTCAAACAAATTGTTAATCGTCATGAATCACTACGCACCGTATTTCTGGAAAAAGAAGGAGTTGGCTACCAAGA
>NZ_JBBEXD010000053.1:0-688 GCF_037782385.1 Ascidiimonas meishanensis
TAGAATAGCCTATCCTGAAAATCTAGCCTATGTCATATATACTTCAGGAAGTACTGGAAAGCCTAAAGGAGTCATGATCGAGCATCATAACTTACTAAATTATGTAATATTTGGCATTTCAGAGTATTGTTCAGCAATACAAAGTCATAACTTTCCATTGTTTACTTCTTTGTCATTTGACCTTACCCAAACAAGTATTTATCTAAGTCTACTTACAGGTGGACAGATACATGTTTATAAAAAAGAAGCATTAGAAGCGCTACAATTAATTCTTAAGAATAACGAGATAACATCTATAAAAGTAACACCTTCTCACTTATCACTTTTTAGTGATATAGACATTTCTCATCTATCACAAATTATTATTGGTGGAGAACCATTAAAACCATCACATTTAAATAATATAGAAACGTTAGAATCTAAGTGTAAAATTTATAATGAATATGGCCCCACAGAAACAACCATAGGTTGTTCTGTTTCAAATATTAATATTACAGACAATTTAGAACTCTTTTCTATAGGTTCCCCTATAGCGAATACCCAGATCTACATCCTAGATGCACATCAAGAATTGTTACCCATTGGAGTGGCTGGTGAGTTGTGTATCAGTGGTGCAGGAGTTGCCCGTGGGTATTTGAACAAAGAAGAGTTGACCAAACAGAAGTTTGTCGAGAACCCATTTGTTCCA
>NZ_JBBEXD010000054.1:0-688 GCF_037782385.1 Ascidiimonas meishanensis
AGATATCTGTGTTGGAGTTCCTGTGGCGAACAGATCGGAAAGTGCTATATCAGGACTCATAGGATTTTTTGTCAATACCATTGTTTTACGAAGTATAATAAGGTCATCAGTACCATTCACGCAAGTATTAGCCGAAGTTAAACAAACAGTATTGGGAGGATATGCTCATCAGGAAGTTCCCTTTGAAAAAATCGTAGATCGGGTGGTAAAAGGACGTGATTCGGGTAGAACACCACTGATACAAACTTTATTTTCATTACAGAATAATGAGCAGGTATCTATCTTACAATTAGGAGAGGCAAAAATTGAATTTGAAGAAGTGGCTACTGAAACATCAAAATTCGACCTAACATTAGATATAGTGGAAGGCTTGGGAGAACTTCAAGTGAGTTTTGATTATTGCACAGCCTTATTTAAAGAAGAAACCATCATTAGGATGGCAGGTCACTTTAAAGAGTTAATTATTTCGGTATTAACAGATGCTACCCAACTCGTTGGAAAGCTTTCTTTATTGACTTTTCAGGAATCGGAGCAACTCTTAGAAAGCTTCCATCCATCCTTTGATATAGTAAAGGCACCCGGGACGGTGGTAGATGTATTTAAAGCTCATGTGAGCAGTACTCCAAATGCGACAGCAGTTACCTTTGGAGAGGCTGGTTTAACCTATCAAGAGCTTGATGCCCGTTCA
>NZ_JBBEXD010000055.1:0-688 GCF_037782385.1 Ascidiimonas meishanensis
CTCATATCTCTGGTATCTACGACCCTTTCTACGATCTTTTCAAAAGGTGCGTGTTGATGTTCATAACTCTGTAGGGTAGTTAGTTTCACCTGAGACAAGAGTTCTTTAAACTCTATTTCTCCACTTAAGTCACTACGCAGTGCTAGGGTATTGACAAAGAACCCTATCATACCTTCTAATTCAGCTTGTGTACGGTTGGCAATAGGTGTTCCTACACAGATATCAGTTTGACCACTATACCTAAAGAGCAATACCTTAAAGGCAGCCAATAAGTACATAAATGGTGTAACGCCCTCGGCTCTGCATAATCTCTGTATGGATTCACTTAATTCTTTATCAATGGAGAAAGAAATGGAGGCACCTTTATTACTCTGTATGGCAGGTCTGTGATAGTCAGTCGGTAGGGATAGGTTAGAAACTCCTTTTAGTTTGTCCTCCCAATAGGCTAATTGGTTTTCTAAGATTTCTCCTTCCAGGTAGTTTCTTTGCCAAATGGCATAATCAGCATATTGTAGAGGTAAGTCGGGTAAACTCGGTTTTCTTTTTTGAGTAATGGCATTATAGATTTCCAGAAATTCTTGGATCCATATATGGTTTGACCACCCATCACTGGCGATGTGATGGAATACCATAGCCAGCACATAGTTTCCCTCTTCTATATGATACAAAGCAGAACGGAACTTATATT
>NZ_JBBEXD010000056.1:0-677 GCF_037782385.1 Ascidiimonas meishanensis
TCAACTCTTCTTTGTTCAAATACCCACGTGCGACCCCTGCACCACTGATGCATAGTTCACCAACGACTCCTATAGGCACTAACTCTTGCTGTTCACTAAGAATGTAGATTTGGGTATTGGATACTGGGTGCCCAATGGTAATTTTAGCATCATTATAATTTATTTGTGATACTGAAGACCAAACTGTGCACTCTGTAGGGCCATATTCATTATATAAAGTAATATTTGGATAGGCTAAATAATGATCTACAACTATTTTTTTTGATAATGGTTCACCACCCAGAATCACCTGCTTCAAATAGGTGTTTTCCAATAAATTTTCTTTTAACAAATAATCATAATAAGAAGTTGAACAGGTTAATCTATCTAACTCTAAACTTCTAAAAAACTCTTGTAATTGCAAAGAATTTGTAATTAAATTATCAGCGGGTAGAATAAGCTTTGCACCTGTAGATAAGGTGTCAAAAATAACAGCTACCGAAGGATCAAAGACAAATGAAGTGAGTAAAACAGAGTTAGATGTAACTTTCCCATAATAATGTAATCGAGCATTTAGTAGAGCAACTACATTTTGATGTTCGACCATGACCCCTTTAGGTTTCCCTGTACTTCCAGATGTATAGATGACATAGGCTAGGGTTTGAGGAGTGGCAATTGTACCGAAAGAATCTATTGAT
>NZ_JBBEXD010000057.1:0-659 GCF_037782385.1 Ascidiimonas meishanensis
TCAACTCTTCTTTGTTCAAATACCCACGTGCGACCCCTGCACCACTGATGCATAGTTCACCAACGACTCCTATAGGCACTAACTCTTGCTGTTCACTAAGAATGTAAATCTGGGTGTTGGCTATGGGGGAGCCGATAGGGACACTGTCCACGATAGTTCCATGAAAAGTTGTGGCACAAATACTGGTCTCAGTTGGACCATATGCATTGACGTAATGGTAATACTCAGAAAATGTTTGAGCTACCTTTAAAGGTATCGTCTCTCCTGCGGTAACCAAAGTACGGATACCTTCTACATCTTTAATGGATAACAGTTGTAAAAAAGCAGGGGGTAAGGTGGCAATAGTAATATTGTTATTTACTATAAAATTCTTAAAAGAAGAGGTGTCTGATTTAGAATTTTCTGTTATAATAAACAATCTACTGCCACTTATAAGGGATGTAAAAATCTCTGATACAGAAGCATCAAAAGAAGCACTAGCAAATTGTAAGCAATGATCTTTATGGGTAATAGAGAAAGCAGGGATTTGAGCAAATATGGTATTCACAATACTTTGATGCTCCACCATGACTCCCTTTGGCTTTCCTGTACTTCCAGATGTATAGATGACATAGGCTAGGGTTTGAGGAGTGGCAATTGTACCGAAAGAATCTATTGAT
>NZ_JBBEXD010000058.1:0-649 GCF_037782385.1 Ascidiimonas meishanensis
ACCACTGATGCATAGTTCACCAACGACTCCTATAGGCACTAACTCTTGCTGTTCACTAAGAATGTAAATCTGGGTGTTGGAGATAGGAGAGCCTATTAATGGGGTACGACGATCTAGATTATTTTGAATCGAACTTATCTCATGAGTGGTTACTACATGAGTCTCTGTAGGTCCATAATGATTATACAATTTAGTTTTGGACTCTCGTAAATACTTTATAGCATCATTAGAGAGTTGTAATTGACTTCCTGCAACAATGATATGTTGTAAATTTGGTACTATGGCTAAAAAATCTTCTGTCCTTAAAAGGTTAAACAAAGAAGTAGGTAAAAAAGTAATATCAATTTCATGAGACATTATGAACTTTGAAAGTGCTATTATGTCTTTTTTCACCTCAGAAGAGAGTATGTATAATGACTGACCCTGAGTAAGAGTAAAGAAAATCTCCTGAAAAGAAACATCAAAACTAATACTTGAAAAATGAGTCACGTTTTTCCCAGAAAAAGCGAGTCTTTTTTGATCAAAGATCAAATTGTATAATGCATCATGAGGCATCATAACTCCTTTAGGTTTCCCTGTACTTCCAGATGTATAGATGACATAGGCTAGGGTTTGAGGAGTGGCAATTGTACCGAAAGAATCTATTGAT
>NZ_JBBEXD010000059.1:0-630 GCF_037782385.1 Ascidiimonas meishanensis
TGCCTCCCTATTGTCCAGTCAGCCTTATGTAGCGCCCAGAAATCTAACCGAACAAACGCTCGTTACTATCTGGCAAAAGTTATTGGGGGTTGAACAAATTGGTGTACATGATAACTTCTTTGAACTGGGAGGGCATAGCCTATTGGCTACAAGACTCGTTTCCATGATACGGAAAGAACTCGATATGGAGATATCTATTAAGAATATTTTTCAATTCAATACTATAGAAGAATTAGCAAATTCTATCCGTGTTATTTCTTTAAATCAATTGAAAAATGATAAAGAACAAATCACAATTATAAAAATTTAAAGAACATTATGATTATAAATATTTTAGACAAAGCAAGAAAAGAGGGTATTGACTTGTTCTTAGATAACGAGGAGTTAAGTTTAAAATTTAAAAATTCAATTACAATTGATCCTGATTTATTAGCATCAATAAAAACCGAAAAAAAAGGGATTATAGCTTATTTGAAAAAATATCAAAATATTGATAATACAAAAAAAATATCCATACCTATTGGATCATATAACCGAAATGATTTAGTAAATATTCCTTTATCTTTTAGCCAGGAAAGACTCTGGTTTTTAGATCAACTCGAAGGGAGCATCGCATACCACATTCCAATG
>NZ_JBBEXD010000060.1:0-628 GCF_037782385.1 Ascidiimonas meishanensis
ATGCCTTTGTTGGCATCAGTTGTCATATTTCCGTTTTCATCATAACTATAATCTGTTCCATTGGTACTGCTATCTTTAAAACCATAGTTTTTGTTCGCAACATCATTAACGCGTTGCAATTTGTTGCCACTGTCGTAGAAATAATACATATTATCCATTTCTCCAAAATGGGAAGTATTCCCCGCAATCGGATTCTCTACTAAATGCCCTGTTCGTACCAACCGGATGATGTTCCCGTTTTTGTCGTAACTAATACTGCTTAGGTTGTAGTTGTTGGTGTTATCAGTACCGCTTATGATTCTATTGAAGGCATCGTAGGTGTAATTATAGTTTTTAAGACTGTTATCGGTATTACTGCTGCGCCAACTGGTGCTGCTAATGTTGCCGTTGTATAGGGGGTTTGCTCCTTGGTTGTACCCGATCTTAAATCCAAAAAGATCGCTTCCCAGATTGTTTACGTTATTGATTTCTTTGAGCCAGCCGCGTATGTTGTAGCTATAGTCTATGGTTTGTAGGGGGTTCATTAGGGTGTTTCCTATTTTCTTGACTAGTAACTGCCCTAGGGCATCGTAACTGTTTTCACTGAGTACTTCTTCGGGCTGGTTTCCTATTTGGTGGGTGTGTCTGA
>NZ_JBBEXD010000061.1:0-577 GCF_037782385.1 Ascidiimonas meishanensis
ATGGCCTTAATAGAATCTCCCCCCAGTTCAAAGAAGTTATGGGTGGTACTGATCTTTTCTGCTGACATCCCTAAAACAGAGGACCAGATCTTTACCAGTGCTAACTCGGTATCGGTGCTGGGAAATACAAAATCATCGGTCAGATCCATAACCACATCAGGTAAGGCCTTATAGTCTATCTTGCCATTACGCGTTAAGGGCAAAGAGGGCAAACCTATATAGAATCTAGGAATCATATAACTAGGTAAAATACCTTCTAATCCCGTTATGATCCCAGCATTGTCTATCCCTATATCTGTAACCAAGTAGCTTACCAATTGTAAACTCCCAGAGACTTCCCGTGCCATCACAAGTACCTTTGAGATACCCGTCACCTGAGTGATGCTGCTCTCTATCTCACCAGGTTCAATCCGATACCCGCGTATCTTTACCTGACGGTCTTTGCGACCTAAAAATTCTAATACACCATCTGAACGCCACCTCGCTAAATCTCCAGTCTTATACAACCTGCCTGTACCATAGGGATTCGCTATAAATTTCTCGGACGTTAATACATCTCGGTTTAAGTATCCCTCAC